>PNAJ01000035.1 GCA_003170295.1 Bryobacterales bacterium | reverse complement strand
AGAATCCTTCTCATTATCGGCCAACTTCCTGGACCGAGTTTATCGTTCCCGAATCGGCCACAGTGACTGGCGAGGAAGCGAATTCAAGGTTCTGGGCGCTATGCGTCCAAGTTCCTTCAACTTGGGTTAGCGCCAACTTCCGACTGCCAACGAATCCGGACGGAGCAAGTCACGTTCCGATGCACCCAATTCCAACCTAAAATACTTTTTGAGGCGGAAACTTCCGCCTATACCCTCGAATGAAGGACTCGGGCTTCTAGAACGGGCGATAAACCGGTTTTGTAATCGTGAGGAAAGTCTGTCGGAGCTTTGAGTAATAATCGACAGCCTTCTGGTTTCCGTAATGAAGAAGTTGGGGGAGTGCGCTCACGTCGTCAAGCCGCCACGGATGTTCGGGCATCTTGAAGTCCACCCTGGTGTACCGATCTCTTCCCATCAGGTACTCCGCTTGAAAGTGTGCCCCCTGCGATTGTGCTCCGCCCGCCACATCAAAGAGTTGGCCTCCCCACCAAAGAAGTCCGTCATCGGTGGGGCCTGGCTTCGCGTAGTATTGTGGCTCGCCCGTGCCGATCGAGAGCATCAATACGTCTTCCGCAGTAAAGACCGGGTCCAATTCTGGACGTCGGCAGACGGCCCGGATCTTCATCGCCTCGACATATCCGACGATGGACGGGTTATTTGCCCAAAGACCACCATCGCTGTAACAACTGCCGGGCGCAATAACAGCGTTGGGGAAGAATGTCGGGGCCGCCGTGGCTGCAAGTGCGACATCAACCGCGCGAAGATGGCGATCGCGGATGAAATCAGGCTGGTGCGGAGTCTTAAATGTGATCGTCTGCCCGGACACGAGATCGACTGCGGGAATGACAATTCGCGACGAAACAGCATCCTCCAGTGTTTTGTTTTCGAACACCTCTGTGAGTGCATCCCTCAACTCCTTCGAATCGTACTTCGATCTGTACAGGCTATCCGCATCAAGGCCGGGGAACTTGCGTTTGGCAAAACCGACGCAGGCACGTTGCCACTTCGGGATGGCGTAAGGCGGCCGCCGCGTAAAAATGCGGGGACCGCGCTTCTCATAGAATTCAGTAATTCGAGAAGCAGGCTCGCCAAGGCCGAGGGCGAGCGCGATAATGCCGCCAGTGGATGTACCCGTAATCAGGTCGAAGTAAGATGTGATAGGCACATCGAGTTCCTTCTCAAGGCGCGCTAAAAACGCCGCGGCGAACGCCCCTCGAATGCCACCCCCATCAAGGCTAAGTATGCGAAACATCAACTTTCTCCGACTTGGGCTCATGGTCGACGCCACCGCCCTGCCAGCTGCCTGTGGCGAGCCAGATCTCGTAATAGTACAACCACAGTGACAGCCACGGGACGATCGTAGTCGCGATCGTCATGTCGGACCGCCACTCTCGTCCTGGAGGATAGAAGAGGCAGGGCCGGTCAGGGCCGTACGTGTGCGGAATCCGCTCGGCGTCGGTCCGGGGAAGCAAACCGGGAACAAAGGCGCCCGGCTGTTCTCCGGCTTGGTAGAAGATTATCACCGCGTACGAGCGGCTCGTTGGAGTCGGCTGCAACGAGCCCACGCTGCGCAGCAGGCGACCAGTCACCGTCGTATTGAAATTGGGGTGGTGATGTCGCATCCACGCCCCCTGCTCACGAACGCTAAGCGTGCGAATTGGGCGATTCATGCGCCGTAATAATTGTTTCGGGGAATTGCGAGCCCCGCTCCGGTCGTGAGAAATCCTGTTCTCGGCTCCACGCGCAAGGTACGACTGCCGCGCAGCTTTTCGATCGCGTGAGCGTGTGCGGAAACAGCCCGCTCGGCGAGTGGCCGGCCGACGAATCCACCCAGGGACTTCGTCATCTGGTCGATGCCGCCGCCCCGCATCAGCTCGTCAAGATACCGTCGCACGCTATGTATGTACTTCACGAATTGCGGATACGTTTGGGCGTTCCACCCGCAGGCAAAATTTTCATCTGGGTTTGTGGGATTAGGCACTCGGGGAATGCCAACTGTTTTCGTGGTAAAGGAGCAGATACCGCTGACAATTGCATCCAGCGCGAGAGTCAAGGAATCCTCGCCCGTATAAGCGCGCGCAGCAAGCGTCGTTAGTAGAATGGACCGCGCAGCGTCCAGGTTGCCATCAAAGAAAGAGTCGCGATGGCGCTTCAGTAGCTGCACCGCACGCTGTAACGGATATTTGTGCTCGGAAGGAACATTGCTGGGCATCGGCCGTATGCGCGCTTCAACCGCCTTCCCCAGCCCTCGCTCGTATCGGCATCGCCCAAAAAACCAATCCGCGTAGCCGAGCGGGTTGCTTGATACCCACGCCGCCAGCTCGCGATCCGGTACCTTGATTGCGGTCCCGCCATTGGGGCACGCCGGAATGATGTCAAGGTGGAAATTTCCGGCGTAGTCGATGCGCAAACATCGATTCTTTGTCTGGAGTATGGCGCGATACGTGCCGTGCTCTTTCAGGCGCGCAGCAACCAAGTTGTAAACGCTCAACGCTGGTTGGTCGTCGCAGTAATGAAGCTGGCACACGATGTCAAGATCAAACTCTTCGCCTCTCCAGGGGCGGATCGTTGTTCCTAGACGCATGGACCCCTGCGCATAGACGTCGGGTGAATATCGAACCAAGGGGCTGTTCGGGTGTGCTAGCCATCCCCCGATACTCTGGTATTTTTGAGTCGCATCATCGTACTGCGCCTGCGTCAGCTGAACACCGATGCAGACTTCCTCCAAAACAGAGTCAAGATACGAGAACTGCTCTTCTGGTATTGCTCCCGTCACAATGTAACTCCTTTGATTTTAACGCACTCGGGGCCGCCACTTCCCTTTAGGCCAGACCCGAATCGATCTCGTTCTATGGAGTATTCGTGTGACGGCGATCAGTTTTTCCTGATCTGGCAACTTTTTCCGAGCAAAATGATGATGCGCCCTTCGAATACACTGGTGAAGGCTCTCGATGGAGATGTAAGAAAGGGACAGCTTTGGGCAGATTCGCAGGCCTTGATTGGGAGCGTCTATGGAAAGTGTTGTGGCTGACGGCCGTTCGTGTCACCCGAGGCAGCTATCGTACCTTTGATTGTGGTGTGTCTGCTGAAGATCTTGTCGAAGAGACACTGCTTGCGTTCTGGAACTCACCCGACGGGCTGGGGTGGAAGCGAGCAAAAGGTCCGCTGGAGGCGTTTCTCGCCGGCGTCCTCCAAAAGAAGGCGATCGATCATTTTCGGAGGCAAAAGTTCGTGGCTGGCTCCACAAGCGACGGCGAGAGCCCATACGCGAACCTTCCGACTTCGGAGTCGCTCGACCGGGATGTGCAAACCACGTCCCTCTGGAGTGCTCTGGAACGCCTGGTCGTCGGGCATAGGGAACTGGAGGACTTGATAGCTGCCGCACAAATGCGGCCTGGGGGATCGAACGTGAATCAGGAAATCGGCGAGCTAATGAGCAAGACTCCGGCACAAGTGTCGAAGCTTAAGATTAAATTGCTGGCGTTGCCCGGCGTCAAGGAACTTTTGTATGCCAAACAATGAGTCGCCTCAAAATCCCGACCGTGACATACTTGGGTCTCTCTTTGGTGACGCGGCTCAGCTCGGAGACGAGGAACTCTCGGCGCTTTACGATCTCGTTGCGCCGCAAGTTGATCCGCGGGAAATGATCCATCGAATCGCCGAAACGGCGGCGACCACGTACCGACTGCGGCAGCAACTCCCGCCTGACCACATTCAGGAGGCGCTGGACGCGACTCGACCCCAGACCAGTCTGGAAGGTAGCAAAGCTGTCCTTAAAGGTTTCGTCGACTCGATTAAGCCGCCAGTCCTCGGTCCGGTCGGCGATCCATCCTACGCCTTCCACAAGCGCGAGGAGTTAACCGAAGAGGACCGCCGCCTCCTTGATGAACAAGTTAAAGAGCTAGGGGAAGACTGGGGAGAAAACGACGAACAGTGACACCGGCGGCACAACTCGCAAACTTGCTTCTTGAACGGCTAGAAGTGACCGAAAAGCCAGACCTTCGAAAAATCTGTGAGGCACTTGGGTTGCGGATTAAGGAATTACCCCTCACCGGCGCGCACGGGGCACTGGTACGAAGCAAGAGCGCCTCGAAGGGGATTATTTGTGTAAAAGAATCACTCCGCTTGGAAACCCAAAAGCGCTTTACAATCGCGCACGAAATTGGACACTTCATCATTCCCTATCACAAGGACCTCAGCAATGTCTGTGATGCCCGCACGCTCGGCCGATTCGGGCGAGGTCTGCCAAGACCAGAGCTTGAAGCTAACGAATTTGCGGCGGAACTCTTGTTGCCCGCGAAGCTTGTCAGAACATCATTTCGGCTTGAAACTCCGTCTCTTGAGACGATCAGCAAGATCGCGACAGAGTTCGAGACCGGCCTCACAACCGCAATCTGGCGGTTTCTCGACCTAACTAATGAACCTTGCGCCATGGTTTGGAGCCACAAAGGCAGCGCTGTCTGGTTTCGCGCTAGCGACGCTCTATCCGTTCACTTGCCGCTTCCCGAACTGCCCGCCAAACATTCGATTGCTGGTCGCCTCCTGGTGGGAGATGAAACCATGCACGTAGGTCTCGTAGACCCGAATCTTTGGTTCAGACCGCAGGACGCGGAACGCATTGATGCTCTTATGGAGGAGTCGATTTTGCTGCCTAGTTACGAGGCCGTAGTAACGCTGCTATGGGCCAAGAAGATAAGTAGCGCATTCAGAAGCGATGAGGAAGAACTCCTTCAAGAACTGATCCCAGAAGATTTCAGTCTCAACCGACAGCGATGGCCTCGATGAAGCTAAGGACCGACGGGCCCGGCTCGAATGGTATCTCGTGCCCCCGTTTCGGACGGCACTGTAAAGGTAGGAACCAGCCTCGCTTCGCAATTCCGATATACTACTTTTTATCGGTGGAGAAATGGATCACATGAAGAAACAAAGAAGCGATGATTCTGGAAACCTGCTGGCAGGCCTGGTCGTAGCGGGGATCGCCTATGTCGTGATGCAGCATCCGAAATGCCAAGAGGCTTGCCAGCAGTTTTTCGGCGCCGCCAACAGCCAAGCCGGAGCAATCGTAGCGTCCGCAGCAATAGGGTTAATCTCGACGCACTTGGCGTAGAGCCACTTGCTCTAACCACCAAGTTCACGCCTCGGAAATTCAGGAAAAATATGGCTGACACTCTGAGGAGATTTCCTCTAGCGCCTTGCGCGTGCTGCCCTGTGCTGGCCTGGAGCCCGTAAGTCTATGAAAACATGGTAGCGCTAACGGGAATCGAAACCGTTTCGAGCCGTCTGAACCCGTCTGATATGGTCCTAAGTAGATGATTACAAACTAAACAGAACCGATCAAATCCACGCGCATGCCCTCGCGGAGCCAAACCGTGTGAGCAACGTGTGAGCAAACCAGCCCACTGGGCCCCATTTCTTTGCCCGATTTTTTGAGGCTGGAGGCGTTTTGACGCCCTGACCCTGTCCACATTACCCCCAAAGCCAGAACGCGCCCACGAGCCAGATTTCAGGCCGGGCCCTGCGCTTTACAGAATGTTAAGATTTTGCCGTCAGAATCGGGGAATGGCCACAGATGACGACGACAACCTGACCGAAGACCGGTTGCTAGGACTGCCCGTGCTGGTAAAGGCGCAGACCGCCGACCTCGGCGAGGAATGCACCATCACCACCATTCCCGCCTTCACGGAAGCCGCCGCCAATGAAACAGACGCTCAACCTTCTGACACCGAAACCGGAACGCCTTCCCTCGAAATGAAAAAAGCGCCCCGGCCGGCTGGCCAGGGCGGACTGAAACTCGGATAAGAACGCGTTTACAAATCCATTTTCCTCCCGAAGCACTTTTGCAGACCGCCCTTCGCAGTCAAGGGTTTCACGAGCGCAAAACCCGCGCCCTTGACTTTGCTTCGGGACGGCCTGCTCTACCCGTCTTTCCCATTAAGAGAAAAATGGAGGTTTTGAAACGCTATGAAGCTATATAAGGAAGGGAGAAGGGCGGCCTCGTTGGGCGCGCCCCGTGGCTTGCAGCTTGTCTGAAGATCGCGGTAACAGATTCATTCGATTCTGGTTATACTCAGTTATGCGGTTTTTCCTCGCATTTTTCGTCCTGATGACGGCGCAGGCGATGAGCCTGAAAGACTTCAACGCCAGGCCGGCCGCCGACCGTTCCGCCTACGTGGCTGATTTCATCGACAAGATGACAACCGACCTGCGGGCCAAGAACCCCGAGCTGGCCCAGAGCATCCGCACATGGTTTGCCGTCAAGTCCGAGGGCAAGACATCATCCGAAGGCATGGAGCGCCTTAACGTCGAACTCGGCGCCGTCGAGATTCAGGCCCAGCAGGGCAAAGCCGACCTGTCAAAGGTCCAGCTCGAATCCGTTATCGTGTGGGTGGTGAAACAGAAGTTTCCGCCGCCGTCTAAATAACAATGCGACTATTGCCGATTCTTGCCCTTGCAGCCGCCGCGATGGCGAGCGCGCAGAATCCCCCGAAGCCGGTCAAAGCGCCGCCGATGATCGTTGACAACCCGGACGGGACCTTCACGGTTCAGAAACCGGCGAAAGACACCAAGGCCAAGCAGGGTCTTGTCATACAGCCGCAGGTGGTCGTACCGCTCATACCGGCCCGGAAGCGCCCCGCGCCCCCTGCCCGGTAGCTGAATTTCCGGAACAAACATTATCACTTTGGGATCGTGGCGGGCCCCGCGCCCCCGGCTCCAAAACTTTTCTGGCATGATGGCATCATGCCAGATGATCCGGTCGATAAATTCCTCGACGAGCAAAAGCAGCTCGAAACCCACCGGCACGACCTGATAAAGGAAGTGCTGCGCCAGAAGGAAGCCGCGATCAAGGCGTTTGACGACAAGCTGGCCAAGCTGGGCTATGACGGCAGCGAAGCCGCGAAGCGCAGCCACCACAAGCACGACGACGACAAGAAACCTGCATAAATCAGTTCTCTGTCACGGTCGACAGCGCAAGCGCTCTGGCGGCCTCCCGGACCATTGCCGACCCCTTGAGCAGAGCCAGTGCCACCCTGTCGGCATCATCCGGCGGGAAAAAGAACGTCAGCCAGCCATGATCGGGATGATGCATCTGGAACATGACGTTCATGTTCCCAATCGTGGTGCCCGCCCACCACAACGGGCTTGAGGGGCCGGTGACGTATCCCTTCGGCCTTGCCGCGAAAATATCCTCGTCCGCCATCGCCTCCTCCTTTGCGCAGGCAAAGCCTACGCCGGAAGACCCGGACCGATCAACCCCCGCCGTGCACGCGCCGTGCGCATCGCGCGCATAGTAAATCACGATCTGCCCCGGCTTCGCCGCCGGCGCGGGCCGATCACACCAGCCCTCCGCCAGAAGGAAGCCGCCATGAAGGCGTTCGACGAGAAGCTCGCCAAGCGGGGCTATGAAGGCGAGCACGACGGGAAGCGCAGCCACCACAAGGACGGCGCCGACAAAAAGGCGTCGGAATAGTCCCTCCGCCCGGAACACCGCGCGGTGAATTGTGTTACCGTTCCAGTTCTACCGGGGCGTCCCCGGCATAGCCTGCCGGTCGGGCCTTACGCGCTGCGCTCCCCGAGCCCACGGTCTCGGCCATCCGGTGACAGTCCCTGACGCTAGAAAAAAGCGGCCACTTGCAGCTTCACCGATATGGTGTAATGTGGTGAATTACCAATGGTTTATCCATGAAGAAGACGCGGGGAAGCGGGAAGAGCATGAAGACGCAAAGCACGCCGGCGGTCCGGGCATCGATCAGTTTTCCGCCCGATCTCTACGAGACGCTAGAAAAGCTCGCGAAACAGAAAAAGGTGTCGCTGGCTTGGGTCGTGCGGGACGCGGCGGAGAAATACATCGCTGACCCTTCTGCCGGGGGGAACTCATCGCAATGAAAGCAAGCAAGGCAATCCCCCGCGCGTCCGCTGTCGCGGAGCAAGACGGAAATATTAAACGCCGAGTTGAAAGACCAGGTATGAAACTTACCCAACAGCAGCTTGAGGCCCATCTTTGGGGCGCGGCCAACATCTTGCGCGGAAAGACTGCTGGACAAGACTACAAGAACTACATCCTCTCGTTGATGTTCTACAAGCGCCTTTGCGACCAGTGGGAAAACGAGGCCGACGAGGCGATCCTGGAGCAGGAGAGACAACAGGGACAACCGTTTACGGAAAAGCAAAAGGCTGTCTTCCGAGCTCGCGGAGAACATCGATTCAATATCCCCGAGGGAAGCCGTTGGGGTGACGTGCTGGCTGTCTCCGGGAACATCGGCGAGAAACTGACCGATGCGATGCGTTCGGTTGCAAGTGCCAACGAAGAACTGCGCGGCGTGTTCACAGTCGATTGGAACCAGCCGGCGCCGGATGCTAGCGGCAAAAAGTTAATTCCGAATGAGGTGGTTCATGCTCTGATCCAGCACTTTGATGAGATCGACCTGTCTAACAGGAGCGTGCCTTCTGACATCCTGGGACGGGCTTACGAGTATCTCATCAAGCAATTCGCAGACGACGCTGGAGCCAAGGCCGGTGAGTTCTTTACTCCCCCGGAAGTCGTGGACATTCTGGTGCGCATCCTCCAACCGAAACCTGGCGACACAATCTACGATCCGACCTGTGGTAGTGGTGGCATGCTGATCCACTCGGCAGATTTTTTGCGTGAGCATGGGCAGAATGCCCTTGCGGCCCGGTACTTCGGCCAGGAAATGAACTGGGGCAACTACGCCATCGGCAAGATTAACTCCGTCCTGCACGGCCTTGAGGCCGACATCAGGGGCGGTGCCAGCACGATCACCGATCCACAATTCCTCGATCATGGAGCCGTCAAGAAATTCTCCCTTGTCGTCGCCAATTTTCCGTTCTCAGACGAGTTCTGGTGGTTGAAGCCGGAACAGCAGACGGATGACAAGAAGAAGCGGGACAAATTGAAGAAAGAAGTTTTTGGGAATGAAGGCTATAAGGACCCCTATGGGAGATTCGGAAGGGGAACGGGTTTTCACTCACCGCCCGCGGGATATGGCGATTATGCTTTTATCTTGCATATCCTCGCATCATTGGCCGACGGTGGTCGCGCCGGGGTCGTCTGCCCCCAGGGCATTCTGTCCCGCGGTCAGCCGGAGGTCGAGGAAGAGACTGGCGAACTCAATGATAAAGGAAGTCCGATCATCAAGCGCCGGAAGGCGGACGACGAACACCTCATCCGACAGGCGCTCTTGGAATCACGCCTAATCGATGCCGTCATATCATTGCCGCTCAACGTTTTCTACGGAGCGGGTGTGCCTGCTTGCCTGCTCATTCTTAGCAAAGGGAGGCCGGCAAAACGACGTGACAAAGTCTTACTCGTCTACGCTGCTCGCCACTACCGGGAGCTATCCGCTCAGAACGAGCTTCGTCCGCAGGATGTTATGCGCATCCTTGTCCATTACCACTCCTACGGTGACCCTGCGAAGGTGCCTAATCTTGTTGCCGAACATAGTAACCGCATTCGGGAGCAGATTAACCAGAGAGAGCTGGAGGAAGTCGAGCGCATGGAGGCGGAGTACAAAGAATACAGCGATAAGTTCGCTAAATTTGACACGGAGATCGCTGAATTGCAGGCCGAAGCGGGACGCGAGGAAAAGAAGACCGAGAAGGCCAAACTCGAAAGTAAGATCAGCAAACTCGAATCACAGAGAAGCAAATTCACAGTGAAGATCGCCGAACGTGACGAGCGCATCACCGAGGTTCGCCGACGAGCTGAAGAGTATCGCAAAGCAGTGGCCGACGTCGGTCATGAACTCGGAAACCTTTATGGTGACCCGGACGAGTTATTAAAGCACGCTCGCGTTGTCTCAATTGATGAAATCCAGGAGAACGAATACAACCTAAACATTCCGCGGTATGTCGATACCTTTGAGCCCGAGCCACGCATCGAAGTGAAAGAGGCACTGGCTGCCCTTACTATAGCGGACAGACAATCCTCTAAAGCCGAGACTCAATTGCGGCTGCTTCTCCGAGGGGTTGGGTATGCCAGTTAATTCTTCTGTGCCGATGCTACGGTGGGCGCGCCTTCCGGAGTGCGATCAGCTGGTCGATGGCTGGAAAGCGACCCCTTTTACGAAAGCTGCAAACGTCATAGCTGGTCAATCTCCGCCGTCTGAGACGTACAATGACCAGGGCCGTGGTCTGCCATTCCTGCAAGGAAATGCTGATTTCTCCTTCAAGTATCCACAGGCGAGTGTCTGGTGTTCGTCTCCGCAGAAGACAGCCACTGCAGGAGACACGTTAATCAGTGTTCGTGCACCGGTCGGAGAAGTTAACCGTGCTGACCGAGAATACGCTATCGGCCGCGGCCTCGCAGCGGTCCGCGCGACGACGTGTAATCCCGATTTTCTCTTTCATGGGCTTCAACGTTGGCGATGGTGCCTTCAACGCGTAGCGCAAGGCACAACCTTTGATGCGGTCACGGCCCGACACTTTTCGCAGCTTCACGTTGCGATTCCAGAACTCCAAGAAGAGCAGGCCGAGATTGCGCGGATACTCGATGCTGCCGACTCCGCCATTGAACGGACTCGTGCATCAATCGAGTCCGTCGTGGCTCTTCGACGCGCCTTACTCCAAGACTTGATGCCCCCGTGGATAGGTTTCCGACGATTAACTGATGAACAAATTCCCAAGGGAATTGAAGCGGTTGAGATTGCGAAAGATGTTGCCGAAGTGTGCAATGGTTCGACTCCGTCGAGGGTCGAGGGGCGTTACTGGCGTAACGGAACTATTCCTTGGTTACCAACTGGTAAGGTGCACGATCGAGTGATCGTTGCCGCGGATCAGTTTGTCACGGAATCGGCACTGCGCGAATGCAGCATTAACCTTCTGCCTCGCGGAACTGTTTTGGTGGGGATGATAGGCCAGGGACGAACCAGAGGAATGAGCGCCTATCTAAACATTGAAGCTTGCATCAATCAAAACTTTGGCGCATTCGTCCCTCGAAGAAAAATCTTCGGAAAATGGTTATTTTACTATTGCGATTTTCACTACTCGCGCCTGCGCGAAATTGGTGGCGGAACTAACCAAGGCGCGTTGAATTGCTATTTATTGAAGCGCATCAGGCTGCCACTCCCAAAACTTGATCGGCAAAAGGAGGTGGCTGCGGTCCTAGATGCCGTCGAAGAACTTGGACACTGCCGCCAAGCGACGCTCGAACAGCAGGTCGCACTCAAAAAATCCTTGATGCACGACCTTCTGACCGGCAGCGTGCGAGTGCCTAACATTCGCCTTGAAGCCATGGGAGCAGCATGAGCGAGGCGGGATACGTTGAACTCCCGGTTATCCAGTGGCTCTCTGGTAAAGGGAGTGGCAGGCCAAGCGACAAAGGCCTCGGATGGATGTATCGAGACGAAGCGGCGATGGCAGAGTTCGAACGTCCGCTTGAAAACCCGCTAGTCGAAAAGCTGCTTGTCGCAGCCGTGCTGAAGATTAATCCGGAGGTGACTACTGAGGCACAGGCCAAGATGGCCATCGGTGCGTTGCACAAGGCAATGTCGCATCCGGACAAGCTCACAGCCAATCGCCAGACTCTTGACCTGTTGCGCGATGGCGCCACGGTTGAGATTGTGCCAGGAAAGCCAGCCAAAACTGTTCGCTTCATAGAATTCGACCCGGCGAAGCAGGACCTGAACGACTTTACAGCCACTAACCAATACCGCATTCAGGGAGTACGACAGTGCCGGGAGGATACGGTTCTTCTTGTCAACGGCATCCCGCTTGTGATTGCCGAGTACAAGAGCTACATCACCAGTGGCAAGGATTGGACCGAGGCCGTTCGCCAGCTTCATCGCTACCAGCGGCAAGCGCCGCTTATCCTAGCACCGAACGTCTTCTGTGTGGCGGCCGACGAGGATGAGTTCCGCTACGGAACGGTGCTTTTCCACGACGCGACCAAGGAGGACATTGAGCGTCATCTCGACTTGTGGGGACGATGGCTGAGCCTATATCCGGAAAAAAAGGGCTGGTGGAACGAGCCGGAAGCGGATCAGCCGGATGACGCGCTGCAGATCCAGGTGCGCGGGCTTTTGCGTCTGAAGCCGTGTCACGTGCTCGATTTTCTGCAGCATTTCTTGGTTTTTGAGACCAAGAAGGGCAGGACCGTCAAGAAGGTTGCTCGGTATCAGCAGTTTGAATCCGTCAATGATATCGTCGATCGCACTGTTTCCCAGATCGGGAAGCCGGTGAGTGCCCAAGAGCGCACGGGTCTTATCTGGCATACGCAGGGCTCCGGCAAATCGCTAACGATGGTTTTCGCGGCTTATAAGCTTCGCCGCCATGCTGCTCTGAATAACCCAACTATTATGATTGTCGTGGATCGGCGAGATCTGAAGACCCAGCTGTCAGATGACTTCGACGCCTGCGATTACCCGAACGTCGATAAAGCTCTTGGTGTCGAGGACCTAAAGAAAAGGCTTCGAAATGACTGGCGCGGCACTTTGGTCACGACGATCCAGTCCTTCCAGAAAATGGGTGACCTCGGGCCGCGGGAACGGGACAACATCGTCAGCCTTATCGACGAGGCACATCGCACGCAGAAAGGTGATGGCAAGGAAAGCTATGCCATGACCATGCGCGTAAAACTGCCGAACGCATTTCGCTATGGCCTGACCGGGACGCCCATCGACCGAACGATGGTCAATACCCATCGCGACTTCGGGCCGATGAAAGACGGTGTCCAAGAACGATATTTAAGCTATTACGGCATCAAGCGGGCTATCAAGGATGGCGCGACCCTAGAGGTCCACTACATTCGGGACAAAGTCCCGTTCGAGGTGGATGAGAAAAAACTCAACATTGGCTATGAGCAGATGTGCCAGGAGATGGAGCTCGAAGACGAGGAGATCAAGGACTTCGTTCAAAAGAAAAAATCCCAATGGCGGGAGTTGGCGCGGCTCCCGAAGCGCATAGATATCGTGCTCAACAAAATGCTGACGCATTTTCTTGAACACCCCGATCCCAACGGCTTCAAGGCGCAGCTTGTCGCCGTAGATCGTACGGCTTGTGCGCGCTACAAGGAGGCACTGGATATCAAGCTGAAGGGAAGGGGCCTGCCGGCAGAGTGGTCCGATGTGATCATCTCGGAGGCCCAGAACGACGAGGCGGAGCTGCAAAAGTTCCATTACGGGAAACAGAAACAGGACGAGCTGATCGACTACTTTAAACTCACGCCCTCAGAGTGGGTCCGATGGAACCAGGAATCCTATGGCGACGAGAGGGCCAAGTGGCGACCGCCACTGAAGATCCTAATCGTTTGCGACCGACTTCTCACCGGGTTCGACGCCCCCGTCGAGCAGGTTATGTATCTCGACAAGCCGCTGCGCGATCACAATCTCCTTCAGGCAATAGCCCGGACTAATCGCCCGCTGCCAGCCATGGAGAAACGCACGGGACTTGTTGTCGATTATTTCGGCGTCTTGCAGAACCTGGAAAAGGCGCTGAACTTCGATGAGAACATCCGCGAGGAATCCTTGATCGACTGGGAAGCTCTTAAAGCCACTGTTCCCGGCGAAGTGTCACAGTGCATGGAACTGTTCAAGGCCATCAAGATCGAAGATACGCGCGACTGCCTGCTGGCGGCGCTCCGCCGACTCGCCGACCCCGATGCCTCCAAGAATTTCGAACACAACTTCAAGAGCCTCGAAAGGCTTTGGGAGGCAGTCGCGCCTGATCCTTGTCTTTACGAACACCGCTACAGCTACAACTGGCTCTGCGGTATTTATGTAGCTCATCGACGACGCCAACGCGGACCGCAGTCCACATATGGAGAGCTCGCGGCGAAAACGCGACAACTGATTGAAGAGAACACGTCTTTCATCGAGATGGCAGAGGCTCTCCCGGTCTACAAGATTGATAAAGACTATGTGACCAAACTCGACGAACTTCCGACGCCGGCTGACAAGGCCGCCGCCCTGGAGGCGATCCTTACCCGTGAACTGGAAGAGGGGGAACGAGGCTTCACGTACCGCCAGCTCGGCGAACGGCTCCAGCAATTGAAAGCGAAGAAAGACGCAAGCGATCAAGCCGTCGAAAAGCGCCTCAGGGAACTTGAGGCCATTGCGTCCGAGGCCGCGAAGACAAAGGAGGAACCCGAGCGCCTCGGTCTCGTAAATCCCGGTGAGTACGGAGTCTTCACCGTTTTGCGGGCGAACACTGCCCCTGCGGACGAGAAATATCTTGCTGACTGCGCTCGCCACATGGTGACACATCTCCGGTCTAAGGGCGTCTTGAGCGCCGGCTGGAGCAATTCCAGAGGCGGCAGAATGCGCGTAGAACAGTCATTGCTCGCGGAATCCTGGAACCCTGCCTACGAGAAGCTTGGTTTCGATCCAGACGATGCCGATCCGCCTTTTCTGAAACTGGCCGTCGAAGAGCTGGTGAAGGCCGATGCGTAAAACCCACGGAAGCAAGGCTGGGACACTTGCCCGTATCTCGCTTGGCGGAAGTGAGATCGAGTTCCGCCTTCTCCCGTCGAGGACGGCCAGAAAGCTACGGGTTAGGGTGGGCATGGCTGGTGTTGAAGTCGTCCACCCTCATGATAGGTGCATGGATGATGTTTCTGACTTCCTCCACACCAACGGCGCTTGGATCGTTGACCAGCTTCAACGTGTTGAGCGAATGCGCGGCATTCGGAGGCCGAAACAGCACACCGCGGGGCGGATTCTCTTTCGTGGTGAGTCAATTGGCGTTCAGATCCACGAAGATCCCGAGCGTTCCGGGGCAAATCGGGTTGTTCACGACTCGGACCGGATCGCCATCCTTCGCAGTTCAACTTCAGTGACGCCGCCCGCCAAGAGCCTCGAAAACTGGCTGAGAAAACAGGCGCGCAGTGCCATTGAATTACAGCTCGGTGTTGTGACCGCCAAGCTGAAACGCCAACCGGGTAAGGTCTTAATCATGGGACAACGCACGAAGTGGGGAAACTGTTCTGCTCTGCAGAACCTCTCTTTTAACTGGCGACTAATCATGGCGCCGGAGGCTGTCCTTCGCTATCTTGTCACCCACGAGGCGGTGCATCTGGCGGTCCCGGACCATTCCCAGAAATTCTGGCTGACTGTCCGCAGCCTTTGCCCCGAAACCGAACGCGCGAAGCAGTGGCTCTGTGCTAACGGTCATCGCTTGCTTGTGGACTTGAGCGAGATTTGCGGTCAGCTTACTCCAACAAGCGGGAGCGCTATCGGCGGGATGGCTAGGTGCGAGTGACTAAGTACTGCATCGACATTCTCGCGGACATTGTTAATAGGCGTATGAAAAAGCCAGGTTCTTCCATAATCGAGTCGCTCAATGTGCCGAGAGAGCTCACGCTTGAATTCCTGGGCACTTTTGCCCGATTTGAGTACGCACTGAAACGAGCTGGATATGTTCGTGGCGACGACAAACAGGTTTCGGCTGATTGGGACAGATTCGCGCGAGAAATTGCGGCTCTTGATCCGACAACGCTAGCTCCGGTTCTTGGATGTTGCCAGTATCTGCAAGAGCACCCGCCGAAAAAGCAGGTTCTGATCGACCGACGATTGCAGTGGGTCCTTCGCCAGGGAAGTTGTGGTTCAGCAGTCGGTGAAATTCTCTTGAACGTTCGCACTGTCCGGAACAACGTGTTTCATGGCGGCAAGTTCCCCGACGGGCCTGTAGATGAGCCCTTGAGAGACGAGCAGCTCGTTACGGAGTGTCTGGCCGTACTGAAGTCTCTTCTAGGGCTCCCGTTGCCTCAAAACGTCGCAGAACATTTCTGGTCGGGGGCATAAGGCGATGATATGCTATGTTGCACCCCGAAATACAATTAGCCCCACAGGGATCGACCTGATGGTACACCGTTTCTTGCATCTTTCCGACATTCACTTTGGCCAGGAGAAGGATGGCTCGTTGGTGAAGCACGACCATATTCGTGACGCACTCGTCAAGGACGCTGAAGGGCTAGCTAAAAAGCGCGGGCCAGCCTCTCGTATCCTGGTCACGGGCGACATCTCTTATTCAGGGACGGCGGAGGAATATAAAACAGCGAGCCAGTGGCTGGAAAAGCTGACCGGGGCCTGCGGGTGCGACGAGACGCATGTCAGCACCATCCCCGGTAACCATGATTGTGATCACAAAGCGATTTCCAATCAGGCAAAGATGGTTTACGCCACGCTCCGGGCGAGCGGCCCCGAGCTGGTACAGGCGCAGCTTCACGAAATCAACGCAGACGGCGAGGCAGCAAATCCCTTTCTCCCGAAGTTGCATGCCTACCGGCAATTCGCGAATGGCTTCGGGTGCGACTTTGAGTCACCCGACCGGCCGCTATGGCTCCGACACTTCGATCTTCCCGGCGGAATCAGACTCAGATTCTTGGGACTTACCAGCGTTCAGGTAAGCGACAAGGATGACGCCGTGGGAAAGATGGTACTGGGCAACCAGCAATACACAATTGCGGAAGAAGCGAACGTCATAAACATTGTGCTAGTTCACCATCCACTCGACTGGTTCATCGATGAAACCGAGGCGTCCCAATTCCTCCAAAACAACGCACGCGTAATCATGGTGGGCCACGAGCATTCACTTAGCATTCAGAAGACCGAAGATGCCATCACGAAGAAGGAATGGCTCGTAATTTATGCTGGGGCAGTAACGCCGCCCCAAGGTGCCTTCGGCTACACCTACAACTGGCTTGAGTTTTCGTGCGAAGAAAAAGATGGAAAGCACTATCTCCTCGTCGAGATTGTTCCGCGTGTCTGGGTTCAGCAAAGCGTCCGCTTCGATGCGGATCATACGCGTCTCGGCGGGTCAGGTGAATCGATCAAAATTCAAATTAAGTGCCCAAACATCGATCCGCAGCCGGTTCAGAAAGAGGCTAAGGTTGTCGAGCTAACCCCGATTGTAGCGGCTAATGCAGCAGTCTCCGGGGGGTCTCCGCAGCTACCTGAGCCGGCATCATCACCAGATCAGCCTCCAGCCTCACCGCAAGGTCAATCCAACATGAATAAACAAACAGCCGGATTTGACAGGCTCAGATACCTTTTCTGGCGTTACCTGGACTGGCGCCAGCGCTTAAAAGTTCTGGTCGACGTCGATGCGCTTCCCAAGACTGCGGATCAGCCGGTGCCTCAGACATTGGAACGAGTCGCTTTGGAGACGGCGGCTAAGAACATCGCCAAACTTCATGAATTGTGGGACGCTATCATGCCGCTCGTCCCGGAAGACAAACGCGGCGAGAATCCGTTTTCATCTAACGACAGGTAGGCAATCATGCTAAATCACACATTGGAATTCCTCAGGATCGCAGACGTTCAGCCTAACGACGAAAAGATCAGGAAACGGAAAGAATCCGCAGCCGAGTTGGTAACAGCGATAACCAGTAAGGATAATCGAGCCGTTTTACTTGCCTTTCTCCAGGGTGTCGTTGGCGGCTTTGACGGAGCGCCGTTTTCACAGGAGTCGCCGGCGGTCACGCTGCTGATCAAATCAGTGAAGGATCGGGATGCGACACTACCACAGGACTTGAAAGAGAATGCGACGGAACTCAGGGCAGTCGCCGCGATAGCTGTCGGCGAACTGCTTACAAACCAGCCAGAAGGTAAACCGGGCGACGAGGCGGTAGTGGCGGCGCTCTCAATAAATTCCGCGCTGTCTTCGCGCCCCGCCGCGAGCAACAAGTACATCCGGTGGATGCTTGATACGCTTTCAGCGGCGAGTGATAAGGTAATTCATTCCGCGGCGCGGCGCCGCCGGCAGCGTGGCAACGAAGCATTCCAGAAGCTCGACAAGCTGAAGAAGCCCGCCGAGGGAACGGATGTCTGGGATGCTCTTTTGCCGGTCTTCAAAGCCGCGTTGCGTGAAGTCAGCGCCCAGGAAGCGGTCGACCGTGAGGAGATAGAGACGTTGTGGTGGATGTTCGGGGCGTATTCCGAAATCGAGCAGAAGCCGCTCGCCGACATCTCGCCCATGGCTGCGGCATTCTGTTCCGGATTCGAATTAGCCCAGCGAGCGTTGTTGCCGCCTTCACCCAGCGCCGTGGCGATGGTAAAACGCGCTGTGGAATCGGGCCGCAAGCCAGCTACGCTCAGCTCCGTTTCCTTGCAGGACGCTACTGCAGACTGGTCAGAAGCGATGATCAACAGCCTATCGCCGGCTGATGGCCGAGCCGAGGGTGCTTCGACAAGCTATCCCGCGCTCTTGCCGGTTTCGTTTGCATGCCAGCGCCTTCGCGAGTGTAAAGACGCTCCGAAACTAGGGAAAGATTTTACGGTCACGACGGGAATCCCCCTCACGTTTTCACAATCACCTACGAATTGGGGGGAGCAAGTTTTCCGAGAGGTGATCCTTCAGCGGTTCGTCATGGACAACAAGGAGATCTGACCGTGGCGCAAGGCACCTGTGAAAAGCCCGATTGCACGGTAGCCGCCACCGGGACGTGCTTGCTGTCTCATGCCAATCTGGGGGAGTGTCCCCATTTCCGATCGGGTGAGAGTGCAGGTGATGTCGTTGTCCCGAAGACCGAACCGGCAGCGGCCGTACCTGAAATAGTGATTTCAGAGAAGAAATCGGGGAGAACATTTCATTTGGGTGCTGAACTCGGCGTGGAAGATGCGCTCGAAGTCACGAGTGCCCGATACGGGCATCTTATCGGTGTGCTTGGCTCAACTGACGCAGGTAAAACGTGCTTTCTTTCCTCCCTTTACCTCATGGCGTCAGGCGGGACGCTGCCTGCCCCATACCAATTCGCGGGCAGTCTTTCACTCCAGGCCTTCGAGGACCGTGCGAGAGGATTGCGCCAATGGAAAGGTGGGCAATTGCCCAATCAGCTAGCGGATCATACCATCTTGTCAGATCCTAGACAGCCGAGTCTCTTGCACCTCGCGATTCGCGAAACGAACGCGGAACGCCGGAGATTCGACCTCCTTCTGACCGATCTTCCTGGCGAATGGACCGATAATCTCGTGCTTCGCGCCAATCACGCCCAGTCGTTCCGATTTTTGCAACGCGCGGATGGCATTATTCTGCTGGTCGACGGGACTATGCTCATGTCCGACACGCAGCGACATGCAGAGCTCCAGCGGATGCGGTACTTCACCGAGCGCCTTGCAAATGATGTCAATGTAAGCCGCGACACCCCATTTGTAATCCTCGTTACCAAGTCCGACGAGATCGAAATGAAGATGCCGCCCGCGGCAAGTGACTTGTGTGACTACGTGGCGGGGTTGGGGTTTCCTGCGACAAAGATTTCAGCGGCATCGTTCTCCAGAAAGCCTGAAACGTTCAAGAGCGGAACGGGCGTTTTCAGCGCGATTGAGACAGTGCTTTCCTATCAGCCGTCCTCCAACAGCGCAGCGTCGGAATCAACAACATTCGAACCGGGTGCTCGCACGTTCCGGCGTTTTAGAGGATGAACATGGAAAAGCAAGAACAGTCCCGATCGGTTCTGTTAATCGGCGTGCAAGACGCGGGTAAAACAAATTTTCTGTTCCGCTTCTGGCTCAGTCTTGAGGCCGGGGATGGAATTCTCACAAGGGCAGGACTGCCCTTGGATATCGACTATCTGAAGACCGGTGCGGATCACCTGCTTAAGGGTGAATTCGCTCCTCACACGCCGCAGGACGTCCACGACAAAACTGAAATACCTGTAAAGACCACGTCGGGTGGTCATGAGTTTCTCGGAAGTCTCGTTGTACCTGATTTGCCGGGAGAGCAGGTGCTCTCTGTCTTTCAGACCAGGCAATGGTCGAGCGAATGGGAAGACCAGATTCGGTCCGGATGCGGCTGCCTGCTCTTTGTCAGAGTCGATTCGCCAGAGCTTATTGCGCCGCTTGATTGGATGAACTGCCCCGGCATTCTCGGCAGTCCGATGCCTGAGGTCACACCGGAAACAGACCAGGCAGGCAAGGCGAAGCCGCCGACGCAGGTTGTGTTGGTCGACTGGCTTCAATTCTTACGGAAAGCCTTCACTGAGCGGGTTAGTGGCACTTACAAGCCGCGAGTCGGGATTGTTGTCGCGGCCTGGGATCTTGCACCCAATGAGCAAAAAGCGTCAGGTCCTGAAGCGTGGATCGCATCAAATCTGCCCTTACTTTCCCAGTTCATTCAGGCGGGCGATGATGAGTTTGAGTTCGCATATTTTGGAGTGTCGGTCGCGTCCGGCGATCTCGCGGCTGACGCAGGCTTCAAAGCGGACTACCTCAAAGGAGATCCTCGAAGGGCAGGGGAGGTGGTGCACTCTCTCTCAGGGACGGTTGAGACATCGACTGACATCACGCTGCCTGTAGCGTGGGCGCTCGGGTTCGCACCCGCAACGAAACATGGGAGCACGGACTAGCGGTGACCGAAGTTCAAGTACATCAACTTCTGCATGGTTATCGCAGCGGCCATGGACAAATTGCCGCTAGCACGAAGTTGTCCGACCGGGATTCGGAGCTCATAACGCGTTTGAGCGATCTGTCCGGTAGTCTTTCTTCAGGACTCCAACTTGATCCCTATCTGACTGTATATCCGCTGCCCAGCAGAAACTTTGTCGCCGTGGCGCGAACGTGGCCAGATCCTGAGGCTCCGCGTGCCGGCTGCGTCATAACACATACACTTCTCGTTCCCATCGAGTTTTGGGGGATGTTTACTAATGTTCGTTCAATTAACGGTCTGTTCCGAAACCCTCGTTCGTCCCCCGAACACAAGTTCGGTGAGCCGGTCCGACTACAGACCGATGCTGGCGCTCTGCCTCTCCCCAACACTAAGGTTGACCTTGCGGCGTCGAACACATTTGTTTTTCGCTATTTTGGCCAAGGCTTGCGGCCTATTGTTTGGTTCAATGCTGGAGATCCCGAGGAGTATTTATGGAGACTCCTGGAACACCTATGGCCGAAGCTTCGATGTACATTTTCCTGTTGCACTTTCAGTTTGCAGCAACGGACTCTTGAGGACGGACCCTTCGATCTTCTGTTTGCACCTTCCCCGGTGTTCTCGCGGTTCACGAAATTGGCTCCAGAGCATCTGATTGAACCTACGGCGGGACGTAAAGGGACGCAGGTAGCCACCGAACCATGGTGTGAGTATTGGGCTGAAGCGTTCTTTTCGCCCAAACAGGGCCTGCCTGCAAGGGAGAGTGAACTTCCGGTTTGGAATGAATTAGGTGAAGATCCCACGGCCGTAAGGAAATTGTCCCTCATACACGAACTGCGGCTCCGCGCCGCGCAATCTCCTACCGCAGGGGTGGGGGCAATCGATGTCGTCGAATCTTTGGCGCATGATCCAAAAACTGCCGTGGCTCTTAAGCGACTCGTTCTCAGGGACGCGATTCAAGCAGCGGCTTCCGCACAGCCAGCGGTCGACGGACTGACGAGCTTGCGGCTAATCGATGACCGTCTTCGCCGTGACTCATTTCGAAATCTCGCCGGCGATTTCGAGGAAAGTTTAACATCTGCGGCAGCCCGTGTAACAGCACGAGATCCGGAGGCGGCAGTACAAGCCGGTGGAACCTGGCTTGCGGACAGCATGGCGGGCACTAAGAGTCCATTCGTACATGGTGTGATTCTCGGCCTACGCGACCTCGCGGGCGCCGACCCGTCCCGACTAACGATCCTCCGCTCCCATCCTGATATAGCTGCGGAAATATTCCGCTTAGAACCAACGTTCGCAGCTACCTATTTGCAGGTAGGTGGTGACGCTGCGCCCCGTGTGCTTGCGGGCTGGCTCTCGTCGACGCGAGATACAGAAACCCTCCGACTCGTGCGCAGGTCCGTACTTCCGCTATTGCAGCGTGCCGACGACGAACAACTACTCTCTCCGCTACTCCGCGATCTTCGAGAAGCGGATGTCATAGAAACGCTCGACATTTTGTCCGACGTAAGCGACGGATTTTCAAATCAAACTATCCAGCATATCGTTGCGGACCAGATTTCGTCTGCTTATCCGGATCTCGTACGGCAGTGGGCATCTGGCACCCGTCATTGGTCGAGCGGTGTCTTGACAATCGTTGCATCAACATATCCGCCAAGCAGACAGGGCTTCGACGAAGTGCTGGGACAGAGTCAGTTTAGCGCAGGGCGGCAAGCCGAGGTGCTTGCAGTGCTGATCCGCAATCAGGTGTCAGCCGGCCATCCTTATTGGTTGCGGGAGATCATTTCGAAAGATGTCAGGCTTGTTAGCACACTATTGCTCGCCGGGTCCGAGAGATCTGAAGCTGTCGAAGCTGGACTTTCAATATTGTTGACTGAGGTGCCTGATCTTCCCTTGGCCAAGTCCGTCGAGCTCCTTAATGCAGTGCTGGCTTTTGAGGGCCGACCGGTATTCCCGCAGCTTTTTGAGTCGGCCATGCGGAGTGTGATCACGTGCTACATTGCCGAAGGTACGGATACGCCCGAGACGCAGAGGTTTTTGAAAACCCCGAACGCGACTCGGTGGCTCCAGAATGTTTCCGGCCCGCGACTCACCGACCTTTTGGTACAGGGCTGTTCTCACTCTGGTCCTTTAGCTGTGGCGAGGGCCTGGAAATGGATTGCGGAAGCTCCTCGGACCCTCTACCAAAGACGCTCCGCAGTACTTCCGGAACTCTGTGACGCACTACTTCGGTATTCGCGCCAGCCCTTTCCCGAGGGCGTGGAGGATTCACTCGTCCAAGTGCTAAGGCGTTCACTCCCTGAAGCGGACAGTGAAGTGCGCCAGGCGCTTTCGGCGAAGACCCTTCGCTTCGCGCTTGACAATGTCAGTCTTCCGTTAGGGGCAGTTGTTGCTGAGACCTTTGCCGATGTCTATGCAGCAGCAACAGAAAAAGACAGCCGATCTTCATCTATTTTTTCCGTCCTGTTCGGTTCATACGACTGGGACAGAGGCAAGGATGTTAGAGTCTCTCTCGTTGATGCCTTTTTGCGGTCCAACTGGGCACCGGGCGATCTAGCTGTTGCTGCAAGCAATGCTGGGATTCTCCGGAAAATCTTCAAGCGGTTGCACCGAAAAAACAGGGGCGACGACTACATAAGCGCTATGCTGCAGGACTTGTCTCAGCGGAGCGATTCCAACGCGCTGAAAGTCCGCGAGCACCTACAGGAATTGGTCGCTGCCCCAAATTTCTACGAAGAATGGGATTAGGGGTTGTTTTTGTTGGGACGTAGATGACGACATCGCCCGGCTTCCGGATCGGGTAGGGAGGGACTTTTGGTTTCGGGGCGAGGATTGGGAATACGCAGACCGTCTCGTAGGGTTGCCGACCACCGATAGAAGAAGATCCTTGGGGTGTTCTTCGACGGCTATCAATGGATTTCGACGCGCGGCGTAGCACTAACAATCACGAAACCCCCTCCGATACGGGGTTTTGGTGGACAGATTGACGCTACCTTCTATTTCCTGCTACTATACTAATCATAACCCAGTGTTTTACGGGGTTTTGTGCTGGAGAATGTCATGGAGTTCGTCACCCGCTCGCTATCACCGCAGGAAAGCCGCGTCGTGCTTGCTCTGGCTGAACAGGGGCGGCGAGAGATCGCACGCCCGGAGATCGTCCAACTGCTCGGAGTGAGCCCAAAAGCCGCAGACCACGTGATTAATTCGTTGCGCCGAAAAGGCTGGCTGGAACGCGCGAGCTGGGGGAAGTACCTCCTGATCCCGCCGGATCAGGGACCCGAGGCATTGGGAGAAAGCAATCTCCTGGCTCTCGCAAGCCGGATTATCGAGCCATACTACATTGGCTACGGTACGGCTGCTACCCATTACGGGCTGACAACGCAGCATCGCAACGTGATCTGGCTTGTGACGCCCGTGCAGCTGCGCGACCGAATGGTCGGCGATGCCGAAGTCAAGATCGTCAATCCCGTCCCACACAAATTCTTCGGCTTCGGCCCGGTCGATGTGCTCGGGTACAAAGTCATCATCTCCGACCGCGAAAAAACGGCTATCGATTGTATTGACCGGCCCGAGCTGGCGGGTGGAGTAGGGGAGGCTGCGTACATTCTGGGTACCGCGAGCCGCCGGCTCGACTGGGGGAAGGCGGCCGACTATCTCGAACGGATCGGATCAACAGGCCTTGTCCGGCGCATCGGCTGGCTCGCGGATCACGCGGGCGCCGACATTCCTCCCGGCGAACGTGAACGTCTGCTCCGCCTTGCCGGTCACAGCCGCAAGGCGTTCCTTGGTTCCAAGGCGGAGGTGAAAGGCGCAATCGGCTATGACGAGACGTGGCGTCTTTTCGTCAATGTGACGCAGGAAGAATTGCACGGCAGCGCCGGACTCGGTCGGCGACGAACCGTCAAGAAGGAGATGTAAGAATGCTTCCGCGACCTCAGGTGCAGCGCTATTCCGCTGAATCCGGCCTTCGCGACATCATGATCGCGGAGAAGGAAGTTGTATTGACATTCTTGCTTCAGCTCCTCTCAGAGCGCGGCATGCTGGACCGATTTGCGTTCAAGGGCGGCACATGCATTCGCAAAATGGTCATCGGCAGCCAGGGGCGCTTTTCGACCGATCTGGACTTCACGGCACTGGAGGACCACGACCATGAGACGGTCATCCTCGATATGATGGATGCCTTCGCGCAGCCCTTTCACGGCATTCAATTCAGCATCCCGGATGACAGCTACTACGACACGCAAGACGGCCTGTCATGGGGTGTCAATCCCGCCTATACCCATGCCTGGAACGGCAGCGGGGAAAGCGAAGTGAGACTCCAGATCAGCCGCCGCGAAACGCCCACGCTGGCAACAGAGTGCCGACCCCAATGCGAACAGAGCTACTTCAGACAGTTGCCCTTTGCGCCCGCCGAGATCACCTGCCTCGCACTGCCCGAGATCATCGCGGAGAAAATCCGCGCGTGCTATCAGCGGAACAAGGCTCGCGACATCTACGATCTCGGCACGTTCGCGACCCGGCCGCTTGACCAGCCTCTTATCCGGCGCCTGGTTGTCCTGAAGCTCTGGCAGGCGCGCGATACTTTCGATCCCGCCCTCCTGATGAGGAAATTCGAGGATGGCATAGCTTTCGATTGGGATGACCTCGGCCAGCTTGTCCGTCGTACCGTAGTCATTGACCGTAAGAGAATCACCGCCGATTGCGTCAGAGGCTACCGCTTTCTCATGGAACTTACTGAAGAGGAGCGGCAACTGGCCAATGATCCGCACCAGCGTGAGCGAGCACTCTGGGAGAGGTTGCGGACTGATGTCGGGCAATGACGGACTGCCATGCGACGCTCTCAAGGCGTCGGCCTTCGAGTATCAGGATCTGAAGGCTGCCCTGGCCCTTGCTTCAGAATAGAAGGGAGCCTGAATGGCTATGGATCGGTGTTCGGAAGAGGGGAGATACCGTGACTGCACTGAGGATGGCGCGACTATGAGGCGCGCGAGATTCCTAAGGGTTGCATGATGTCTGAAGACTGTTGCGGAAAGGAAGTATCGGGAATAACGGACGCGCCGAAGCGGGCCGCGTTGATTCAGCGGGCGTTCCGGTTAGAGTGGCTGACCATCATGTGGATGATGGTAGAAACTGCTGTCGCGATTGCTGCCGGGATTGCCGCGCACAGCCTCCTGCTGTTTGCTTTCGGCATCGACAGCGTTATTGAGATCGTCTCCGCTTGCGTCCTTATCTGGCGGCTATCGGTCGAGCTTCGTCGCGGCCGGGCTTTCTCCGAAGCGGCTGAGCGCCGCGCGAGCCGTATTGCCGGCGCGCTGCTTTTTGCGCTCGCCCTCTACGTGGTCGCGGGTGCCGCATGGGGCCTCTGGCAGCATCAGGGAGCTGAATTCTCCACGCCTGGCCTCATCCTGACCGTCGCGGCGATCCCGATCATGTACGTCCTGTCGAGACAAAAGTTGGCGGTGGCCGAACAGCTCGGAAGCCGGGCACTTCGTGCCGATGCCGTCGAGAGCATCACTTGCGGCTGGCTATCGTTCGTCGTCGTAATTGGTTTGGTCGCTCAGCTCGCCTTGGGGGCTTGGTGGGTCGATTCCGCGGCTTCGCTTGCCATCGTCTATTTCCTGATCAAAGAGGGACGCGAGGCGTGGAATGGAGGCGAGTGTTGCGATTGACACCACGCGCGCTGACCGTCACTGGATGACGGTATCGTTCTCCGCGAAGACGACAAACCTGAAGCAGGAGAGGCGGCAGCATAACGCCAAGGAGGGCTCTAACCCGTCTGCAATTTTATTGCACGGTTTCCCAGAACGTTATCAAGGGGCTTCCCACGGCAGCCATGGCCTCGCGGAGTGTAGTGATGAGCAGCGGTGCGGATTCAGGGCTTTCCAGAAAACGCCCAATTTCATGAGGGCTCGTCCTGATGCGCCGGACGAGTTCATCCGTGCTGATGCCTCTCGTCGCCATCGCTTCAGAAAGCTGCCACGCGATGACGCGCCGGAATGCCAAAATATTCTTTTCCCCAATGCCCTTGGCCTTGAGAAACTCATCAAAGGTCTGGCCTTCCAAGGTTCTCATCCAGCCACAGTGACATACAATGCCTAATATTCCGTTACCAATAGGGCCGCGCTCAGAAACCTGAAGGCGGACTGCCGATGGAATCCGCTGCATGAAACGAGGACGGCTTCAAACGACCTTAACCTTCGTACACTCGCCATCCGCCCGCAGGAACAGGCTTTCAACGCGGCAGCACAATGCTTTCCTGGCCCGGTATCCATTCACCTGTCTCAGCATCCCGAGATAACTGTTCAGGCTTTGGGATACTTTCTCCAGTGTTTCCCGGTCAACCGGCGAGCCCTTACCTTCCCACGCCCTGATTTTCCGCTTGCAGCCGGACATGCTCGTCTGCCGCAGGTAGGTCCGGCCCGGCTTGATGATGAAGCCGGTGAAATCGATTCCCATGTCGGCGCGGTTCAGGTGCTTCTTGCGGGGATGCAGATGCAGACCCAGGCGGGATTTCAGAAAATCATTCATCTGCACATACCATCCATTCAGGACGCCGGGGTCTTCGTGGAACAGCACCATGTCATCGACATAACGCCCGTAGCGCTGCGCTTTCAGGACGTGCTTCACATGCTGATCCAGTTCGTTCAGATAGAGGTTGGCGAAAAACTGGCTGGTCAGGTTGCCGATCGGCAGGCCCGTGCCGGCGGGGGCATGAAGCAGGCTCTTGTGCCGCGGCACCCGCGCGAACAGGGAAGGGGGCGAACGCATTTCGGCACCGGGGCGCGGATCATGCAGCGCAATCTGCCGGATCAGCGTCCGCAGCCACTCCTCCTCCACATGACGCTCGGCCAGGCCGACCACAAGCCGTTGGTCGATGCTATTGAAGAAATTGGCGACGTCCGCTTTCAGGAAGAAGGCTGGTCGCGTCCAGTTACGGGTGACGGAGCGGGCGAAGCCCGAGACCCGGCGCAGGCCGTCATGAGTGCCGCGGCCGGGAATGCAGGCATAACTGTCCCGGATGAATCGCCTGTGAAAACGGTCGGAAATCGCGTTATAGATGAGGTGGTGCACGACCCGGTCCCGGAAATCAGCTGCCCAGACTTCGCGGATTTTCGGGTGCGTCACGACAAAAGCGATGCTGCGACCGATCCTGTAATCTCCGGCCGTCAGGTCGCGATACAACCCGACCAGATTGCTCTCCAGATCGGCCTCGAACCGCAACTGATTGATCGAATTCCGCTTGGTCCTGCGGCAATCGAAGTAGGCGTCGAACACCGCCTCAAGCGTCAGGTGAGCATCCATCGTCATGAACAGCGCTCCACACTAGAAAAAAGTCCGGGAAAGGGGCTTCAACTCCGGCAACGGCTCAGCGGACACACCGCAGAGACGAGTCGTTGTTCTTGTTGTTGTTGTTCTTGTTGTTGTTGTTGTTGTTGTTGTTGTTCTGGTTCCCGTCGCTGAAGCGCTGATCCCACGCATTGTTGTTGTTGTTCTGCGAGGAGGACCCGTACCAACCGGCGGGATTCGAACCGCAAGCGTATTGATGGCGATCTCTTGGTCCGGGCGGACGATGTTCATCCGCCCGGCCTTCAGCCTTCCGGCCTCTGCTTTGGTGTCCGCCCTGTTCATGGGCGGGCGCGCCCCGCCGCCATCCGAGATGAATATGCTCGCCGGGTTAGGCCCCATAAAATCTTGGCGACCTAAACCCGTTCTGTCTTCCCCTTTCCCCAACTCCTAAGCCAGCCCTGCGCTTGCTTCGCCAGGCTGTCTGTCATTTCTGAAAGCGCCGCATAGTGGCGGCGCGATAATATCTTCATGGCGTGGGACAGGCGCATCATAAGCTGGATCGCCTGAACCCGCTCGACGATTGATTCGATATGCTGCGCCTTGTCGGCGGCGCTGTTGGCCCGGTAGATCATGACGACCAGCTCGATCAGCTCGTCCTTTATTTTTTGCCCCAGTGTGTATTTGTATTCGCGCGGGAAATCTTTGGTCGCGGACATCGTACGCAGCAGGATGTCGTAGGTCTGTTTATAGATCGGCAGATGCTGATACTGCGCCATCCGATTAGACCTGCCCGCTTTTTGCCGCGACCGCGCTACGCGCGGCCACGAAATGATTAAATGACTGAATGATTCATCTCCGGCAACGGCTCAGCGGACACACCGCAGAGACGAGACGAAGTGCTTGTTGAGGCCGTACTGGTGCCCGTCGCTGAAGCGCTGATCCCACGCATTGAGGCCGTAGTTGTGCTGCGAGGAGGACCCGTACCAACCGGCGGGATCCGAACCGGATATGTCAAAGCCTCCGATGGCCGCGCGGTTGTTGAACATCACATTCAGCTCGCTCTTCGTTGGCACCCGCCAGTCATCGTGGCCGTGTGCATCGAGCTTTGCCGCGTACTCCATCGCTGCTTTCCACCTCATCGTCAGCGGTGCGTCTCCGGGCGTCGCGTATATCGGTTTGCCTGTGTCGGGCGACACGCCCGCAAAGACTGTGCCGTCCGCCATCCGGTCGCCGGGCTTCGGCTCGGTCTTGGCGGCTGGCTCGCTGTCGTCATTGACCGCGGGATGTACATGCACTGCCCCGTTCGTAAACGCATCCACATCGCTCTTGGTATACGCCACGACGCTCCCGTCGGTGTGGATCTCCACCCGGACGCCGTTCGCCTTCACCGCAATGTCACCGAGCTCATCGCCGAGCACAATCTCTTTAGACTTGCCGCTGCCAGTCATGTCCTTCACTCCGTGCTGTTGCTAGAACTCCGCGCACAGTGCCAGAGCATCGTGGTTATGCCAAGAACTTTCTTGGTGCTCGCCGACAAGGCGCGCATGAGGAATGTCTAATATAAGCGGCCTCTAATCGAAGGGGTCGCCGGCAACCGAGCCCGTCCACTGCCCATCACAGTGCGGAGGTTCCGCCGAGGAACACCGCGAGATTGCCGTTTTAGCGCGGTCATATTTCCTGCCGTCTTCCGCAAACCTTGTCCGTTCCGGTTTGCCGCACGGCTTACTCATAACCTTGACGCGTTCATGGGCATGGATACCGCCGCCATCCGAGATGAATATGCTCGCCGGGTCAGGCCCCATAAATCATGACAACCTAAACCCGTTCTGTCTTCCCCTTTTCCCGAACTCCTAAGCCAGCCCTGCGCCTGTTTCGCAAGGCTGTCTGTCATTTCTGAAAGCGCCGCATAATGACGACGCGATAATATCTTCATGTCATGGGACAGGCGCAGCATGAGCTGGATCGCCTGAACCCGCTCGACGATTGATTCGATATGCCGCGCCTTGTCGGTGGCGCTGTTGGCCCGGTAGATCATGACGACCAGCTCGATCAGTTCATCTTTTATTTTTTGCCCCAGCGTGTATTTGTATTCGCGCGGGAAATCTTTGGTTGCGGACATCGTACGCAGCAGGATGTCGTAGGTCTGTTTATAGATCGGCAGATGCTGATACTGCGCCATCCGATTAGACCTGCCCGCTTTTTGCCGCGACCGCGCTACGCGCGGTCACCAAATGACTAAATGATTAAATGATTCATCTCCGGCAACGGCTCAGCGGACACACCGCAGAGACGAGTCGCCGTACGTGAAGTTGTCGTACTGGTGCCCGTCGCTGAAGCGCTGATCCCACGCACCGTAGTTGAGGCCCTGCGAGGAGGACCCGTACCAACCGGCGGGAAACGAACCGGATATGTCAAAGCCCC
>PNAJ01000126.1 GCA_003170295.1 Bryobacterales bacterium | reverse complement strand
AGAATCCTTCTCATTATCGGCTGGGCAGGGTTGAAATCCGACGGAGTTCACATAATGGCCGGATTTGGGTTACCTTCTATGTAGTTCAGGACCAGAAGCCTTACTGGAAGAAGCTTGGCAGCGGTTTGGCTTCGCGTGGCCGGCGAGCGGGTAATCTCTTTTTTTGCTGTGATGCCTGCGCAGCTATTCTGCAATCCTCTCTCTTCGTCCAGACTTGGCGAACAGACCCGTGGAGTGCCCTAACGGTCATCAATTTCCTTTAACGACCAGCAAGAGATAGCAATTGACGCACGGCACCGTGAGAAAGTGTCGCGCTCCGAACCATCCGGGTGACCAATCCACAGAAAACTCTTGCGGCCTGGCGGTGTCCGATCCGTCAGCGTTAAGAACATTTAGATAGTTGCCGTTCGTGTCGCTGCCGCATTTCAACTTGCTGCCTGAAGGCACAGTGAATTTCAACTTGGTTCCCCAGTAACTCGGCGTGACTTCCAGCAGCTGCGGATACGCGGTGATTCTCCAATCGCTGATCCCCTTGAGGTTCAGATATGGCTCGACCCGGGGATCAGGGAATTTCGAGTGAGTAACCTCTAGTAGCGAGGCTTTGCCTCCGACATCCAGTGTCGCCTGACTGCTGGAATCGCACGAGAAAGCGCTGTTCCCTGGCGCGATGAATTTCAGGGAGCTCCCAATGATCGGAATCGGAAGGTCGCCAGGATCCGTCGGCACCTTGGGGGATTTGGCGTTGACTGGTTCCGTGGTAATTCGAAGAAAGTGCTTTGAGTATTCGTTGCCGAGGGCGGCGCATTGAGGATTGTTAGTTGCGTCGGTTACCTTGAAATAGGAATCCGGGGTATAGCCGTTCAATTGCCAAGCCACATATCCCGATGGCGCGGAAATATTGGAGAATGTGTTGCCGCCGGCGACAAGGAGGTTCTGGCTAATCGTCACCGCGATGCCGCCGGACTGCCCAACTTGAACGATCCAGTTCGGCTGCAAGACGCAACTACTAGTAGGGTTGTTCGTGAGATCGTAGAGCACCAAGCTGGGCGTGGGCGAATCCAAATTATTGGTATACAGATGCGTCGCATCTTTCATCGCAAGGACCGGACTTCCGCTAACGACCAGCGGTCCCTTCAAGCTGCTGATGATCAGATCCTGATCTTGTGCAGCCGCCTGAACAGCGAACGCAAAACCGAGGAAGAGAATGCTTAGGGTGCCGCGCGTCCTGCTTGGATTCATTCGTGGTCTCCTGGATGCCAGTCATTATAGACTTTAAAAGCGAAGTTCACGCAAAAAATTTTCAGAAACCTGGAAATCGGAACGGGAACGAAACCTTTCCCATTCGGCGGAGCTAAAACGCCCCTGAAAGCGCTTAATGGCGGCGGTAGCTCTCTCTGCCGCGCCATCATCCTTTCTGCCAAGGTACCGGTAGGCACGCGCCGCGATCAACTCCGTCCGAAAGAGAGAATACTCACTTTGCTGGCGTTCGAAGGAAGAACGGGCCTGCGGGCAGATCTTGAGAGCGCCTTGCGGATTCTTTGCCTCTAAAAGCAATTCCGCCTCCGTTAGACGCAAGGAGAGTTCGGCGCCGACCGATCCCTCAACCAGCTTCAATCCCCGTTCGCACCACGCCCACCTGGTTTGAAAAGGTGAGCCTTTCCGGGCCGTCGCCAAGATCCCGAGCAGTTCCCCCGCCTGCCGCGCATACTTCCCTTCATAAGCCCGAACCCCTTGATCTGCTAAAGTGGCAGCTTCCGAGGCTCGCCCCCGCAGAAGCTCCGCCTCGGCTTTGGTGACGGCCACGTTCACCTGCAACTCCTCAAGGTGGTTTTGGCGCGCGGACGCCTCTGCCTCCTGAGCCGAGGCTGCGGATTCCTCGAAGCGCCCCAGGTCGGCATATATTTGCGCCAGGGTCTCCTGACCGTAGGCGACCCGAAGTCCATCCCCCATCCGTTTTGAGATTGCCACTTGCTTGAGCGTCAGGTCGAGCGCTTCTGGAAACCTCTCCTGCCGAATCAGGATCGAGGCCACCGAGGATAAGGCGACGGCGGTTTGAAGCTCGTCGTGCGACGCCTGAGCTATCTCCAATTGCTTATTGAACGCCGCGGAGGCGGCCGCCAAGTCGCCCCGATTCCGCTGGAAGCGGCCCAGCACGACCAGGCAATAGGAGGCTTCGCCTGGGTAGCCGTTCGCCTCGAACCACGCAAGGGCTTGCTCCACCTGATGGGCGCCGGCTTCATCGACCCGGGTTCGGTTGGCAACGTCTCCCAAACTGTACAACGCTGTGGCTTCCAGCTTTCCGCTGTGATAATTACGAGCAATGCGCAACAATTCGTTGAAATATTCAGTCGCCTTCTCGAAGTTACCCCGCGTCGCCATCGCGTTCCCTAAGTCGAGATAACCTCGTCCGGCCAGGAATTCGATATTGCTCGCGCGAGCCTCCTGGACGGCCTCCTCTGCTAGTTTCTGGGCGGCTACCGTATCGCCTTTTTGATAGGCGACAGCGCTGAGCTGGTACAGGGCTCTGATCTGCTGGTGCGGATTTCGTGTCGCCAGGGCCGATTGACGAGCCCGCTCCAGCCATTCGGCCGCGTCGCCCAGACGTGTTTGTTTGTTCGCATAGGTCCCGCGCTGATAGTAAACCTCCGTGAGACCTTCCAGATCGCTCGATGCCTCGTAGAGGGACTCGGCACGCCGCAGAGCATCTGCCATCTTGCCCGATTGCTGAAGCTGACCCGACACGACAGCGAGCCGGAGCCATGCGCCCGCATAATTGGGATCGAGATTGACGGCGTCCTGGTATTGTTCCAGCGCTTTTCGCGGCTCCTTAGAACGCTCCAGTGCGCGCCCAAGGTCCACCTCGGCGCGGGGGCGCTCGGAGGCCGATGCCGATTGTGCCAGGCGCATGTAATCTGCCGATGCCTTGGTGAAGTCCCGCGTGACGGTATCGTGAATCGCTTGGATACGCTCCCGGCGCCTTGCCCCGATCCGTTTGCCGGAGCTATCCGTTTCACTCGCGAGCAACATCTCCTCGCTCGCACGCTCTGGCGAATCGAGTTCGAGCCACGCCTCAGCCAGACTCGCATGTGTAGGAAGGTAATCCGGACTTTCCTTTAGCGATTGCTCCAATGCTCGCACGGCTTTGTAGTAGGTGCCCTCACGGATCGCGTCAACGCCCTGGTCGTACCAGCGCAGGGCCGCGGAGGACGCCGCCCCCGTGCCAGTCGGGCGAAACACGAAAAAAGCGACCGCCAACAGGGCGATGATTGCCGCAGCCAAGAAGCGCCAGTAACGCCCACCAGCGCTCCGCGCGGATACGCGTTGTGATTCGCGCCCGCCAGCCAGCGAACGTATCGCAGCTCCACAACTGAGAAAGCGATCCTCCGGCCTCGCCGCAAAGCATCCCTTCACCATCTCTTCCCACTCCGGTGGCGCGCTTGGGACAAGGGTGCGAAGAGACGGGGGAAGGACGCCTGGCTGGCCCCCCCGGCGTGAGCCCAGCAACATCTCATAGACGACTAGGCCGAAGGCGTAAACATCCGCCGCTGGTGTCAACGGCGAGCTAGAGGAAAAGCGCTCGGGCGCCATGTAGTCCGGAGTTCCCCCATTGCAGTCAACCAGGGAAATCGTCGATTCAACGGACGACAGCGGCGAGAGAGATTTCGCGAGACCGAAATCGGTGACGACCGCTCGAAGCATCTCGGTGTCATTGAATTCCAGCATCACGTTCGCAGGTTTGAAGTCCAGATGCAGTATTCGGCGCGCGTGAATCGCGTCCATTCCTTCGGCAATCTGCCGCAGAACGGGCAGCGCCTCCTCCGCTTGAAAACAGCCGGACCGCCTTAGCCGCGCGCTGAGCGTTTCGCCCCGCAGAAGCTCCATGGTGATGAAGACGGCGCCGGACGCCTCGTCGCGCTCGAGATCGTAGACCCGGCAGACATTGGAATGGCTGACCGAGCGCGCCTGCCGCACCTCTTCCCGTAACCGCGAAAGTAGCTTTGGATCAGTTCTCGACTCGGGCCGGATCAGTTTGAGAGCAATGTGCTGGTGCAGGTCGAGATCGGCCGCCTCATAGACCTCTCCCATCCCGCCACGGCCGAGAAATCGCACGATCCTGAACCTTGCGGCGAGGACATGGCCGGCCGCGTAGCGCACTGGAGGCTCGGTCGGTGTCATCTGTAAACCGTTCCGATAAGTATAGGTCCATTGTCGTTTGTGCGTCCAGCCGTGCTCGCATCTGTTCGGAGAACTGAATCGGCCTTTGCGCCGCATCGCGCAACCTATGTTGACCACGCAGCTGCGGGACTGGAAGCGGACGGGCTGCGTCGCGGCAAATCTAGGACGCGGTCCCGCCGCGAGTAGAATATGCTTTCTTGCCCCTAGTCATCGAACTGCAACGGCTTAGTGCGAGAATAATTCCATCTTGGACCATCGAGCAAAGGCGGGTATCAGATCAAATAGTATTTCTTGTCTCCGGCCCCATGGACGCCGAGAATGCACGTCAATTCGAACAGCAGTGTAAAGCCTGCATAGCCGAAGGCCTCACTGGTCTGGTGGTCGACTTGGGAGAGCTGACCTAGGGAGCGCGCGATCCCATCGTGGGGAAAAGCCTCGGATTGCTTCATAGCCGCGTTGCCCATCCCTGGACGATCGCAGATCTTGCGGATGAGGTGGGCTTTCGCCGGCCGCTCTCGGGAGCGCTACACGCGATATCTCTCTGAGCCGCCATGACGTACTTGACGCGATGGCGGCTTCAACTAGCTTCCCGGTCGCTCGAAAGGACCTCGCGGGGCGTCGCGGACATCGCTGGCGACGTCGGATACGAATCAGAAGCGGCTTTTAATCGGGCATTCAAGCGTGAGTTTGGGCAGCCGCCGGGCCGGTACTGGAGCGAGTATAAGGCTCTGGCAACTCAGCTCGTTTGAGAGCGCCGCCGGCACAACTAATGAACTCAGACAACGGATTGCTCCTGGTTTACGGCGTAGCCGGAAGTCCTCATATCGCGTTTCGCGTCCGGTTCAACTAGTCCGGTTCAACTAGCAGTGCTTGGGGCTTTGAAATCCGCCTGATGTCACGCATTGAACTAAGCCGCTAAAG
>PNAJ01000096.1 GCA_003170295.1 Bryobacterales bacterium | reverse complement strand
GTTCATCACGCCGATGCCGCCCACGAGAAGGCCGATCGAGCTGAGCACGACCATCACCAGCGCAGTGACCGCCGTGAGCGCGCGGAAATCCTCCACCATCTGATCGGCGGTCGACACCGAGAAATTGTCGGGCGCCGTCAACGGCACATGACGCTCCTGCCGCAGCACCACGCTCAGCTCATCGATCGCGGCGGCGAGCTTCCCGTCTTTGGCCTGCACCATAAGGAAATTTTCGTTCGCTGTTGGAAACATCTTCCGCATGGTGAAGTACGGCAGAACGATGCGATTATCGTCCTGGCCGGGAATCGACGCAGCGGGACGCTTCATCACGCCAATCACTTCCACCTCGTGCCCGTCGACCAGGATTTCCTTGCCGATCGCATTCTCGGGGCCAAACATGGCGCGGTAGATATCCTCGCCGATGGCCGCGACCGAAATGCGATGCTGGCTCTCGGAGTCCGTAAAGAACCTGCCGGCCAGCATCTCGACGTTGCTCACCGTGGCGTATTGCTCGTCGCTGCCCACCAGGTTCGCACCGGCGTAATCGTTGCCCTTGTAACGCGCCCGAATAATGGCGCCCCTCAGCACGTTGGGAGGCAGCAGATAAGGACTGACGTGCTCGACGGCTGGACAGCGCTCCTCAATTGCCAGCGCATTCTCGTACGTGATCGGCTTGCGTTGCAGTTCCTCGGTCGTCCGGCCTCCTCCGCTGGGCCCCATGCGCATCTTGAAGACCATCGCGGTATTGGAGCCGAGGCTGCGAATCAATCCCGTCACCGCTCCATCCAGGCCAGCGAGAATCGATCCAACACCGACAATCGTACCGACCCCGATAATCACGCCAAGCACGGTGAGAAACGACCGCACTTTGTTCTCGCGCAGCGTCGTGAGCGCGAGGCCGACAACAGATAAAAGCAGCTTCATTCCGTTAGCTCTCCGACCGCAGCGCGACAATGGGATCGAGCCGCGACGCCCGGCGCGCCGGATAAATCCCGAAGAAAAGCCCGACCGCCGTCGATAGCGTGACGCCAATCACAACCGCGTTCAAAGGCACTTCCATCGGCACCGGCGTGAAATTGCGGACGATCACCGCGACCGTCCACGCGATGGTGACACCGATCAATCCACCCATGGCCGACAGCATCGACGACTCCACCAGAAACTGGTTCAGAATATCCCGCCGCCGAGCCCCGACGCTTTTTCGCACGCCAATTTCGCGCGTCCGCTCGCTGACCACGGCCAGCATGATGTTCATGATCACCACGCCACCCACCACCATGAAGACGCTCACGATGCCGACTGCCGCGGCGGCAATCGTGCCGGTCAACTGGTCCCACGCCGAGACGAGCGTATCTGAAGAAACCATCCCGAAGTTGTCGTCCTCCTGCGGGCGCAAATGGCGGAAAGACCGGATCAACATGCGGATCTCGTCCTGCGCCTGCTCCAACTGACTGCGGCTCTGCGCCAGGAAAGCGTAACTGATCCCCACGCGCGATCCGTAAATTTTGAAATAGGTTTCGGCGGGAATCGTCGCGAAGTTGTCCTGCGATTGCCCGAACACGCTGCCCTTCGCTTTGGCGACGCCGATCACTTCAAACGGCATCCCGTCGATCGCGACCGTTTTCCCGATGGGATCGGTGCTCGGGAAAAATCGGTCCTTGAAATCCGCACCGAGAAAGACCGCGTTCAAATGCCGCCGGTCCTCGATGTCCGTGAGGAAGCGGCCGGCATCGATCTGTGAATTGGTCATCACAGCCCAGTTTGAAGTGGCGCCGATTAATTGCACGCCGTCGACCAGGTCGGTCCCGTAGGTCAGTTTCGCGCCCCGGTTGACCAGAATGCCAGATTCGCGCGAGAGCGTCACGCGGCTCTTGATGAAGTCGTACTCTTCCTTGGTGAGCTGCGGATTGTGTTGCAGCGCTTTCAGAAACGCCTTCGGATCGCGGCGGCCCACGAACGCCATGCGCACGGCCCGGAATCCGTCGGTCCCCATGTTGGTTGCGCTATTGGCGATGTAGACGTCCATCCCGTGAATCACGCTCATCACCGCGATCAGCGTCGTGGTCGAAAGAATGATCCCCAACAGCGTGAGAAAACTGCGCAGCTTGCTCGATCGAAGCGAATCGAACGCGACACTCGCGGCTTCCAGAAAAGATGCCTGACTCTGCACGGTACCTCTAGGATACGAGTTCGGGAGCCAGTTTGTTCCAGGCGGTGATGCCAAATCGTTCCCGAGGGCGGACCGCTCCCGACGGTCGCGGTTCCATTAAGGTGCTGGTTTTTTGGAACCGCGACCAACGGGAGCGATCAGCCTACCGAGCCGTGACCAGAGGGAGCGGTTGCTTCTCCTCGATCCAGCCCGTGACCAATCCATCGAGCCAGAATCGCGGCCTCCGGCGCGCGAGGAAGCCGAGGTGACCTCCGTGCTCCACGGCAAGCAACGTCAAACAAGGATTTTCGCGAAATGCCGGGTGATCGTAAACCGCGAAAGGAATCAGAGGATCGTCCTTGGCCTGCACCAGGAGCGCCGGAATCCGAATTTTGTCGATAAACCGGTTCGCCGATTGCGTCGTATAGTAATTGTCGGCGTTGCCGAAGCCGAACAGAGGCCCAGTGTACAAGTCATCAAAATCGTATATCGTGCGGATCTTCTTGAGTGGTTCGAGCGAGTAAATCTCCGGCGCCTGCTGGTGCCGCAGACGGATTCGCTCGCGCAGACGGCTCAGGAATCTCCGTTCGTAAAGGAAATTCCCGGGCCTCCCCAGGGCCATCGAACAAGCCTTCAAATCGATCGGCGTCGATATCGCGCACACCGCCGTGACCAATCCCCGAGCCTGATCGCCCAACTCGCCGGCAAGCTTTAACACCACGTTACCGCCCAGAGAAAATCCAACCAGGTAGATCGGCAGATCGCTCTTTTTGCGGCGCTCCCGGACCACATGCAGCAGGTCGCTGGTCTGGCCCGAATGATAGTTCGAGAGCGCCAGATTCTCCGTGCCGCCGCAGCTTCGCATATTAAACCGATGCGTCGCATAGCCGGCTTCCAGCGCCGCGTACGACATGCTGCGCGCGTAACCCGCCGCGCTCGACCCTTCCAGACCATGGACAAAAATAATCTCGCCGCGCGCGGCGCCGTCCGGGCGTTGCGCATGGACCAGCACCTCGACATCGGGCTCGGTCCGGTAAATCACCGCTTCCACGGGCCAGCGTTGATCCACCTTCGGACGCGACCAGAAATTCCCGGCGAGGGTCGCAAGATGCGGGTTCTTGAAGAATGGTTCGAAGGGCTCCAAGTTTTTATTCTACAATCGAGCACTGGTGATTCTTTGAAAACGGAACTACCGCGCACGCTCGGCTTGCTCGACGCCCTCGCGATCGTGGTCGGTATCGTCATCGGCGGCGGCATTTTTTTGGTCCCGAATCTCATCGCGCAGAATCTCACGTCGGCTACCTGGATTATGGGCGTCTGGATCTTCGCGGGCATCGTTTCATTCTTCGGAGCGCTGGCCTGCGCCGAACTGGGCGCGGCCATGCCGTCGACTGGCGGCCAGTATGTGTTTATCCGCGAAGCCTTCGGTCCGCTCGCTGGATTTCTGTGCGGCTGGACCAATTTTCTCGTCGCGAGAACCGCCCAGTCCGCGTGGCTGGCCGTGGTGCTCTCGATTTACATTTCCTATTTCCATCCATTTGGACCCGTTGCATCGAAGGTCATTAGCGTGGCGGCGATTGCGCTCTTCACTCTCGTGAACTATCGCGGAGTGTCGCTCGGGGCGCTGGTCCAGAAAAGTTTCACCCTCGCGAAACTAGTCGGGATTCTCGCGATCGTCGGCAGTGCCTTCCTGTTTGGACATCCCTCGGCCGCGCCCGTCGCAGCGGCCACACCGATCACGCTCAGCAGTTTTGGCGTGGCCCTGATCGCGTGCCTGCTCGCGTACGACGGCTGGGTGCAGATGAGCTTTGTCGCGGGCGAGATACGCAATCCTGCGCGCAATATTCTATTCGCACTCGCATTCGGCATCGCCGCGGTCATGGCGATTTATCTGCTCGCCAACCTGGCGTACCTGCGGGTGCTTTCGATCCCTGAAATCTCCGCCAGCACTCACGTCGGGGCCGACACAGCGGAGCGCGTTCTCGGACCCGTGGGAGGAACGCTAGTCTCCATCATCATTCTGCTGTCGATCGTCGGGGCGCTGAACGGAGCCGTCCTCACCTGCCCTCGCGTCTATTTCGCGCAAGCACAAGACGGGCTGTTCTTCCGCCGCTTCGCCGAGGTTCATCCCCGCTATCAGACGCCCGGGTTCGCCATCGCCGCGCAGGGCGTCTGGTCCTCCGTGCTGATCCTCACCGGCTCCTATGAGCAGCTTATCGACTATGCCATGTTCGCCATATGGCTGTCGTATGCGTTCATGATCGCGGGAGTCCTTGTGCTTCGCCGCACGCAACCCGATCTGCCGCGGCCTTACCGGATGTGGGGCTATCCCTTCACACCGTTGCTATTCGTCGTAGTCGCGATTTGTTTTCTGGGGAACATGCTAATCACCAAAACCGGCCCGTCCTTTGCCGCACTCGGGCTGATCGCCGCCGGAGTGCCAGTCTACTTCATCTGGCGGCGCGCGACCTAGGGTAGGGCGGACCCCCTGGTCCGCGGCCGCTTTCGTCGGCCCTCTTGTCACAGCCGAAGAGCCGGACCAGGGGTCCAGGACGAGGGCGTCCGCCCCACTTAGTGAAACAAATCGCGCTTGAAACGCACTCGATCGTCATGGCGATTGAAAATCGGCTATCATCTAGTGAATCCGTGAAAAGGGAGGGACTTGTGAAGCAAGCCCTGTGTTTTGCAATAGCATTCGTGAGCGTTCTCGGGCTGTTACGCGCCCAGGCGGCGGACGATTTCTTCCGCGCCATCCGCTCCGGAGATCTCGGCGCTCTGCGCCACCTGTCCGCGAATCCGGTCAATGTGAAAGATCGTCTGGATACCACGCCGCTCCATTACGCGGCGCTCTACGGGAACACCGAGTCCGTTCGCATCCTGCTCGATCGCGGAGCCGACCCCACTGCCCGCAACAAGTCCGAGGCCACGCCGCTGATTTATGCGGCTTACAATTTCGACAAGACGCGTCTCTTGGTCGAACAGGGCGCGGATGTGAACGCGCACTGCGCCAGCGGCATGACGCCTTTGCTGGTCGCCGTCTCCGTCCACGGCAACACTGCGACCGTTCGCTATCTGCTCGAAAAAGGCGCCGATTTGAAAGCAACGTTTGCTCTCGATGGTTCCGATGCGTTACAAACGGCAGCGGCAAAAGGCGACACCGAGATGGTTCGTCTGCTGCTCGCGAAGGGCGCGGACCCCCGCCGGATAAATAAAGCCGGCTACACCGCGCTTTTGAATACTTTTCAGGGTACCGATTCCGAACAGGTCCGAATCCTGGTGGACGCCGGCTCCGACGTCAACGCCGCCAACACATTTTCAGGAGCGGTCAAGAACGGTCCGATCAATTTGGTTCACATGACTCCTCTCTTCCTCGCTGCGCCCGATGCGGAGCCTTCCACGGTCAAGACCCTTTTAAGCGCCGGAGCGCATGTGAATGAAGCGGATCTGCGTAAGATGAATCCGTTGATGAACGCGGTCGCGACCGATCAACCGAAACTGGCTACCATTCGCCATTTGATTGCCGCGGGCGCCGACGTCAACGCCAAAGATCAGAACGGCGAGTCGGTACTCGACTGGGCTTTGAAATATAGAAATCCCGAGGTGGTCCCGATCCTGAAAGAAGCGGGAGCGAAGCCCGGTACTCCTTTCGTGGCTCCCCGCCGTCCGAGCGACTTTACGCCCGGTGAACCGAAGGACGCCGTGGCCAGATCATCCGCATTGCTCGCGAAATCCGGTGAGACTTTTTTCGTCGAGGGAGGCGGCTGCGTGGGCTGCCATCATCAGCCGATGAATGCCCGGGCGTTTGCTGCCCTCCGCGCAGCCAACCAGAAGCCCGACGAACGCCTGCGCCGCACCTTTCTCGATGGCATGATCGCAATCCGGCCGGACACCCTATCGAACTTGCCGCTGCAAACAGCCAGGGGTGGCGATTTCGATGAACTCCTCGCCCAGACACAAGCGCTCGCCGATCTCGGCGAGCCCGCCAGCCCAACCACCGACGTAATTGTTCACTATCTCGCCGCGCGGCAGAGCGCGTCCGGCGCCTGGGAAAATTTGGGGTTGCCGCGCCCTCCGATGGAAACCAGCACCATCTCCCGCACCGCCATGGCGGTTCGGGCGCTCAAGACTTATGGATGGCCCGCCCGCCGTCAGGAATTCGACGAACGCATGGCCCGCGCACAAGCGTTTCTACTGGCGGCACATCCGGTCAGTTGTTACGAGCAGGCGGACCGAATCATGGGATTAAAAGCCGCCGGAGCGCCGGATCGCGATATCAACAAATCGGCCCTCGCGCTGATCGCACAACAGAAGCCCGACGGGGGATGGTCGCAGACGCCTTATCTCGACTCCGACGCTTACGCGACCGGCATGGCGCTCTCGACGCTCTACCAGGGCGGCTATCTAAAACCGGCCGATCCTGTGTACGCCCGCGGCGTGGCTTACCTGGTAAAAACTCAATTTCCGGACGGGTCCTGGTATGTGCGCAGCCGCGCCCCGAAGCTTCAGCCCTATTTTCAAAGCGCATTCCCCTACGATCACGATCAGTGGATCTCGAGTTCGGCGACCGCGATGGCGGTTATGGCGCTTGCTCCTGCGCTTCAGTAGCCGGAACGGCATCCTTCAGGATGCCTAGGATAAATTCGATCCCGTCAGGACGGCAAAACCTGACAACGCCGGTAAAATTCTGCCGCTGCCACTCAATCTCCAGCCGCGCCCCCACGTCGATCGCATGCCGGATCCGCATGCTCGCCCCGGAGACAGATATGTCTTCGAGCATTGCCAGGGCAACCATGGGTGTCCCGGTCGAATCACTCCAGCTGGCTCGTACACGTGCCGCAATGGTCTTTCTTGGCTCTCTTCTCGACTCCACGAAGGTGTTATCGGCAAGAAGTCGCGATGTTGCATGAAAAACGCACAAGCCACGCATTACAATAGGTATTTCTATGCCAACGCAGCGTATTGGAATCCTCACCGGAGGCGGCGACGTTCCCGGTCTCAATTCAGTCATTAAAGGCGTGGTTTACCGCGGAACGGAGAACGATTGCGAAATCGTCGGCATCCGCCGCGGCTGGGAGGGGTTGACGCACGTCAACTTTGACGATCCGGCTAGCAAAGCTCGCTACATCCTGCCTCTCAACCGGGAAATTACGCGCAATGTGGATCGCACCGGAGGCACGTTTCTGCACTCCAGCCGGACCAATCCTTCGAAAATGAAGAAGCTGCCGGCGTTTCTTTCCAATGAAAGCTTCCCGAAAAACGGAGAGACCTGGGACATGAGCGCCCGCGTCCTCAAGAACATCGAAACGCTGCAGCTCGATTACCTGATCGCCATCGGCGGCGACGATACGCTCAGCTACGCGGCCCGGCTCGATAAGCTCGGCATGAAGGTCATCGGGATTCCGAAGACCATGGACAACGACGTGCGCAACACGGAATATTGCATCGGGTTCTCGACCGCCATCACGCGCGCCACCAGCGCGATTGAGCGGCAGCGCACCACGGTCGGCTCCCACGAACGCATCGGCATTTTTCGCGTCTTTGGACGCGACGCCGGATACACCGCGCTCTATACCGCGTTCGCCAGTTCGATCCGCTGCTGCATCCCGGAATATAAGGTCAATCTCGATAAACTGATCAGGATTCTGATGACCGACAAGCGCAACAATCCAAGCAATTACGCGCTGCTAGTCATCTCCGAAGGCGCGGAATGGGAAGGCTACACCGTGCAGGAATACGGCGAAGCGGATGCCTACGGGCATCGCAAAAAAGCGAGCGTCGGCGAAGCGCTGAGCATTGAAGTGAGTAAGCAGACCGGCGAAGAGTCGATCGTAAGCGATTTGACCTACGACCTGCGTAGTGGCGAGCCCGATTTCGTGGATAAACTGGTCGCCTCGGCGTTTGGAGCCATGGGACTCGACGCCGTGCTCGAAGGAAAAAGCGGGCTCATGACTGCGCTGGTGAACGGATGCTATCAATTGGTGCCAATTCCAGATCCGAAGCTGGGACCGCGCAAAGTCGACATCGCGACCATGTACAATACGGAAAGATATCGCCCCACCTACGGAAACAAAACCGGACTGCCGATCTTCTTCATCAAAGCATAAGGTGAGCTTTTTCGACAGATTCCGCCGCAAGCCACGCGTAGCTTCCACGGCCGAGCTGCGCGCGTACTTCAACCAGGCCGCTTCCGATGAGGAGCATTACCCGTCGACGATCGACCCTCGTATTTTCCACGTCAAGCTCGTCATGGAACACCTGGGCGATCTATCGGGAAAACTCGTTGCCGACGTCGGCTGCGGCAAGGGACGGTTTGCGCGGGTGATTCAGGAGCGCTATCCTTCCGCGCGCATCTGCGCCATCGACATCGCCGAAGCCATGCTGGCGCACGTGCCGCCGGGGATTGATCGAACGGCCGCGGCGATGACGGAGCTGCCGCTCTCCTCGGGCTCCTGCGATGGCGCGTACGCGACCGAATCCCTGGAACATGCGGTCGATATTCCGAAAGCGGTGGAGGAATTATGCCGCATCGTCAAACCGGGCGGTCGTATCGCGATCATCGATAAAGACGTCAAGGCCTGGGGACGCCTCGAAACTCCAGCATGGGAGCGCTGGTTCGGCCGCGGCGAACTGGAGAAACTTCTGGCGAGGCATTGCACGGCGGTATCGAGCCGGCCGATTTCCTATTGGGAGGAAATCGAGCCCGACGGGCTGTTTCTGGCATGGTTAGCGGTGAAATGATCCTCAATTCTGAACTTTAATATCGGACGCGCGCCCTTTAGCTGCACTTGATTTACCCTTCCACAGCGGGAAGCTACGTTACATAACCCCGTCCGCACAGGAGCCAGTCCTTGACTGGCAGCAATCCAACGCACACGAACCCGACGACAGTTGTACTAGTATTCCGCCGAAAGGTCGATCCAGCTCTCCGTTGAAAGAGCGCCCGGACTCCTTGCCTAGAAGATAATGGGAGACCGGTATATTTGAGGTAAGTGGAAGCGAGAAGTGGCTGAAGGCGAAGGAAATAGAGTTTTTTGTTCAGGTGGGAAGAGGGCCCCTCTACTTCACTGCAATGTGATCCTTCTTCGCTTCTACCTTCGCAGCGTCGAGGCCTTCAACCTTCGTTAGATCCCGCCAGCTTTTGAAATCGCCATTTTTTTTGCGATACTCCATGATCGCCTCGGCTTCTTTCGCCGAGAAACCAAGACCCGACGCAATCTCCTCCGCCGCGGCCTTATTCACGTCGGTTCTTCCGAAGTTTTTGGTCAGATACACGATGATCGCCTCGAACTGTTCATCGGTACCCTCGGCGCCCCGATCTCCCATCTTGGCGATGGTCTTTTTCCAACCCTCTTTGGTCCGATTATCCATTGTGACCGTGTCCAGAGCATGGCAATCCTGGCAGATTTGCAGAACGGCATCCTTACCCGGCCCCTCCGGCAGGTCCTGCGCGAGGCTTGCGAATAGAAGAAGGAAAAGCATACGTTCTCCCACGATAGTACGGTTAGTGGCTAGTACGGGAGTTTCCGCAATTTAGGAGCTTATGGCTATTTCCGCATCACGGGGGGATCCCTAGAATCGAGGAGCAATGGAATCCGGACAATATCAGCTTCAAAGTTTCGTCAGCCTGGTGGCGATCCTGAGCGCCGCTTTCGCCGCTTTGCTTTGCGATTTTCTCAAGGGCAAAAACGAGCAGCTCCGGGAACTGACCATCGAGCTGAAGGCCCGCCGAGAAGAGGATCGGAAGCGTTCGCACCTGCTGACGCCGCACGCCGCCCAGCGGGTCGATCGGCCGGAGCGCGCTCCGAAAGAGCATATCGCGACAAGTAAAGAAAAGAAGCGCACTGTCAATCTGGATGCGCTCGCCGTCATGGAGCGGGGAGCCGCCCTCGCAGGTTCCCGCACGATGCCCCGCTTCGCACCCGTCGCGCCCGATCGAAAGCCCAGACCCGAACCGCAGCCCGAACTTCCGAAACCCGAAACGAGGCCCGAAATGATAACGGTTACCCAACCGGAAACCGCCCCCGTGAAAATCGCCGTCAAGAAGGACTGGGGATTATTGCTGGCGCGGACACAAGCGCCGAAGACGGAACAAAAGCCGACAGAGATCACCGCCACCAGCTCCTCCACCTCCACCCAGGCGGCGGAGCAGCCTCTGCCCACCGGCTTCCAGGACGGACTCGTGCTCCACAAGTTGGTCGAGAGCCGCCAACTGGTCAGCGGTCTGGTGGTATCGATTGGCGTCAGCTCATCGCGCAACTCCGACGGCACCTTGCCCGAATCGGTGCATCAATTAGTCCAGTCCCTGATCGGCGCGAACGATTTCGCGGGACAGAGTGGCAAGGACGAATTCCTGCTGATCTATCCACAGGAGCACGGCGCCTCGGCCCAAAGCCGTCTCAGTCAGATCACCCGGCAGTTGTGGGATTTCCAACTCCAAGCGTTCGGATCGCTCCAAATTCTGTTTAGCTCGGGGGGCGTCGAAGTACGCAATGAAGCGCTCGAGGAGGCCATGGCCTCAGCCACCGAGCGCATGCAGGAGAGCAAACGCGGCCGCAAGCTCACCATGGCGTCGCCCGCACCGGCCGTCCAATCTCAATTGCGCCAGGCGGTCTAGAAGGTTAGGGCTGCTTCGGATCGCGCAGGGTCAACGGCATCGTTTCTTTTTTGCTACCGGCATGGAGAATCTTTCCGACGCCCTTGAGGAACCGGTTTCCCTTCGCGGGCTTCTCGCTCGATTCCTGGGCCGGAGCCTGCGCCTGGGGGACCACCACAATGACGCGGTTCGTATTCGTTTCGAGCAGACTCTTGTACCCGACCTCGGTTTTCGCAGGCACCGGATCCGCGTCTAAGGATTTCACGACGGGAGCACCCCGTAACGCACTGGGTTGAGAGGATTCGAAATCCCGTCCCACCGGCGCCGGCGCGCGATTCGTACTTGCTACCGCTCCTGCCGGCTTCGCCGCAACCCGCGGACGGGCGATCCGGGGCGCGTGCTCGCCAGGCGCCGGAGGCGGCGGGGGAACACTAAGCCCATGCGTTTCGGAATCGGGAGGCGGAGCGGGCGCGATCTGCACGATCGGTTGGGCTGTTTCCGGTGCAGCGGACACATCTGGCGAGGCTCCTCGCACATCCGACTGCGCTCGTATCATCCGGTACACCCAAACGGCGACCAAGATCAAGGCGAAAACGATCGCAAACAATCTTACGCCTCTGAGGATATCGTCGCGAAAGCGCACGCCGGAAACTCCTTCAAGAGAATCATCGGCCATTCCGAGGTGTAGGTCCATAGGCCGGAGAGCCCTAATTGGGCCTCAGAAGGGGTAAGGAAAACACAGTAGAACCCCCCTTTAGTCTTCGAGCGCCGGTTCAAATACCTCTTCGCCGCGCGGACGGAGGTCGGGATTCCTCATCAGAATACGAGCGCACGTATTCCACCGCAACAGCGCGTCGTCGTTGCCCTCCGGCCGATGCTGTTCCGCGCGCTCGTAATGCTCCATCGCCTCGCGCAGCGTTTCGTACGCGGTAAAGCCCACCCCGGGCGAGCCCTTGCTCAACAGGGCATCGGCCCATCGTTCGCAGATAATCCCGGCGTAGTAGGCCCGTTCATAGCTGCCCTTCAGACGCGTCAGTACTTCGCGAGCCTGTGCCGGGGTCACGCCTTTCCCGAACTGATCGGTAAGCGCCAGCAGCAGCATTACCAGCGCCTGGTTGTGCTCCGGCTCGATGCGGAGAATATCGCGGCAGATGCTCTCCGCCTGCCAGGGTTCGTTCAGCAGCCGGTAGCGTTCCGCCTTCTGGAGCGCTACGGGGACGGCTTCGGGCGAGATGGGCTTCAGATCGAACATGCGACCAATATACCTCTAACTAAATACGCGAAACAGGCGCCGCAGAGGATCGTAAAATTCATCGACCACGCGTTCCTTCAGCGGAATAATCGCGTTGTCGGTGATCTTGATCTCTTCCGGACACACTTTGGTGCAGCATTTCGTGATGTTGCAGTAGCCAATGCCTCCGCTATCCTTCAGATCGCCGAGCCGGTTCTCGGTATCCATCGGATTCATCTCGAGCGCGGCGTTGTATAAAAGAAAACGCGGGCCGATGAACTCGTCGTGCAAGTCGTGATCGCGCAGCACGTGGCAGACGTCCTGGCAAAGGAAGCATTCGATGCACTTGCGGAACTCCTGCACGCGGTCGATGTCTGCCTGCTGCATACGCCAGGTTCCGTCGGCCAGCGCCGGTTTCGGAGCGAATTTCTTGATGCGCTCCTTCACGCGGTAATTCCACGACACGTCCGTCACCAGATCCTTGATCTTGGGGAAGGTGTGCATCGGCTCCACCGTGATTGGTTGATCGAGAGGAATCTCGCTCAGACGCGTCATGCACATCAAACGCGGCCGCCCGTTAATTTCGGCCGAGCACGATCCGCACTTTCCCGCCTTGCAGTTCCAGCGCACGGCCATATCGTTGGCCTGCGAGGCCTGAATGCGGTGCACCGCGTCCAGCACCACCATGCCTGCCTCGACCTCGGTGGTGTAGTCGACGAATTTCCCGCCCGATGCATTGCCGCGCCAGATTTTGAAGGTTGCTATGGCCATTTATTTGTTTTCCTCGATGACCTGCTTGTGTTCATCGGTGAGCGGTTTAACAGGGACGCGCTCGACTTTGGGATCGCCTGCCGGGCTTTTCGAAACGCGAATGTTGTACTTTGCCCAATCCTCGCTCTTGTCCGGATAATCATCGCGGAAATGCGCTCCGCGGCTTTCCTTCCGCTCAATGGCCGCGCGCGCGATGATTTCCGACACCGTCAGCAGATTGTCGAGATCGAGCGCGGTGTGCCATCCGTTGTTATATTCGCGATTTCCGGCAATGCCTGCCTGCGCCGCGCGAGCCTTCAATTTGGCGATTTCTCCGAGAGCGCTCTCCATCTCGGATTCCACGCGCACGATGCCCACAAGATCTTGCATCATCTCCTGCAGCTCGTGCTGCACCGCGAAGGGATTCTCGCCAGCCGCGCCGCGATCGAACGGTCCGAGAGCGTTCTGCGCCACCTTCTCCACGAACGCGTGGTCGATTCTTCCCGCGCTATGCGCTTTCGCGAACTTCGCGGCGAACTCGCCCGCGCGCTGCCCGAAGACCACCAGGTCCGACAAAGAATTTCCGCCGAGGCGATTCGCTCCGTGCAACCCCGCCCCGCATTCGCCCGCCGCGAACAGGCCCGGAACCGTCGACATTTGCGATTCGGCGTCCACTTCCACGCCACCCATCATGTAATGCGTCGTCGGACCGATCTCCATGGGCTCTTTCGTAATATCGATGTCGGCGAGCTGTTTGAACTGGTGATACATGCTCGGCAGCTTCTTTCTTGATGTGCTCCACCGCGTTCGGGATTTTTTCCTTGATCCACGCGATGTCCAGGAACACGCCGCCGTGCGGGCTGCCACGACCGGCCTTGACCTCACGGTTGATGCAACGGGCAACGTGGTCGCGCGTGAGCAACTCGGGCGGGCGTTTGGCGTTTTTGTCGCCCTGCGTGTAACGCCAGCCTTCCTCGGGATCGGAAGACGTCTGCGTTTTGTAATTGTCCGGAATATCGTCGAACATGAACCGCTTGCCGTCCTTGTTCCGCAACACGCCGCCTTCGCCGCGCACAGCCTCGGTCACGAGCAGGCCCATCACGCTCGGCGGCCAGATCATGCCCGTCGGATGAAATTGCACGAACTCCATGTCCATCAATTCCGCCCCGGCGTGATACGCGAGCGACTGACCGTCGCCGGTGTATTCCCAGGAATTGCTGGTGATCTTGTAAGCTCGCCCGATGCCGCCGGTGGCGATGACAATCGCCCTCGCTTTGAACATCTTGAACCGCCCGCGCTCGCGGTCATAGCCGAACGCGCCGACGACGCGGTCGCCGTCCTTGAGCAACGTGACCACCGTGTGCTCCATGTGAACGGCGATGCCTTGATGGATGCCGTGGTCCTGCAACGTGCGAATCAATTCCAAACCGGTGCGGTCGCCGACGTGCGCGAGGCGCGGATAACGATGGCCGCCGAAATTGCGTTGGAGAATTTTCCCGTCCTTTGTGCGATCAAACACCGCGCCCCAAGCTTCGAGTTCGTGGACGCGTTCCGGAGCTTCCTTGGCGTGCAATTCGGCCATGCGCCAGTTATTGACGTATTGGCCGCCGCGCATCGTGTCGGCGAAATGGACGCGCCAGTTATCGCGATCGTCGACATTGCCCATCGCCGCCGCCATGCCACCCTCGGCCATCACCGTATGAGCCTTGCCCAAGAGCGATTTGGACACCACACCGACCTTCGCTCCGGCCGCAGAGGCTTCGATCGCCGCGCGCAATCCCGCACCTCCCGCTCCTACGACGAGCACGTCGAACTGGTGAATCTGATACTCGGCCATGCTATTGCCGGTCCTCCAAATGACCGCTCCCGATGGTCGCGGTTCCAAAAGGAGTGCGCTTAGAAGAACCGCGACCATCGGGAGCGGCCGGGCCCAGGTAATAGCCAAAGCGGGACACTAAAAAATTCTCCAATCCGTAATGAGACCCATCGAGCACAGGCGCACGTAGACGTCGGTGAATCCGACCCAGAACAGGCTGAACCACGCCCACATCATGTGGCGGCGATTCAGGCACGAGACGCAGTCGTAAGTTTGTTTGCGGACCGGCGATTTCGACATCTCATCCGCGCGCCCGCCAACCAGGTGCCGCAGCGAATGGCACCCTAATGTGTAACACCCCAGTAGCACCGGATTCACAATCAGAACCAGCGTCCCGACACCGATTCCGAAGTGCCCGTCGAACCACATTGCTTTGAACGCATCGTAAGTCAGAACCAGGATGAAAACGAGCGCCAGATACAGGAAATATCGATGGATATTCTGCATGATCAGTGGAAAGGATCGCTCGCCCCAATACGATTTCCGAGGCTCGCCAACGGTGCACGAAGGCGGATCTGCCCAGAAGGCTTTGTAATAGGCTCCGCGATAGTAGTAGCAAGTGAAACGGAATCCGCCGGGAGCCCACAAAATCAGCATCGCCGCTGAAAAGGGCATGAACGCCGGCCACCACCCCGGCTTCTCGGTCATCAGCAGCGGCGAATAGAAGGGTGAAAGATAAGGCCCGAAGGTGTAATGGGCATTCTGCATCGCCGCCCACGTGGAATAGACGATGAAGGCTGAGAAGCCCAGAAAGACTAGCAGTGGCTCAACCCACCAGTTATCTTTCCGCTGCGTCGTTCCAAAGCCACCATTGCGCAGCGGAACATCGATCGAGGACATTCTTAAAACGCTCCTAACGAATCCAAAAAGTGGGCGAAGCGTTAAGGATAGCCCTGCGAGGGTCCAGAATTCAAGGATCGCGAACGATTAGCGCTTCAGTTTACGCCACACCCCGGCGATAACCAGCCCCGCGCCGGCGAGGGCAAACGTCGCAGGCTAGGGAATAGCCCCCAGGTCGGTTACGACGACTGTATCCAGCAGAATCGCGCTCTTGTAGTCGTCAGATCCGGCGAACTCGAGATTTGTCGAGGTAGTCGTGGCGAAGTGAAACAAGGTGTATTGCGTGTATGCCTGAGTAAATGCCTCCGAGGCAGGGAAGTTGTAAGTCGTGAAAGACGAACCTGTCCATCCGACGGCCATACTTGGAGCAAGAGAATGGGATCCGAAAAAACTTCCATCCGACACAGAGTCGGGCTGGACCGCCAGATAAAAGCTGATCGAATACTCATCGCCGATGATGGTCGTCAAAGTCTGGTCGAGATGATTTGTAATCGGAATCCCATCGCCGAAAAATGCGAAAAACGAGCCTGCCTGAGGCGTGTCCGCACTAAACGCCGTACTGACGCCGATGTTGTTTGTTGAGGATGTGACTGTCCAGGGAGGCGTAAAGCCAACGAACCCACCCTCAAAATCACCGTCGAGCACAATATTGGCCGCCGAAGCCGCTGCGGCTGACAAGAATAAAGCTGAAGCCACACAAAGTATTTTCATGGTTTGTTTTTTAGACAAGCGAGTTCCTCCGAACCATACGAAATTATCATGACAGCACGGAGTCATACAACCCCTTACTTTCTTTGTGATAGGACTATGCGCTACGGCTACAACATCATGAAGAAGTTGTATCTCGTTCACTTGCAAGAGCTTGTAGGTGCCAACCGTTTAATGTTCCCGGATCGCCGTCCAATGCAACCGGGAGCACTTCGCTTCATTAATGTAGCTTCACCGGACACCCTCTTCTATACTGCCTTTCAGGGTTGTATCCCAATCTATCTCTGGAGATCGCACTTTGACTAAGCCGATCAAGCACGTTGAAAAAGCAATCGCCGTGGCCGCCAATGCCGGCTGGTTCTTCTTTAATAAGTTCAATTCCATCAACCGTAACGCGTCCTTCACGCCCAAGTGGTCGGACAAGCCTCTTTTGAAGAGCTGGGAGAAGCAGAAGCCGAAACTCGGCTGGCCTCGCGAGACCGATTCGCTATGCCCCAAGTGCGTCCCGGACATCCGCAACAAAATCATCAACGGCGAGCTGCCGGTTGCCATTCTCAAGAACGAGAAGGCTGGCGAAATCCGCGCGAAAATTATCGAAAAAGACGGCAAGATCGTCATGGTGAAGGAATGCGCCATCCATGGCAAATTTGAAGACGTTATGTCCACCGATCCGGCGTTCTTCAAGCATCTTGAGGATGTGTTCCCGGGCCGCGACATCCGCGCCCACAACGACGAAAAGCTGCACGACCACGGCACAAGTACCATCACGCACGGGCGCGGATCGGTGCTGACCATCGATCTGACGAACCGCTGCAACATGATGTGC
>PNAJ01000004.1 GCA_003170295.1 Bryobacterales bacterium | reverse complement strand
CTAGCTGTGATGTTTCAATAGGTTGTTCATGCGGGGAAGGATTTGGGAGAGTGATGGGTGTGCAAACATTCAAACCCTCAAACCCAACCGCCACATGAACGTTCATCATAATGCCCGACTGACGGCACGTGGTCGAGAACGGATCATGCGTGCCATACTTGCCCGGCAATTGAGCGTCAAAAGCGCTACGCTCCAGGTCGGGCTCTCCGAGCGCAGTGTGCGCAAGTGGCTGGCTCGTTTCCGGAGCGAAGGGGTGGCCGGTCTGCGTGACCGCTCTTCCCGGCCTCGGTGCAGTCCGCGCCAGACTCCTTCGGCCCAAGTCGCCGTCGTGCTGGCTTTGCGCCGGTTGCGTCTCCCGAGCTTTCAGATCGCGCGCCAAAGTGGACTCTCCCGCGCCACCGTCTCACGTTTGCTCCGCCGGCACGGCCTGGCCCGTCTGAGCGCTCTGGACCCGGCTCCTCCGGTGGTCCGCTATCAGCGCCAGAGCCCGGGCGAGCTGCTCCACTTCGATATCAAAAAGCTGGGCAAGATCGTGCGCCCCAGTCATCGCGTCACTCACGATCGACGCGATCAAGTGCGCGGGGCCGGATGGGAGTTCGTCCATGTTTGCATCGATGATGCTTCCCGTCTGGCTTTCGCCCAAATCATGCCCGATGAAGGCCAGGCCAGCGCCGTGCTCTTCCTCGAACGCGCCCTGGCTTACTTCGCCTCCCTCGGTATCAAAGCTCAGCGCCTCATGAGCGATAACGGTTCTTGCTACCGTTCCCATCAGTTCCGCGCCGCCTGTCTGCGGCACCGCCTCCGCCATCTCTTTACCCGCCCCTACACTCCCCGCACCAATGGCAAAGCCGAACGCTTCATCCAGACCTCATTGCGCGAATGGGCCTATGCCGCCATCTACTCCCACTCCGCCCACCGCGCCGCTCACCTCAGACCCTGGCTCCATCGCTACAACTGGCATCGACCACACTCCGCTCTTCAGCACCTCCCTCCTATCTCCAAACTCAATTTATCCATGAACAACCTCTTGAGCCTCCACAGCTAGCGCATCCGTGGCCACGGCAGACACCGCCGCGGTTCGCATCTCCGTGATCAGCCGCCCGTCCATCGTCACGAGGGGCTCACCTGTCTCCGGACGAAAAAGGAGAATCATCGCATGATGCGTGTGCACGCCCTTGTTGTTGGGATAAAACGTCACCAGCTTGGCCCCGAGCGCGCCGCCGTAAGCCGGCATCACCGCGAAGAAACCTTGATGCTCGGCTACCGGCAAAACCAGCCGCATCGGCTGCTCAACCTTGCCCGCGGAAAGATCACGCAACGCGCCTCTCATCGCAGGAACGAGTTCTTCCATCCGCAAGAGCTTTCGGACTTCTTCCTCGCCGAGAAACATGGGTGGAATGACGAATATCGAGTGCCGAATGTCGAGCGAAGAGAACAGGATCACCCCTCCCTCCTCCCCAATGGATAATTCGCTAAATCACTTCGCTAAATGAAATACGGTCTGATAGACCGGCGGCCTATGACAACGACACGAATCATTACGGCGGGTGTTCTTGGTGGAATCGCAATGTTTATCTGGTCATCAATCGCGCACATGGCCCTTCCGCTGGCCCATGCCGGCACTCACATCGGTCTTCTCAACGAAGAAAAGATGCTCCCCGCGCTGCAAACTGGTCTGGGCGATCAACCCGGCCTTTATCTCTTCCCCGGATTAGGCGCGGGTGACAATCCGACTCACGAACAGGAGCAGGAGGCCATGAAGCATTATGAGGAGAAGCTCGCTGCTAATCCATCCGGGTTCCTCGTCTATCACCCAGCCGGGTCGCGGCCGATGGCCATGGTCAAGTTGCTGACGGTCGAATTCCTCACCGAACTTCTTGAATCGATCCTCGTCGTTTCCCTCCTGGCGCAGACTCGCATCGTCTCATTTGGCGGCCGTGTCGGCTTTGTCTTTGTTGCCGGGGTCCTGGCCTCTATCGTGACGAATGTTCCCTACTGGAACTGGTACGGCTTCCCTGGCGTCTACACCGCCGCCTACATGTTCACCCAGATCGTCGGCTTCCTTTGCGCCGGGCTCGTCGCAGCGCTCGTGTTGCGAAGTCAGAAGTCAGAAGGATGAGAGAAGAAGGCGATCTAAGGGATCGCACAAAGGCAGGATTCGAGCACCATTAACGCAACCTCTGTCATCCCGAGGCTGGCGGAGCGCGCCGAGGGACCTCACCACCGGAGTTGCCGCGTTCTTCAACCGAGCAACCGCAAGTTGCATTTGCGGGGTTCCTCGCCGTCTACGCGGCTCGGAATGACACACGTTAAATAGCTTCCACCTACTGGCAAATTTCCGCGATTCGATGCGGCGAAACGGTCGAAGGAATCATAATCCCCACTTCTTAATTCTTCCTTTTCCCTTCTTCCTTCCCTCGTCACGGCCACGAGACCAGTATCGCCGCCGCGATCAAACAACCGATCAGATGATAACTCGCGTCGATCATCCAGACCCTCGTCGACTTCCCTTCCCACACGTGGACGACCGTTAACGTCGTGATCGAGAATCCGACCGCAAGACCAGCGCCGAGTTTGAGCGCGTGCTGAAGGTCCGCTGTTCCTGTTCGGTGGAGGAGATACGCGATTGCCGCTGAGGCCACGAGATTCGAGACAAAGCTCGCGAGCAACATCCCGACGAATTCACGCTTAGCCGGCGCGGAACCTTCGCCGCGATGCCGCGCCTGCTCCGCTCCCCGAATCCCGCCGAAGAGCAACGAATACCAGACAAAACCCAGGACCCAGTAGGCCGCACCGGCGCAAAGAACAGCTAGCCAGTTCATGTCCGGATCGTGTCACCAGCCCTCTTCCTCCACAAGGTCAAAACCCGCCGCGCGGTTTGCCGCGCTGGCTGGCCGCGTCTATCGTCCGATCTCACCATGAATGCCTCTGAGAAATCGCGCCAGCCTGGAACTCCAATGATATCGTACGAAGCCATTGTCGGAATTGGCATCACCCTCGCCGAGCTCGGCCTCTTGTGTCTCATGCTGGCCTTGGCGGAGCATCTCCGATCCGTCCGCAAGATCGCATTGATTTGGTTCGCTCTCGGTGCCGTCTTGATGATTGTCGGCGGCCTTACCACCGCATTCGCCTGGTCCAAGAGCCGTCGCCGGTAGCGCCCCCATTCTTATTCGAGATTCGGTGTCGGGCGTTGTTCCATCTGTCAAAACCTGGAGTTCGAACCCGGACATATCGATCTTACAATGGACCAGCAAATTCGTTCGACTGTTTAGGCATTCGAGAAAATTCCGATCGTCTTCTCTATTCCTTCTTCCAAATTTCCGTATTCGCCAGATCAGGAACTCGCCAGTTCGCTAAATGCTTGTCGGCTTTCTCTCCCAACTCCGACCAAAAGTCGCGAGCACGCGAAAGCTTTCGGTGTCGCTAAATCACTCAGTCGCTAACTCGCTAAATATTAAAAGCTTTCGCGAACTGCGCGAAGTTTGGGAGCAGATCGGTCGCCGCGTGAATGATCATCACCGCGAAAAGATTTTTCGTTCGCGCCCAGACAACCCCGAAGAATATCCCGCCCACCGACAACACCACGATCGCATAAGCAACCGAATCCGCCGGTGACGGATTCGCCCCGATCGCTTCCTCCAGCCCCGCATGGCGCAGGATGAAGCCCGGCGCGTGCGCTAATCCGAAGAGCAGCGCCATCAATGCCACGCCCGTTACCTCCGATCGGAACCACGCGGCGAGCCGCGTCTGAAGCAGAGCGCGGAAAAAGAATTCCTCCACCAGGCCCGCCTCGATGAAGAGCCACGCGAAACAAAATGGCAACCCGATCGCGAGCTGGCTCGCGTTAAATTCACCGCGCCGGATCGGCGCCGCGCCGCCGCCCAGGAAGAATTGAAAGACGAGAATGGCGGCGCTAAGAACGAGCACCACTGGCAGATGATTTTCGGCCAACGCCCGGAGACCGGCGAACTGAAGACCAAAATCACGCCATCGATATCCAAAGACCGCTCGAAAAAGAACGAAAGGAATGGCCACAAAAACAATCAACTTCCGAGCAAACACCACGAAGAACTTCCCCCGTTCCGAAGCCAGCCAGGTAGCGGGGACGAGCGCTTCCGACAACGCGGCGCCCCAGACAAGATAAAGCGTGACGCCGATCAGGCAGGCAACGAGCAGCCACATTTCGCCGGCACTTCGCTGGACCGTCAGCGTGAGGGAACGCGTGCGGAGCGTCGTGACCCAGGCGAGCAACGGAAAGGCGAGCCCGAAGAGAACCAGCTCAACGAGCGCGTCCTCGGGCGAGAAGCTCTTGTTGCGCCAGAGGATGGCGAAGCTCATGCCGTACGCCGCGAGGCCAAACAAGACCCAGATATTCCCAAAGATGTTGCGCAACGCCTTCAATCGCGCCCGCGACTCTGCCGAAAATCTCCGGACAACGGAAGCGATGTCTTTCCAAACTGGCTAAATCACCAACTCGCCAGAGGAATCAGCGTTTTCGAAATGGCTTCATCAATTCAGTGACACCGAAAGCTCTCTCAGTTTGCCTGCTCACGAACACTCTCGTAGTAGCCTTGGCGAAGGCGGGCCACTCGCCATTCGCCCTTGCACACGCATTCACGTCGGCTGCGCCGATTAGAGCGTATCCACGAACGTGGCATAAAAATATGATTCCATCGCGCCGCACTCCGTCCCTGTGTCTCGCCCGCTGTTCCGCGAGTTTGCTCCTGCTTCTTACCGGTTTGTGCAGCGGTGGCCTTTCCGTCTTCGCTCAGCCGGCAGAGCCCACATTTAGCCAAATCATTGTGTTTGGCGACAGCCTCTCCGACACGGGGAACGTTCGTAACCGCACCGACTCAGAAAGCGGCGGCCTTGTCGACTATCCCGGCCACATTTTTAATTATGCTACCGGCCGGTTCACGAACGACAATGACACTGATCCCTCATCGATCCTTTACGCAGGCGTTTGGCACGAACAGCTCGCGCAAACTTTTTTAGGCCTCCCGCCAGCCGCTTACAGCCTCGGCGGCGGAACAGACTATGCGTTCGGCGGCGCGACTACGAACGACGGCGCGCACCAGGAGCTGGTCGTCTCAACTCCTTTCGGCGACATAACCATCACGATCGATGACATGGGTAAACAGATGGATGATTATCTCGCCGCCCACGTGGTTGACCCGAACGCGCTCTACATCGTCTGGGGCGGCGCTAACGATCTTTTCAATGATGATAGCGCAACGAGCGTGACTGCAACTGCCGCCCGCGCGACCGCGTTGGTCAGTCGCCTCGCGACAGCCGGTGCGCAATACATCATGGTGCCAAACGCGCCGCCGCTCGGCGACACTCCAGCATCTTCGAGCGACCCGGCGACGATGGCAGCATTGAATGCCGCCTCCATGAATTACCGAGACGAGCTCAACGCGGATTTGACGTCGAGCCTGAGCGCCCTCGCGTTACAGGGCATTATGCCCACGGTTTATCGAGTCGATGTCTGGACAAACACGATCCGCATTTTCAGCAACCCCGGAAACTACGGGTTCACCGATATCAGCAGCTCATCACAAGGTAACTCCGGCGCGAACCCCGACCAGTTCCTGTTCTGGGACGGCATCCACCCCACCACCGCCGGCCATTATTGGACCGCAAAAGGCGCCAATGACGCGCTGACAATCCCGTTCACTCCCCCGGCCAAGGCGGTCAATATCGCAACCCGTGTCTTTGTCGATACCGGCGAGCGAGTTTCCATCGCCGGCTTCGTCATCACGGGCGACGTCTCGAAGAGAGTTCTCATTCGCGGCATCGGCCCATCACTCGCGACGAGCGGCGTCCCGAGTCCACTGGCGGATCCCACCCTTGCGTTGTTCGACGACTCTGGAAACACGCTCATGACGAACGATAACTGGCAAGACTCGCAGGCGGCCGAAATAATCGCCACCGGCATTCCTCCACAGAACGCACTGGAATCCGCGATCGTTGCCACTCTCGGACCGGGACACTACACGGCGGTCCTCGCTGGCAAAAACGAGACTACCGGTAACGGTCTTGCTGAAGTTTACGACCTCGAACCCGGAACCAGCTCCACGCTTGCGAACTTGAGCACACGCGGCTTCGTCGGCACCGGCGACAACGCCATGATCGGCGGGCTCATCATCGGGGACGGCGATAGCCCCATCGTGGTGCTCCGCGCCATTGGACCTACGCTGGCGAGCTCCGGCATCGTTAACCCTCTCCTCGATCCCATAATCGAACTGCACGATGGCAACGGCGCCGTGATCGGCTTCAACGATAATTGGCAAGACTCTCAGATGCAGGCCGTGCTTGCCACGCAGCTCGCTCCAACCGACGACCGCGAAGCAGCGATCGTTGCGCCGTTCCTCACGCCCGGGAACTACACAGCGGTCGTCCGCGGCAATGCCGATACCACCGGCGTCGCGCTGGTCGAAGCCTACCGAATTCCGTAGGGTGAGCTCCGTCATCGGCGGCAAATGCGGCGCGAGGCGATGTCCACTTTCGGTGTCACTAACTCGCTAATTCGTTAAATATTCGCCGTTCTGCCGACTCGATTCCTATGGAGCAAATCGCCGCCATTGGTGATATGCGTAATGAAACAACAATGTTTACGAAAAATGGCATCAGCATTGCGAGGGGACGGTCCAGCGACGAAGTAAAAGACGCCGCGGTTCACCTGACCACTTCTTCGGAAGAGGAAGGCTTCGCAAATGCCGTGGATCGTTGCATTCTTGGGAAGGGCTGAACGCTGACAGTGTGACCACAAACTTCGGAGATTAAATATGCAAATTGGAATGATTGGCTTGGGCCGGATGGGCGCGAACATGGCGCGCCGCTTGACGCAGGGCGGACATCAATGCGTCGTTTACGATCGCAACGCGGAGACCGTGGACGCCCTCGCAAAGGAAGGCCCCACGGGCGCGCACTCGCTCGCGGAAGTTGTTGAGAAACTCAGCGCGCCTCGAGCTGTCTGGATCATGCTTCCGTCGGGCGCCCCCACGGAAGAAACGGTGGCGGCGCTTTCCAAACTGCTGACCGCGGGCGATGCGATCATCGACGGCGGCAATTCATTCTACAAAGACGACGTGCG
>PNAJ01000050.1 GCA_003170295.1 Bryobacterales bacterium | reverse complement strand
GCAGGCTGGCAGCCTGCGGCCGATTGGCAATCGGCCCTCTTCCCTGTCCGGCAGGGAGCAGGAAATCGTACCTATTTCGCTGCGACAGGCCATTAGTTCTTCGACCCCTGCTGCTGCAAGTCCCTGGTGAAGTCGTCAACCAAACCAGCTTCCGTATTCGCATCAAGCCTGGTCCGAATCCGTTGCTCCGCCAGATCGAGCGCCAGTTTCGCGGCGTACTCGCGCAACTCGCGAGTCGCCAGATTGCCCGCCGATTCGATCTCCTGCTCGGCCTGCTTCTGCGCTTTTTCGATTTGGTGGGCTGTTTCCTCGCGGATGCGCGCCGCTTCCTGCTCCATCTCGATTTTCGCCTCCGCGCGGAATTTCTCGATGTCCGCTCCCAGCGAATTCAGGCGTGCATCCATCTCCGAGGCTCTCTTTTCCGCAGCCTGCTTCTGCTGCTGCGCCTCGGTGATGTCCTTTTGAATTTCGGTGGTGCGGGATCTAAAAAAAGGCGGCAGGTGCTTGTTGAGCAAATAGCCCGCGCCCGCGGCTAAAAGGATAAAATTCGCCCATTTCCAGACGATCAGCTCATCCTTGGCGGCGGCTTCTTTTCCCTGGGCATGAAGCGCGCCAGCGAGCATCATCACCAGCAGAGCGCGCTTCACGATTTCCTCCGCGCCAGAATCATGGTCGCGATGCGGTCCGCCAATGCGGCGCTGGTTTCGACAAGACTCTGCTTCGCCGCCGCGGTCTCATCCGAAAGCTGTTTGCGCGCCGCCGCCACCATCGCCCCCGTGCGAGCCTGGCCCGCCGCGATCTGCTTGGCCTGATCTTCCATCCAGATCCGCCGCGTTTCTTCCTGTTCTTTATAAACCTCGGCGCGGGCGTCGCGGAACTTCGCTTCGTAATCCTGCGCCTTGCGCTCCGCCGCGGCCAGACTCTCGTCCGCCGCTTTGCGCGCCCCGGCGGTCAATTCTTCGCGCTGCTTCAGAACCTTCTGGAGCGGACCGAAAAGCATCGCCTTCAAATAAAAATACAGGATGATCAGCAGAAGTGAAGTGGGGATGGCCTTCAGTAGAATCCCACTCAGGGCTTGGAGTGTCTGTTCCATCAAAAAAATGTGCAGGGATCGAGCGTCGAGACGAACCGCTCCGAATTCGTCAAGTTAGCACAATGGCATAGTTGCGGTCAAATTATGGTCGTTTAAGCCTTCATCAGGACGCTTAAACAAGCAATTATGGTCGATTAAGCCGTCGCAGCAACAGCCGCAGTCTGCGTAAGCCCGATTTTCTGTCGCAGTGCGGTGTCGATTTTCGCTCGAATGTCGACGTGCTCTTTCAGGAACGCCCGCGCCGTTTCCCGGCCTTGGCCTAGCCGTTCGCCCTGGTAGCTGTACCAGGCCCCGCTTTTTTCGACGATCGACTGCTCCGAGCCCAAATCGAGCAGATCGCCTTCGCGCGAAATTCCCTGCCCATAAAGAATGTCGACTTCGGCTTCTCGAAACGGAGCAGCCACCTTATTTTTCACCACTTTAACCTTTGTGCGATTGCCCACAACCACTTCACCGTCCTTGATGGCTCCCATGCGGCGCACTTCCACGCGAACGGAGGAGTAAAACTTTAGGGCCCGCCCGCCGGTGGTAGTCTCCGGATTGCCGAAAACAACCCCGATTTTTTCCCGCACCTGGTTGATAAATATGAGACAAGTGTTGGTCCGCGCGACCGATCCCGTAAGCTTGCGCAGCGCCTGCGACATCAAGCGCGCATGCAGCCCCATGAAGCTATCTCCCATTTCTCCTTCAAGTTCCGCTTTGGGGACCAGCGCCGCCACCGAATCCACAACCAGAACATCGATGGCGGCGGATGCAACCAGCGCATCCGTAATTTCAAGCGCCTGCTCGCCGCAATCCGGCTGAGAAACAAGAAGATCGTCGACATTCACACCCAAATTTCGAGCGTAACCCGGATCGAGCGCATGCTCGGCATCGATAAACGCAGCCGACCCGCCCGCGGCTTGCGCTTCCGCAATGACTTGCAACGCTAACGTAGTCTTTCCAGAAGACTCGGGTCCAAAAACTTCAGCAACCCGTCCCCGCGGGAATCCGCCGACGCCCAACGCCAAATCGACGGAAATCGATCCGCTGGAAATCACTTTCACCGGCAGCACATTGCGCGATCCAAGTTGCAGCACCGCGCCTTTGCCAAACTGTTTATCCATTTGCAGAATCGTCTGCATGATCATGCGAGTACGCTCGGGAGTAGCCATGCCTATTGGTGCGGAGTGGGTCAGGAAAATCTCAGAGCAATCGCGCTAGGGTAGGAGTGAACATGCTTTTTCGCGTCGTGCTCGCGCTGACCTCCTATCTGGCATGGGCGCAGACGGGCACTGGTGAACTTCGACTGACTGTGAAGGACCCGACGGGCCTCGGCGTCGCTGCGTCGGTGGAGTTGAGCAATGAAGCCACCAAGACGCGACAGAACGTAACTCTGCCTGCCGATGGACGCGCCTCGCTCAAGAATCTGCCGTACGGTTTTTACGCACTGACGGTGCGGCACTCGGGGTTTGCACCGGTGTCGTTGAAGGTTGAAATTCGCTCCGCGGTGCCGCAGAGCCGAGAGGTGACGCTTGACGTCGAGACAGTTCACACCGCCGTCGTTGTTGCCGAATCCACCACGATGATCGACCCGAATCGCACGGGCTCGGCATATTACGTCGGCGCGCAGGAGATGAAAGAACGGCCTTCGGGACTTCCGGGGCGCGGGCTGATCGAGCTCGCGGTGATGCAGCCGGGCTGGTTGCTCGAAGCCAACGGCGTGCTGCATCCGCGCGAATCCGAATACGACACGCAGTTCATCGTGAACGGCTTTCCAGTGCAGGATAACCGCTCGCCCGCGTTCGCCCCGACGGTCGACGCAGATACGGTCGAGTCCATGAAGATGTACACCAGCGGCATTCCCGCCGAGTACGGTCAAAAGCTGGGAGGGGTGATCGAGATCAATACGAATCGGAATACTTCTCCGGGGTTTCACGCGATCGCGGTCGCGCAGGGCGGCAGCTTTTCAACGGCGGGGGGATTTCTCTCCCTACAATATGTATCCGGACGCACCACGAGCACTATCACTGCCGAGGGTTTTCTCACGGACCATTACCTGGATCCGCCGGTGATGGCGAATTACACCAATCACGGATCGAGCGCATCGTTCACGGGTACGGTCGAGAGGGACTTCAACGATCGCGACCGCTTGCGTGTCTCGCTGGCCCATCGCCAGCTCGGCTTTCTGGTTCCCGACGACCTGCGGCAACAAGCGGCTGGGCAGCGGCAGGACCGCACCAGCGCGGACACCGAGGGGCAGGTATCGTATCAGCACGTATTTTCGGCGGCGATGGTCGGATCGGTACGGGGCATGGTGCGGGACGTGGAGGCGGAGTTGTGGTCGAATCCTTTATCGACGCCGATTTCCGCGCATCAGGATCGCGGATACCGGGAAGGCTATTTGAGCGCAAGTCTCGCGGGGCATTGGGGGCGGCACGAATGGAAGGTGGGAACCGATGCGCGCTTCGCTTCGATTCGAGAGGAGTTCGGCTATCAGATCGTCCGCTACGATTTGAACGGAACGCCGGTGTTCAACCCGGATCTGCCCGCCACGTTCGAGTTCCGCGGCCATTCGCCCGATCGCGAGCAGTCCGCTTACGCGGAGGACCTGATCCGGCTGGGCGATTTCACTGTGAGCGCGGGACTGCGGTTCGATCACTATCGCTTGCTGGTCAACGATACGGGGTGGAGTCCTCGGCTGGGCGTGTCGTGGCATTACTCGCCGCTGGGCCTGGTGTTGCATGCGTCTTACGATCGGACGTTCGGCACTCCGCCGTTTGAAAATATCCTGATGTCGGCATCGGCAGGGGCGATGTTGGGCACGGGGTTCTATCTGCCGATTCATCCTTCGCGCGGGAACTACTATGAGGGCGGGTTTACGCAAGGGATCGGGAAAAGAGTCCGTTTGGACGCGAGCTATTTTCGGCGCGACTTCCGCAATTGTCTGGACGACGATTTGCTGTTGAACACCGGCGTGGGCTTTCCGATTGCGTTTCAGAAGGCGCAGATTCGCGGTGTGGAAGCGAAACTCGAAATGCCGCGTTGGGGGCGATTTTCGGGCTATTTGAGCTATGCGAACACGATTGGCACGGGGGAGTTTCCGATCTCGGGCGGCTTGTTCCTGGACGATTCCGCCTCGGCGCTGCTGCATTCGACGGACAAATTTCCCATCACGCAGGACCAGAGGAATGCGGCTCGCGCATGGGCGCGTTACCAGATCGCGCCGCGCCTGTGGACCGCGTGGACGGCATCGTACACGAGCGGGCTGCCGGTGGAAGGAGATTTGCCGGACACCTCTTTATTGATTTCGCAGTATGGCTCGGAGATTGTGAACCGGGTGAATTTTTCGCGGGGGCGCGTGAATCCTTCGTTTTCCGTGAACGCTTCGGTGGGTGCAGATTTGTGGAAGCATGAAAAGCGGTCGGTAAGCGTGCAGGGGGATGTGACGAATTTGACGAATCGGCTGAATGTGATCGATTTCGCGGGGCTGCTTTCGGGGACTGCGATTGGGCCTCCGCGAGGGGTCGGGGTTCGATTGCGGATGGAGTTTTAGAAATACGGACATCGGCTGAAGCCGATGCTGCAAGCTAAAGCTCGCGCCACCTCACAAAAAGGCTAGAATGCGGGCGCGGATCTGGTCTCTGATTTTGCGGAACGACGCTTCGTCGGTGGGATCTTCGAAGGACCAATGGAGCCGTTGGGTTTTGCCGGGGAAGACGGGGCAGATTTCGTTGGCATGGTCGCAGACGGTGATGACGTAATCGAACTCCTGGGCCGTGAATTCGTCGACAGATTTGGAGCGATGGCCGGAAATGTCGATGCCGAGCTCACGCATGACGGCGATGGCTTCAGGGCGCACGCGGGTTGGCTTGGTGCCGGCGGAGAATACGTCGAACTTCGAGCCGGATTCGTGACGCCATAAGCCTTCGGCCATTTGGCTGCGTGCGGAATTTCCGGTGCAGAGGATGAGTACACGTTTTTTCATGCCGAAAACCAGTGCCGGGTCCGATTGCATGCCGCGCAGACCGTCAGCATGACGGGAACCTCTACCAATACGCCGACGACGGTTGCGAGCGCCGCTCCCGAATCCGGACCGAAGAGAGCGATGGCAGTGGCGACCGCAAGCTCGAAGAAATTGCTTGCCCCGATCAGAGCGCCGGGAGCGGCAATGGAGTACTCGACTCTCAAGAGCTTCATCAGGCTGTACGCCAGCGATGAATTGAGGTACACCTGCAACGTGATGGGTATGGCGATTAAAAAGACATGGAAGGGGCGAGTGGTGATGTTGTCCGCTTGGAAGGCGAAGATGAAAACAAGGGTCGCCAGCAGCGCAGTGATGGTCACCGGCGCGAAGCGAGGCAGGAGGTCCTTCTCAAACCAATCCTTTCCGCCTCTGCGAATCAGAAACCATCGAAGAATTGTCCCGGCGGTAAGTGGAATGACGATGAAGACGATCACGGAGTAGAGAAGAACGGCGAACGGAACGGTGAGCGAAGACGCACCGGTCACGAGGAACCTGACAATCGGCACGAACAGCACAAGCATGATCAGGTCGTTGACGGAGACCTGCACGAGCGTGTACGCGGGATCGCCATCGGTCAAGTGGCTCCAGACGAAGACCATGGCGGTACAAGGAGCGGCGGCCAGGATAATGCATCCGGCGATATACTGATCGGCTTCGGCGTGGGTGATAAATGCGGAGAAAATGAATCGGAAAAACAGCCATGCGAGAAAAGCCATGGAAAATGGCTTGACCAGCCAGTTCACGATGAGCGTAACCACGAGACCGGCCGGTTTGCGTCCGACGTTGCGGATGGCGCCGAAATCGACCTTCATCATCATCGGCGTGATCATCAGCCAAATCAGAATTGCGATCGGAACGTTGATCTGGCTTCCCCGGCCGAATTCCAACCGCCGGAGACTTTCGATGGCGGAAGGCAGAAGTTTCCCAAGCGCCAAACCCGCAGCGATGCATAGGGCAACCCAGAGCGTGAGGTATCGCTCAAAGAAGGCCAGGCGACGCTCAGTTTTCATGCTTCCCCTCTTAGGAGCAACACGCCGGACCACAGCAAGACTTCACGGCGGGTTTCACGGCGCGGATGAAGGCGCTCATGAATTTTCCGTCTACTTGATCAGCGATGGCGTCCACGTCGATGCCTTCGCCTGAGAGGAATTCGCGCGCGTCGGCTACGCGATAGATGCGCGTCGGCTCGACGTCGATTTGTTCGAAGCCGGCCGCGTTCAGTTTCGCTCGATAGTCGTTTTCTTCTAGCGCTCCGGCGATGCAGCCCACCCATAGCAGGACGCTTTTGCGAATCTCGGGCGGCATTTCGCCCTTGGTCACAACATCGGAGACGGCGAATCGTCCGCCAGGCTTCAATACGCGAAATGCTTCGGCGATGACGCGGTCTTTGTTAGAGGAAAGATTGATGACGCAATTCGAGATGATGACGTCGACGGTGTTATCGGGCAGCGGAATATTTTCAATTTCACCCTTGAGGAATTCGACGTTTTCGACGCCCGAGGAGCGCTTGTTCTCGTTGGCGAGCGCCAGCATCTCATCGGTCATATCGAGTCCGTAAGCCTTGCCGGTGGGGCCGACGCGCTTGGCGGACAGAAGAACGTCGATGCCACCGCCGGAGCCGAGGTCGAGCACGGTTTCGCCGGGATTGAGCGCGGCGAGCAAGGTTGGATTGCCACAGCCGAGCGAGGCTTTGAGCGCGGCCTCCGGCAGTTCGCCGGCTTGTGAGGAGTCGTATAGATTACCGGTGATGGGGTCACATCCAAGCTTGTGTACGGGATCGCGCGCGGGCGATGCTCCGCAGCAGGAGCTGCCGCCGGTGGTGACTCGCAGAGCCGCCTGGCCGTATTTTTCTTTCACTACATCTTTTATGTCGTCTTTTACGTCGGGGGTCATTTGCAGGTCTCCATAATGTGTTTCAGTTTAATCGCGCGGTTGCGGGTGCAGCATTCGGCGTACAGGAATCCCAGCAGATCCTGCAAGGCGGAGGTGCTAGCGGTGTAGCGGAGGAACGTTCCTTCGCGGCTCACTTCGATCAAGCCCTCATTTTTCAACTTGTCGAGATGATGGGAAAGAGTGGACGCGGAAATCTCGAGCTCGGATTGAATTTCGCCGACGACGAGGCCTTCGGGATGGGCGGAGAGGAGCAGTTGCATGATGCGGAGGCGGGATTCCGTGCCCATGGCGGCGAACATGTCGGCGTAGCGGATGATTTCTTCGGAGGTTGTCTTCATTGGTAATTCTATATTTCTATAATACTAGAAATATAGAATTTGTCAACCGTAAAAATCCCCCTCCCTGACGGTCAGGGTTCGGTGTCGGTGTTCCGGTGGTCCCGGGACCGGGGGGCTGGGCGAACAAGCCATATCACTCAAGGCGCAAAATGATGGGCGTGCGCGGGTCGGGTGGGGGTGCGATGATGCCCTTCAGCGCCACACTTTCGCCCTCCGGGGCGCGGCCCTCGATCGCGATAGTTTTGTCGATCACGGAGATGATGAGCGACGCGCCTTTCACAGCGCCGCGTACCGTGACCTTCGTGTCGCCCGGAGTGAACCCGACGCGCTTGAGGGCGTCCCAGACCTGTTCTATCGCGATGCGGTTCTGGTCCGCGAGGTCCAGCGTCACGGTGCCTTCTTTCATGCTGACGTCGACGTGTTTTACACCGCGCATTTTCTCGAACGTTCTCCCCAGAGAGTCTGAGCACGAGGCGCAATTCATGTCTTTGACGAACACTTCCACGCGCAGGAACTCCGCACGGGCCGTCGAAAGGGCGGCGAGCATCAGCAGCAGTATCCGCATATGCTTCCAGAGTAAAATAACGGAGACTCCATGGGAAATTACAAGATTTGGGCCGCCTTCGCGGTGGCGACCGTTGTTTTTTACTTTAGTCCGCTGTTCGATTCCCAGACGTCGATTCAGTGGGACGCGGTCGACGTGCATTACTCGGCACAGAAGTATTTCGCGGATGCCGTGCGCGAAGGGCATTTGCCGCACTGGACGCCTTTCGTGTTCTCGGGCTTTCCATTCCTGGCCGATCCGCAGACCGCCGCGTGGTATCCGCTGCACTGGCCGTTTTTCCTTGCCGGGATCACGCCGCGAGCGATCGAATGGGAACTGGCGCTGCACGCTTTCCTCGCGCTGGGCGGGACTTATCTGCTGGCGCGCCGGCTGACGCGAGATCACAGGCTCGCTCTGATCGCCGCGGTGTTCTACGCGGGCAGTGGATTCTTCGCGGGGCACAGCTCTCATATCGGGATATTCGAAACGGCGGCGTTGCTGCCGTGGCTCCTATGGTCGGCGTTGCGGGCGCTGGATGAATCCGGAACATTCTTCATTACCGGCATGATTGGGGGATTGATCGTGCTGATCGGACACTTCCAAACCGCGCTCTATTGTTTTTGCGCACTGGCTTTGTTCGCGATCGCGCGGCGGGCGCCTTGGAAACGAGCCGCTGGTCTTCTTATCGTCGCGACGCTGGCCGCGATTTTGCTCGGCGCGATTCAGATCCTGCCGGGACTCGAATTGACCGCGCAATCGGAACGCGCGAACGCGAATTATCACAGCTCGACGGATGGCGTCTTGAAACCCGCGGCTCTGGCGACGCTCGCGATTCCGAATTTTTATGGAGCGGCGTCGGGTACCTATTCCGGGCCTCCCGATATTACGCAGTATTACTTCTACGCGGGGATGTTGCTCGCGCCCCTGGCGGTCATCGGAATCCTGAAACGACCGAGGCTCGTGCCGCTGGTGCTAATTGCGCCCGCGCTGTGGTACGCCTTCGGGCCCAGCGCGGGATTGTACTCCCTGCTCACGCTGCTGCCCGGATTGCGCAGCGTCCGCGCGCCGGTCCATGTGTGGTTCGTGATCGCGCTGGGCCTGGCGCTGGCGGCGGCATCGGGAGCGGCGTGGCTTGCCGAACGATTTCGCAAGCCTTGGATCACGATCGCCGTGCTGATCGTGAGCGTCGCCGATGTTTGGTATTGGAACATGGCCGATAACCAGCTCGCCTATTCAAGCACGAGTTTCGCGGAAAAATATGGCGATCCGTTTACTAATTTTCAGAACAGTCTGGCGCAGGTGAAACAGCGGCCGCTGACCCGCATCTGGTCGTCGTTCGACACCAATTCATTCGGTCCGCTCAACAGTTCTCTCGAAGGGCGGACCGAGGTCACCTACGGATACAACCCGCTGGAACTTTCGCGGTACGGCGAATATATGCACGCGGCGGAGCAGAATCAGAGACTGTTGAACGGACTCGCGGTGACGCACGGCATCGACACGCAGCGGGGCACGATGGTCGAAAACACCAGTGCTCTGCCGCGCATTTCCGCGCCCCCAGAGATCAAATTCGTGGCCAGCCACGCCGCCGCCCGGGCTATGCTTTCCTCGCTTGATCCCGCGCAATGGGGGATTGTCGAGACTCAACTGCGCCCCGCCGCGCCGGGCCGTACGGAGATCCAGATCGTTAATTATACCGGTGACTTTTATCGCGCGAAATATTCGGCCGAGTTCGACTGCCTGCTGCGCATCGCGGTCCCTTATTTCCCTGGCTGGACCGCCGCCGTCGACGGCATACCTAGCCCCGTCTATATCGTGGACGACGCTCTATCTGGCGTCTTCGTCCCCGCGGGGAATCACGAAGTGACGTTTGTTTATCGCTCCAACCGGTTTATTTGGGGCGCGATTGTCAGCTTTGCCGCTTGCATCGGGATTATCCTGTCTTCAATTTATTTCCGGAGCCGACGATAAGTCTCTCGTGGTACCACTGAGCGAACCTAAAGTGGATACCGGACTGCTCAAGGAACGAGCGATCCGGGCTCTGCGAGAATTGCCGCCGTTCTCACCGATCTTGAATCGGCTGCTGGCGTCGTTGGCCAAGGAAGATGTGTCGTTCGTCAAGCTTGGCGATCTGATTGAGAAGGATCCGGTGCTGGCTGGCAACCTGCTGCACCTGGTCAACTCGGCGCTGTATGCGCGGCGCGGCAGTATCAATTCCGTGCGCCACGCGCTGAGCCTGCTGGGAATTAATAAGCTGCGCAACGTGGTGCTGGGCATGTCGATCACGCGCATGTGGAATCAGGTGCGCACCCCGCCTTCCTGGTCCATGGCGCGCTTCAATATGCACTCCGCCGCGTGCGGAATCCTGAGCGATCTTCTCGCCCAGCGCTTCACCGTCGAATATGCCGAAGGCGCCTTCGTCGCGGGCTTGTTGCACGACGTCGGCCGCCTGCTGATCGCGCTCGGCCTTACCGAAGAGTATGGACGCATTTTGCAGATGCATGAGTCCGAAGGCAAACCACTGCTCGCCTGCGAGATGGAGGTCATCGGCCTGACCCATCCCGAGCTTTCCGCCGAAGCGCTGGCTTTCTGGAACATTCCAGAGCCGATTCAGAATGCCGTGCGGCATCACCATTGCCCAGAATCGGATCCAGACGCGCGTCCGAACAAAGTGGGACTGAGCCGCGTTCTCGATGCCGCCAATCAGTATGTAAACTCGATGGGTGTCTCGATTCTTAAGAACTGCACGGAAAGCGCCGATCCGACGGTTATCGAATCCCTGGGCCTGCCTGCCGGGGAGTTGGAAACCGTTCTGGTCGAGTTCAAGACCGAGTTCGACGCGATGTCTGCCTTCTTTCGCTAAACAGCGCCCATTGCGTATGTTACGCTTCAGGGCAGCGGTCGATGATTCGGATCTTTAAAGTTCCCGTTCCCAGCAGCGCCGTCGCACTCATTGTGTCCGAAGCGCTCCTGATATTTTGCTGCTATCTTGTTGCGGCATGGCTGGCGCTGGATGTTCCGCTCGTCGTATTTTTATTCGACCAGGGCGGATATTGGCACATTGCCTTTGTGATGGCCGTGATCATGCTCGGGCTGTATTTTAACGACCTTTATGAGCATTACCACGTCCGATCGCGCATTCAGTTGATCCAGCAATTCTGTCTGGTGCTGGGGATCGCGTTCTTGCTCCAATCGTTGCTGAGCTACGCGCAGTGGGGCATTTTGCTGCCCAAGTGGATGATGGTTTACGGCAGCCTGCTGGTCCTGATCGTGCTTCCTCTGTGGCGGATTTTCTTAACCACGGAGTTATGGAAATCGCTAGGCGGGCGTAAGCTCCTATTTCTGGGATCGTCGCCGGCGATGCGCGAAATCGTCGCCCGTTTGGCGGAGTGCCCGGAACTCGGTCTCGCTCCCATCGGTTATCTCGACAATGGGCAGTCCTCGCCTGAGTTTTCGGGTATTCCGAGGCTTGGCTCCATCGCCGATTTAGACGCGGTCATCGCGGAGCGGCATCCCGCCCGCATCGTCGTTGGAATGGAGCGGACGCTCGGCCTTCCGGTGGAACGCCTGCTCGAACTGCGTTTAGCGGGGCTCCAGATCGAAGAAGCGGCCGACACTTACGAGATCGTATTTGGACGGGTCTCGACGCGCGATTTACCCCCGTCGCAACTCATTTTTTCGGACGAAATGAGCCCGCGCACCACCAGCTTGACGCTCCAGTCGGTGTACTCGGTGCTGCTGGCGTCGATTGCGCTGGTGGCGGCTCTTCCCGTGATGGCCATCGTCGCGCTGATCGTGAAATTCATTTCTCCCGGACCGGTGATTTACCGCCAGCAATGCGCTGGACTGAACGGCGCTCCATTTGCGGTGTTCAAGTTCCGCTCCATGAGGTGGCTGCGCAGATTGCGCCTCGACGAATTGCCGGAGTTGTTCAACGTGCTGCGAGGGGAGATGGCGCTCGTCGGTCCCCGCCCGGAGCGGCCGGAATTCGCCTCCGTGCTGGAGGAGAAGATTCCTTATTACCGGCAGCGCCTTTCGGTGAAACCCGGCATTACCGGCTGGGCGCAAATTAATCAAAGCGAGAGCGGGACGATCGAGGACACCATTGCGAAGCTGGAGTATGATCGCTACTACATTAAAAATCTCTCGATCTCGCTCGACGCCTACATTATTTTCCATACCTTGAAGGTGACCCTGCTCGGCGGGCGATAATGTGTCCATGCGCGATCGCTTATTGAAGGTCCTTCAAAAAGTCACCGGCCAGCCGCTGAATATCGGCGACGAAGATTCGCTGTTTGAGAGCGGAGTGCTCGACTCTTTCGCTCTGCCCGATTTGGCCAGCGGCCTGGAAGAGGAATTTTCCTTCAAGGTGCCGGATGCGGACCTTAATCCGCGCAAATTCGATTCGATCGCGCGCATCGAAGCGTACCTTTCGGAACATGCGAAGGTATGAGACCCCGCTCCCTGCGGTCACGGCTCAGAAACCTACCGAGCCGCGACCGCAGGAAGCGGAGCGTCCTAGGGAGCGGCCTTGCCTGACACCTCTTACATTCACGCGTTCGGAGCCTACGTACCGGACAGAGTAGTCACCAACGCGGAGCTCGCTTCACAGCTAGCCTGCACTCCGGAGTGGATTGAAAGCGCGTCCGGCATTCGCGAACGGCGCTGGGCTGGGGATGAAACCGTAGCCGACCTCGCTACCGCGGCTGCGCGCGATTGTTTGCAGCGAGCCGGAATTGAGGCGGCGCAACTCGGCCTGCTGATCGTCGCGAGTGGCAGCGGCGAGCGGCGATTTCCCGGACCCGCGTCCACCGTGGCTGCGGCGCTCGGCCTGAATGCGACGCCGGTGATCGATCTGCCCATCGCCAGCGCCGGATCGATCTTTGGGCTCTCGTTAGCGTCGCGGCTAGTGGGATCGTATGGCGAAATTCTGGTGATCGCCGCGGAAAAAATGTCGACAGTCGTTCACGGCGCAGCGCTCGACCAGAATACGGCGATTCTTTTCGGCGACGGTGCTGGAGCGGCGCTGGTGAGCACGCGCCCCGGGCGGTTTGAGGTGCTCGATTCCGTTCTTCACACGAATGGCGAGTGCCGGGAAGATCTGGCGCTCAATTGGGGATCGCCGCTGCATATGAACGGGCCGGTGGTGATCCGGCACGCCAGCCGCAACCTGCCCGCGGGGATCGATGAAGTGCTGAAGCGCCAAAACATCCGGGCCGCGGACGTGGTGCAGTTCGTGATGCATCAGGCTAATCAGAACCTGATTACCAGGGTCGCCAAAGCGCTGGGTGTCGATGCGTCGAGGATGTTTTCGAACATCGCGAAATATGGAAATACATCGTCGGCGTCCATGCTGATCGCGGCGGCGGAGTGGGAGCCCTCGCCAGGACCGGTGGTGTTCGCGGGCTTCGGCGCGGGGTTTAATTGGGGAGCGCTGGTTGCACGGAGTGTGCGCTAGTTTCCCGTCGACTGCGCGGTCGTCATTACCGACGTGACTATTGAAAAAACTCCGCTGATGCTGGTCGCTATGCCGGGAACCATCGCTCCGGCTATCGTCACGATGAAGGCCGCCACGAGAGCGTATTCGATCATATCCTGGCCCCGGGTGTCTTTCCACACTTGCGCAGTCAGAATGAGGTGATTTATTTTCGTCATAAGGCATGCTACAGACTGGAATGCCGGGGATCACTGGGAACTTGGGCCCAATTTGATAGTCCCTATGTTCTGGACCCGTTGTTTACCCTAGACGAATTTCAGCCGACCCATGGCGTAGACCACCATCTTCAGCAGCAGCCAGCCGTGGCTCCAGCGCTGAATGTTGGTATCTCCATAGACACGTTCGCCGTAGCGGACCGGCAGGTCTACGATCTTCATATTGAAGTGCGCCGCGCCGAAGATGAGGTCGAAGTCGCCAAACGGGTCGAAATCGCCGAAATAAGCCCGATTATCCGCGATCATCCGGTATTGCGAGCTACTTAGTACTTTGGTTCCGCAGAGCGTGTCCTTGATGCTTTGGCCCAGCAGCCAGGAAAAGGCCAGGCTGAAAAACTTGTTGCCCAGAAAATTGAAAAACCGCATCGCGCCGCCCTCCATGGGATAAACCAGGCGCACGCCGTTGACGAACTCGCCCCGCCCGGATCGCCACGCTTCGTAGAAATGCGGCAGGTCTTCAGGAGGCACCGTCAAATCGGCATCCAGAATCATGAGCACTTCGCCGTGCGCCTTTTCGAATCCCAAACGCACCGCATCGCCCTTGCCTTTCCCGGCTTGCCGGTAGAGCTGCGCCGGACCCGCTGGACCTAACGATCCGCGCGCGGCGATTTCGCGCTCGATGGTTGAATAGGTATCGTCCTTCGATCCGCCCTCGACGAAAATCAGTTCAGTGCCGCCGCCCATTTGCGGGACGCGATCGAAAATGTTTGCGATGTTGCCCGCTTCGTTGCGAGCCGCCACGATCACGCTGACGATGGGCTCGGCGGTCCGCTGCTGGTGCGGACGGGGACGCGCGATGACAAAGTTGGTGATTCCAAGATGGCGTATAGGCCACAATTTAACGGCGATTTTGTTCGCAATGGAGCCAATAAGCGGCATATTAAGGGGCAATAAGACCTCTTGAGAGGTACGAATCACCTCAAAATCGGCAAGGTACAGCAGATTTTCGAGATCCTCGCGCGTCAGCCAGTTCTGCAATGGCTGCTTTTTCGCGAATCCGGTCCATTCCGCGAAGCGGCGCGGTCCTTCCCACAAACGGCTGTAAGAATTGATGATGATCCGCGTGCCGGGGTGCGCGTGCCGCAACGCGTTGGCTAACATCTTTTGGACGTCCCAAAGGTCGTTAGCGAGGTCGGAAACGATGATGAAATCGAACTTCTCGCCTTTTAAATCAATAGAATGCGCGTCGCCTTCGACGAACCGCAAATCGGGGTGCCGGGCGTGCGCCCGATGAATCATAGGGGGGCAAAAATCAACGCCCACGCCGACGGACGGCTGCACGGAGGCGAGCAGATCGCCTTCGCCCGAACCGAGTTCTAAAACACGCATGCCGGGAGGAATCAGGAATCGGTAGAATTCGGCGAGCCTGTCGCGATAGCCGCGGCGCAGAATGTCGAAGCGGCTGTTCGATTGCGCGTATTGCTCCCAATAAGCGATGCGGGCTTCGGTGTATTCGGATTGCTTGGGATGAAGAGTCAATACTCAAGTATAATGGCACGGAACGTGCCTTCACACTGCCGAGTGACGCAACTTCTCGAATTTCCCCACGGTCTTCCAGCGTTTGAGACGCAGAAGCGCTTCAAACTGATCGATCGCGAACCGCTGCTGTTTCTCGAAAGCGAAACAACCCCGGAGTTGTCGTTTCTTCTGTTGCCGGTAGCGCTGATCGATCCCGGCTACCAACTGGCACTTTCGGTGGAGGATCGGGAAGCGATTGGGGCCTCCAGCAACTCGGGTCTGCTGTGCCTGGCGGTGATCACGACCGCCGAAGATTCGCCGCCGACCGCTAATTTATTGGCGCCGGTGGTTGTGAATCTGGCTTGCGGACGCGCAGTGCAAGCGGTGCGTTCCGACTCGGTGTACTCGCATAAACACCCGCTGCTTGCCGATGAGGCGTCATGCTCGTGATCCGGCGCCGTGCGGGAGAAGTGCTGCTGATCGGCGAGGATGTCGAAATCGAAGTGCTCGATATCGGCGGCTCGCAGGTGAAGCTCGGCATACGCGCGCCCAAGCACGTGATCGTGCTGCGCAAGGAAATTCAGATTACCGGGCAGCAAAATCTTGCTGCTTCGAAAGAAAAATCGGGAGCCGCGGTAGATTCTTTGCTGCACACGCTCAAGAAGCGCGAACCTGCTCCGATAAGAGCCCTGTAAGAACCGGGAAAGGATTCCCGGAGGCAACAGAATTCAAGGAGAGAATCAATGTCATTTTCCATTAACACCAATATCGCCTCATTGCAGGCGCAGACTAACTTAGCCAAGACCAGCAACTTCCAAGCTGCGACGATCAACCAGGTCACATCGGGCCTGCGCATCGTCAACTCGGGAGACGACGCAGCCGGGCTTGCGATCGCCAACGGCGACCGTTCCAATGAAGCCGTGCTGACGCAGGGTATTCAGAATGCCAACAACGGGCTGAACCAGTTGCAGACCGCCGACGGCGGCATGAACAACATCGGACAGCTTCTAGACCGGGCCAGAACACTGGCGACGGAATCGGCTTCGGGAACCTTTACGGGCGACCGCGGCGTGCTAAACAACGAATTTCAGAGCGTGGTAACGGAAATCGATCGCCAGGCGCAGTCCATCGGACTGAACTCGGGCGGATCGCTCGCGAAGAATTTGAGCGTATTCATCGGCGGCGGCCAGTCATCCAACGGCGTCAGCGCGATCACCAACGGCAGCGTCGGGGTCAACCTGTCGCAGTCCACGGTAGATGCGAAGAGCCTCGGTCTTCAAGGCGTGCAGGCATCGGGCGTGGCGGGAACCGACATCGGCGGCGGCAGCAAAACCAGCGTTTCGGCCATCCTCGCCAATTCCGCCAATCAGGCATCGATCTCCAACAACACCACCAATTTCACAGTCACAGGCCCCGGCTTCTCCAGTACGACTGGCAGCACCGTGGTCAACCTGGCAGTGAATTTGAACGGCGTCACCGACACCGGCACATTAGTGACGGCGGTCAATGCAGCCATCACGGCCGCCGGTAACGGAAACAGCCAGCAGGCGACCGCGTTCCGCAACGCGAACGTCACCGCGGCGATCACAACGGATTCCACAGGCAAACAGCAGTTGGCCTTAAGCAGCTCCTCGACCGCGTTCCAGGTTCAGGGACAAGACCAGGTGGCGACGGCACTGCTCGGCAACTTCTCCAGCACCTCAACCGGCAACGTGGCAAACGTGAATGCGACGGCGACATCTAACTTTTTAGCACCGGCTGCGAGCACGACGGTACAAATGCAGATCACCGGCGCAGGCCTCACAGGCACGCAGGGCGACTTCGCCGTGGCGCTGCTCACAACGGACACAGCGGCATCAGCCGTGGCGACGATCAACACAGCGATCGCGGGCAACTCCGCGCTCGCGGCGACTGGCATCAAGGCAGTCAATAACTCCGGAACGATCTCGTTCACCGGTAAAGCCGGACAGAGCTTCCAGGTAGCGTCGGCTGGCGACGTCAGCAACTCGCTGGGTTTTGGAACGTTCCAGAGCAGCTCGGGAATTGCGGGAGGCGGGACCTTCAACTACTCGAGCATCACGGGCGTGGCGCCCACGGCGTCAAAGACCCAGGGCGTGCAGATTTCGCTAAACGGCGGCGCGACCATCGACCTCGGCGTGCTCATTGGCGGCGCAACTCAACTGACGCAAATCAGCGCGCTCAACACGGCCTTCTCGGCAAACGCCGCTCTCAGTGCGGCGGGCATCACCGCGGTCGCCTCCGGCGCGAACATCAAGATCGAGAGCAACACTGCCACGCCGACCAACTTCCGCCTGAACCTTTACGGCGGCACCGGCAACGCGTTCGGTCTCGGCCTTACTCCGGCGGTCTCGGTCGCCAGCGTCGCAGACGCTGTGTCGGATAACGTCGCGAGCACGGCGACGACCCAGAATGTATCGATTACGCTCGCCAACGGCTCGATCGCGAACCTCGGCGTGCTAACGAGCAGCGCGACGGAGGCCACGGCGATCGCTACGCTGCAAGCCGCCCTCACGGCCAATGCGCTCACGGGCGCGACCGGTGCGAACCTGCAAGTCGCCGTTAGCGGGTCCGGACTCTCCATCACGAGCACCGCCGCCGCCGGCGCCACCGTCCAGAACTTCACGCTGAACCTCAGTGGCGGCACTGGCGATGCATTCGGTTTCGGCACCACCACCGGTGGCTCAACAACCGTCCAGTCCACTGGGAGCACGGCCAGCGCCTACGCCGCCGTGAACGTGGTCGACTCCGCAGGCGCGCAGCAGACCGCGAACGCCACGGGCAACCAGGTGTATCAGTTCACCGGACTTACCAACACCGGCGATGCCCAGACAGTCACGCTGAGCGCGGTGGACGCCAGCGGCGGACAGCATACGCTGAACGTCAATCTGACCGCGGCCAATGCGAGCACGCTCGACCAGGCGCTCGCCACCATCAATACCGCGATTGCTGCGTCGAACGACTCCACCTTGGGACAGATTGCCGCCTTCAAGCAGGAAGGCACGATGGCGAATACCAAGGGCGTAGAGGGAATGACCTTTATGAGCGCCAGCGGCGCCTTCAAGGTCAGCTTGGGAGCTTCGCCCTCCAGTTCCGCCAGCACTTCCAGCGTCCCCCAGAACGTCGGCATCACCGACGCGGCGTCGGGCCTGAGTGGCGGAGCGGTGTTCAGCTCGGCCAGCAACGGCACGGGTTCCACCGCGGACATCAGCAACGTCAGCACGGCGACCGCCGCTGTGAACGCGTTGTCTGTCGCAGTAAGCACGCTGGGCAAAGCCCAAGCGAACGTCGGTCTCGGTGAGAATGACTTCAACTACGCCATCAACCTGGCGTCTTCGCAGTTGACCAACCTGGCCGCTTCCGAGTCGGGCCTTCGTGACGCGAACATGGCTGCCGAATCCGCCAACCTGACCAAGGCGCAGATTCAGTTGCAGGCCGGCATCGCGGCACTCTCGCAGGCGAACTCCGCACCGCAGCAGATTTTGACGCTGTTGCAAGGACACTAGACCGCGTAGTAGTTAACGAGCAATAAGCAGTAACCTGGGGCCATTCGGGAGAAATCCGGAATGGCCCTTTTTTATTTGTAATCGCGCCTTTATTTGTAATCCCCATTGCGGGCGCGGTTGCGGATGCGCACCAGGTCGACGAACGATTTCATTCCTTGCGCCAGACTGACCTTGGTGCCTTCCACGTTGCTCCATTCCACCGGTACTTCAATGGAGCGCAGCCCGAGCACGCGCGCGATCAACAGATCCTCGACGTCGAAACTGAATCCATCTTCGATCTGGCGGGGGAAAATTTCCCGCGCGGCGTCCAGACGGAACAACTTGAACCCGCACTGGGTATCGCGAAACGGCAACCCGGTCACCAGGCGCATGACGATGTTGAAGGCGCGTCCGGAGAGTTCGCGCATCGCCGGCTGATGCACTTTCACCAGTTTGCGGTTGAGAGCACGGGAGCCGATGGCGACGACGGCGTTTTCCCGCCGCGCGGCACCGATCAATTTTTCCAGCTCCTCAATTGGCGCCGACAGATCCGCGTCGGTGGACAGGATCCAATCGCCCTTGGCGGCGAGCATTCCATTGCGGACAGCGTAGCCTTTGCCGCGATTGCCTGGATTACTGACGAGGCGCACGATTCCGCCACGAGCTTCGACCAGCGCCGCCGTCGAGTCGCGGGAGCCGTCGTCGACGACCAGAATCTCGACGACCGGGAGGGGGGCGCGCTCGATGTAGGTGAGAATCCGGTCGAGCGTGGCAGGCAGGCGCTGTTGTTCGTTATAGGCGGGGATGACGATCGAGAGCGTTTCCATCACGACGAGCCGCCTGAAAGGGCGGCTGCCGCCAAAATTGGCCACCCCACAATTGGCCGACTGCAACTTTTAATCCGTTCAGGCATGAGCGTGCGCGAGATACCACTGGTAGGCGGCTTCCAGGCCCTGGCGCAACGGCGTGCGCGCCTTCCAACCGAGCGAGGCGAGCCGCGATACGTCGAGCAGCTTACGCGGAGTGCCATCGGGTTTCGAGGTATCCCACGCGATGTTCCCCTCAAATCCGGTGATGGAGCGGATGGTCTCCGCAAGCTCCGCGATGGTCAGATCCTCGCCCGTGCCGGCGTTGAGAATCTGCTCCGAGTCGTGATGCAGCATTGAGAACAGAGCGGCATCGGCCAGATCGTCCACGTGGAGAAACTCGCGCCGCGCCGCACCGCTTCCCCACAAGGTGACCTCGGGTGCGCGGGCGATCTTCGCTTCATGAAATTTACGGATCATCGCGGGCGCCACGTGCGACGATTGCAAATCGAAATTGTCTCCGGGGCCGTAGAGATTAGTAGGCATCAGCGCGATGGTCGAAAAACCATATTGCGCGCGATAGGCCTGCGCCATTTTGATGCCGGCGATTTTGGCGATGGCGTACCACTGATTGGTAGGCTCGAGGGCGCCTTCAAGCAGCGACTCCTCGCGGATGGGCTGTGGGGCGAATTTTGGATAGATGCAGGAGGAACCTAAGAACAGCAGTTTTTTCGCGCCATTGCGGTACGCGGCGTCGATCACGTTCGATTGAATCGCGAGATTGTCCGCGATAAACTCCGCCGGGCGCGTCGAATTGGCGAGAATGCCACCGACTTTTGCGGCGGCCAGGAAAACATATTCGGGCCGCTCTTTCGCGAAAAACTCATCGACGGCGGATTGGCGCGTCAAATCCAATTCGGCTCGCGTACGCAAGAGGAGCCGCGAGTATCCATCGCTGGTGAGGCGGCGCACAATCGCGGAGCCGACCATGCCACGGTGACCGGCGACGAAAATCGACGCGGATTTATCCATGCGAAAGGCCGCGCGACACTACTTTATGTCCCGCTTCGGCAAGCGTGCGCTCCTGCTGTGCGAGTTCGAGGTCGTGATCCACCATCATCGCGACCAGTTCCGCGAAACTCACTTTCGGTGTCCAGCCGAGCGTGGTTCGCGCTTTCGACGAATCGCCGCAGAGCGCGTCGACCTCGGTGGGACGAAGATAGCGCGGATCGGTTTCCACATGCTTTTTCCAATCGAGGCCGCAGCGATCGGCTGCGATGGTCAGGAATTCGCGCACCGAGTGAGACTCGCCGGTGGCCACGACGTAATCGTCAGGTTGCGGCTGCTGGAGCATCATCCACATCGCTTCGACGAAATCGCCCGCATAACCCCAATCGCGCGACGAGTCCAGGTTGCCGAGATAGAGTTTCTCCTGAAGCCCAAGCTTAATCCGGGTGAGCGCGCGGGTGATCTTTCGGGTGACGAAGGTCTCTCCACGACGCTCCGATTCGTGGTTGAAGAGAATGCCGTTGACGATAAAGAGACGATAGGCCTCGCGGTAATTTGTCGCGAACCAATGCGCGGCGAGCTTGCCCACCGCGTACGGGCTGCGCGGATAAAAAGGCGTCGCCTCATTTTGCGGCGGCGGCGACGCGCCGAACATTTCCGACGATCCGGCCTGATAAAACCGCACGGGGCGGCCCGATTGGGCGTATTCGCGGACCGCTTCGAGGAGTCGCAAAGTGCCGGTCGCGACAACATCGGCGGTGTATTGCGCCTGATCGAAGCTGACGCGCACATGAGATTGCGCGGCGAGATTGTATATTTCCGAGGGCTGGGCGTCCGCGACGATTTTCCGCAGCGACGCGCCGTCGGCCATGTCGCCGTAATGGAGATAAAGTCGCGCGCCCAACTCATGAGGATCGGCATAAATCGCGTCGAGCCGCTCGGTATTGAACGTGGAGGCGCGGCGGACGACGCCGTGGACGATATAGCCTTTGGATAGAAGCAATTCGGCTAGAAAAGACCCGTCCTGTCCGGTAATTCCGGTGATCAGAGCGGTCGGTTGAGGATCGGGCAAGCCCTCATTTTCGCACGAAACAGGTCCCGGCTCGGTAAGTAGCTACGATGGGTGTGGCCACATGTTCAGAACTCCTTGCGCGGCAAGGTGCCGAGGTCGGGGAGCACGGTGGTTTCGAGGGCTCGGCCAGCCGGTCCAGATCCTTGATCGTGTGGGCGGTCGATGATGGTTACGAGAGTGGTCCAGTTGTCGACGATTTCGGCGCCGGTGACGTACTCCCAAGTGGCGGCATTTTTCTGGTTGAACGACCCAGGGTACAGGTCCGCGATAAAAAGGTCAGGGCCGGTGCGCCCGAGGTTTTGCCGCAGGCGACCAGGAGAGTGGACAATACAATTCCAATCGAAATTTTCTGCCCGCTTATAAAGGTGCAGAATCGCCCTGGATATGTCAAGCGAGAACGAAAAAACTGAAGTGTTATCCTGAAGCAAAGTGTCTGCTCCGCTCAATTTTCACCTGGAACATTACGATGGGCCGCTCGATCTGCTGCTGGACCTGATCCGGAAGCAGGAGATCGACATCTACAACATCCCGATCGCGCAGATTACGGCGCAGTATCTCGAATACATGCAACGCGCGGCGGAGATGGATGTCGAACCGAGCGCGGAGTTCATCTACATGGCCGCGACGCTGATCCACATCAAGTCGAAGATGCTGCTGCCGCGCGATCCTGCGCTGGCGGATCTGCTCGCGGAAGAGGATCCGCGCCAGGAACTGGTCGATCGGCTGCTGGAGCATGAACGGTTCAAGAGCGCGGCGGAGATGCTGCATCAGAAGCGCGTGATCGAAGAGGCGGTGTGGTCGAATCCGCAGATCGCGCTGTTCCGGGCCGAAGATGGGGATCCGGGGCTGGCGGTAACGCTGTTCGACCTAGTGAAGACTTTCCAGGGCGTGCTGGAGCGGGTCAAGAACAGGCCGGCGTACGAGATCGATAATGAAGACGTGTCGGTGCCAGATATGATCCGGTATCTGCGCCATGTTTTCGAAGCGGAGGGTGGGGAGAGTGTCTCGGCGCGCGACCTGTTCGAGCGGCAGAAGAGCCGCCGCGCAATGATCTGCCTGTTTCTCGCGATGTTGGAATTGGTAAAAGTGCAAGCCATCGGATTGGTGCAAAAGGAAGGCTTCGGCGAGATCGGCCTGAAGCGCCTCAAGGGATTTGAAACGGCCTTCGCCTCAGGCGAGGAGATGGCCGCGATTGACGAAGGATACAACTAAAAACGTGGAAGAAATGGATGTCACACAACTGGCGGAGGAGCGTCCGCCGGCCGGCGAGGATGAGCAGTTGAAGGCGATTTTAGAGGCCGTGGTGTATATCACCGATGAGCCTCTGACGGCGCAGCAGATGGCGGCGGCGCTCCAGCAGCCCATCGATAAGATCAAGCGGCTGATGGACCAGATTGTGGCGGAGTTCGCCAAAACCGAGCACGGCCTGACCGTCCGCGAGGTGGCGGGCGGCTACAAGATGGCGACCAAGGCGGAGCATCACGAAGCGGTGCGCGCGTTCGTGAAGAAGCTGACGCCTCCTCTGAAATTGTCGCTCGCGGCGCTGGAAACGCTCGCGGTGATCGCGTACAAGCAGCCGGTGACGACTCCGGAAATCATGGAAATTCGCGGCGTACAGGGCGTGGGCGTGCTGAAGACGCTGCTGGATCGGAAGCTGATCGCGGAGGCCGGGCGCAAGAATGTTGTCGGCAAGCCGATTCTGTACAAGACGACGAAAGAGTTTCTGGTGCAGTTCGGATTGAAAGACGTCACGGAGTTGCCGACGCTCAAAGAATTCGAGGAGTTGGGACGGCTGGAGATCGTGGAAGACATCGTCGACCCGGTAGCCGAGGCGGCTGCGCCCGGACTTGAAGAGCCAGCATCGGAAACGGTAGAACCGGAAACACGCTGATAATGGCTGAGCAACGCTTACAGAAAATCCTTTCGCAGGCCGGTGTGGCGAGCCGGCGCAAAGCCGAGGAATTGATCACCGAAGGGCGCGTCACTGTAAATGGGGTCGTGGTGACCGAGCTCGGGTCGAAGGCGGATTTTGAGGTTGATCACGTAAAGGTCGACGGGCGGTTACTGCGTGCTCCGAAGCATCACACCTATATCGCGATGAACAAGCCGAAGGGCTGCGTGACTACCGTTTCCGATCCCGAGGGCCGCGAAACGGTGATGCATCTGCTGCGCGGCGTGCGGGAGCGCGTGTTTCCAGTAGGACGGCTCGATTATCAGAGCGAAGGACTGCTGCTGTTCACCAACGATGGGGATTTCGCGCATAAGCTGACGTCTCCGGCGAGCCACGTGACGAAGACTTACGTGGTGAAGGTGAACGGCCAGATGACCGATGAGCAGGAGAATGCGTTTCGCGAAGGCGTCTCGGTTCATGGCCGCAGAACGTCGCCTGCCGAGATCAAGTGCATCAAGACGGGCGTGAATCCGTGGTACGAAGTGAAGATCACGGAAGGGCGGCAGAACCAGATCCGTTTGATGTTCGCGTATTTCGGGAAGCTGGTGGAGAAGCTGCGCCGCGTAAAGATCGCGTTCCTGCAACTGGATGTCGCGCCGGGAAGATATCGATCGCTGACGCCGAGTGAAGTGGAGCATTTTCAAAAAGTGTTGAGCGCGCCAGCTCCTCCGCGGGCCATCGCGAAGTTTGCGGCGAAAGCAGAGGCTAAGCCACAGGTGGAGGTTGTCTCGACCCGGCCGGTCGCGCTAAAACCACCTGCTGCGCCGAAGCCGAAGTTCCCACCGAGGTCGAATTCCAGATTCCCTCCGAAGTCCAATTCTAAATTTCCGCCAAGGTCTAAGTCCACGTTTCCTCCGAAATCGACGCCCAGGTTTGCGCCAAAGTCCTCTCCTGGATCTCCTGCGAAGTCCAACGCCGCCTATTCGCCGAAGTCCTCATCCAAGTTTCCGCCTCGGCCGGCGTCGAAATTTCCGCCGAAGCATAAGCGTACTGGCCCTTCGCGTTTTCCTCCAAAGAAGCGGACGGATGGCAAGCATTCCTGAGCTGCTGCGCGCGGCCCGCGTCATCGCGGTGGTGGGACTCTCGAGCGATGAAATGCGGCCGAGTTACGGAGTCGCTGCCTACATGCAGCGTGCTGGATATCGCATTATCCCGGTGAATCCGAACGAGACGGCAGTGCTCGGGGAGAAAGCCTTTGCTCGTCTCGAAGAGGTTCCTGAAAAAATCGATATCGTCGACATTTTTCGGCGATCGGAGTACGTGCGCGGGGTGGTGGAGTCGGCGATTCGGGTGGGGGCGAAGGCGGTCTGGATGCAAGAGGGCGTGGTGGATGAAGCAGCTGCGGAGGTCGCTCGGGCGGCGGGCCTCGATGTCGTGATGGATCGATGCATTCTGAAAGAGCACCGTTCTCTGAAGTTTTAAAAACTCTTTCTGCCCGCGCGTCAGCCACTTTGCGCTTTCACTCGCGACGATTTTCGCCGACTGGCCTCATCATCGAATCAAGAGATCGGTCAATTCGTCGTATCCCGATCCGCTACCGCGAGGGTGAAGTCTTCGAAGCTCTCCTCTCGCCATTTGGCTTCTGTGCGATGACCCACGCCGTTGCGGGCAAATAAACGGTGGGAGCGCTCCATTTTAGGAAGCTTCGGCGGGAGATTTTTTGGCGTTTTTCCGCCCGTTTGCAGGCGGTTCCGCAAATCTCCCCGTCGGCTATGGCACACGTGTGTCCGGTAGGGCGGGCACTCGTGCCTGCAGCCTGCTTCAGCAGGCTTGACGGAGACCGAAGAAGCCGCCTTAAAGACGGCTGCAGCCAAGATTGGCCGCCCTACAACGCAGTCTAATGTGGCGGGCCGAAACCTTGCTTCAAATCGTGCAGCACGCTGAGTACGGCTGGGACCAGCGCGACAACGAAAAGCGCAGGCAGGATGAAAAGGACGATCGGAAACAGCATCTTGATTCCCGCTTTCGCGACGGCTGCTTCCGAACGCAACCGGCGGCGCTGGCGGAGAGAATCGGCGTAGACTTTCAACGCTTGCGAGAGGCTCGTGCCGAAGCGCTCGCTCTGGATGATCATCGCGGAGAGCGATTTGATGTCCTCAATTCCGGTGCGTCGCACGAGTTGCTTAAACGCAGTGGCTCGATCCTGTCCGGCTTTGACCTGGAGGACAACTGTATAGAACTCGTCGGCAAGCTCGGGATAGATGAACTCCATTTCTTCACTGACGCGGAGCATGGCCTGATCGAGCGCAAGACCGGTGCCGAGCACGATGCCGAGCAGATCGATGGTATCGGGAAGCGCGTCCTGGAGCTTGTTGCGATACCTTTTCACCAGGCGATGCAAAACCTGTTGCGGCAGCAACCAGCCCAGCAGCAGAGCGGACATCATGCCGCCGAACTTCGGCGCAAGATCGTTGTTGCGCTGCAAATAGCCCATGCCGATCAGCAGCGTGAGTAGAAAAATCACCTGAAACAATGCGTAAAATGCGAGACCTTGCCTTTGCCGCACGCCTGCTTGTGCGAGTTCCTTTTCCGTGTCGGCCAGCCAGGAATCGCCGCCGGGAAGAATGCTGATGTAGTACAGGAACGTGTTGAGAAATCCGCCTCCGCCGCGACGGCGTGATGCGGCGGTCGAAGGCGTCGCCATGGCATGCGCCTGCAATTCTTCCAGGCGGTCGCCGAGAGGATCCTCCTCCACGCGGAACAATTCGTATCCGGACCATCCCAGCGCGGCGAGGGTCGCGAATGTCAACAGGAAAAATATGGCGTTGGTGAGCATCAGATTTTTGGATTCGCGATTTTGCGGATCACAAGGATCCCGACGATTTCGGAAATGATAGCGTAGGTTAGCCATTTTTGACCCGTGTCATCGCTATAGAGCAAACGCATATATTCGGGTTTCAGAAACCAGAAGCCGATTGCGACCACCAGGGGCAGCGCGCATAGAAGTCCCGCGGAGAGGCGCTGTTGCGCGGTCGCGGCTTTCATTTTTTCGGACAGATTCAGGCGCTCCCGCACCAACAGCGCGAGATTCTCAAGCACTTGCACCATGTTCGCGCCGGTTTGGCGTTGCAGGATCAGGCCAGTGACGAAGAATTTCAAATCGATGATCGGGACGCGGTTTCCCAGGCCATGCAGGGTTTGATCGATGGGCGCGCCGAGCGCCAACTCCTCGACCACCTTGCGAAATTCCATGCGAACGGGATCGAACGTTTCCTGAGCGATGGTCTCCAGACCCGCATGGATATTGTGTCCGGCTTTCATGGAGCGATTGAAAAGGTCGATTGCATCCGGCAGCATTTCCTCGAATTTGTGCAGCCGCCGGTTGCGGACGCGCGAGATGTAAACGACCGGTAGCACGCCGAGGCCGAGCGCTAAACCGAAACGCAGGATCAACAGGCTCAGGCCGGCGAAGCCGAGCAAGATGTAGACCGTCACGGCGATAATCAGGCACAGAGAAAACACCTCGGCGGCTCGATATCTCAAATTTGCCTGATCGATGTAAAGCTGCAGGCGGCGAAGAATACCGATCCAAGATACAAAATCGCCAAGGAAAGCGAGTGAACCGCGTTGCTCCCGGCGGACCAGATCGGTTGCGGCCCGAATTCGCGCGCCGCCGGAGACGCGCAGTTCGCGTAAACGGCTGGCGAGCAATTCCTGTGCGTGCTCGCGCGGAACATGCCACACATAGTACCCAGCGGCTCCAAGGGCGCCGGTAAAAATCAGGAATGAGAGGAAGAGAAACACTTATGTCTTGATCTCCTGAACCTCAGTGAAGATTGAGTTGGGCAAATGCACGCCGTAGGATTTCAGGCGTTCGAGGGCACGCGGACGCGCGCCGGTGGCCTTGAATTTGCCCGTGACGTTTCCGCGCGGGCCGATGCCGGTGCGCTCCAGCACGAAGATGTCCTGCATGTCGACTTGATCGCCTACCACGCCTGCAACTTCGCTGATGTTTGTGAATTTGCGCGTTCCGTCGCTCAGGCGGGCGCTATGCACCACGATCTGAATGGCGGAGGCGAGCATTTGACGGATCACGTGATCGGGGACGTTCTTTGTAGCCATCATCACCATAGTTTCGATGCGCGCGAAAGCGTCGCGCGTGGAGTTGGCGTGCGTTGTGGTCATCGATCCGTCGTGGCCGGTGTTCATGGCCTGGAGCATNNTCGTGGCCGGTGTTCATGGCCTGCATCATGTCGAAGGCCTCCGGGCCACGGCATTCGCCCACGATGATGCGGTCCGGACGCATGCGGAGCGCGTTGATCACGAGATCGCGCTGTGTGATTGCGCCTGCGCCTTCGATGTTCATGGGGCGCGTTTCCAGACGCACGACGTTCTCCTGCTGCATCTGCAACTCCGCCGTATCTTCGATGGTGACAACGCGCTCGGCTTCCGGGATGAACCGGGAAAGCGTGTTCAACATCGTGGTTTTGCCGGAGCCCGAACCGCCGGATACCACCACGTTGAGACGCGCTTCGACGCAGCCGCTCAGGAAATCGAGCATGCCGGGCGTGAGCGAATCGTTTTTCAGCAGATCCTCGGTCGTGAGGAGCTTTTTGCCGAAGCGGCGGATGGAGAGCACCGGTCCGATGAGCGACAAAGGAGGAATGACCGCGCACATGCGCGAGCCGTCCGCGAGGCGCGCGTCGACGATAGGCGAGGAATCGTCAATGCGGCGACCGATGTTCGAGACGATGCGGTCGATGATCATGCGGACGTGGGCCTGGTCTTTGAATCGCACGTTGGTTTCTACCAGTTTGCCGAAGCGTTCAACGTAAATATTATCGAAGCCGTTCACCAGAATGTCGCTGACGGTTGCGTCCTTCAGCAGAGGCTCGAGAGGACCGAGGCCGAAGACTTCATCGAGGATCTCTTCGATGAGACGCTCTCGCTCGACGACGGTCATGGGGACCTGCTCGTCCGAGATGAGCCGCTCGACTACATTGCCGATTTGTTCGCGCACACCTTCTTTATTGAGGGTTTTGAGCTGATCGGGCGTGAGGGAGTTGACGAGCTTCGAATGGATTTGGGATTTAATCCCGAACCACCGATCGGCTCCGGTCCCTACGCGAGGTGTGATGCGAGATCCCATGGTTTAGGCTGTTTTCAGTGCTTGCTTCGCGCCCGTGGCTTTGTCGACGAAGGCCCTGAACGCGCGATTGAGATCTGCAGCGGCTTCCCGATCGGCGACGAACGGTCGGCCCTTGTTCAGTGCGGCGCTCGCGGCAGGCGACGACAGGATTCCATAAAAAACGGTCTGGTTGAGTGTGCTCTGAATCTGTTCGAGTGTCGCCAGATTGGCGCCAGGCTTCTTCTGATAACGATTCACGACGGTTTTGATTTGATCCTGGTTGAAGCCGAGTCGCATAAGCGCGGCAATATAGCGCTGCGCGTTGCGAATCGCCGCCAAATCCTGCGTCAGGACGACGAATACGGTGCTCGAACTCTGCAATGCCGCGAGCGCCACTTCGTCGGAAAGCCAGCGGCCGGCGTCAATCACGACGGATTCGTATTTCTCGACGAGGAAGTTCGCGAACTCGCGGAACATCGGCTCGGTGAAGATGGGACGCTGCTCCACTTGATCCGGAGGGCCAACCAAAAAGAAGCCAAGAGGGTCGCGCGTGACGAAGCCTTCAAACAGCGCCTGGTCCATGCGGGAGAGGTTTTCGCCAACCTCGGTGAGCGAGTGCTGCGGCGAAGTACCGGTCTGCATGGCGCATTCGTTCGCGGTGAAATCGAGGTCGACCAGCACAACCTGCTGCTTGCGCTGGGCCAGAACGCCGGCGAAATTCACGGCGAGCGTGGTAGTTCCGACACCTCCTTTCACGCCGAGGAAGCTGTACACTTTGCCGAGGCGGCTGGTAGTAACCGATGTGCGCCGTGGAGTGCGTTCGAGGCGCGCCATGGCGTCGCGAAACTCGATGCGCTTGAGCGGCTGCACCAGAAAATCATTCGCACCGGCGCGCAGGCTGGCGATCACGGTTTCGCCATCGGCGTGATAATTCGACGCAATTACGTAGAGATCGGGCGCGGCCTGCTTCACTTTCTCCATCACCTTGAGCGCGCCTTCGGGATCGCTGGCGAGGTCGACAATGAGGGCCGCTTCGGGGTGACGTTCGAGGTCTTGCAGCACACGGATGTAGAGATTCGAGGAGACCTCCGGATACTCGGAGATCATTTTCGCGGTGGGCACGTTGAGCAGACTCTCGGCAATCGATTCGCGAAAGTGCGGGTCAGACGATGCGACGAGTAAAGAAATCGGCATGGCTATGGGAGACAGACTCCTTGTTCAGGATCGCAGCCGGCGCTCTCCACGGGCACGGACGTATGGAAGTCGGGAATCACGACGGGAGGCAAGCCGAGCGTAGTCACGAATGTTGAGAACTGATAATTCGTCACGGTGACCGTGACGACGTCGGGAATACACGTGGTGCTGCAATCGCCGCTACAGGAGAACGGGACGAGCGTGCCTGAATCGGGGTCTTTCGAAAAATAGGTGACGACGATTTGCGCGGGTCCGTTCTGAAACTGGAACCGGTCCGGCATGAGAGGCACATTGGCCTTCATGTAGTCGAGCACGTTTGAACCGTCCCCCTGCCAGCAATGGGTGGCGGCGTAGCGCGCGCCATCGCGGGTAAAATCGGCGACGCTGTGCCAGATCCAGAGAAGCTCGGACGTGAAAACGATCATGAACGTGAGGGGGAGAATCACGCTTCCCCAGGCGAGGACGAATTCGATGGTGGCTTGGCCTCGCTCGGATCGTGAACACCTCTCCCTGCGGTCACGGCTCGGTAGGCAGCTGATGACAGAACGAGTCATCAGGTTCCTCCATTGGGCACCGTTACGGTGGGACGCAGAGGAAACGGATCGATGCGGAAGCCCCAGAAAAGCGGCTGCACGCTGTAGCCGTCGGGCAACGATACCTGGATGAAATTCGGCGGGAGTCCGCCCTGGCTCGTGTCGCAACCAGCGGCGGAACAATCGCACGGAGTCATGGCCTGCGCCGCCGGATCGTAACGCTGGATCGCGATTTGAAACATCGCGGGCGTGAGGCCGGGCACGACGGGATCTTGCGCAGTAGCGGTGGATCCGGTGAGCGCGTAATTTTCCGCCGCGATAATCAAAGGGTCCGCCGGATCGCAAAAATTGACGCCCTGCTGCGTGCCGATGTAGCGGGCCAGATTGTACATCACTTTTTCGAGCGTGTAGTAGGTGTAAAAGACGCGCGCGAGCTCGACCGTGCCGATGAGGAGGCTGAGCAGCACCGGCATCATCATCACGGATTCGATCAAAGCGCCGCCCTTGCGATTCATTGGTGCAGAACCACCTTTCCGGGGCCCGCCGCCTGCTGGCACCCGTCGAATCGACCCTGCTTCACCGGCGCAACGCTGCCGATGTACATCGCGACGAAGCGGCCATTCGGATCGTCGGGGTTAATCGCGGTCCCGCCTTGAGCGGGCATGACGAGAAACTGCCGGAATCCGAGCACGGTCATGCTGGCGGTGGCGGAGATCGCGTCGACAATCGGGATCGTGATAATGCGGCGGCCGTCGCCGGTGTAATCGGTATAGGTAGTGTACGAATTGAGATCGGTGTCGGCGGGATAAATCGTGGAAAGAGTATCGAAACCAGCGATGGCCTGGCACGCGGGATTGGCCGACAATTCAAATCGCGTATCGAGGCCGCAAAGGGCATTTGTAACCACGGCGGCAGGCGCGGCAGCGGAGCAGGCGACGGGCGCGGCGTTCGCCCAGATCAGCTCGTTGTTGTTAATGACGAAGCAGGCTTGCGCGCTACTGGTGTTGCCGGGCAAACCTCCCGCGCCGTCGCGAAATATCTGCGAGCCTTCGTCGGGATAGACGACCGCGTTGGGGTCCAGACGATTCAGCAGAACATAGTTGAGCACTTGCGCGGCGCCTGCCAGGGGAGCAGGCACCGGCACGCCGCTGCACAAATAGGTGAACGAGTACAGTTCGTTCAGCGTGTAGCCGAAGTTGGTAGTGTCGTTCTGGTCGATGGTAGCGACGGCGAATGGTTCGATACCGCAGGCGGTGCAGAGGGGCGCGCTGATGCCAGCGACAGCAGTCGCCACAACCGTGAGGTTCCTGCTGGTCACGATCGGCAGAAAATTCCAGAAGACCAGAGGGATCTGGCCGGTCACGGTGGCGGTCGCGTACTTGGCTTGCGCTCCGCCGACCCCACCCGCGCCCCCATTTCCATTGGCCGCGATGGCATCGGCCGCGGCTGCAAAGTAGGCCGGCGGAGGCACGATGCTATCGAGAGTGCCGTTCGTTTGCCCGATCGCGAGTCCATTGAAGCCATACTTATTGCCGACGTTCGCGCCGTTCTGAACCGTGAGTTGCGCGGCAGCGTTGGCCGCATCGGTCGCGACATCGGTCCCAATGAGCTGTTGCGCGGCGGCAAGCGCCATGGAGTTCGCGGCGGTTTTCAATTCGCCTTTTACGACGTATAAAATGCCGAGATCGATGGCGAATCCAATGAGTCCGAAAAGTACGGGCACAAGAATAACGAGGAGCTGCAGAGCGCTTGCGCCGCGCTGAGTTCGCGATCTACAGATTGGGAACCTGGTGTCCACGAGGTCCTACAAACTCCGGTTTCTTTTTGTCTTTGTTATCCTTGGCCGCTTTTCGCTCCTCGACCGAGGGTAGAAAGGGCACGACGATGTCGGGCATTTTTGGCTTATCGCTGGCCGGCAGCGGTTTCACGAAATGCGGCGTCACCACCACGACCAGTTCCGTCGAGGTCTTTTCAGTCGACCGGCTGCGGAAGAGCTGCCCGAGAATCGGAATGTCGCCCAGGCCCGGCACTTTATTGAGGATCTGCGTGACGCGATTGTCGATCAGCCCCGCGATGGCGAAGCTCTCACCATCTCTCAAATTCACCTCGGTTTCAGCGCTCCGCGAGGAAAGCGCGGGAATCTGAAAGCCGTCGACGGTTACGGCGTTGGTGTAGTCCAGCGTGCTGACCTCCGGCTTCACCTTCAAATTAATGGCTCCGGAAGACGTGATCGTCGGAGTGAAATTGAGCTGCACGCCATACTTCTTGAACTGAATAGTCACGACCGGAGCGATGCCGCTGCCGGTGGGAGTCGACGTGATGGTGGGATAAGGAAATTGACCGCCGGCAAGGAAGCTTGCCTCTGAACCTTCGAGCACGATCAGGTTCGGCTCCGCGAGAATCTGCGCCAGGTTCTGCTGCAACAGCGCCTGTAGGGTCAGTCCGATGCCGAGGTCGGGGCGATACAGGAACAGGTTGAGCGGATTCGACACGTTGGCCGCCGGAGTGCCGCCGTTGTTGAGCTGCGAAAATAGAGGACCGGTGAACTGCTGCGTGCTGGTGGACCCAATCGTCACTCCATTTCGGCTGAACAGATTGAAGCCGAGCTGCGAGAGCGCGGTGCGGTCGACGCTCGCGAATTTGACGGACAACATGATCTGGCGAGGCTCGGCCGCTGGCGGCACCTGAATCATATTGACGACTTTTTTCGAGTGCGCCGACGCAATGGCTTCCGCTTTTTTCGACTGATCTCCCGACCCGGCTTTGCCCGTCAACACGAGCGTCTCGGCATTGCCGCTGAATTGCACGGAGGCATCCGGCAGCGCGGCCTTCAACTCCCCGGCCAGCGTGGCGTGCATATGATCGAGTTCGCTGGTGTCGGTGACGACCGCGATCTCGTAGCGTACGGGCGTCGAACCCGTTTCCCAGATCACGAGCGTCGTGTGGCCCACGCTTTTCGCGGTCACCATGACGTCTCTGGGCGAGACCACCACAGCGTCGGCGATCTTCGGTTCCGCGACAACCACTTTGATAAGGTCGTTGCCGAACTGAATCAACTCGCCTTTGCCGACAATAAGAGAGACTTGGCGGCCGACGTCGGCGGCGCTGGCGGAGACGATAATCAGGAGCGCAATTGAGCGCAGCATCATTGAAATATTTCCTGCACGTGTTTGTCGCCACGATAGACATCGATGATATGCCTGGGTGCGGGTGACTCTTTTTTCTCGGGTTTGGCGCTCAGTTGGTTCCACACGCGGTCGTCGCGCAGGTTGGGCGTATTTTGCTTCGGGTTAAAGCCCGCGTACAACTGGTCTGAAGTTGTGGCCGACTGATCCTTTGCACTCGTATGATCGAGCGGATTGCGTAGCGCCAGGCTGATCTTTCCTTGATTTTTTGCCAGCTCGAGTTTTCTCGCCTGCTCCGGAGTGACGAGCAGCGTCGCGGCTTGCGTGGTCGGACGTGGGGCTGTACTCACCGCAGTTGTCGGAGATGTCGTTGCCACTTCCGTGGTACGGCCCATCGCGAGTACGACCACGTCCTCAAGAATCGTAGTCGTGACGGCTTCCGCAACCGAGCCGGGCTTGGTGAACAATACGTCGACATGCGCGCGCGGCTGGATCATGCCGGCTACGCCGCTTCCATCGGTGATGGGAACGGAGACGGCTCGCTTGCCGATTTCGATCAGAGCGGGCAATCCTTCGGGACCGGCCGCGCTGGCGACTTTATTCGAAATGATCGCTTCATTCGCACCGACCGGAAACAGCAGAGGCCGGTCCATCACCATCAGTTGATCGAGTACCGCGGCCTTCGGCACATCTTTTTCGGGAAGGCGAACCATTTTCACGTCGCCAATCTGCAGACGCGTACCAGCGGGCATGTCTCGCGCGGCCGCGGCGATCGCGACCATCTTTTCGGAGCGCGGAGCCTTGGTGGTCGCGTAGAGAAACCACGTCAGCAGTGCGGCGGAGATCCATGCGCCGACGAAGATCAAAATTATTTTTTGACGATCCACTATCTGGCCTCCAGAAGCGTGCAGACGTTGTCTTTGTAGAGAGTCTTCCAACCAGCCTGATCGAGCGCGGCGCCGAGCGAATAGCGATTCGGCAGCAGGGCGTGCGTGAAGTGCAGGGAGCGCAGGATTTCCTGCCATCCCGGCCGTACCTCCACCAATTCTATGTATTGCTTCATGAACGCGGCCCCGTAGAAATCGCTGCGGCCGTCGAAGTAAACCTTTCGAGCGCCGTTAAATCGATAAATGAGATAGCCCCCGTACTTATCGGGAGCGAACAGGCGGGCATCGGAAGGAAGTTTTTCGATCACGGCAGAGGCGGCGATGGGAAATTCGTCGGCGGGAAATCCGATGCAAGCCGCAGCGGCCGGGATTCGCAACGCCAACAGCGCGGCGGCGATTCCGACAATCGCAAAGTACGCGCCGTTGAGTCTCCGGTCGAGCACCAGCGTGCGATGCGCGTAAATCATCGCATGATCGAGCCACTCTGCAACGCTAGGCCTGAGTTGGTGCATCGAGCGAAGCGAGTTAGTGAACGCCGCGTTGGCCAAGGGAAGAATCAGCAATGCGACCAAAGGAAGCGCCCGGGCCGATCGGAGAGAAGCCAATCCGAAAATCGCCGCCAGTAAAAAATGCGCGACGTTCTTCTGTGCCAGCGCCAGCGTACCGCCCATTGCGGCCAGCGCGAGCGTCGCCAAAAGCTGCGCGGAACCCGCCGCGTGAAAATTGAAGCTCTGAAATTCGGCGACGCGGTCGAGCAGTTCGCCATTCATCAGGTACGACGCGAGATGCGTGTGCAGACGCCACCCGTAGGGGTTCACGAAACTACCGGCCATCGCCGCTCCGGCCGCGAGCAGAAACCAGCGGGCGCGCGCGAACTCGACTGCTCGATCAAGATTCCAAATCAGCGGCCCAACAAAGTGTGAGACTGCGAAAATCAATGCGATCAACGGAGCGAAGAAGAAACTCGCGTGCAGATTCGCCCACAGCGCGGTCGCTCCCGCAATCGCGAGCGCCTGAGGGAATCCGAAACGACGGGGCGCGCGCTCGGCATATATCAAAGCGGAGATCATGAACAACCAACTGAACACGTGCGGACGGGCAAGCCAGTGCAGGCTCGCAGTGTTGATCATCGGCGGCATCAGGGCGCACGCGATATAGAAATTTCCGCCGACGGCCCAATGCAGGCGAAACCATAGCCAGGTGCAGGCGGCGATCACCAGTGCAAACATCGCTGTAACACCCCGGAGTCCGTCAATCCGATGCGCAAGACCCATCAGGACATCCGATCCCCATTCCCAGGCAACCCAAGACGCACCGGGACGCGAGAAGGAGTATGGATCGTTGCGAGGCAAGGCGTGGGTCATGAGAATGCGCTCGCCGGTGCGAATGTGCCAGCCCGTGTCGGAATCGCGAAACAATTTACGTCCGCCGTCGAATACGAACAGGCAAAAGACCAGGGTCAGCACCGCCATCAGCGTGGCCATGTCCGGCAACGCGAAGGGCGCGGTCGCGGCCGCCACATCCGCCGCGGCGGTTCTAGGCTCCGCCGGCGCCAATGCTCGCCAAGCCTGTCGTAATGCTGGAGTACAAGCTGACGATTGCAGAGGAAAGCTGATTCACGGTGGTGATCAGCGCGAGCCCCACGGCCGCGACAATCAACGCGTACTCGACCAGGTCCTGCCCCTGCTCATCCCTTGCCAGCCGAATGAATAATTTCTTCATGAAACCCCCTATCAATATTACTTCTGCGCAACTACCGCCGGGTCCGCAGGTTTCCCAATCATAGCTTTAGTTAGGCCTGACGTCACCCGCTTCCAAAGGTTTACGTTCGGACCAGACGGAGGCGGTGTCGCGGGACCTCCATCGGCGGCGGCCACTAATCTCAAATTCGCAAGCGCGGCGGGATAGTTGGGCCGGAACTCGAACGCCGATGCCAGCTCCTGACGCGCTTCCGCGTAATGCCCCTGTTCCAGAAATATCGCGGCCAGATTGTTGTGCGCGGCCGCCGGATCGGACGATCTCCGCCATTCCGCAAACGCCTGTTCCGACTTGCCGGATTTGGCCCACATCAGAGCCGTCCCTAGATTATTGTGAGCGATGGCGGAGCGCGGATCGATCGCGATGGCCTTGCGAAACTCAACCGCCGCTGTTTCTGCATTACCTTGCAATAATAGGTTGTACCCAAGATTATTGTGCAGCGAGCTTTGGGAAGAATCGATCCCCAGCGCCGCACGATAGGCCGTCTCGCCCTGCTTAAAGCGTCCCTGCTCGTCTTCGAGAATTCCCTGAAGAGACAGCAGCTCCCAGCTCTCTTTCGGATGCTTCGACGTGAATCCAACGACGACGCGCGACGCTTCCACAGGCTCATTCATATCGCGAAGGGACTTCGCGAGCAGTAGCGTGACTCCCGGCAAATCGGGATTCAAGGCCGCCGCCATCCGGTAATGTTCAATCGCCAACTCCGGCAATCCTCGACTCGCGTACAGCCGTGCCAACGCGAGCCGCGCGTCCAAATCGTTGATATTCGCCACCAGTCTCTGCCGCCAGCGGCGCGCTTCGACGTCGCCATCGCCCAAATCGACGGCGTTTTCGACCTGCCGCATCAGAAGTGCATGAGTCTTCGTATGGGGCGATGCCATCGACGCGGTTTGCACCTGATGCGTGCAGGATGCGCACGCGAGGATTAAGAGCGCCGGCAATAGCAATCGTTTATCCATCGTATTTCTCGAATTCCAGTTGGTCCCCGGCGACCGTGCCTGTCTCCGCCAGCGTCCCGGCCGGCAGCTCAAGAACGGAATAAGCGCGCAGGCTGAACGAGATGCGGCGCTTCCCCATATCAGGACGAGTTTTCAGCACCAGCTTCTTACGGCTCAGGAAAACTACGTCGATCGGAAACTTCATTCCAAACGTATGGACCCCTTCGCAGGGCGCGATCCACAATCCCTCGCCTGGTTTCAGGCCAGTATGCTTCAAGAGTCCGGTGCGGCGCTTGGCGCCGGTATTGGCGATATCGGCACGATCGGCAAGCACGCGCCCTCTCGTCTGGTTTGCGACTCGCAGTTTAGACAACGTCGATCGATCCTTAACGTACACCCACAGCTGCGGGCTTCGTCAACAACTAGTAACCTTAAGAGGATTGGCATTAGCGTATCTTATGTAGAGGCCGGTTTGCAATTGAATAATTTCCTTCGTTCCGTCTTCATGGCTTCTTTGTTCGGTGGATTGCTTCCGCTCACGCAAGCGCAAGCGACCTTCGGGGATGTAGTGCGCCTGGGCACGACTCCGAGCGATATCGTACTCGATGAGAGCCGCTCCCGCCTGTATCTGGTGATTTCCTCCGGCAATCGCATCGATGTCTGGGATTATTACCAGCAAACCATGCTCGGGTCGATTACCGTGGGGACTCGTCCGCTCGCCGCTGCGATGTCGATGGACAACGCGTTGCTTTACGTGACGAATCACGACAGTTCGACGTTGAGCGTGATCAGCCTGGCGTCGGGATTCGGCTCGGTAATCACCAATGTGGCGCTGCCCGCGGCTCCTGAAGGCGTTGCGGTGGGACTCGACGGGCGCGCGGTGATTTCAACCGATGGCTCCAGCACGAGTACGGCGAACACATTGTTGATCTACGACGGAACTCAATCCAGCGCGCAGCAGGTGCTGGCAGTGCAGTTTCCTCCAGCGGCAGTCACGCCTCCTTCGCTCAACGCGACGACGTTCCCTCGTCCTATCACGCCCTTCAATGGAAGACTTCAGCGGACGCCAGATGGCAAGTACATCATCGGCGTAAGCGTGATATCGAACGGTGCGTCGACGGTTGCCTATCAGTACGAGGTCGACTCCGGAACGGTGCTACAGAGCCGTACGGTCACGGGCTCATCGAGCACCATGTCGATGTCCCCCGACGCCGCGTCGTTCATGGCGGGCTTCACCCTTTATGGAACGGCGAATCTGAACGTGATCGCGCAGCAGAATACTGCCAACGCTCCTTTCCCGATGGCCACGCCCTTCAGCAACACAACGAACTTCGGCGGCAGTGTCTTTTCCGCGGACGGAACCACGCTTTACAGCGCCTTCAATAACAGCACCAACGCCACGACCTCGGCGTCGACACTGCTGATTTCCGATCCTCATACGCTCGCGATCTCGCTCGGAATCAATCTTCCGGAGAGCGTGCTGTCGAAATTCGTCATCACGTCGGATGGCTCGCAGGCATGGGCCTTATCCAGTTCCGGCATGATCCACTTGCCACTGGGAAATCTGTATACATACCCGATCCTGATGCCGCAATCGACCACTGTGTTCCTGGCGCAGGACAGTTGCAATCCGGGCGTGGCGCAGGGTTCTCTCAAGATCAACAATGTCGGCGGTGGAACGCTGACGTTCGCGGTGCCGCAGACCCTGGCGACGGCCATCGTCGCGACGGCATCCAGCGGACTTGCGCCGTCGACCATTACCTTCACCATGGATCCGGGTCGTTCGAGCGTCGTCCGGACGCCGGGCACGAATCTCTACACCGGCGCCGGAACCGGCACCGTGGCCACCAACACCGGCGCAGGCTTAGCCGTAAATCTACTCTCGCCGAACGCGATCAATATCCCGAACACCATTCTCGTGTACATGAATTACCGCGATTCCACGCAGCGCGGGCAAATCTATCCGGTTCCAACGGTGCCCAACTCCGCAACGGAAGGTCTGCAGGACATCGTGCTCGATGAGCCTCGGAATCTGCTCTACATCACCAACTCCGGCTACAACCGCATCGAAGTTTTCGACACGCAGAAGCGCACCTTCCTGACGCCGATCCCGGTCGGGCAGCTTCCGCACCAGATGGCGATGGGGCTCGACGGTTCGACGCTGTACGTTGCCAATACCGGCGGCGAATCGATCGCGATTGTCGACCTGACGCAGCAGCTCGTGACCGGCTCGGTCACTTTCCCTCCGATCCCTCGCCTGGGAAGCGCCAACGTGAATTCAGTGCACACCATGGCGATAGGACTGAGCGGATTGCAATTCGTGATGCTGCAACCAACTACCCCAACCCAGACGACCATCAGCGGCTCCCTCTGGGAAGTGATCGGGAACAACGCCGTCCCGCGCGTGGGAACCAACGTCACCGGCGTCACCGCGGCAGGCGCGCAAACAGCGCTATCGACCGCGAATCGATCGAGCATGATCGCTTCAGCCGACGGCACCTCCATCGTTCTGCTCGGCGGAACCGGCGTCACTTATCTTTATGACGCGTTGTCGGACAGCTTCACCGCTTCGGCTCCTTTGTTCGGAACGACAGCGCCGATCTCCGGGTATTACGGGCCGGTGGGTGCTGCGCCAAACGCGAGTTTTCTGCTCGCGAACGGCCTGGTAATGAACAACTCGCTGACGCCCGTTGGCGGTAACGTGAGCACGGGAAGCGTCACGATCATGCCTCCCACGCCCGGCGGCGGAGGCGGGATCACCATATCGACCACGGGACCGCGCAACGTGGCCGCGGTCACGCCGGTCGATCAGAATAATTTCGCTCGTTTGACCACGCCAGTTCGCCTGAACCTGACGACCGCCATAACGTCCGACACGCATACCACTCTCGAAGTGGTGAACGTGCTAACCGGCGGCGTCACATCGACATTCCGCGTGCCGGAAAATCCGCCGGTCTCGTACTTCGCCAGCGTCTTCGGAAACACTCCCGTATCCATGCCTGCGCGACAGATGGTGGTAGATTCCCAAGGCACGGCCTACGCGCTGACGCTTTCCGGATTGAGCGTGATTCCGCTTACGCCCACAAGCGCGGCCACCACGCCAGCGCTCGCCGCGACGCACGCCATCGTCAATTCGGTCGACGGCACCACGGCCTTCAGGCCTGGTTCATTTGTGACGATCAATGGATCGAACCTCGCCACCGCAGCCACCGCAACTGCTTTGCCGGCTCCCACGGTTTTGGGCGGCTCCTGCGTAGTGATGAATAACGTCGCGATCCCCTTGCTCCAAACCGCCAGCGGTCAGATCGCCGGGCAGATCCCCTCCACCATGCGCCCCGGCCAAGTAGTGATGGAGGTTCGGTCGCTAGCAACCGCACAAAACAGCGCCCCTGTCGTCGTCACCATTCTGAAGCCATAATAGAAGTAGCCATGTTGGAAAAAGCGACCTTAGGTGCGGGATGTTTTTGGGGCGTCGAAGCGACGTACCGGAGGCTTGCTGGCGTGAAATCCACGCAAGTCGGCTACATGGGCGGCAAGCTGAAAAACCCCACATATAAAGACGTCTGTACGGATTCGACCGGACACGCCGAGGTGCTCGAAGTAACGTTTGATCCCGAGGTGGTGAGCTATCACGACATCCTGGAAGTGTTCTGGGATAATCACAACCCGACCACGCTGAATCGCCAGGGCCCCGATGTCGGCACACAATACCGTTCCGCGATCTTCTATCATTCTCCGGAGCAGGAAGCGCAGGCGAAGGCCTCTCGCGACGCCGCGCAAAGCCGTTTTCCGCGGCCCATAGTAACTGAGATATCACCCGCCACCGAGTTCTGGCGCGCCGAGGAGTACCATCAGCAATACCTCGAAAAGCGCGGCCTGTCCCAGTGTCACATCTAGCGGAAAACCAGTGGCTCGCCTCTTGTGGGGTGGCCAATTTTGGCGGCAGCCGCCCTTTCGAGGCGGCTCTTCCGGTTGCGTTTCCATTTCTATCGTTGCCCAGCCGCCGCTGAACCGCCATGCGTAGCATGCGGACAAACGGCCGAATGTCGCGCCCCGCAAGCGTACCGATCCCATCCAGCCGGCGCCTACCGAGCCGCGACCACAGGGAGCGATCAGAAGCTTTGCTATCATTGCAGTTAGCCCGCCTCAGCAGGAATCTATTTTGAAAATCGGTTTTGTCAGTCTTGGATGCCCGAAGAACCTCGTCGATACCGAGGTGATGATGGGCCAGCTCGTCGCGGGCGGTCACGAATTGACCCCGCATCCCTCCGACGCCGACGTCATCGTCGTCAACACGTGCAGTTTCATCGATCCCGCCAAGCAGGAGTCGGTCGACACCATTCTCGAAATGGCCGAGTACAAGAAAACCGGACGCGCGCAGCGTCTGATCGTCGCCGGATGCCTGGTCGAGCGTTACCGCGCAGACATTCAGAAAGACATGCCGGAAGTGGACGCGGTGATTGGCACCAATGAGCTGGAGCGCATCACGGCGCTCTGCGAAGGCCTGACGCCCGTCGTTAACCAAGGGGACAATCCTCTCGAAGCGTACCTCTATCACGACCTGACCCCCCGCGTTCTCTCGACGCCCAGCCATTTCACGTACATCAAAATCGCCGAGGGCTGCGACCATCCCTGCACCTTCTGCGTGATTCCTCAATATCGCGGCAAATTCCGCAGCCGCCGTTTTGAGTCGGTGATCTCCGAAGCCACGCGCCTGTTTTCGCAAGGCGTGCGCGAGATCAACCTGATCGGCCAGGACACCACCTGCTACGGCGAAGATTTCGGCATGAAGGACGGCCTCGCGACCCTGCTAGCGCGCCTGGCGCAAATCGAAACCGAATACGAAAAATGGGTCCGCTTCCTGTACTGCTATCCCAACAAGGTGACGCAGAAACTGCTCGATACCATCGCCGAGCACGAGTCGCTCGTGAAATACATCGACATGCCCTTGCAGCATGCCAGCGCCCCTGTTCTGAAGCGCATGAAGCGCGGCGCCAGTGGCGACATCTTCCTCAAATTGATCGAACGCATCCGCGCGACCATTCCTGGCGTCGCGATTCGGACCAGCATGATCGCAGGTTTCCCGGGCGAGACCGAGCAGGACTTCGAAACCCTCTGCCAGTTCGCCGAAGCCGCGCAGTTCGATCGCCTCGGCGTCTTTTCTTATTCCGATGAAGACACCAGCAAGAGTTTCGGGCTAGATCAAAAAGTCGACGCCAAGACGATTTACAATCGGAAGCGTCATCTGATGGCGATCCAGAAAAAAATCTCGCGCAAACGGAATCGCGCCCTGATCGGCCGAGAATTCCGCGTCCTGATCGAGGGCCCATCCGCCGACTCCGATCTGGTCTGGCAAGCCCGCCTTTCGACACAAGCCCCGGAAATCGACGGCGTTTGCTATATCTCGGACCCGGGCGAGCAGCCTCTTAAATCCGGCGACATGCGCACGATGCGCGTCACCGAGGCTCACGATTACGATCTGACAGGCGAACTGGTGGACACGCCCCGCACCGCCTCGCAGGAAAAACTACTTCAAATATCTTTGGTATGAAATGCCCGATTTGCAAAAAGGACGTAACCCTCGATAATCCCGAGATGCCCTTTTGCAGCGAACGCTGCCGCCTGATCGATTTAGGTAACTGGGCCTCGGAAAAGTACGTCATCTCCGCGCCCGCCGACCTTTCGCACCTCCCTGGCCCAGACGATGACGAGGATAATTGAAGACGTTTGCGCGCGTCCTCGCCACCTGGTTCGGATGCGGGTACGCCCCTAAAGGTCCGGGCACCGTTGGATCCCTCGGAGCGCTCCTCGTCGCGTGGCCGCTGCGCCACCAGCCTTCGTGGTTCTTCGCGCTGCTCGCATTGATCCTGCTTGCACCGGCCATCTGGTCGGCGGGCAGTACGGCATTGCAAGTCGGACGCAAGGACCCGCAGATCGTCGTGATCGATGAAGTGGTCGGCCAGTGGATCGCGCTCGCGGGAGCTCTCAGGTACGCGCCTGGCGCATGGATCGTAGCATTTCTGCTGTTCCGCACCTTCGATATCTGGAAGCCCTGGCCGGTCCGTCAGCTCGAACGATTGCCCGGCGGAACCGGCATTGTGATGGACGACGTGCTCGCCGGCGTTTACGCGGCGCTTGTGTTGTACCTCGCTGGATGGAACAATTCAATTAGTAAGTTTCTTTATGGCATTTCGTAAATCACCAAACGGTCCGCAGATTTCAGAAGTGTCGCCCGCGGCCGCCATTCCCGGCGGTGAATTTCAGATTCGCGGAAAAGGCCTCGCCGGCGCGGACCGTCCACATGTGAAATTCGGCGAGCTTTCCGCGCCCATCGTCATTGGCTCGGATTCGTTCGTCATCGCCCGCGTGCCGGATGGCGCGCCAGCGGGCGATATGACTGTCGGCAACGCGCCCTATAAGTGCGACGTCGGTATTCTCGTCGCCGACAGCCTGCATCCCGTTTCGAATCCAGTCGTCGACCGCGTCGGCAACATCTATACGACGTTCAGCGGATCGCCCGGCCAGAAGGCTCCCGTGTCGATTTATAAAATCGATACGCATCATCACGCGCGCCCCCTCGTCTCCGATCTGATGAACGCTACCGGACTCGCCATGGATGCCGAGGGCGTGCTCTACGCGTCCAGCCGTCACGATGGCGTCGTCTATCAGGTCTCGTCCGGCGGCAACCTCGCCGTCTACGTCGAAGGAATGGGCGTCGCCACCGGCATCGCATTCGACCACCAGGATTTTCTCTACGTCGGCGACCGCAGCGGGACCATTTTCAAAATCAGCCGCGAGCGCCAGATTTACGTCTTCGCCACCATCGAGCCGTCCATTGCCGCGTATCACCTGGCCTTCGGCCCCGACCAGTGTCTTTACGTCACCGGTCCCACCACATCGAGCTTCGATGCCGTGCAGCGCATCACGACGGACGGACATGTCGGCGTGTTTTACCGCGGCCTCGGCCGCCCGCAAGGCATGGCGTTCGATGCGAAGGGCAACTTGTACGTTTCGGCATCGCTCGAAGGCCGCCGAGGCATCGTCCGCATCGCGCCCGACGCGAAAGCGGAGCTGTTTCTCTCCGGTCCCGCCATCGTAGGCCTGGCCTTCGCGCCGTCGAAATCGATGATTCTGGCGACCAATAATTCCATCTATCGCGTCGATGTCGGCATCGAAGGCTGTCGGCTCCCCTGATACTACGCTCAAACTCTACCGAGCCGCGACCGCAGGGGAGCGATCGACTCCAAGCTGTAATTGTGGGGCAGGGCCATGCCCTGCCAATATAGAAGTCTGGAATGGCCGAAGCCGAAATCATCGCCGTTGGTTCGGAGCTGCTCACCTCGCAGCGCGTCGATACCAACTCTCTTTTCCTCACTGACCAGCTCAACGCACTCGGTGTCGAAGTGCGTCGCAAGATGGTCGTAGGCGACGATCGCGACCTCCTCACCGCCTCGATTCGCGAAGCGCTCGCGCGTGTAGAGATCGTGATCCTCACCGGAGGCCTCGGCCCAACCGAGGACGATCTGACCCGTGACGCCGTCGCCGCGGCAACAGGCCGTAAGCTGATTTTTCGAGAAGACCTGCGCGACGCCATCGCGGAACGTTTTCGCCGCATGAATCGAAAAATGGCGGAGATCAATCTGCGCCAGGCATACGCGGTCGATGGCGCGGAGGCTCTCCCTAATCCCAACGGCACCGCGTGCGGCCAGTGGCTGGAGCACCACAATCGCGTCGCGATGCTGCTCCCCGGCCCTCCTCATGAGATGAAGCCGATGTTCACCGATCACTGCGTGCCGCGCCTCGCGCTCCGCCTTCCCGCGCAAGTGATTCGCGCTCGCTTCTATCGGGTGGCCGGAATGGGCGAATCCGATCTCGATCAATTGATCGCGCCCGTATATACGAACTATACGAATCCTGTGACTACGATTCTCGCCGCTCCCAGCGACATCCAAATCCATCTGCGCGCCCGCTGCACGACAGCCGCGGAAGCCGAAGCACTGCTGGACGAGGTCTGTCCGCCCATCGAAGCGTTGCTCGGCGACCGCATTTATTCGCGCAATGGCGACGCGCTCGAAGCCGTCATCGGCGCGATGCTCGTCAAACTTAGCGCAACGTTAAGCGTCGCCGAAAGCTGCACCGGAGGCATGCTGGGACAGCGCATCACAGCCATCGCGGGAAGCTCGAAATACTTCGTCGGCGGCTTTCTGGCCTATAGCGATTTCATGAAAGAGCAACTGCTCGGCGTGAATCGGCAACTTCTCGACGCGCACACCGCCGTCAGCGAAGAAGTCGCATGTGCCATGGCCGAGGGCGCGCGCAAACACACCGGCTCGACTTACGCAATCTCCGTCACCGGTGAAGCAGGTCCCGAAAGCGCCACCGGAGCTCCTGTCGGCACGGTCATCCTCGGATTCGCCGGTCCCGATCAGCCAGCGGAAGCGCGCCGCGTTCAACTCCCCGGCGATCGCACTCGCGTGCGAATCACGGCCGCGCAGACCGCTCTCGATTTTCTTCGCCGCAAGCTCAGTTAAACGTCTTACCAATCCATCATCCGCATCCGATCCATAATCGACGTGCTGAAATCATTCATCCGTGCAGGTCTTCTTCTGCGAGGCGAAGGCAAACACGCCGCGAGTCTCGCCGCCTGCTCGCGGTCGAGCTTCGCCGCGGAAGTGTGATAGTGATACTGCGACGCAGCCTCCGCGCCCCATACCCCAGGCCCCCACTCGACGATGTTCAGATAGAGTTCCAACTCGCGCTGCTTCCCGAGAATGGTGTCCGCCAGCGGCGCAAGCGTATATTCAAAGGCCTTCCGCAAAGGGTTCCGATGCGTCGTGAAAAACAAATTCTTAACGAGCTGCTGCGTAATAGTCGACGCGCCGCGCCCAAGCTTTCCATTCTCTTCACTAGCCTCCGCGACCTTTCGCGTCTCTTCCCAGTCCACGCCGTGATGAATATAAAATCGCCCGTCCTCAGACGCAATCACGGCGTGCTGCAACTGCGGCGATATCTGCCAAAGCGGTTTGAAGACAATCTTCTTGTGATACGGCTTGCCGTCGATCTTGGCTTCGAAGTAACGCTGAAGCTGGACACCCGTTGTGGGAGGATCCACGAACTTCAACATCACCAGCGTGGAAATCCAGAATAAATACAGTCCCGCCACGAACAGCAGCGACCATTTCACGAAACGAATCAACCAGCGAATTACCACTCTTGTCTTATCATAGTGACCTGAATGCTGCGGGCGTTGACCAGACAAGTAAGTCCGAACTTCGCCGCTTGCGAACTGACGTTCCTGGACCGTCAACCGATCGACGTCGCGAAAGCAATCGAGCAGCATCGCGCCTACGAAGCGTGTCTCACCGAGCTAGGCGTGCATGTAGTCTCCCTCCCAGCCGATCCTGAGTTTCCCGATAGCGTGTTCGTTGAGGACGCGGCAATAGTACTCGATGAGGTCGCGATCATCGCGCGCCCAGGAGCCGAGTCGCGACGCGGCGAGACCCAGAGCATCGCACAGGCTCTATCGCCCTTTCGCGGCACCCGCTACATCCTCGACCCAGCGACCCTGGAAGGCGGCGACGTCGTGCACGTCGGCAACGCGCTATACGTCGGCCTCTCACAACGCACCAACCGCGCAGGCGTCGAACAACTGGCGGATCTTCTCAAACCCTTCGGCTATCACGTCGTCCCCGTGGAAGTCCAGGGCTGCTTACATCTCAAAAGCGGAGCATGCTGGGCCGGCAGCGACGTGATCCTCGCCAATCGCAAATGGATCGACGCGAAAGCCTTCCGCGATTTCAAGATCATCGATGTCGCCGGCAACGAGCCCTCCGCCGCCGACGTGCTTCCCATCGGCACCAAACTCCTGGTGCCATCAAGCTTCCCCCACACTTGTGAAATCCTCGAATCCTCAGGCTTCGACGTACTTCCCATCGACGTCTCCGAACTGCAAAAGGCCGAGGCAGGAGTCACCTGCATGAGCCTTCTGTTCGAAGCTCACGGCTGACCGACCGAAGCGAGAAATGCCGCAATGTTCTCGCCGGAGCCGGAGAAAATCTCGGGCGCAGGCTTCCTCCGCGTCAGCATCTCGCTGTAGATGTACCCCGGTTTATCGTAATTCAGGCCCATTCCAGCTAAATACTGCAATCGCAGATTCAAATCCCGATTGATCTGCGCCCCCTCCAACCAGCTCTTTAGATCCGATGCCTGCCCCGCATAAGTTCCCAGCAGTTGCGGAACGGTATGGAAATTCACCTCGGCCAGCGACCGCGCGACTAACTTGTGATCGTCGCGCCTTAGGCGCTGATCTAAAGCATCCAGATTTATTTTCGTCGGCTCCGCCTGCGCCAGCAACACCAGATCGTAGCCTTCGCCGCTGATGTCGTTGCCCCAGATCGTTCCCTTCGGAAAAACGTCAAAAAACGTCGCGAGCTCACTTTTGACCGTTTCGAAGTCGCTCTCATAAAGAGGTACCCACTGCGTAATTACACCGCCCGGATTCAGATGCTTCTTCACCAGCTCGAAATACTCTTTCGAGTACAGCGTCGCCGTGCCCTTCACCCAAGGATGAATTGGGTCCGACGTAATAATGTCAAATTTCTCCTTCGTCGTCAGCACGAAATGCCGCGCGTCGTCGTAAATCATCCGCGTCCGGCGATCGTGAAACACATCGTGATTCTCCGTCGCGAAATATCTCGACGACGCCTGTGGGATCAGCGGCTCGATCTCGCAAATCGTGATGTTCTCAATATCAGGATGCACCACGAACGTCCCCGCCGTAACACCCGCGCCAAACCCGACCACCAGTACCGACTTCGGTTTCTCGTGAATCAGCGCCGGTATGTGCCCCAGCATGCGTTGCAGCCGCATGTCGTAAGGCTCCGTCGACGCCTCCACTTTTCCGCTGACGTGAAAATAGATCTGCCCGCCCTCCAGCCGCGAAACCACCACCGACGAATTGCGTCCCTCCCCGATATAAAGAGGTTTCCCCGGCGCCGTCTGCAACGACATCCGCCGCCCATACGCGATCGCCAGCCACGGCACTTCCTCAACCGTGTAAAAAAGAAAAATCGTGACCAGCGTAGCCGCGCCCACAGCGAAATACCCTGCCCCACTCAACCCCGCCTTATGAAACATGACGAGCCCCGCCACCACCGACAGCGCAATGAGAGCTTGTTGCGACCCCTGCGTTCCCACCCACGGGATCAGCACGATACTAAATCCGACAGCGCCAAAAATCGCTCCCACCGTATTCGCCGCGTACACCTTGCCGACCAGTGCACCCCCATCTTGGTTAAAGTCGTCTTGGTCTTTCCCCGCCATCGCCGCCAGCGCCAGCGGAAAACTCAAGCCCCACAGCAGCGCTGGCGGCAGAATTGCGAACAGGCACATCAGGAAATCGATTCTAAAGAGTCGCCACGGATTCGTGACCGCCAAAGGATTAAAGGGCCACGACGGAATAAGGTCCGCGACCGCGTATGCCGTCCACGCAATCGCGAACGCGAGCGTCAATTGACACGCCCCCAGCGCCACCCGCGGACGCTTCAGCGTGCGCGTCCACACGGATCCTCCACTGCTCCCGATTCCCAACCCAATCAGAAACACCGCCAGGATGATTGAAAATGTGTAGACCGTCGCCCCCAGCATCAACGCGAGCAACCGCGTCCACACCACCTCCGCACCCAGCGCGCACAGGCCCGATAGTGCGATTGCCGTGTAAACCGGCCAAGCCCCACTTGCCCTTTTCGATGCAGGTACCTCGACTGGAGAATAATCCGCCCTCGACCTCAACCAAAAACTAGCAAGAGCCACCGCGACGTTGATCCCCGCCGCCGCGTAAGTCGCGACGCCCATATCGTGGACCCGCAACAGGTAGAACCCCGCGAACAAGCACCCGAACACCGCGCCCGCAATGTTGCCGCCGTAGAATAGCCCCAACCACGAAATACCTTCGGGCGTCGACTCCACCCATCGCCCGATCGCCGGCAGCGACGCGCCCATCAGTACGGTCGGCGGCAGCAGGCAAATCGCCGCGACCAATCCCCGCAGCAGGATCGACGGCAATCCGTCGCCGACCGCCGCCGTGTAAATCCCGTTCAGCATCGGAATCCCGAACAGCACCGCGACCCCGAACACTCCGATCCCCAACTCGATCAATCCGTAAATCCGCAGCGGATGCTCGCGCCGCGAAATCACCCGCGATAGCAGCACGCTCCCCACGCACATCCCGCCCATGTACGTGCCCAACAAGACGCCCAGCGACACCGCGGACGACCCGAGCACCAGTTGCAATAACTGGAACCAAACCACCTCATAAATCAGCGCCGCGCACCCGCTGCCGGCAAATAACAAAAGAAGGATCGGGAGAGAAGAGGTATTGCGAGACAATCTCGCATGATACCTCAATACTTTGTCTTGGCGAGCTTTACGACGCGTGAAATTTCACCGACACTCGTGCTCTGGATGCTCCCTTGGGCACCGGCCCTGTGGCGCAGGCTGGCGGAGATTGCAGAAAAACTCACTTTCCCCACAAGTGGGGCGGACCCCCTGGTCCGCGGCCGATCCCCGGATCGGCCTGTTCGTGTGTCCACAGGCCTGGTTCTATTGGTCAAGAGCACCATCGGGAATCGCGCGCGGACTCTGGCAACCTCCGGACCGATTGTCAATAGGTCCATCCGGGCAAGAGCCCGGACGGTTTGTAGAGCCGCGACCAACGGGAGCGGTCAAAGAGAGGGTCGCCGCCAGGAACGTCGCGATCTCCCAACCGTGAAGGAGGGACATACTACACCAGCTTCTGTTTCCTGATTGGCAACTCCCTTACCCTCTTCCCCGTCGCCGCGAAAATCGCGTTGCAGATCGCCGGAGCGATCACCGGCACTCCCGGTTCGCCCACACCCGCCGGAGGCGCGTCGCTCGGGACGATATGCACGTGCGTCGCGAACGGAGCCTCCGGCATCCGTGCCACCGGATAATTATTGAAGTTTCCTTCTTTCACGCGCCCGTCCGCGAGCGTAATTTCGCCCATCATCGCGAGACTGGTGCCGAACACCGCCGCTCCTTCGAACTGCGCCGTCACGCGATCCGGATGCACCACCATCCCCGCATCCACCGCGATATCGACCCGTGGAATCCGCACTTTTCCCTTTGCGTCGACTTCCACTTCCACCACCGTCGCGACGTATGACAGGAAGCTTCGATGCACGGCAATGCCGAACCCGTGTCCCGCTCCGGATTTCTTCTTCGCCCATCCCGATTTCTCCGCCGCCAGCTCCACCACGCGACGCAACCTGCCCACATCCAGCGGATACCGCTTGTCTCCGCCCAACTCGATCACGCGCGCCGCACCCAGCACATCAAGAAGATACTCGACACGATCCCGATTCGCCGCGGCCGCCAGTTCATCCACGAACGACTGCACCGCGAACGCGTGAAAAATGTTTGCAACCGACCGCAGCCATCCAATCCGCACCGGAGCCGTCGCCGGTCCGTTCTCCGCGCGATGATTCGGAATGTCGAACGGCGTATCGTTCCAGCCCATCCCCATCTCCATATCGCCGTACTTTGCAGTTGCGCCGAACATCATTTCAATCGGCGGAAACGCGCTGCGTTGCAGCCACGCCGTCGGCCGCCCCTTCGCATCGGTCGTGGCCTTCATATACATCGCCGCGACGGAATGGAAATAATCGAAATGAATATCGTCCTCGCGGCTCCAAACCACTTTGACAGGCTTACCGATTTTCTTCGATAGCACTGCGGCCTCTGCGACGTAATCCGGTTTCGACTTGCGCCCGAACCCTCCGCCCAAAAGCGTCACGTGACAGGTCACGTCCGCCGGTTTGATCCCCACCGCGGCCGCCACCGTCGCCTGCACCGCTTGCGGATTCTGCGTCGCCGTCCACGCAATCACTTTGCCGTCTTTGAACTCCGCGACCGCCGCGGGAGGCTCCATCGGCGCATGCGCCAGCATCGGCACATAGTAATCCGCCTCGTGAACCTTGCCGCCCTTGGCGAACTCCGCGTCCACATCGCCCACGTTGCGAGCCACTTTGCCCGGCTGCCGCGCCGTATCTTGCAGCGTCTTTTTAAACGCCCCCGAATCGAAACTCGCGTTCGCGCCCAGATCCCAATCGATCTTCAACTTCTTGCGCCCCTGCATGGCGGCCCAGGTGTTGTCCGCGATCACCGCGACTCCGCCCAGCGCCTGAAATCCGTATGGAGGCTTCAACGGATCGATCGTCACCGTCTGCGAAACGCCCGTCACTTTACGGGTCTCGCTATCGTCCACCGACGCGATCTTCCCGCCCATCACCGGAGACCGCTCGATCGACGCGTAGACCATCCCCGGCATCTTCGCGTCGATCCCGAACACGCTCTTCCCCGTGCACAAATCGTGCAAATCGACAATCGGCAGAGCCTTCCCGATGTAGCGATACTCGGCCGGAGACTTGTACACCAGTTCTTCCTTCTTGGGAACAGCCTGTGACGCCGCTAGCGTCACTAACTCTTTGTAGGCGATATTCCGTCCGCTAGGCGCGTGCGTGACTTGCTCATTGCGGCCCTTGCATTCCGTCGCCGGAACGCCCCACTTCGCCGCAGCCGCACGCTCCAGCATCGTCCGCGCCGTCGCGCCCGCAATGCGCAGAGGTTCATAAAAACTGCGGATCGAATTCGACCCGTCTGTATCCTGCGACCCATATTTCGCGTCGCCGATCGCCTGTTCGACGCGGACGTTTTTGAAATCGACATCCAGCTCGTCGGCCGCCACCATTGGCAGAGACGTGCGAATTCCCGTCCCCATTTCAGAGCGATGCGCGACAATCGTCACCACGCCCGTCGGCTCCATGCCCAGATAAACGCTAGGCTGCCAAGTAGTCGCGTCGGCCTTCGTAGCCAGCACGAACGCTCCAGCCGAGAAGATGCCTAGAAATCCTCGCCGCGAAACAACGAGTTCAGCGTTCATGCCTTCACCCCCGCCGCGACTTTAATCGCCGCGCGTATCCGCTGATAAGTCCCACAGCGGCAAATATTCCCCTGCATCGCATCGTCAATGTCTTTGTCCGTCGGCTTTGGCCTCTCTTTCAGCAGAGCCACTGCCTGCATGATCTGCCCGCTCTGGCAATACCCGCATTGCGGAACATTTCCGCGTTCCCAAGCCGCCTGCACCGGATGGTGTGCCAGCCCTTCGATCGTGGTGATCGTCTTCCCCGCCGCGGCCTTCATAGTAGTCTGGCAGCTCCGCACCGCCGCGCCATTCAAGTGGACCGTGCAAGCCCCGCACAGCCCCAGCCCGCAGCCATACTTGGTTCCCGTGAGTTCCAGCAGATCGCGCAAATACCACAACAGCGGCATCTCGCCATCTCCATCGAACTTCCTCGCCGCGCCATTCACACGCAATTCAATCATGAGGGCCACTCCTTCCCATTCATGATATGCCCATGGGTGGTGGCGCGAGCTTCAGCTTGCAGCGTCGGCTTCAGCCGGCGTTCGGATTGGACAAAAAGCGTGTCGCAGCCAAATCGTTAGCATGTCCCCTCCTTTACAGTCGGGGTTCGGTGTCAGCGCAATCTAGTTTGTCAGCACGGCCGCCCTCCATACTCCCCACCGAACCCCGACCGTCAGGAAGGGGGACAGGAAAGGTGGGGCAGGCGCTTTCGCCTGCCGGCGCTCCCCGTGTCATACTTGCCCTTTTATGGAAATCGCAACATACTTCGGCCACGAGCCGCGTCGAAAACAGCATGAGATCGTGACGATGATCCGTGAATTCGTCGAGTGCGAATCCCCCAGCGATCATCCTCCCAGCGTCAACCGTTTTATCGACCTGCTGTCGGAGCGCGTCCGCGACATCGCGAAAGTAAAAACGTTCGATGGCGGATCCTTCGGCAAACACCTGCGCGTCGAATTCAATCTGCCAGGAAGCAAAAAACAAGGCCAGATCCTAGCCCTCGGCCATTCCGACACCGTCTGGACTTTAGGCACCCTCCGCACCATGCCATTTCGCGAACAACAGGGCCGCCTGTGGGGACCCGGCGTGCTCGATATGAAAGCCGGACTCGTGTTCTTCATCTTCGCGATGCGCGCATTGCGCGACCTCGATGTTCCCATCTTGCGCAAGGTGACCATGCAGGTCAATTCCGACGAAGAGGTCGGCAGCGAGTCCTCGCGCGCGTTGACCGAAGATGCGGCCCGCTCGAGTAACGCGGTGTTGGTGCTGGAACCCGGAACCGGTCTCGAAGGTAAACTCAAAACCGCTAGAAAAGGAGTCGGAGACTACTTGGTCACAGTGCGAGGCATCGCATCCCACGCGGGCGTCGATTTCGCCAACGGCGCGAATGCGATTGTCGAAATGGCTCGACAACTGGAGCGCATCGCCGGATTCACGCAACTCGATCGCGGCGTCACCGTCAGCCCAGGAGTGATCCAAGGAGGCACGCGCAGCAACGTAGTCCCCGCAGAATGCCGTGCCGAGGTCGACATCCGCGCACCCCGCGACCGCGACCGCGTCTATCTCGAAAAAAAATTCGCGTCTCTCAAATCTTTTGACAAGCGATGCACCGTCGAAGTAACCGGCGGCTTGAATCGCCCGCCCATGGAACGATCCGCGGGCGTTCGCAAGTTGTATCGCACCGCCGAAAAACTAGCGGCCGAATTGGGCGTGACGCTTCAGGAATCCTCGACCGGCGGCGGATCGGACGGAAATTTCACAGCGGCGCTGGGCATTCCCACGCTCGATGGTTTAGGAGCCGTCGGCGAAGGCGCGCATGCGCCGAATGAGAGTATCCTTATAAACCGCATCGCGGATCGCACCGCGCTGTTAGCGAAATTGGTCGCCGCACTATGAGCCTTTCTATCGCGATTTTGTTTTGCGTCATCACCATGCTCGGATGGGGTTCGTGGGCCAACACGCAGAAGCTCGCTGGAAAAGAAAAATGGCCATTTGAGCTGTTTTATTGGGATTACGCCATCGGCGTGTTTCTTTTTTCACTATTGTTCGCAACACTTGGCGGAGGTTTCGCCATCCTCGGTGCGTTTGCGATTCCAGCGTTGATTAGCGGCACAATTTTCAATCTCGCGAACATCTTGCTAGTCATAGCAATCGACGCGGCGGGAATGTCCGTCGCGTTTCCCGTCGGCATCGGTCTGGCGTTAGTCATCGGCACGGTCGAGAGTTACGTGGAAGCGCCGAAAGGTAATCCATCGCTTTTGTTTGCAGGGGTTGCGTTGATTGTTTTCGCGATGATCATGTCTGCGGCGGCGCGTCAAACCGTCGGAAAAAATCGTGTTCGCGGACTGATTTTTTCCATCATCGCCGGCTGCATCATGGGGCTTTTTTATCCGCGCCTGATGCGCGCGATCGGACCGGACAAACTAACTCCTTATGTTGCGTTGGTTTTCTTTGGTGCGGGCGTGCTGGCGAGCAATATCCTAGTCAATTCGGTTTTCATGAAAGCGGGTCGTCTGACCTACGCGGATTATTTCCGAGGCAGCGCGAAACTCCATGCGATCGGGATACTTGGCGGGTGCATCTGGATGATCGCGTTGTCGCTGAACGTGCTTGCGGCGAACGTTGCGGGGCCGGCGATTTCTTATGCGCTGGGCCAGGGCTCGACGCTGGTCGCGGCGATCTGGGGCGTGTTTGTGTGGCGTGAAAAAGGAGCTAAGCTCTACACCGCGTTGATGTTTATCGGCTACGCGACCGGACTCATTCTGATCGGCGCTGCCACTCAGTAGCGAATCGTTCCGCGTCGACGAACGATTTTTGCGTTCCTATCGACAATGTTGAGAGCGCCGCATAAAGATTGGCGCGCGAAATTGCCTCCAACTCGCTGTATCCGCTTGAAAGGAAGACGGCCAAGCTCCCGATAAAAGCGTCGCCTGCGCCCGTTGTATCGACTGGTTCTACTGCAAACGGCGCGATGTGTTGCTCCCGATACAGTGCGCCGTTTTCGCCAAGTGTGATGATGACGTGACTTAAGCCAAGTTTGCGGGCGCACTTTCTAGCATCATCGAGATTGCGGATGGGCATGCCGCTCAAGATCTCGGCTTCGGTTTCATTGGGGATGACATAATCGGCAAGAGCGATCTCTTTCAGGTCGAGAGATTGGGCCGGCGCGGGGTTGAAGATCGTCTGAATTCCGTGTTCTTTCGCGAATTGCAGTGCCTTAATCGTCGTTAAAAGCGGTATTTCGAGCTGGAAAACAACCTTATCCGACCTTAAAATGACGTCTTTTGCAGCATAAACGTCTTCGGGCGTTAATCGATCGTTTGCGCCTTTTACGACCAGAATGCGATTCTGCCCGGAGCTGTCGACGAAAATCGGCGCGACGCCGGTGGAGACTCCGGGCGTCATCAAAACATGTGTGGTATCGATGCCGTGCGATTTGAAATTCTGGATGGTCGCTTCTCCGAACATGTCGTCGCCAACGCGCGCGATCATCGCGACATCGGCTCCGCAATTGCGCGCGGCCACTGCTTGATTCGCACCCTTGCCGCCGAAGCCCAGAGAAAAATCGCGGCCGAAAATAGTTTCGCCCGGACGAGGGAACTGGTCGGTGAATGTGGTCAGGTCGATATTCGCGCTGCCAATGACAACGATGCGAGGCATATTAAAACACGGGCAGCGCGGGAAGATCGGCGGACTTGAAAGCGATTCCCATGGCTTGTGCGAGTGTCGCGGCGATGCTGCGCATGTCGATTTCGCCGAGGTCGATGCCGGGTTTGATCTTCGGGCCCGCGATGAAGAATGACGCGAGCAGTTGAGGATTCGACGGCGCGTAACCGTGCGTGCCGCCGACCTTACTGGCCTTGTCGGTTGCGACTACTGAAAAATTGGATTGCATATCGACCCAAAATGCAGCGTCGGGGCGTCCGCCGAATTGGGCGATTTGTTTTGCGTCCAGAATTTGCGCGATACCGTTCGTTGGGTTCGCGGCGAGGCGGCGTAGAAGTTTCTCGACCTTCGCGCGGGTCGCTTCATCTTTCGGATCCTTCAAGAGAATAGCTGCGGAACCGGCCTCTAAGTCCGGATATGCTTTCCACTCGGTCACTTTCTTATTTGTCATCGTTACCAGGCCTTCTTCGACGAATGCGGCGACGATGTTGAAACTGTGATCGGTGCGCGTGAAGCCGTGGTCCGAGAGAACGCAGACGATAGCATTGGGAGCAGCGGCTTCTAGCTCGCCGACTTCCTTATCGATCTGTTCGAGGGTCGCATTTGCCTCGGGACTGAATGGGCCGGAGGCGTGTTCGACGTGATCGAGCGATGCCAAATGCACAGTCATGAACTGGGCGTGTTTATTGCGTAGAATCGCTGCCGCGTAGCGGGTACGCTGGCGGTCGCCTTCGACTGCGTTATCAAGATCGGTCACATAAGGGCCGGCTTCCTTTTCAATTTCGGCCATGAGGCCGGGAGTGCTGATGGCCCGGACCAACTTCACGTCTTCTCCAGGAAACTTGGAGGCGCGCCAATATTCGGGGACGTTGTAGCGGATGCCGGGCGCTGCGACGCTGACGGGCCAGCTCACGCTGCCGACGATTAACCCCGCTTTCGATGCGGCGTCCCACAGCGTGGGGACAGCGATATCCTCGGCATACCAGGTCCAGCCCGCAAGGTTGCGGTCGAGGGGATCGAATACCACGTTCGAATAGATTTTATGCTTCACGGGCCAGACGCCGGTGAGGATCGTGGTGTGGCTGGGATACGTGACGGTGGGCAGAACTCCTCGGACGCCGGAGGCATGGGCGCCGTCCTTCAAAATGCGGCGGAGATGAGGGATTTTCAGGCCGTGCTCATCGGCTTTGAGGACGTTGTCGGGGCGAAGGCCGTCGATGGAGATCACGAGGAGTGATTGGGCGGAGAGAGGGAGGATTAGCGCGAGCAGGAGGGCGGGTCGAAACATTGGGGAATCATAGCACTTGGGGGTTGCGGGTCTATTACGGACGCCGGCTGAAGCCGACGCTGCAAGCTGAAGTTCGCGCCACCCGGCACACCCGATCACTTGGGTAACCATGAGAATGAAAACGCACAGAAGAGCCGCCTGAAAGGGCGGCTGCCGCCAAAATTGGCGGCCCCACAAGACTACTCAGTCACCAGTGCTGTTCGAGGAATGGAACAATTGTGAGAAGGAACGCGTAGGTGGGCTTATGCGTATTCTTGCTTTTCTCATTTTTTTGCCTGCGGCGTTTGCTCAACAGAGTGATTTGTTCCGGACCATCTCGGGTTTGGATACTGCGCTGTTCGACGCTTACAACACGTGCGACCTGGAGAAGTTTGGAGCTTTACTCGCCGACGATCTGGAGTTTTATCACGATGCGACGGGGCTCAGCCGCGGGCGCCAGAGTACTGTGGACGCGATCAAGAACAATATTTGCGGCAAGGTCCGCCGCGATCTTGTTCCGGGGACGCTCAAAGTGTATCCGCTCAATGGGTATGGCGCGGTGGAGTCCGGCATTCATTTATTTTGCGATCCGAAGTTGGGAAAGTGCCCCGATGGGAGCGGAGTCGCGCGGTTCACCATGCTATGGGAGAACCAGGGCGGCGTATGGAAGCTCACGCGGGTGATTAGTTACGACCACTGCAATCGCTGCTCACTGGCAAGTGCGCCGGATTTTCGGAAGTGAAAGCGTAAGCTCAAACCTCCGCTCCCTGTGGTCACGGCTCGGTAAGCATTTGAGAACAGATAGCCCGATGCCGAGCCGCGACCGCAGGGAGTGGAGAATATTACAGCGATTCCAGTTCAATATGCAGAGCGGCGAGACTCAGCTCCAGGGTGTGAAACGTCTGTTCCACCTCCACCAGCTTTTGTGCCCGCCCCATGGTTTCCAGGTGCAGCGCGGCATCGACGGCCGAACGCGCGCCGAAGTTGGAGACGGAGCCTTTTAAGGAGTGCGCGGCCCGTTCGACACGCTTGGCGTCGCCGCATTCGATGGCGGCGCGGAGGTCGCTCATCGATTTCGGGTAATCGTCCAGGAACAGCACCGCGATCTCTTTGAGAAGCTCCGCGTCCCCGCCCACGCGTGACAGCGCAACGGACCGGTCGAACAAGACTTCTGAAGTATTCACTCGGTTCTGCTTTCTCATTCCTCTATCGGCAGGGATGGGGGGATTATGATAGGAAATCGTGCGCCACTCCGTCACTGTCCATCTCGAAGCTGAATACCTGCTACAAGTTCCGACGGCGGTGGACGCCAACACATTGCTGGTATTGACGATGCACGGGTACGGGTCGAATCCCGAGGTGATGCTTCAATTCTCGGCCGCGGTACTGGGCGAGGAGCCGATTATCGCGAGTTTACGCGCACCGAATCAACACTATCTGGCAACCGGAGAGCTAGGCGCGCCGGTCCTGGGCAGTGAAATCGCTTATAACTGGGGTACGACGCGCCATGCGGCGCTCAATATTCAATTGCATCACGAAATGGTTCGGACCATTTCCGCCGAATTGCGCGAGCGGTTTCAGATTCCGGCTCGACACGTTGTTCTGATGGGATTTTCGCAGCCGGTGGGGCTGAACTACCGTCTTATCGGCACTTATCCGGAGGAAGCCGGCGGCGTGATCGCCATGTGCGGAGGCGTGCCGAAGGATTGGGAAGAAGACAAGTACGGACGCGTCGACGCGCCGATTCTGCATATCTCGCGGTCCGAGGATGAGTTTTTTCCCGAGGCCGTCGCGCGCGGGTTTCCGGAGCGTTTACGGGCGCATGCGGCGAACGTCGAGTTTCACATGATTCCGGGGAAGCACCGTTTTCCGTCGAAGGCGGGGGGGCTGATTCGGGCGTTTGCGGAGAAGATTCGAGCGGACGCCCGCTGAGAGCACGCCCCTCGTGCGTTCGGGGATCGCGATGGACCCGTGGCGGCGACACGAGTGTCGACGCGGCACGCACAAGTGCGCGCGCCACAAGCGGTGGGAAATGTGCCTTGACCGGGAGGGAAAATGGAGCCACCCTCCGGAGTCGAACCGGAGACCCTCTCATTACGAATGAGATGCTCTACCAACTGAGCTAGGGTGGCGCAAGCACTATATTACCAAGAATTTCTAATTCAGCGAGAGACTCTCGTGTTGCCATGGTGGCAGCAGCTTCACGAGTACATATAGAATTCCGAGGGGCAGGATCGTGAGGAAAATCGCCGTTCCCAGGCCCTCGCGCGAACCCAAATGGAGGGTATACGTGGTGTAGCCCAGCAGGCTCTTGGAAAAAAGCTGGCCGCCGATGACCACGTTCCAGCGCATCGCGAAAATCCCGATCATGGTCAGCGAACCAGCGATCACGTACAGCTTCTTGCGCATATGCTCGGCCAAAGGGAGAACCTGAGTCGCGCCGAGAATCCCGATGGGAACCAGGGTGCCGAGCAGGATCTGAATAATGACGTGCGGAATCCAGAGGCTGGTATGCACCATGAAATCGAGGCTGCGGAAGGATTCGTCGGCTTCATAAATGCGATGGATCAGGTCCAGCATTTCCAGGCTGAAGTCGATGATGAAGATGTAGAACAGGTATTTGGCGATGGTATCGACACATGCGATGTCGATCTTGAAGCCGCGCAGCTTCGTCAGCAGCATGTAGAGCAGCATCACGGCCGCGATGCCGGAGACCATGGCGGAAAAAATGAACACAACTGGCATGAGCGGGCTATTCCACCAGGGGTTGGCTTTGATGGATCCGAAAATGAACCCGACATAGCCGTGCAGCAGGAACGCCGAGGGGATGCCGATCACGGTGATGATCCAACCGACGCGTTCGTCCAGGTGCAGAGAACGCTCGCTGATGTTATCGGAGCCGAGCGTCATGATTTTGTAGATCACGCGCAGGAAGCCCGTCGAAGAGCGCGAGAGCAGCACGATATCGCGGCGGTAATCGAGCCAGATCTCGAGCAGCAGAACCACCATCAGATACCAGAGATAAACGAAGCCGAACATGGCCATGGCGGAGGAGCGGTGCGGCGTGAGATACATTTCGAGCGATCGCTCCGGGTGTCCCAAGTGCAACTGGAGCGGCAAGGGCGCGACCAGCAGGAACGCGAGGGCTGTGAGCAAAGCCAGACGATAGGTGGGCTTGACGGCTGCCACTTGAAAGACCCGTTCGAGCGACGCCAGAATGAACGCGCCCGCAACCAGGCCGGTGAGGAAGGGATAGAGCACGATTAAAATGCTCCACTGGAGCTCGCTCTCGTTGGGGTAGATGAAGTTGAGATGCATGCGGGCTCCTTATCGCACCGATCCGTCGAGATTGGCGTAGTACACTTTCGCGCCGGTGGCCATTTGCGGCTTCAGGACCTGCACGCTGTGTTTCTTCATGAACTCGTGAATGGGATCGTTGGGATTTTTGAGGTCGGCCAGTTGGCGCGACCCCGTGGGGCAGGCCTCGCAGCACGCCGTGGTAAGGCCTTTCGTGATGCGGTGGTAGCATAGCGTACACTTCTGCGCGACGTTCTTTTCCGGATGGATGTACCGGCAGCCATAAGGGCATGCTTGCACGCAGTAGCGGCACCCGAGACAATATTTTTCGTCGATCAGCACAACGCCATCGGGCGTGGTGAAGGTCGCGCCTACGGGGCAGACCTGCGTGCACGGTGAATCCGCGCAATGATTGCAGAGCTTGGGAACGAAGAATTCTTTGACGCCGTTGCCGGTCAGGCCGGTTCCGGCGGCGCGTGGAAGGAAACCGTTCATGCCTCCGTTCGGCGAATCGACCAGCGGATCCTGGATGTGCTCATCGTCCTGGTAACGCTCGATCCAGGTGCGGAAGAAACCTTCGGGGACATTGTTCTCCGCCGCGCAGGCGCGCACGCAGTTGCCGCAGCCGATGCATTTATCGACGTCGATCAGCATGGCCCACCAGTGGTCGGTGATTTTGTAATTTGGAGAAATCTCGGGAGTCCCGGCCAGCACGTGCTCCCAGGCGATTCCGGCCGCGCCGGTCAGGGTGATAAAAAAGCGGCGGCTCATATTCATTTTTTATCTCCCTGAATTTTCGGACTGTGCGAGGTGTGGCAGGTGTTGCAGGGCATGCCCATCGAATGCTCGGCGGTGATCACGGCTGGGAACCATTTGGGTTTGGCGCTCGACGCCTCATGGCAGCGGGCGCAGAGCACGCTGGTATCGGGCAGGAGCGGCTTCACGGACCCGGGATCGTCGGCATGTTTCGCCTGCGGACCGTGACAAGCCTCGCAATTTACGTTGGCGTGCTTGCCGGCTTTCTTGACCTCGAGCACGTCGGTGTGACAGGTCTCGCAAGTCTCATGCCCCGCGTGAATGATCGGCAGAGCCGCGATCTCAGCGAGCGAATCCCCGCGATAGTGACCGAATTCGCCGAAACTCTTCGGAACGAACCAGGCTCGCAAACAAAGGAAGAGAGTAACCCCAACCAGAAAGACGCCTACTACCCGGAGCAAATGTTCCGAGTCTTTGAATCGATTCATAACTACAAGTGTGGAGAGCACTTACCGGTCCGTGCGGGTAAGCGGTTGGTTCAATGGGTTGCGCCGGTTCCTAATGGGGCGGGCCGACGCTGTGCCGGGAATCGGCATGCGTCATTTGGCGCAGGTGGATCGGCTAATCCAGATCCTTCCAGTTGACCAAGCACTCCCCGCTGACATAGAATCCACAATCATGAAGAAGGCATTGCTCGCGATTATTTTGGGCGTCTTTGTATCCGCGGCCGGGTTGCCCACGGCTGCTCCGGAGAGCGTAGGATTCTCCGCCGAGCGCCTGCGCAAGATCAACCTGGCGATGGCGCAACACGTCGAAGCGGGCCACTTGGCCGGGGCTTCCGGACTCCTCGTGCGCAACGGCAAAATTGTGTTCCGCGAGAACTGGGGCGAAATGAAGGCCGACTCCATCGTGCGCATGTACTCCATGACCAAAGGGGTCACCGGAGTCGCCGCGATGATCCTTTATGAAGAAGGCAAGTTCGCGATGAACGATCCGGTTTCGAAATATCTGCCGGAGTTCACGCAAATGCGCGTAGGTCACGAATCGACCGACGCCGCTGGGAAGAGAACTTACTACACCGTTCCCGCCGATCGGCCGATCACCGTTCGCGATTTATTCCGCCATACTTCGGGGCTCGATTACTCCGGGCCGAAGGACGAGAATGGCGACGCCGCGTACAAGAAGATCGAGATGGTGGGCGGCGCTCCGCAAGTGCCGTTCGATCTGGCGGAGGCGGTGAAGCGGCTCGCGACCGCGCCTCTGAACGACCAGCCGGGCACCATGTGGCGCTATGGCTACTCGATCGACGTGCTCGGCCGGCTGGCGGAAGTGCTCTCAGGTAAGACGCTCGATCAGTTTTTCGAGGAGCGGATTTTTCGGCCGCTCGGCATGAAAGACACGGCGTTCTTCGTGCCGGAGGAAAAGTGGAGCCGGCTCGCGACGCTTTATTCGCCGAAGCAAGGCGGCGGCATTCAACGTTCGACCGGGGCTGCGCAGGAGAGTTTCAAAAAGAAGCCGATGCTACTGCTGGGCGGAGCGGGGCTCACCTCCACCATGGAGGATTATTCGCACTTTTACGCGATGCTGCTCAACGACGGCCAGTTCGATGGCGCGCGGATTCTGGGCCGCAAGTCGGTGGAGCTGATGCGGAGCGATCACCTCGGCTCGCTCCCGCACTTCGGCGGGACGCTGCCGGAATCGGACGGCTTCGGGCTGACGTTCGCGGTGAGCCCGGGTCCCGGAAAGGCGGCGGACGTAGGGTCGCAAGGAACCTACCGGTGGGGCGGCGCGGCGGGAACCAGTTTCTGGATCGATCCGAAAGAGCACCTGTTCGGCATGTTCCTGATCCAGATTCTGCCTCCGAATACCAGCGCGGCGGGCGAGTTTCAGCGTATGGCTTATCAGGCTCTGGTGGACTGAGCCACCGCTCCCTGTGGTCGCGGCTCGGTAGAGCACCCATTACAGATAGCCTGGATTCCGAGCCGTGACCGCAGGGAGCGATGCATACAACTAAGGTCTGACTAAAATATCGAACCGGTCCTTCACCTGAAACGACGCCTCGTCGGCCTCCGGATCCAACACGCGAATCATCTCCGCGTGCAGACGATCGGCGAGCAGCGTAAAGCGCACGTAGTGGTAGTTCGGGAACATCAGGCTCTGATATAGATCGCCCTTCGTCCGTTCCACATAATACGGCGTCGCGCCGCCTCCTCCCGACACCAGATAAACGACATCGTCAACAACTTTTCGCTCGTAATTGTGAATGTGGCCGGCGCTCACGACGATGCGGGCGTGCATCTTCGGAGCCATTGTGCTGAACAGATCGCGCAGCACGATCTCGTTAGGCCGGGGATTGTGGTCCACCGTGATGTGCGTCTGAATATCGGCGACCGGCGGATGATGCATGGTCACCAACAGGAAATCGACAGTCGGGGGAAGCGCGCTGAGCTGCTGTTGAATCCAGCGGTATTGATCGCTCCCTGGGGCGAGCGGCGCGTCGCTATCGATCGCCATCACGTAAACGCGCTCTCCGATTTGCGCCGCGTACCAGCGCCGGTTGCGCATCTCCGGAAACGCGTTCCACCAGTTTTCGAGGCTCCGCTGCGCGTCGCCATGAAACTCATGATTGCTGAGCGTCTGAAACACGCGAATGTTCTGGTCCCGCCAGATCTTCGTTTCCGATTGGTACACCGCGTAATCGTTGACGACGTCGCCTGCCAGCGGCAGATCTCCATTGATGACGATCGCGGCAGGCTTCTCGCTCGCAATCCTTCTCGACCAGCCAGCGCCGCACCTTAGGATTTGTGGATCTGATATTCGCGGGGTCCGTAAAGCGAGTATCGCCGTACGCAATGATGGTCGTGGGCGAGCGAAGCTCGCTGTCCGCGATGCGGAAGGCTGCGCCAGGCTCGCTGATCAACTGGCTGGTCGGGAGGCTCGCCGCCGTCTGCGCGAGCGCACAGGCCGCGAGGGAAAAGATCGCCGGGAAAAACAGCCTCTGTAACATAGCCTCTCGATTGTCTCAAGGATGTGTTACAGGATGAAGAAAACTGTGCGCTGTCATCCACTGACGAAGTTGGTCAGGGAGCAGTCCAGGCGGTCGGTGAACACGATTCGCGAAACTGAGCGGCGGGGAGGATATTTCGACAAGCAAGGCCACCGAGCACCGAAATGTTCCACAATGAAGCATAGGAGGCAACCGCGATGCTAACGGAGACGCGGAAGTCTGGAGTCGACGTTGTCGGCGATATGCCTTGGGGCACACACTTTTGTCTCTTCTACGAGACGAAAGCGGATCTCCTGGAAACATTGGTTTCCTACTGCAAAGCTGGATTGGAAAACCAGGAGTTCTGCCTCTGGGTGGTTGCCGAACCGGTTAGGGAGGAAGACGCCAGGCATGCGTTGAAACGAGTTGTTCCTGAGTTCGATCGATACTTGGCTGACCACAGCATAGAGATTGTCTCGGCTCGCGAGTGGTATCTCAAAGATGGCACGTTTGATCTCAAACGAGTGATCGACGGTTGGAATGAGAAACTCGCGCGCGCATCGGCCAGAGGTTACGCCGGTGTAAGGGTGACCGGAGATACGGCCTGGCTCGAAAAGAAGGACTGGAAGGACTTCTGTGAATACGAAGAGTCACTCAACGAGGCGATCGCCAATCAGCATCTGGCGGTCCTCTGCACGTACCCGCTCGCCGGATGCGGAGCTACTGAAATTCTGGATGTGGTGCGTACACACCAGTTTGCGGTAGCAAAGCGACGCGGGAGTTGGGATGTTATCGAAACCGCTGGGCATAAACAGGCTAAGGCTGAAATCAAGCGCCTGAATGACGAACTCGAACTGCGCGTCGTGGAACGGACCAGCCAACTGACGGCCGTCAACGAGGAACTGACAAAGGAAATTCTCGAACGTCAGCACGCGGAGGAGGCATTACTGCGAGCGGAGGAAACGGTGCGCGCCACCCAGACCCGGCTGTCGCGAGCGACGCAAATTGCGACCATGGCCGAACTTGCCGCCTCCATCGCGCATGAAATCAACCAGCCTCTTGCCGCCGTGGTAACGGGCGGTCACGCCTGCATGCGCTGGCTTTCGGCTCAGCCGCCGAATCTGGCCAAGGTTCATGAGGCAGTCGAGAGGATCGTTCGCGACGGCAATGACGTTGCAGAGGTGGTGCGCCGCGTCCGCGCGCTCTTCAAACGAGCCGCCCTGGAGAAAGTGCCGCTCGACATAAACGAGGTCATCGGCGAGGTGCTCAGGCTCGTAGGCGCCGAGGCCGGGAAAAGGCGCGTTGGCGTGGAAACCGAATTGGAAAAGAACCTGGCGCCCGTCGCGGGGGATCGTGTCCAGTTGCAGCAGCTATTGTTCAACCTTCTCATGAACGGAATCGACGCAATGGATCTGGTAGTCGACCGACCCAAGAAGCTCATGATTCGCTCCAAACGGCAGAGCGGCAACGTCGTCCTGGTTGAGATACACGATTGTGGCATAGGCCTGCCGGATCCAGAGAAGGTGTTTGAAGCTTTCTTCACGACGAAGGAGAATGGTTTGGGGATGGGGTTACCGGTTTGCCGTTCCATCCTCGAAGCGCATGATGGCCGGCTGTGGGCCGAGTCGAGCGAAGGAGCCGGCACAACCTTCTTCTTCACTCTTCCGGTCCAGATGGGTGCGGCGGCATGAGGCCATAACCTCGTCCCGTGGGTGGGGATTCGGCGATCCGTGCTGGTAACGACATCGCCGGGACATCTATCTAACGAGGTGATATTCTCATTTGGAAAGGATGTGATCCATGTTCACGAGAAGAGATCTCGGAAAGATCGCTCTGGCAGCGTTGCCGCTTCGCTCGGCGTTTGCGAAAATCAACTCCAAGATTAATGGAGTTCAGCTTGGAGTGCAAACCTACAGCTTCCGCGATTTTCCGCCGGAAGGAATCGTCGACGCCGTCATCAAAGCCATGACCGATATCGGACTGGGAGAATGCGAAGTCTTCGCGTCGCAGTTCGAACCCGCGCAGCCCCGCATCGGGCGCGGACCGGGAGGTCCAGGCGGTGGAAAAGGCCGCGGCACCCAGCCTCCCGATCCCGCCGTCGTCGCCGCGCGCGAGAAAGCCCGCGCGGATCTGCGCGATTGGCGGCTGACCGTCTCCATGGATCATTTCAAAGCCCTGAAAAAAAAGTTCGACGACGCCGGCATCAACATTTACGCCTACAATTACAGCTTCAACAACGGTTTCACCGACGACGAAATTGAGCGTGGATTTGAGATGGCGAAAGCGCTGGGCGTTCGCGCCATCACCGCATCGACCACGGTGAGCGTCGCCAAGCGTGTCGCGCCCTTCGCCGAGAAACACAAAATGATCGTCGCCATGCACGGCCATGACAACATCAAGGACCCCGAGCAGTTCGCCAAGCCCGAAAGCTTCCAAGCCGCGATGGATATGTCGAAATATTTTTGGGTTAATCTCGACATAGGACACTTCACCTCGGCCGGCTACGATCCCGTCGCCTACATCGCGGAGCATCACGCCCGCATCAGCAACCTGCACCTGAAAGACAAGAAGAAGGATCAGGGCGAAAACATGCCGTGGGGCCAGGGCGATACGCCGATTAAGCCCGTGCTCACGCTGCTCAAGGAAAAGAAGTACCCGATCCCCGCCTATATCGAATACGAATATCGAGGCACGGAAAGCTCGCCAGCCGAAGTGAAAAAGTGCTTCGAGTATGCGAAAGCGGCTCTGGCATGACGCGGCGGGGCTTCGTCTATGGCGCATATGGCGCAGCGGCGCTCGCCTTCGCGGGCGAGCCTCGCTCAAAAATGGGGATCGCCACCACGTCGTATATCGGCGGCAATCCCGTTCGCGACGCGTACGAATTTCTGGAACACGCCAATTCGCTGGGGGCGGGAGGAATCCAAGCCTCGCCTCTCGGCGACTTCGCGAAAGTCCGGGACCGCGCGGCGAGCCTCGGCATGTACGTCGAGGCAATCATCTCTCTCCCCAGAAACGAGGACGCGGCCGCGTTCGAGAAAACCGTCCAGAACGCGAAAGCCATGGGTGCGACCTGTGTTCGCGCCAATGCCGGCGGACGCCGCTACGAGGATTTTTCCACGCTCGCCGATTTTGAGAAGTTCAAGGCACGGGCCCTCACCGCCATCAAAATCGCGGTCCCGATTGCCGAGAAATACAAGATGCCGCTCGCCATCGAGAATCATAAGGACTTTACTCTGGTGGAACAGGTCGCCCTTTTCAAGAGCTATTCCTCCGAATATTTCGGCTCCTGCCTCGATTTCGGCAACAACATCGCGCTCTGTGAGGATCCCATGGAGGTTGCCGAAAAACTCGCGCCCTTCGCCATCACCACGCATGTGAAAGACATGGCCGTCGAGCCGTACCCCGACGGTTTTCTTCTCTCCGAAGTTCGATTGGGCGAAGGCTTTCTGGACCTCAAGAAAATCATCTCGCAGCTTCGCCCAAACACCCATCTCAACCTGGAAATGATCACTCGCGACCCGCTGAAAATTCCCTGCTTCACCGATCGCTACTGGGCGACATTTCCCACCGTCAAGGCCGACCAACTGGCCCGCGCGCTGCGCCTGGTCGAGCAACACAAGAAGAAGCTCCCTCGCGTCAGCCAGCTCCCGAAAGACGAGCTGCTTCGCATCATGGAAGAGAACAACATCGCCTGCCTCCAATACGCGCGCGAAAAAATGCCGTATTTATGAGGTTTGCGGAGTTCCTCCGCAACGGCCCTGCATACCCGCCCGGAATTTCTCCCGCTCCTCCGGCGTCATGCGTTCCCATTTGTCGATAATGCGGGCCCTTCGCTGCTCTCTAGATCGCCGCCCGGAAAATCCCCCGAATAAAATCCGGCTCAGCACCAGGATTCCCAGCGCCTGCCAGAACGTGATGACTCTTCCTCCGAAGATGGGAGGAACCAGGCCGTTCCACAAACTCATCACGATATAACCGAATAAAGCAATCGCAACGATCCCAATCGGTAAAAGCACCAACAGTTTTCGCATCCTGCGTCGATCCATCATCGTGTCTCTCCTAAAATCTCGTCGTTGATTTCTTTCAGCCGCTCTCTCAGATGAAGGACCGCATAGCGTTTCCTCGATAGCAGCGTATTCACGCTCACTCCGGTTTCTTCCGCCAGTTCTTTGAAGCTCCGCCCGTCGATTTCGTGAGCGATAAATACCTCGCGCTGCTCCTCGGGAAGCTCCTCGAGCGCATCCTCGAGCTCCTCCCACAGCAGGCTCCGCGAATACGCCGCCTCCGGACCCGCATCGGGCGACGGCAGCAATTCCTCTATCCCGAAATCTTCGTTTTCCTCAAATTGAACCGGCCGCTTCTTGCGGAACAAATCGATAATCCGATTCCGCGCCACGCGAAACAGCCACGCGCCCGCCTGCTCCACCGGCTTCATCAACCGGTACGCTTCCACCAGTTCGTAGAAGACATCTTGCAGGATGTCCTCCACATCTCCTTCATCGGCCACGCGTTTCCGGACGAAGCTGCGCAACCGGCCTTGTTCCCGCCGAACGATGTCGGTGATCCGGTCGTCGATCAGTACGTCCTCCATCTACTGCTGAAGACGAATGAGCAGCGCAAATATTGTATCGACCGCCGGCAACTTGTAAAAAAGTCGTAAAACAAGTTCCGCATTTCCGTGGTTCTGGTCTCTAAAGCGTTACAATCGCCGTAGCTTTACTTATGCAAACGGTATTGGTGATTGACGACGACGCAAGCCTCCGGGACACCATCGGTCTCCTACTGGAGAAGGAAGGTTTTCGCCCCGTCCTGGCCGAGGACGGCAAGCAGGGGTTCCGCCAGGCGCTGACACTCAAGCCCGCGCTGATTCTGGTCGATCTTCGCATGCCCGGCATGACTGGCGTCGAGGTGTGCCAGCAGCTCCGCGCCGCCGGGATGAAGACGCCGCTGATTGTGTTGAGCGCTATTGGCGACGAAATCGACAAAGTGCTGCTGCTCGAAATCGGCGCCGACGATTACATGGTGAAGCCCTTCGGCACCCGGGAATTGCTCGCGCGCATCCGCGCTCTGCTCCGCCGCACCGCCCCTGGCGATACCAAGGTTCTCACCTTCGCGGATGTGGAGGTGGACGTCACGCGCCGCATCGTTTCCCGCCACGGCGACGAGCTCAAGCTCACGCGCGCGGAATATAATCTCCTCACTTATTTCCTCCAGAACCCCGACCGCGCGCTCAGCCGCGACATGATTCTCAACTCCGTCTGGGGTTACGAATCTTTTCCGAACACCCGCACCGTCGACGCGCACGTGGTTCGTTTGCGCCAGAAATTGGAGCCCGACGCCGGCAGCCCCCGCCACTTCCTCACTGTGCACGGCGTCGGATACCGCTTCCTCCCATGAAACCGGCGGCGTTCATCCGCGTTCGTCGGCGTGGTTCTGAAAACGCGAGGATCTGCGAAAACATGGGGACTGACCACTCTGTCCCAAGGCGGCCACGATCCTTCGCGAAAGCACGAGCCTCGTCTGCGCCGGGTGGACAGTGCGGTCTGTCCCCATGTTTTCGCCCCGTCCGTACACTCCCGCGCGTGTGGTTCTTCATTCATCGGCGTCCCAATTAATCCTCAATGACCCGCATTGTCCTCATCGTCGAAGATACCGAGCCCGGGCGCGATATCCTCGAAATGGCGCTTATGCAACTCCCCGGTATCGATATCCGTTCCGTCGCCACCGCCGAAGAGGCGTTGGTTTGTCTCGCATCGAACCACATCAGCGCGCTGGTGACCGATCTCAACCTGCCGCGCATGGACGGCTTCCAACTCATCGAAGCGGTCCGCGCGGATTCCGGCATGCCGATCATCGTCATTAGCGGCGACAACAATCCCAGCACGCTCCAACGCCTGGCCGCTCTGGGCGCAAGCGCATATTTCCCGAAACCGTACTCGCCTTCTCAAGTACGCCAAAGGCTCGAGGAGTTAATCGATGTCCCGTAAACTTATTGGTTTCGTTTTTTGTTTTCTCCCGGCCCTCCTCTCCGCCCAACAGAAATCCGATTTCGAGCAGATCCTGGACCGCCTGGAGCGCATCGAGCGGGAGAATCGCAATCTCGCCGCGGAAGTGCGCGCCCTGCGCGAGGAGCTGGCGCAATCGCGATCCACCGCGACTACACCGCCCACAGCCATTCCAGAGCCCGCGGCTATTCCAGCGCCCGCGGCTATTCCATTGGACGAGAGAGTCGCCATCAACGAAACCCGCATCGCCGAACACGCGCAGAGCAAAGTCGAGACGTCCCAAAAACTGCCCGTCACCTTGACCGGCATGGTTCTGTTCAACGCGTTTCTGAACGGCCGTGCCAGCGGCGGATCTGAATATCCCACCACCGCGGCGCCCGGCATTAATTCGTCGGTCGCGGGCGCGACGCTCAGCCAGAGCGTGGTGGGCCTGAAATTCCAAGGCCCCGAAATCTTCTGGGGAGGCCACATCAACGGATCGATGTATGTGGACGCCTGGGGCGGCTCCCCTTCCAATTCGCTGAACCATCTGATCCGGCTTCGCGTGGCAACCGTCGAGCTCGATTGGAAAAACATTTCCATCGTCGCCGGTCAGGACAAGCCGATCGTGTCTCCGCGCGAGCCCAACTCCCTGGCGCAAGTCGCGGTCTCGCCTCTCACCGGCGCCGGCAACCTGTGGCTCTGGTCGCCGCAGCTCCGTGTAGATCGGCGCTTCGCCCTCGGCGAGCAATCCGGACTTACCGCGCAGGTCGGCGTCTATCAGACCAGCGAACCCGCGTATTCCTCTCGTGGCGGCGATGCTGCCATTCCCTCGACTCCGCGTCCCGCGATAGAAGGACGCTTTGAGTTCTGGCACAATTTTCGAGAGGGATCGCGCATCGAAATCGCGCCCGGCTTTCATGAGAGCACCACTCACGCCGGAGGATTCTCCGCGGCTTCGCGCCTGGGCACCGTCGATTGGCTGGTCCAACCCTTCGCGAAGTTGCAATTCACTGGAATGCTGTTTTTCGGCGAGAATGCAGCCGGTCTCGGCGGCCTGCGGCAGGGCTTCACAGTTGTTAACGATCGCCGCGCCATTCCCATCGGAGCTAACGGAGGCTGGGCGCAGTTGTCTTACCTTGCCACGAAACGCCTGACGTTCAACTTTTTCGGCGGCCTGGAAAACGACCGCGCCGCGGACCTGTTAAGCGGCGATATCCACCGCAATTCCATGGTTGCCGCAAACGCCATCTACCGTCTGGGATCGAACGTGTTGATTGGCCTGGAAGCCTCGCAAGTGCGGACGAACTATTTCCTGTTACCGTCAAGATTGAATAATCACTATGACGTGTCGCTGGGTTATTTATTTTAGTCTGCCGCTCGCCGGAGCCTCGATCGCGGGAAATGTGACCGGCAGAGTAGAGCTTCGCGACTCGCGCGAGGCCTCCGTGCGCAAACGGCTCGATTATTCGGGCGTAGTTATCTCCCTGGCTCCGGCGATGAATCCCGTAAACCGGCTTGTGGACGTCCACGTGACCATGCTGCAAAAAGACAAGATGTTCTCTCCGCACGTCCTGGCCGTCGCAGCGGGAACCTACGTAGATTTCCCGAACGCCGACCCGATTTTTCACAATGCTTTTTCCAGTTACAACGGCCAGTTGTTCGACCTGGGTTTGTACGCGCCCGGCTCCACGAAATCCGTCCGCTTCTCGCGCGAAGGGATCGTGCGCGTTTTTTGCAATATTCACTCTTCCATGAGCGCGGTGATCGTTGTGTTGGCGACGCCTTACTTCACCACCACTGGACGCGATGGCGCATTTCAGATTCCCAACGTTCCGCCCGGCGAGTATCAACTGGAGGTCTTTCACGAACGCTCCACCGATACGGTCCTGCATGCGCTTCAACGCCGCATCGCCGTGGAGCACACCGTCCTGTCTCTCCCGCCGATTGTGATTTCCGAAGCCGGCTTTCTGCAAATGCCCCACAACAATAAGTACGGCCGCGGCTACGGCGCCCAAACCGACGATCATTCCATTTATCCCGCCGCGAGAAAATAATGCCGTTGGAAACCGTATTTTGCTGGTCTTGTAGGGCGGCCAATTTTGGCTGCAGCCGCCTCTCAGGCGGCTCCTTCTCCCCCACCCTGCTCCAGCGATTCCACACAGCGCGAAAAATGGGGACAGACTTCTCTGTCCCGGGCGCCACAATTGCCCTTCCAAACCGGGCGCGCTCCGACGCCGGTGGACAGAGCTGTCTGTCCCCTTTTTTCGCCCCGTCCACAACTCCGGGAAACCGCCTCTTCAATCTGTGTTCTCTCCCGGAGCACCCATGCTAACCGGCCTAGCCGCCCTCTCCCGAGTCTCCCTCCTCTGGAGAATCCTTCTCTCCACCTCCATCGCCATCACACTCTTGTTCGGAGTCACCGGCTGGATCGTGCAGGACAATGCCACGCGCGCCACCGCGGCAAGCCTGGATGAGGAAGTGCGCGCGAGCTTTCACGCTTACGACTCTCTGTGGCAGTCCCGCGCGGCCATGCTCGCATCGGTCAGCCTGGTGGTCAGCCGCATGTCCGATGTGCGCAGTGCGTTTTCGACCGGCGACGCCGCCACCATTCGCGATACCGCGCGCGAGCTGTGGGACAAGATCTCGCGTGAGGACGCAATTTTTTTGGTCGCCGATCCGCGCGGCAAGGTCATCGCCTCGCTCGGCGGAATTACCGATAGCGCTCTCATGGGAGATTTGCCCGTCGTGCGTCAAGCCGCATCGCATTTTCCGCAACAGGCCTCGGGTTTCTTCATGTCCTCTGGCCGCCTGTATCAAATCGCCGTGACGCCGGTCTATGTGCAGGCGGGAGCCGAGCCCGGCTTGCTCAACGTTCTGGTCACCGGCTACACCGTCGACGATCGGGCCGCGGGCCGTTTGAAGGAAGCGACCGGCGGCAGCGAATTCCTGTTCCTCTCCAACGGTAAAGTCGCGGCGTCCACGCTGAGCGCGTTCGCCGATTCGCAAATCCGGACCCGTTCCGCCACGCGCGATCCAGCCCGCATTGAAGCCGGAGGCGTCGAGTACACCATGCTCGGCACCGCGTTACCGGACGTGCAGGGAAACCCCATCGGGGAGTTGCTTATTCTTCGTTCGTTCGAAGGCGCGCGCCAGCATCTAGCCGCCCTGCGCAGAAACATCGTAGTGTTGTGGATGTGCGCCGTGCTGCTGGGGTTGGTCCTTACCTACTATGGCGCGCGCAGGATTTTGGAACCCGTGCGCGAACTGGATCGCGGCGCAAGCGAAGTGGCGCACGGCAATTACGAATATCGCGTTCCGGTGGCGAGCACCGATGAGCTGGGCCGCCTCGCGGAAGCGTTCAACGCAATGTGCGCTTCCATTCAAGACGCCCAACACGAATTAATTCGCCAGGAACGCATCATGACCATCGGGCGTTTGTCTTCGTCGATCGTTCACGACTTGCGTAATCCTCTGGCGGCGATTTATGGCGGTGCGGAAATGCTGGTCGATGGAGACCTGACGCCGCCGCAAGTGCAGCGCCTCGCTGGAAACATCTATCGCGCGTCGCGCCATGTGCAGGAGCTGCTGCAGGAACTGGTCGAAGTGGGCCGCGGAAAAAGCATTCCCTCCGAAGTGTGCCGCCTGAAAGATATCGTGACCGCCGCCTGCGACGTGTACGCCACCACCGCGGAAGCGCAGTCCGTTTCCGTGCGCGTCGATGTTGCGGAAAAAATCGAGCTCCCGCTCGAACGCGCGCGCATGGAGCGCGTGTTTCTCAATCTGATCGACAACGCGCTCGATGCCATGCCCAGCGGCGGTTATCTCCACATTTCCGCCGAAAGCGGCGCGACCGACGTAGTGGTCAGCGTGGAGGATTCGGGTCCCGGCATTTCTCCGCAATTGCGGCAGCGATTATTTCAACCGTTCGCGACGGTGGGCAAAAAAAACGGAGTCGGCCTGGGCCTGGCGCTCTCGCAACAAGCAGTGATCGATCATGGCGGCGAATTGTGGGCCGACGCCACGACAACAACCGGCGCCCGCTTCATGCTCAAACTTCCCCTGTAGCTTGTGGCGCGCGCACTCGTGCGTGCCGCGTCGACACTCGTGTCGCCGCCTCGGCGTAAATTATCTCTGCTCTACCGAGCCGCGACCACAGGGAGCGGAGCCCTGTAATTATGGTCAATTAAGCCTCCATCAGAGTGCTTCTTTGCGTAATTATGGTCATTTAAGGACGCACTAGTTGCTGCATCAGCACCCAAAGAGCCTCCACATGCTCCCTCTCCGTTAGGATTGCGCCAATCGAAACGCGCACCATCCAGCGCCCGTCGAGAATCGCGGGCGTCAGATAGGCTTTCCCGGACCGGTTCACGCGCTCCGCCCAGGCTTGCGTGTATCGATCCAGGTCCTCTCCTTCTAAACCCTTTGGTTGGTGACGAATACAGACTGTTTGCAGCGGAACGGGAGCCAATACCGACCAGTTCGGAGTGGCGCGAACCTGTTCGGCGAGCCATTGCGCATTTTCCATATCGCGGCGCAAGCGCTTCTGGAGACCGCTAACCCCTTGTTCGCGAACGGCAAACCAGATTTTGAGCGCCCGAAAGCGCCGCCCCAAAGGGATTCCCCAATCGCGCAAGTTTTTCACCTGCGTGTCGGCGGAAGATTGCAGATAGCTCGGATTGGTCGACATCACGCGAATCAGATGCTGCGCATCGCGCACGTAGTAAAGCGAACAATCGAAAGCAATTCCCAACCATTTGTGGGGATTGAGAACCAGCGAATCCGCGTCTTCAATCCCTTGCCACATAGAGCGGCATTCCGGAAGAATCATAGCCGAACCCGCCATGGCAGCGTCGACGTGCAGCCAGATGTCATATTTCTTCGCGACGCGTGCAATCGATTCAATAGGATCGAGGGCGGTCGAGACAGTCGTGCCGGTAGTTGCGACCACGGCGCAAGGTTTCAAACCGGCCGCGAGATCGCGCTCGATTGCGGCTTCGAGCGCGTCGGCGCGCATCGCAAAGTACTGATCGTGCTCGACAACGTGAGTCGTCAATCCCGCAAGCACTGCGGCTTTGTTCACCGAGCTATGACTGTGCGCGGAGACGTAGACAATATTTCCGGATTTCTCGCGCGCGCAAATAAGCGCTATCAGAGTGCAAGTAGAGGCCGTATCCTGAATGACGCCGGACCAGTTGTTAGAAAGCCCGACCATCTGGCGCATCCAATCGGTAGTTACTTCTTCCAGCTCGGTAAGCGCGGGACTCGATTGCCACGACAGGCCAAGCACGCCCAGACCAGTGCTGGCGTAATCGCCTAAGACGCTCGAAAGTAATCCGCTAGACGGAAAATATCCAAAGAAGCTGGGGTGCTGCCAGTGCGATAGCCCAGGCAGAATGATCTCTTCAAGATCGGAAAAAATAGCGTCGAAAGATTCCGCCGATTCAGGTGGCGAGGCCGGCAACTGCGCGCGAATCTCGCCAGGCGCGGTTTGCGCCATCACATTGAAATCCGCCACTTTAGTGCGGTAGTCGGCGATCCAATCGACAAGCTGATGTCCTCTCTTGCGAAACTCCTCTGGGGTCATAAAACTATGTTGACAGCAGCGATGGTTTTGTGCATAATCTATTAGTTATATAACCTAATGGTAATTAATCGTCTCGATCAAACCTTCGCAGCGCTCGCCGACCCAACGCGGAGGGCGATTCTCGCGCGGCTCGCGTCCGGTGAAGCGTCGGTGATGGAGTTGGCCGAGCCGTTCGCGATAAGCCAGCCCGCAATCTCCAAGCACTTAAAGGTGCTGGAGCGAGCGGGTCTGATTTCCCGGGGCCGTGACGCGCAGAGGCGGCCGTGCAGGCTCGAAGCCAAGCCGTTCGCGGAAGCCAACGGATGGTTGGAAAGCTACCGCCAGTTCTGGGAGGCAAGATTCCAGCGGCTGGATACCCTACTGAAGGAGAAAAAACGCAAATGACAATCACAACGCCCAGCGACCGCGAGATCGCGATGACGCGCGTGTTCGACGCGCCGCGCGCGCTGGTCTTCGAGGCCTTGACGAAGCCAGAACTGGTACAGCAATGGTTGCTCGGGCCGCCGGGATGGTCGATGCCGGTTTGCGAGATCGATCTGAAGGTGGGCGGCGCTTATCGCTATTTGTGGCGTGGGCCCGACGGAACGGAAATGGGAGTGCGCGGAGTGGTCCGCGAAATCGTGGCGCCGGAGAGGCTGGTCGCGACCGAGAGGTTCGATGAGTCCTGGTATCCGGGCGAAGCGCTGATCACGAGCGTCCTGGTGGAGAGGGACGGAAAGACCACGCTCACGCTCACGGTGCTATACGAATCGAAGGAGGCGCGCGATGGCGTTCTTAAAACGCCCATGGACAAGGGCTTGGCTCAAAGCTACAACAGGCTTGCGGAGTTGTTGGCGACAATCACGTCGTTAGACTAGGGCGTCGATGCGGTTAAGAGTTTGCGTGATGTCGTCCTCGGTGGTGCGGGGGTTGATGGTGCAGAAGCGCAGGACGGTGCGGCCTTTCAGGACGGTGGAGGTGGCGAGCGCGAAGCCGTCGCGCAACATGGCGTCGTGAAGTTTTTTGTATTCGGCGTCGGGATGATGGAAGGTCACGATACCCATGTGCGCGGGGGTGACGATTTCCCAGCGCCGCATGGAGCGGAGTTTCCGCTCGGCGAATTCGGCGAGGGCGAAGCCTCGCTCCATAGCGGCGCGGAAGGCATCGAGGCCGAAGTATTGGATCGACATCCACAGTCTCAGGGCGCGGAACGATCGGGTGAGCTGGATGCCGTAGTCGCAGGGATTTACTTCGGAGACGTCGCGGTGAACGTCGGCAAGATACTCCGGCATGATGCGAAAGGCCGCTTTGAGAAGAGCCGCGTCGCGCAGCAGGACGCAGCCGCATTCCATCGATTGAAAAAGCCATTTGTGGGGATCGAGCGAGAGGGAGTCGGCAAGCTCGAGTCCCTGGAGCAGAGTGCGTCCACGATCGCAGAGGGCGGCGGCGGCTCCGTAGGCACCGTCGACGTGCATCCACATTTGGTTCAGAGCGCAGAGCGCGGCGATTTCCTGCAAAGGGTCGATTGCGCCGGTATTTGTCGTGCCCGCGTTGGCGACGATGGCGAACGGGCGGAGTCCGGCGGCGCGATCTTCGGCGATACGGCGGGCGAGCTGGTCGAGCGATAAACGGAATTGCGCGTCGGAAGGAATCTTGCGAATTTGTTCGGGGAGAAATCCGGCGACGCGGAAGGCTCGATCAACGGAGGAGTGAGTCTGATCGCTGTAGTAGACTACTGCGCCTTCGGTGCGATCGTCGAGTTTCGCGTGGCGGGCGGCGACGATGGCGGTGAGATTCGCCATGGAGCCTCCGCTCAAGAAGAGTCCGCCGGCGGTTTCGGGAAGGCCGCACCATTGACGCAGCCAGTCGATAACGGCCAATTCAATGGCTACGGAGCCGGAGCCGGCGAGCCACGATCCGCTGAAGACGTTGAAGCCGCTGGCTAGAGCGTCGGCCATCACGCTGACGAAGTTCGAGGGGACGGGTACGAAGGCTAGAAAGCGCGGATGGCCGACGTTCATCATATTGTCGCTGAAGATGTCGCGAGTCAGGGTCGTGAAGATTTCATCGGGCGATTGCGGATGGGCTGGCGGCGGTTTTAGGAAGGCGGGGCGTAAAACCGCGGGATCGCCTTTTGTGCCGACACGTTTTTCGGGGAGGTGCGTGAAGTGATCGGTGAGCAGGTCGACGACGCGGTAGCCTAGGGCGCGCATTTCGTTGGGGGAGAGTTCTAGTTTGTCTTTGTTCATTTTCATCTACGGCCGGGCGGGCATTGGATATGCCCGCAAGATGCTTCGCAGGGCGACCAAACACCGCCTGTCGCACCACACTTCAATCAAAGAATGAAGCGTCGCGAAGAGCTGCTGATTATCATGGATCATCCGGGGCGAGACAATCGTAACATCACGTGCGATCGACGCAGACTTAGGACCCGCACTTCTATGTCCCCCTCCCTGACGGTCGGGGTTCGGTGGGGAGATCGCGATGATCCCGAGGCGGCGACACGAGTGTCTCGACGCGGCACGCACGAATGCGCGCGCCACAAGCGGCGGGGAATGTGCATTATCGGCGCCTGCATTATTTGAATCGTTTGCGATATTGAACATCGATGCCGAAAAGACCATTATCCTGTCTGACGGCGATGGCGGACCAGTGGGAATTGAAATCCCATTCGAACTGGACGACCTGTTCCTGGGTGCGGTTGAGATTGGTGATATAGGTCAGCGTGATCTCCTTTGAGACCTGCTGTTCCAGCGTCAGGCGGGCTTGCGGAAGGTTGTCGACGCCGGTGACGGTGGGGTCGATTTTCACGCGGCTCGCGCCGAAGAAGCGCTGGATGCGGCTCGATAATTGGGCGGAGAGGGCTTGGCCGAGGAGACCTCCACCGGCTTCGAGTCCGGTGCTGGAGCTGGTGGAGACCTGGCCGGCGGCGGTGGAACCCAAAGAGGTGGGGTCGCGGCCGACGGAGAGCAGAGCGACGATCTCGCGCGGCTGCAGTGGCGGGTCCGAACTATAATTCACGTTGAGTTTTTGCAGCGTGCCGGAGAAGCTGATATTGACGATGATGCCGCGGGCCTTGGTTTCGAGATCCATGTCGAACGTGGGTTCGATTTTGACGGGGTTCAGGAACCGGATGTCGCCGTGATCGACGGTGTAGCGGTTGCCGAAGACCTGAATCTCACCTTGATTGACGGAGATCGTGCCGAGCAGGACGGGACGGATGGGAGAACCGCGCAGGCGGAGGTCGACCTCAGCTTCGACGTCGCGCGTGAGCGAGGTTTGAAATTCGAACTTGGCACCGCTTTCGATGCGCACATCGAACTGCATGCCGCGAAGATATTCGTTGGGCGAGGCGGGAGCGGGGACGGGTTTGGCCGCGAGCGCCATGAGGCCACCGAGATCGGCGCGAGGGTTGAAAGCGGCGCGCGTGAGCGTGATGGATCCTGAGAGCGTGCTGGCGTCCGAGGTGCCGTTCAGCGCGAGCTTGGCGTTGAACGTGGTGCTGACGTCTTCGGGATAGCGCACGCGCACCTGCTGGGCTTCGGCCTGCAGACGGTAAGTGAGAATATCCCGGAGCTCGACGAATCCGGCGAAGAATATTTTCCCACCACCCGTTTCGGCGGACAGTTTTTCAATGGTCGCGCGATTGCGGTCGAAGACGACACTGCCGTTGGCGCTATCGATTCCGTTGGGAAGATCGGCGAGATAGAGCGACGCGTTTTTCAGCTCCATGCGGCCATTGATCTGCGGATCGCGCAGGGAACCTCTGACGGTGGCTTGGACGGTGGCGTTGCCGCGGGCGAGCAGGTCGGCATTGTACAACTGAAGAATCGCCAGATTGACGGAGCCGTGAACGGCGAGATCGGCGGGCGATTGCGAGTCGAAGGGAATGCCGCCGGTGGCTTCGAGACTGGTTTCACGCGCGGCGAACTGCGCCGATTGAATGCGCGCCTCCTTCTGGGTGACGACGACGGAGACGGGCTTGGTGTTTTTCAGCTGGACGTCCTGCGGCTGGACGCCGAGCCTGAGGGCCTGGGATTTGCGGGCGTTGATCTCCAACTGGTCGAGGGTAACTTCGGCGCGAAATTCCTGTGGCTTGCCGAGCGAAATAACGACGTGGGCGCGGCCGTCGACGAATCCTTCGAAGGGGAGCACATCGTTTTTCTGTTCGTCCGTCCCGCCGATCATATAGACGCGATGCGCGACGTCGAGATCGACGCGCTGGGCCTGGATGTTTACGGAGCCGGGGTTGTCGCCCGCGAGTTTCCATGTACCATCGGCGTCGATCTTCGCGCCACGGACGTTGGCCCCCGCGTGGACGGATAGATCCTCGCCGCGGGTTTGCATGGTGAGCGAAATATCGCCCACGCCATCGCCGTTGAGAGTGATGTTGCGGCCCGAAGCGGTTCCATTGACGGAGTTCAATTCGAATTCGTCCTTCACTATGCGACCGGTTCCGTTCACCTTCGCATTGATGATTCCGTCCGGCTTCATGGGCAACTTGCCGAGCGCTTTGACACGCGATCCGGGTAGATTATCGGCGGTGAGGTCGAAGTGGATTGCCGCAGTCCTGTCGTAGGCGCCGGCGAAATGAACGCGGCCGGCGCCGATGGTCGCGTCGCCGCCGGAAATGGTCACAGCGTCGTCCGCATAATGAACCGTTGCGGTCACGCGATCGACCTGTTCGTCGAAGGCGGCGAGTTTTTCCACCTGCGCGGTAACATCGAACGCCGGTTTCCCGATCGATCCGAAGAGGTGCACGTTGGCCGATCCGGCTCCCGTTACTTCGAGTTTGGATCCTGCCTCTTTCGCCAGTTCCGCAAGCTGGGCATTGCGGAGATTGAACGTGGCATCGATTGTTGCGTCTTCGAAAGACCCGTTGTGCGCGGAGAAGCTGCCGATGCCAGTGGCGGTGGTCGGGCCACGCGCCAAGGTGAATGGGTTGAGGCGGACATTGTTGCGATCGGCATCGATCGCGGCGGTGAAATTATCGAATGCATGCCCATCGACGATGCCGTTAGTCACGCTGCCCTGGCCCGTGAAATGAGGATCGTCGAGTGCGCCCTTAACGACGCCAATCATTGCGGCCCGGCCATTGTTGAGTTTTAGCGGCAGTTGCTTGGGCGCATCCGGATTCACCATCGCGATCGCGGGGAGCAGCTCATCGAGATTGGTCGATTGGCCGCTGACCTCCAGCGATCGCCCGAGGATGCCGAGAAAATCGACGCGCGTCGCAGACGTTGCGAGATACGATTTCCCGAGCTGCACGGTTCCAGCGGCTTGATCGTAGACCACGTCGAGATGGCCTTCTATGGGAGAACCAACGGAGGCGGGATAGACTCCGATGTTGCCCTGGAACTTCGCGGCTGGTTTGCCGATCACGGCGTCGGAGGAAAATCCTCCAGCGAGCGTGCCGTTCCAGGGGATGGGCCGGTCGGTCAGAGTGTGCGCGGCATCGCGCATATTTAACCCTTTGAGATTGCCTTCGACGTGAACATCGCGCCAACGGGTGAGGCTCGCCTGGCCATTGACGGTCGCCCCGAGCGCGGTCGCGGTGGCATTTTGCAGAGTCAGTTTGTCGAGTGTGAGACTCAAGTCGCCACGCACTTCCGCGTTCTCGATCTTCACACGATCCTGGTGGAAGCCCAGGCCTCGCGCCACGGCCCGGCCGGTCATCCAAAAATAGAAGGGCTTTTCACACGACACGTTCAACTTGCCGTCGAAGGTCGCTGAGCCGATGGGTTCGAGCGGGAGGGAGAAGAGCTTCACGGCTTCCCGCATTGGGGTCGACGCTTTCACGGTGAAGGTACCGCGAGGCCAGCGGAGGTTGGTGAGCGATCCGACCAGGTCGGCGCGCGATTGGTTGGTCGAGACTTTCAATCGCGAAACGTCAATTTTCGATTTGTCCAATGTGAACGCTGCGGAGGCGCTGACTTCGAGCGGGCCCGCGACGTCCGCACTGACGCGAACGCGATTCGATTCGAGCTCGCCGCGATAGCGCCCGCCCGGTTCCAAACGCATATGGACGAGCAAATCCTCGCCCCGCAGGTTGAGGGGAATCTGGTGGTCGTCGTACTCGAAAAGGCCGTTCACAACTTCGTAGCGGGCGACGGCGAGGCGCACCAGATCCTCGGCCCAGGTGGTTCCGGGATGACGCACAGCGGGGTCCGGAGTATTGTTCGAGCCGTCGGCATAGAAAACGATGCGGACCTGCGGCTCCACGATGTGCAAGGACGCCAGATCGATTTTGCGCTCCATCATTGAAATGATTTTCAAGCCGGCGGTGACAGAGGCGACGCGCAGGAACGGGGGCTCGCTCGCCGACTCCTTGCCGTGCAGAACAAGAGGACCGACCGTCGCTTCGAGGCGCTTCCAATCGAAATCGAAGTACCCGATTTCGACGCGGCCTCCAGTTGCTTTCTCGATCTCCGTCACCATGCGGCGATGGACGAGTTCGGAGAACCAGCCGCTGCGGAATACGAGCAGGCCGGTGAGCGCGACCACCGCGGCGAGGAGGACCAGAGCGGCCACAATGCGCAGGAGGACTCGTCCGAATTTCCTCACTTGAAGACTTCCTCTTTATATAGAATCTGCGTTTCACTGCGAGTGGTGCCCAGCCAGCGGTCGAGCGCCTGGGTGACGCGTTGATCGGTCAGCAGCTTCTCGATCTGATCGCGGCTCGCTTCGAACGTAGGCACTTGCGCCGGGTTTGCGCGACGCCATTGCGCGGCCATCGAATCGTAGTATTCGTGCAGATCGTCGTCAGAGAGCTGCACCTCCGGGCGAAAACGGAGGTCGGTGAAGCGCAGCGCGCGAATCCCATTTAACAAGTGATCGGAGAGCTGCGCTTCGGTGACGCCAAAGCGGGCGAGGGCGGCGCGATATTCGGTCTCCGTGGCATATTGGGCTTTCACCTGATCGAGAAGCTGCTGGGCGTCGGCGGCCGTGGGTAGTTGCTGGCGGCTGGTGGAAGCCTCCTGAAGGAGCAGGTATTGATCCACGAGCCGATCCGCGGCCTTGCGCTTCTGGTCACCGCTGAGGTCGGCGGGTTTTTGATCGAGAAAGGCCGCGATGCGCAAATCGAGAACGACGTCACGCTCGGAGATCACATGCTTCGCGACCGTGACCGCGATGCGATCGAGAATCTCCGCGCGTCCAGCGGGAAGGAGAAGAAGCGCGAATAGGAGGCAGCGAATCAATATGTTTGCCCTAGTGAGAAGTGAAACTGAAACAGATTGATTTTCTGATTTGTCAGAACTCCCTGGTTCTGAATCAACTGTTGATAGGTGCCCTGGAAGCCGAAGAATCGCGGCGCATTGGGACTGAAACTGAAATCGGCCCGAATGGGACCGATGGGCGTGCGGTAGCGGACTCCGAAACCGACGGATTGCACGGTGTAATCGAAGTCCTGCAAATTACGCTGGCGGAACCGAAGATTGATGTCCTGGATTTTGTCGTAAATATTGCCCATATCGTGAAACAGGACGCCGCCGAGATTGTCGCCGATCAAGGGGAAGCGCAATTCGGTGGAATGGAACAGGAGCGCGTTGCCTCCGAGCGGAAACCCTGTTTCGACATCGCGCGGACCCGCCTGATTATCTGGAAACGCACGGTTCGAGGTGGAGCCGCCGGAGAACCATCGCTCGGCCAGCGGAATTTCCGGCGGTCCTCCGATTCGTTGAATGTAACCGAACTGCAGGCTGCGCGCGATCACTATATCTTTGCCGATGGGATGGTAGGTCGAGTTGCGGAATAGCAGGCGCGTGAAGTCGGTCTGCGATGCGAATTGGGGCAGCGCGATGCCGATATCGACGGTGTTGTAAATCCCCCGATGGGAGTTGATGGGATCGTCGCGGCGGTCCTGAATAAAGGTCGCGGAAGCGATTCCGACGCGCACGGGTTGGGAAAGCAGGGGGATCAGCTCGGACGATATTTTGAGATCGGAGATGGTCACGTGACGGATCGCAAAGCGATACTGCAGCGTATACTGGCGCGAGACACGCTGGGCGAGTTGCACGGAACCTTCGGCGCGCTGCTGATGAAAGGTACGGATATCGTTCGCGTTGTCGAAGAGCCCTGAAACGGTCAGCGACAGCTTTTCGTGTCCAATGAACTGGGGAGCGAGATACGTAAGGATGGCGCGCTGCTCGATCGTGCTCACGAGAGTGTTGAGGCTTACCGTGTGGCCCAGCCCCAGAAAATTGAGGCGGCTGATGCCGAGCGATACGCGCGGGCTGAAGCCGGTACTGCCGGCAGGATCGTCGAACGACGTGACGCCTCCGCCGATGCGCGCGAGTTGCGCCCCGAAACCGATGGTGAAGGAATAGCGACGCGCCTCGTCCAGCTGAAACAGGACGTACTTCTGGTCTTCGTCTCCGCTGGGATTCTGAATCGCCGTCTGTACCTTCGAAAAGATGCCCAGGTCGTAGAGCTTCTGCTGGCTGGCGGCGACGCGTTGTTGCGAGAGCGGATCGCCTGGATTGAGGGTAATGCGATTGTTCACGAGCGACTGCTTCGTCGTTTCGAGACCATGAAGCAGGACGCTGCGGACGTAAACTCGTTTCCCGGGACGAAGAGTGTACTTCAGGTTCACCCGATTCGCCCCCGCGCCCGGCGTTTGCGTCCAATCGAAGGTGGCGTCCGGATATCCATTGTTATAGTAGTAGCTTAGAATCGTATCGCGATCGGCGGCGATGTTGGCCTCACTGAACGGCTCGTCCGTGCCGGATTGGAGGGTCGAGCGCAGATACGGGATGTCACTTTCCGGCACCCCTTCCAGATCCAACTTGTAGACGAACCATTGCGGGCCTTCCTTCACTTCGAGAACGACGCCGAGCTCGCCGTTTTTCCCGCGATGGTTCGGATCGACCTTCGATTCCAAAGCAGCCTCTCGAAAACCGTTCGAGCGGTACAGATCCTTGAGCGTCTCCTTATCGCGTTCCAACAGCTTTTGCGAATACCGGCCGTAGCGGAAGCGCGGAAACTTTGCCGGTGTGACGTACATGCGCTCCCGCAGCGTCGCGGTCGAGAAAAACTTGTTGCCCGTGATTTCGATACTGGCCAGCCTGTAGCGCTGGTTGTGCTGGATGCTATAGTCGATCGCGTAGACGTCCGTGGAGGGTCGTGCGTCGGTGAAGTCCACCGCGGCGTCGAAGTAGCCCTGAGACTGGAAGTATTCGACCAGGTTGCGCTGCCCTTCGACCAGCAGAGTGCGATCCACCGTGCGCTCCTGAAACACCGGAATCAACTGCTTGAGCTTGCCGCGCGACACTTTGGTTCCCGAGGTACGCACTTCAACGATGGGTCCGTGATCGATGGCGACGGTGGGCGTCAGGGTATTCGTCTTCTCGTGATAATCGAGCTTTTCTAGGGTAACCTGCGCCTCCAGATGGTCGCCCTTCTGGAAAGCCTGGCGCACACTTTCGAGGCCCACAGCCACGCGGCTCTCCGTCGCGAAGCGCCAACCCGGAAATGTCAGAAATAAGAATCCGCGCCGCCAATGGGTGGCATGAACGATGCTCTCCGGCGTTCGGTCGAATTTGCCGGTAAGCGTGACACCGTCGAAGCGGGCCCGGTTGCCCGCGCGGATGTCGAAGTGAATGTCGACCTCTTCGGTTGCGGGAACACGGTTGACCTTGTAATCGATGTTCGCGTTGCGGAATCCGTTGGCGCGCATCCGCTCGACCATGTTCTGCACAGCCTGCTCCATGACGTTATCGGCGAATGGCGTTCCGAGTTCGAGCTTGGAAGCGGCCGTGAGTTGCCCTCTATTGGGCGGCTCCGCCACACCGTCGAGAGTGATTCGGCCGACGAAGTAGGAGAGTTCGGTGGAGATCTTCAGAACCAACGTGCTCCCTTCGTTAAACGCGCTGATTGAAATGCTCTCGAAGCGCCCGGTCTGATAGAGGTTCTGAATGGCGGTGTGCACGTCGGCGAGTTTCAGGGACGCACCGGCATGCATCGGCAGAAGCTGGTCCAATTGGGCGCGCGGAAGCGGCTGATCCGGGGGGTCGAAATCGATGCGCCCGACCAGGCGACCCTCGTACGCAGCGGCGGTGTTCTTCAGGTCGTCGTTCTGCAGGTCGTGCTGGGCCCAAGCGGGAGGCGCGATCGCGACGCCAATCAGAAGCGGGAGGAACACTAGCATCGCCGGACGCACGATTTACAATGATAGCGCTCGGGCTTGCCCCGGTGATTTCGCGCCTGTCCGCATGCTTACGCATGGCGGTTCCGTGCTGGTGCTTGCTGTTAACATCAGAACGAAGACGTCTCCTTTAACTATGATGCGCTCCAGCGAATCCCGTTACTCCCGCCAGCAACGTTTTACGCCTTGGGGGGAAAAGGGGCAGGCGCGGATCGGCGCATCGCGTGTCGCGATCGTAGGATGCGGCGCGCTGGGAACGGTGCAAGCGGAAATATTGGCGCGGGCGGGTGCCGGCCTGTTGCGTATTATCGATCGTGACCTGGTGGAGTTGGGCAACCTGCAGCGGCAGTTCCTCTTTTCCGAAGCGGATGCGAAGGACGGAACTCCCAAGGCGGTTGCGGCGGCGCGGCGCCTTGCGCAAATCAATTCCGAGATCGCTCTGGAGCCGGTGGTCGCCGATCTCAGTCCCTCGAACGCGGCGGATCTGCTGGAGAATATGGATTTGATTCTCGACGGCACGGACAACTTCGAGACCCGCTACCTGATCAACGATTTTTCGGTCCGCGAGAACATCCCCTGGGTTTACGGCGCCGCAGTGTCGAGTTACGGGCTGAAGCTGGCCGTCATTCCGGGCGTCACCGCGTGCCTCAAATGCGTCTATCCAGAGCCGCCGCAGGGCGCGCAGCCGACGTGTGAGACCGCCGGCGTATTGGGCACGGTGACGGCCGCTATCGCGGCGTTGCAGACCGCCGACGCAATGAGGATTCTCGCGGGTGGAACGGAGGGAATTGTCGCAAGACTAACCACGATCGACGTCTGGACCGGCGAGATCCGGCACATCGCTCCGCCATCGCGCGATCCAAACTGCACTTGCTGCGGGCTCCGCGACTTCGTTCATCTGGATGGTTCCAAACGCGCGCCCGTCAGCTTGTGCGGCCGTAATGCCGTACAGATTCATGAACGCAACCGTCCGCTCGATTTGATCGATCTGGCGCGGCGGCTGGGCGAACTTGGTCCGGTCCGCTCGAACGAGTTCGCGCTGCGCGTAACGCTCGACGCGTACGAACTGATGGTTTTTCCCGACGGCCGCGCTATCGTCAAGGGAACGACGGATGTCGGAATCGCCCGGAGCCTGTATGCCCGCTATGTGGGAGGATGAGCCGCTGGTCAATCCGCTAGTCACCATTGTTACGCCTTGTCTGAACGCGGCGCGGTTCCTGGAGCAGACCATCCTCAGCGTGCTCGCGCAGGACTACCCGCGCATCGAGTACATCGTAATGGACGGAGGGTCGACCGATGAGACGCTCGAAATCCTCAAAGAATACCAGCGCTCGCTCGATTGGGAATCCCTGCAGGATCGCGGCACCGCCGATGCTGTGAATCGGGGATTTGCGCGCGGAAAGGGGGAGATTCTCGGGTTCCTCAACGCCGACGATCTGTATCGTCCCGGCGCGGTGTCCTCCGCCGTGTGGCATTTGCGCGAGCATCCCGAGCACGCCGGTGTTTATGGAGACGCATGGTGGATCGACGAGACCGGAGCGCGCATTACACCTTATCCCGTGCGCGATTTCGACCGCACTCTGCTCGAACGCGAGTGCTTTATCTGCCAGCCCGCCAGCTTTCTGCGCCGCGAGCCTTTCGAAAACACCGGCGGCCTGGATCCGAACTTCAATCTGACCTTCGACTACGAATTCTGGCTGCGCCTGACACGCACGTACACGGTGCAACGGATCGACGCGACCCTGGCCGAGTCCCGTATGCATCACGCGAATAAAACGTTGCACCAGCGCGACGCCGTGTTTCGCGAGACGTTCAAGATCTTGAAACGCGATTGCGCCTACGTGCCGTTCCAATGGATTTACAGCTACTTGTGCTACCGGGCCGATGCCCGCGATCAGTTCTTCGAACCGTTCCGCCCGTCGATGCTCCGTTATCTCGAAAGCCTGCCCGTAGGTCTTTGGACCAATCCAAGAGCGATGGCTCGATACCTCGCGGAATGGACTAGCGTAATGAGGGGCGCCGTGCTGCGCCGCCTCAGTTGATGTTTACGCCGTCGCCTCGATGGCCGCTCGGAACTGCGCTGCGAATGCGGGAACAACCGTGAATGGATCGTATGGCTTCCCTCTGGGCGAGAGCGTTTCAATCGGAAGATAGCCGCTATAGCCTGATTTACGAACGATGTTCATCAGCTTCTTCAGATCCGTCGGGACTTCGCTATCCTCGCCCAGAGGACTCTGCTTGATCTGCCAGTTGAGAGCATGCGGCGCGACCAGCGCAATGTCTGCATACGGATCTTTCGTTTTGAAATATCCTGTGTCGACGATGGGACCACACCATTCGGAACCAACGGCTTTCACGAGCGTCATTAATTCCTCGCCGCTCTGCAGAAAATCGCCATGATTTTGTACGCCGATCCGGACTCCATACTTCTTTCCGCAGTCGGCACACTCACGAAGCGCGGCGGCGATGTAGTCCTGCACTTCGGATCGCGACGCCCCATTTGACACGGACTGCCAGGTCTGAGCCCGCATTTGCGTATCGGCAAACACCCGGATCACCGGCGCGCCGAGCTGCGCGGCAACCTCCACCCATTGCTTAATGTGTGCGACTCCCGCGTTGCGAACGGCTTTGTCCGCGGTCGTGAAATTGTTGCGTACGCCGGTGCCGCTGATTCCCAGGCCGAGGTCCGCCGCCCTCTTCTTCAACTCGTCCACATAAGAGGGCTTGGGAACCGCCGGGTATCCCGGGAAAAAATATCCGGTGGGGTCGACGCCCTCGAATTTATTCTTCGCGGCGAAATCGAACATCTGCGGCAGCGTGATTCCCTCGCCGCGCCCCTTGATGGTATCGTTCAACATTTTGTTAAACGAGTACGCGTTAAGAGAGACTTTGAACTCCTGCTTCTTTGCTTTTTGAGCGCTCGCTAGTCCCGCAGCCAGCGCGGCTCCAATGAAGTGACGTCGGGAAACGGTCATTACATCTCCTATTTCTTCAGATCCGCGATTTCCCCGTCCAGCTTTTGTTGCTGCTCGGCGGAAAGCTGGAGGGAGTTATCGGCGCGCGCGGCCTGCTTGACTTTAAGCAGCATCGCTTTCTTCTCTTCGGGTGTCAAAGCCACATATTTGACGATCGCCCTGCTCATCGTCGATGCCCGCGGAAGCCGGCTCAGCTTTCTTGGCGCCGCCCTTTTTCCCGCCGCCGCTTTTCGTGACGCTCTCGACTTCCTGATCCATGCCCTTCTGCTGATCCGCAGTGAGCACGGTGCGAACCTGGCGCCGGGCCGCGAGCTTGATGGTAAGCATCACTGCCTGCTTTTGTTCCGGCGATAAGGAACTGAATTTCAGCAGAGGCTTGGTGACAGACTCCTCGTCATGAAGAATAGGTTCGATTTTTAGCTGCTGCTCGCAGGTAAGCCCGAACTGCGTGGTCATCCGTTCCAGCAGCGAGTGCTTACCCGGAGGCAGTCCCGCGCACGGCTGAGGATTTTGCTGTGCCGCCGCGATCAACGCGAACAGAAAAAACGGAAATACTTTCATGATGCTCCTAGAAATCAATACGCGCGCCGAGTTGCATGACACGCGCCGCGTTAGCCGCGGTAATCGTTCCCGCGTTCGCCTTATCGAGCGCGTCCGCGGGCAGTTGGAAATTAACGTGATTCGAGACATTGAAAGTCTCCCAACGTATCTGCAGGCGGGTCCGCTCAAGAATCTGGAAATTCCGGGAGAGCGCGAGGTTCATCGCCACCGATCCGGGACCAGTCAAGATATTGCGGCCCGAGTTGCCGAAGCGGAATGCGCTGTCCGCCACGATGGTAAACGCATTCAAGTTGAACCAGTCCGCAGGTGAAGGATTGGGCAGGCTGCCGTTGCCGATCCGGTCCGGGCGGGTGGCTTGCGCCACATCCGCGGACGCGCCCGAGACCAGAGGTGTGAACGGCGCCCCGCTATACGCCGCCCCTGTCCCTGCCAATTGCCATCCGCGCAGCACAACATTGTGATGGGAGGGCAGTCTCCAGGAAAACGTCATGCTGAAGACGTGGCGGATATCGAAGTTAGATCTGCCTCGCTCGGAGTTGAGGTTCTGGGAATTCTGCGCGCCCGCAACTCCGCCGTCTCCGGCATAGTTCAAACCTGAGGCTACGTCGATGGATTTGGCGTAGGTGTAGTTGGCACGAAAGAACAAACCGTGCTCCAATCGCTTTTTCGCCGTCACCGTACCGGATTGGTAACTCGAATTCGACCCAAAGGAATAGTATTCAGTGTCGCCGTAGCCGGCGTACGGCCGAGTGGTGGAAGTGGGCGTCCTATTTCCTGATTGAGATCGTACTTTCTTCCCAGATGAGTGCCCTTCGAGCCCGCATAGCCGACCTCAACGGCCACGCCTTTCGCCACTTCGCGCTCAATCGTGAAATTCCAGCTCTGGAGGTAAGGCGACGGCGCATTCACTTCCCAGCCGCTGGCGGTAGTCACGCCGGACGTTTTCGCAAGCGAGGCTGGAAACGGATTGGCAAGCGTCACGAGACTCGGATTAGTGGTGGACCCTGTGAATGTCTGCGAAAGCGAGAACGGGAATCCGCCGGCGAGATCGGTTCGCATCGCACTCAATCTCGAACCGGTGTAGAAAACTCCATAGCCGCTGCGAATGACAGTCTTGGCATTATTGAAAGGACGCCATGCGAAGCCGACGCGGTGCGAAGTTATCGTAATTGGTGTTGACCAGCGCCTTCGGAAGGCCGTAATCACTGCCCAGCCCGACCAGTCCGGTGAGCCCCGCACTAGCCACGATCGTCTGCCAGTTCGGCAACGTTGACACGCCTCCGAGCAGAACTTTACCGACACCCGGATCGAAACTCGTCATCTGGCCGTACTCTTCATAGGGTGCGCCTTGAATTTCATAGCGCATCCCAAGGTTTACGGTGAGGTTCGGTAGAACCTTCCAATCGTCCTGGATGTAGGCTCCGTAGTTCGTGTCGTAGAGGTGATTCGTCACGGTCCCGATCTTGATCGAAGTGCTGCTCGGCGATCCCAGGAGAACGTCACCGATTCCATCGTTAGTGAGCTTGCCGTTGAATGTGAACGTGCCGTTGAAATTGGAGTTGGTGGGCTGATAGTACTGCACCCGCAGAATATCGCCGCCGACTTTGATCGCGTGGCGCCCCTTAATCCACGTGAACGAATCGTTCAGGTTGAAATCGTTTACGGTGTAACGTATTGGATCGCTGGCATTGTCGCCGATGGTCTCAAACCCGGTAATGCTGAACTTGGGGAATCCGGTGAGACTTGGATCGGTCGTGGTGCCGGGGATGCCCATTTGCTCCGCATAGTTGGTGCCCGCGTGGGCGCTGGTTTCCGCGCTCTTGGTCCGCGTCAGCCCAAATCGGAATTCATTGATCTGCGTCGGACTGAAGATATGTGTTTCGGAAATCCCGTATAGTTCCTGAGTGGAATTGGTGGTCGCGCCGAAGGTTCCAACGGGACTGCCGGAGTACGGATTGTTATTCGCCTCCCAGCGCTCCAGCGCGCGCACGGAAACATTGTCGTTGTTGCCCAGGCGCTGGTCAACTTTAAAGAGAAGATTGTCCCAGTTGTCGCGACCGGGAAAATTTGTGATGAAGTTGTTAGCGCCCGCTAGATTCGGCAGCGGGTAATTCGCCAGCAGCTTCTGGGCAATGGGGCTGATTCGCGCAGCCGGGATGATGTTGCCGGGAAAGCAAGCCGCGGCACTGGTGGCCGTGCAGGAGCCTGAAAGCGTCGGGTCTTTGACCAGGATCAGTTGTCCCGTGGCATTGTAAGACTGCGAGAAATTTCCCTGCCGTTCAAGCCTGGTGGGCACGATGCCGATGCTGTTCAACCCTGATACCTGGCGATAACTTTCCTCGCTCACCAGAAAAAAGGTACGGTTGTGGCCGTCATAGATTTTCGGGATCGTCACCAGACCGCTAATCATTCCGCCAAACTGGTTGCGCCGCAGCTCGCTTTAGGCCTGGTCGAAAAAATTGCGCGCGTCGAAATCGTCGTTGCGGACAAACTCAAAAAGCGACCCGTGAAGTTGATTGGCGCCCGACTTGAGGACCATGGTGACCACGCCCCCGGCCAATCGGCCATATTCGGCCGAATATCCCGATGTTTGGAGTTTGAACTCCTGGAGCGAATCGAGCGGCGGCTGCGCCTGCGACCCCGCGTCCCGAGGATTCTCATCGTTGAAGCCGTCGATCACGACGTTGCTGGCATCGGCGCGCGCGCCGTTGATCACGTAAGGCGCGCCCTTGCTGCCCTGCTCGGCCGGCTGCACACCCGCCACGGTGAATGCGAGGTCGTTGAAGTTACGCCCATTGAGAGGCATCTCCGTAATTTCGTTCGGAGCGATCACATCGCCGCGCGTGAATGTCTCGGTGTTGAGCAGCGCAACCACTGCCTTGATCTCAACGGTCTCCGAGACGGAACCGACATCCAGTTGGACGTCGAGACGCGCGACCTGTTCCACTTGCAGCTCGAGGTTGGTCTCACGAACTTGTTTGAAACCCGCTTTGTCGACGGTCACGTCATAGTCCCCGGCGGGCAGGTTCGACACGGTGTACTGGCCGTCGATCTGAGTCTCCGCCGTACGCGTCTGGTTGGTCGCGACATTGCGTACCTTGATCGACGCGCTGGCGATCATCGCGTGCGTGGAATCGGTGACTCTCCCTACAATCGAGCCCGATGAAGTTTGTGCGGCCGCAATTGTCGCAGCCGCGATTCCGATCAGTAGCGCAGCGAACCTGGTGCGCATAAGGACCTCCTTGGTCTATTTCTCTTTCCATCAATTCGCTGTCGGATGAGGAGGCGGAGCCGCCGACGATGGCGCCGGCTTCCCGTCCACCGTATTCGGTTCCATCAACTCGATCCGCGTTCCATCCGGATCGTACAGATTGATCTGCCGCTTGCGATTCACGCCCGTCTGGATCACGATTTCCCGCGTGTATCCGATCTTTGCCGCGCGCCGCTTGATCTCCTCGAGCGCCTTGTCGGCATCCAGAATCGTCAGCGACGCGTGGTTCTTCGTTCCGCGTCCGTCCGGCTCTGGAATCTTGTTGTACAGCATGAACTCCAGGTAATCGTCCCCTTCAGGGACCTTCATATTCACCCAGCTCAGGGACTTCGGCGAGCCGCTGCCACGCCAGAATTCCGTGAACCCGAGCAGCCCGTGATAAAACGCCATCGACTTATCTAAATCGCCCACCAGCACGCCCACGTGCATAATGTGATCGGAGATGCGCGTCGATGGCATGAACTTGCCGGCTTCGCGCGCCGTCCAGCTATCGGGTTGATACTCCACGATCTCGACGATATGCCCGTCCGGATCCTTCACGTTGAAATTCTTATTTCCGGTCTGCCCCTTGCCCACCTGCCCCGTGTCCCCCATCACTTCGATGCCGTGCGCCTTGAAAAACGCGTACGCCCGATCCGCGCTGTCGACATAGAACGAAATGTGGTTGAGCTGCCCTTCGCCGCGATCCTTCTCATTGAAAATCTCAAAGTACTGCTTGTCGTTGACCTTTATGAAGACGATGCGAGTCCCGGACTTATCTTTGTTCGGCAACGTGAACGGCTCGCCGAAGCCGAGCATCTCTTCGTAAAACTGCCTAGTCTTGGCAAGATTTTTGACATACACAGCCATGTGCGCGACCCCGAGCACCTTCGGCCGGTCCTGCGCGAACACCGCACAGGAAAAAAATAATCCCACGATCGAAATAGTTTTTTTCATGGCTTAGTCACCTGCTTCAGCGGAGGTAGTCCGACGGCTCCCATTCCTGCGTGCGTCAATGTCTCCCAATTCATGTGATGGTTCACGCCCGTCGGCCGAATCCCCGCCAGCACAGCCTCTATCTTGGGAAGCTTCATCCCCAGCCGGTCGTGGAAATGGTTGTAAGCGATCTCCCAAGTCGGGTGTGGATTAAACTCCAGATGCTCCGGTACGGGCGCGTTGTTCGGTTTCAAATACTGCGCCTGAAATTCGAGCGCCGCCACGATCCTCTTGCCCTGCTCGCCATACAGATCGATTCCCTGCTGCCGGGCTGTCTCCGCCGCATCCGCCATCGCGCTCAGCGCCAGATTGGCATGTTGCGAATCGCGCGCGGTTTCCTGCAAAAGCCCATCCACCAGCTCCGGCGTGAGGCCCTTGTTTCCCCATAGCCCGACTCCACATCCGATAGCCTCCACCGGCTTCGGACCATCCGTCTTTAAGTAAATGTACGCCGGCGCTCGACCGCGCCACATCGTGATGCCATGGTCGAACGCTGCCCGATTATCGTTGAACACGCCGATGTTGATCAGCGCCTCCGCCATGGTCAGTTCCTTGTTGCCGTTCTCGCACGTTCCGTGAATCAACTGCGGTAGATACTGCGTGGTCAGCATATTCTGAAAGCGCGCGATATCGGCATCCGGCCATTTCCCGTAGCCATATCGGATGATCTCCGCCGCGCGAGGGAAAACCGCTCCGGTCCACGCCGCCTGTACTTGTCCGTTCGCGTTCGTGTGACCGCCCTTCAGCGTGCTGGACCAGGCATCCATAATCTTGATCGCGTTTTGCGCGTAAACCTCGTTGCCCGTGATGGCCCAGAGCAGCGCCTGCGCATAAGCCGCCTCGCTGTCGGCCTGCTCATCCTTGCAACCGAGATCCGGCCTGGAGTTCGATCCGCACTCCACCGTTTCGCGCGGATGCGGCGTGTAATCCATCGCCCCCAGCTTGTGCGATTTCAACGCTTCGAACGCAGTTTTCTGTGGCTCGGTCCCAGCCGCGACGCGCTTCTTGATCTCCGCGAGCTGTGCACGATTCACCAGGACGCCCGTATGAACAAATCCCGCCGCCTTCGCTGGTTTGCCGGTGGTATTCGCCTCGGTCGAGACCGCCACATTTTTATAAGCCGGGTTGCTCGTGTCGTCCGTCGGCTTTTTCGCGGCGATCAGCATCAAAGCCGCGAAGCAGATCAATCCATTTCGTAATCTCATTGTTCTAACACCCAAATATTCCGGAACTGCACGGGCATGCCGTGCTCCTGCAATTGAATCGGACCCGTAGGCGCCTCACCCAACCGCGCCGCATTCAGAGTCACCGGACCCAGTTCGCGATTGTCATAGAGCACCGTGCCGTTAAACAACAGTGTCACCCGCGGACCTGCCGTCTTCTTCCCACCCGCATCGAACCGTGGCGCGTGAAAATCGATGTCGAGCGTTTGCCATTCGAGCGGAGGCCGCGAGCAGCGAATCCCCGGCTTGGCGCTTGCGGGCGTACAGTTGTCGAACCCCGCGCACGGATTGCCGTCGAGCCGCCCGTACATCTCATTGATGTTCGCTTCATAGCGGTCCTGAATATAGACACCGCTATTGGTCGGGCCCCCGAGATTTCGAAATTCAACGTGAATCTTCGCATCTCCAAACCATTTGTGGCTGATAATACTGCTGGCGCGAGGAACCACTTCCAGGATTCCGGTGCTGAGAAGATTCCAATTTGAAGGACCATCTTCCTTTAGCCAATCTTTCTCTTGCATTTTCGACCACGCGTTCATGTCTTTTCCGTCGAATAAAACCATCGCTCCTGCCGGAGGTTTCGCGCCCAGCGACGGCGGCGTGCGCGTGATGTGCTGCAAGTCGAACGACTGATCGTCCTTCTTCGCCTTGAGGTGTCCACCTTCCAGCGCACCGGTCCACCCGTCACCGCTAAACGTGACCACTGACCCCGAGAGCGTTCCTTCCAGTACCGCGACAGGTTTGTCGTTCGCGACGTCGAACTTTCGAAAAATGTTGGCTTGGTATTTTCCGTTGTCGTCCTGCTGCGGAATCTGGTCGGCAACCGAGAGAATGCGGTCTTCCGCCCGAATCACCTGGGCGACGTAACCTCCCTCGCCCTGCCAATCTCCCCGCAACGGATCGGGCGCCGCCCAATAGAAAGGATGCGGCATCTCGACTTTTTTGCCAGACGATTTCGCCCCCTTCTTGGAATCCTGAGGAGCGCTAAACAGCGCCGGAGAGGCACCCAGCAGCGCGAGCCCCACCGCGCCAAGCAGGAATCGTATCATGAACCCCGATACTGTTCTTTTCCGGGCCTCGATTCAAGTGAATTCACTGTCTATAGGAGATATAACTTTAGAATCAGTTAGTTAGGAATCCAGCTCTTTACGTAAAATCTTGATGAGGTTGCCGGTCCCGTCTATCATTTCGATTGGGTCAAATAGGCACTGCGGGGGAAAGACTAAAAGAATGGATATTCCGGATTCCAGCGCATGGCGTTGATCGCCTCCCGCAGCGATTCCGATGTGCTCAGCGGCGCGAGCCCGGCTCTTTGGGCTTCGAGTCCAACAGCCATCGCAATCTCGACTGCAACTCGTCGCAAATCGTGCAGCGGCGGCAGCAATCTTCCCAACGGATTTCCGAGCGCCGGCGAATGCTCGGCCAGCGCACTTGCCGCGGCCTGCATCATCCCATCTGTTAATCGCCGTGCGCGTGACGCCACCACGCCAAGGCCCACCGCCGGGAAAATGTAAACGTTATTGCACTGCGCGATCGGAATCGTGCGTCCGCCAAAACGGACTGGATCGAAGGGCGACCCGCTCGCCACCAGAGCCTGTCCCCCAGTCCATTCAATCAAATCTTCCGCCGTAGCCTCACTGCGCTCGGTCGGATTCGACAATGGGAAAATAATCGGACGCTCGGTCTTGCGCGCCATCTCCCGCACAATCGGTTCTGTAAAAGCTCCTCGGGCAGTGGAGAGCCCAATCAGGATCGTCGCCTCCACCGCGCCGATCGTTTCCGCAAGCCCCCATTTCGGACCCGCGGGTCTCGCATACACTCTCTGCTCCGGAGTCAGATCGGAGCGGTCCTCGCGCAGCAACCCGTCCTTATCGACAATCCAGAACCGGTCGACCGCCTCTCGACTGGAGAGTCCTTCTCCGATCATCGCATCGCGCAAATAATCCGCGACCCCGATGCTGGCCGACCCTGCGCCCAGAAAAACCACCTGTTGCTCGCGCAAGGTTTTTCCCGTGACTCTGACGGCCGCCAGGACCGCGCCCAGCGCAGTCGCGGCAGTTCCCTGAATATCGTCGTTGAACGTCAGCAGTTGGTCCCGGTACCGGTCGAGAATCGGCCGCGCATGCGGCGTAGCAAAATCCTCCCATTGCAAGCATGTTTCCGGAAGTTCCCGCTTCACCGCTTGAACGAAAAGGTCGATGAACTCGTCGTAAGCAGCTCCGCGAATTCGCTCGTGACGCCAACCCAGATATGCCGGATCGCTCAAGCAATTCGCGTTGTTGGTGCCCACGTCGAGAACGATCGGAAGCGTCCGCGCCGGATGAATTCCGCCAATCAGACTGTAAAGCGCGAGCTTGCCGATCGGAATCCCCAGCCCTCCCACGCCTTGATCGCCGATCCCGAGAATCCGTTCGCCATCGGTAACGACAATGACGTCGACATCCTCATTCGGTCGATTGCGCAGCAGCGCCCCGATCGAATCGCGCAGCGGATAAGAAATAAACAGACCGCGCGCGCGCCTGTACATGTGGCTGAAGTTGCGGCACGCCTCGGCCACCACTGGCGTATACACAATCGGCGTCATCTCCTCGATGTGATCCAGAAAAAGGCGGTAGAACAAAACCTCGTTGGTGTCCTGCAACTGCCGCAGATAGATGTGCCGGTTGATCTCCTTGTCGTACGCGAGATAAGATTTGTAGGCGCGTTCCACCTGCTCTTCCAGAGTCTCGACATAAGGCGGCAGCAGCCCGTGCAACCCGAATCGGGTTCGCTCCTCGGCCGTGAACGCGGTCCCCTTGTTCCAGGCAGGCGCGCTGAGCAGTCGCGCTCCCCGAAGTTCCGATGGAAACGTAAATGGAGAAACCATTATCGCAGCAAATCTTCAAGCTGAATCTTCGCGTCTGTTTTGCTGTCGCGATATTTCACAATCACGGGAGTATAGAGCGACACACCCCACTCTTTCCCAGCCCCACGCGTGATCGCCCGCGACCCCGCCACTACCACCGCGTCTTCGGGAATCATCAGCGGCTCTTCGTCGGTAGCCGTATAAACTTCGCCCCGCACGATGTCGTACACCGGCGTCGAGCGCGTCAAAATCGTCCCGCTCCCCAGCACCGCGCGCCGCTTCACCACCGTTCCTTCGTAGACCCCGCAATTCCCACCGACCAGAACTTCGTCTTCGATAATCACCGGCAGCGCGCCCACCGGTTCCAGCACTCCGCCGATCTGGGCCGCCGCCGAAATATGGCAATTCCTCCCAATCTGCGCGCAGCTCCCCACCAGCGCGTGCGAATCGATCATCGTTCCATCGCCCACCCACGTGCCGACATTGATATACATCGGAGGCATGCACGTCACCCCGCGTCCCACAAAGCATCCGTCGCGAATGCTCGACCCACCCGGCACAATCCGCACGCCATCCTGCGGCGTAAATCGCTTTACCGGGAAAGTCGCCTTATCGAGGAAAGGCTGCCGCACCGCGTCCACAGACATGTCGACCACCGCGCCCATCCGGAACCCCAGCAGCACGCCTTTTTTCACCCAAGCATTCACGCGCCATCCGCTGCGCGCGGATGAATCGGGCTCGGCCGAACGCACGGCTCCGGAATTGAGAGCGTGCTTGAATCTCTGAAATAGCGCAAAGTCTTCTTCTGAATAGGTCGCGGGCTTCCGGTCGAACAGCGCTTCGATCTCAGCCTGCATGCGCACTCCGAAGAAGTCCGGCGGCCTTCAAGACAGCCTCAATCTTCGCGTGATTCTGAGCCGAGGGAGCTGTCATCGGCAATCGCCACACCGGCTCGCACCATCCCATCATTGCCATCGCCGCCTTCACCGGAATTGGATTCGACTCGACGAAATTCACATCCATCAACGGCAGCCACGTTCGCTGTAGCGCTCGCGCACCGACAAAATCGCCCGCCATGGCAAGCCGCGCGAGCTTCGTCATTTCACCCGGAATTTCATTCGACACAACGGAGATGATCCCTCGCCCGCCCAACGCAACCAGCGGAATCGTAATCGAATCGTCGCCGCTCAATACGTTGAAACTCTCCGGGACCTGATGCACCACCGACGCCATCTGCCCGATGTTTCCCGACGCTTCTTTCACACCGACAATATTTTCGATCTCCGCCAACCGCTTCAGTGTCGCCGGTTCGACGTTCACCGCCGTTCGTCCCTGCACGCTATAAACAACCATCGGCACCGGAACTGCCTTCGCGATTGCCTTGAAGTGTTGATACAACCCCTCCTGCGACGGCTTGTTGTAATACGGCGTCACGGAGAGAATCCCGTCGACTCCCAGATGCCGCAGCTCACTCGCAAGTTCGATCACCTCGGCCGTGTTGTATCCGCCCGCCCCGCCCAGCACCGGAACTTTTCCCTTCGCGAGTTCCAGCGTAATCTCGACCACCCGCAAGTGTTCGCGCTGCGTAAGCGTAGGGCTCTCGCCCGTAGTCCCGCACGGCACCAGAAAATCAATCCCCGCGTCGATCTGCCTCTTGATCAGTCTCCTCAGCGCATCTTCATCGATCGAACCATCCGCACAAAACGGAGTAATCAAAGCCGTGCCGCATCCAGTAAACATAAATTACCTCTTAAATTGACTTCTCTAAACCAATGTGGGGCAGGCTGGCAGCCTGCGGCGGGTTGGTAACCCGCCCGAATTCACTTGGCAAACAAAATCTCGCCAAACTCAAAAACGCCTTTCTTCCCCACAATCCACTGCGCCGCCTTCAACGCCCCTCGCGCAAATCCCTCGCGGCTCCTCGCCGAATGACGCAGCGTAATCGTATCCGCCGCCGAATCGAACCCGACCTCATGCGTCCCCGGATGCGCCCCCGCGCGGTTCGAACTAGTATCAATCGCGCGCTGATACCCCGCCCTCTTCATGTCTTCGACCAGCTTGATCAGCGTCCCCGAAGGCGCGTCCTTTTTCGTCGAGTGATGAATCTCCCAAGCCCACGCGCCGTACTGACCCTCGTCCGCCAACAATTTCGCCGCTTCCTTCACCAACCGCGAAAACACATTCACGCCAATCGAAAAGTTCGGACTCCACACCATTGCCGTGCTATGCGCTTCAATCGCCGCCCGCGCGCGATCCATCTCCGCCAGCCATCCAGTGGTCCCGACCACGACCGCCACGCCCAGCGCCGCCAGCTTTTCGATATTCGCGACCGCAGCCTCCGGCGTCGAAAACTCGATCGCGACATCCGCTCCCTGCGCGATCTTCATGTCGTCTTTTATGTCGATCCGGGCATGCACGGAAAACCCATACTCCGGCGCGAGCGTCTCAATCATCCGCCCCATCTTCCCGTACCCGACAATCGCCAGTTTGTTCATTCAAAGAATTCCCGGTGCAGCGATTCTACCGCGCCGTGCAAGTCGCTCGCGGCCACAACTAAGCTGATGTTCAGCAGCGATGCGCCCTGCGAAACCATCCGTACATTGATGTCTTTCAACGCGGTAAAAACGCGTGCCGCCGTACCTGGAATCTTGCGGATATTCTCGCCTACCAGGCAAACAATTGCGTGACTCTCTTCGATCGAGACTTCCGCGAACTCCTGAATCTCGTCGCGAATCGCCGCCAGCGCGCGCGTATTGTCGATGGTCAGCGACACACTGACCTCGGATGTCGCGAGCATATCCACCGGCGTCTCAAATCGATCGAAAATCTCAAAAATCCGCCGCAAAAATCCATGCGCCATCAACATCCGCGTCGATACGATATTCACGAGCGTAATATTTTTCTTGCATGCAATCGATCGTATTGGAGTCGAGCTAGGCGGAGCCTCCGCCACAATCAGCGTCCCCTCTACTTCCGGCCGCCTTGAATTCAGAATTCGCACCGGAATGTTCTTCTCAATCGCTGGCAGCACCGTCGCCGGATGCAGCACCTTCGCCCCGAAATAAGCCAGTTCCGCCGCCTCCGCGAACGAACAAGTTTCTACCCGATACCCGCCCGGCAGAATCGTAGGATCGGCCGTCAGCATCCCGTCTACATCCGTCCAGATCTGGATTTCTTCCGCCCCGATCCCCGCCCCGACAATCGACGCCGTGTAATCCGACCCTCCTCGCCCCAGCGTAGTCGTAACGCCATCTTCAGTCGCGCCGATGAATCCGCCCATCACGATCACGGGCGCCGCCGCCATCTTCATGTACGAATCAAGCTTGGCGTACGTTTGCGGAAACAGCGGCGTGGCTTGCATGTGCCGGCTGTCAGTAACGATCACACAACGCGAATCCCAGTGCAACGACGGGATCCCTGCCTTGTGAAAAAACGCATTAACGATTGAGCTCGAGATCCGCTCTCCGTACGACGAGATCGCATCCGTTGCCCGTGGCGTCATCTCATTCATCACCATGAGCCCGCCCACCAGCGCCTTCAGCTCTTTGAATTGAGAATTCACTTCCTTCTCGATTCCCAATCCAGCCGACTCGCGCAGATGAAAGTCCCGAAGTTCGCCTAAATATGCCAGGCAGTCGCGTTTGCCTTTCGCCGCCATCTCCCCAATCTCGAGCAGCATATTCGTCGTCTTTCCCATCGCCGAAACAACAACCACCGGCCGCCGCTCCATCCGAGCCCGAACAATCTCCGCAACCCTTCCAATCGCCTCCGCTGACTCAACGGAAGTCCCCCCAAACTTCATCACAATCATCGGGCAACATCCCCATGCTTGGTGGCGCGAGCTTCAGCTTGCAGCGACGGCTTCAGCCGGCGTGCTTTTCTTTCCATCACACCAGCCCTTGCGCCTTCATCAACTCCGCATTCAGCACCGCCGCGCCCGCCGCTCCGCGCACCGTGTTGTGACCCAGCGCCACGAACTTGTAATCCAACACCGGACACTTCCTCAGCCTCCCCACAAAGATGGCCATGCCGTTCTCGCGTTCGACGTCCCGCCGCGGCTGCGGACGATCCACCTGCTCCATGTAAATCACTGGCTGCGCCGGCGCGCTCGGCAGCTTCTTCAACTGCGGAACACCGCGAAACCCGTTCAGCGCCGCAATGATCTCTTGCTCCGATGACTTCTTCTCAAACTCCACCGAAACGCAAATCGTATGCCCGTCCACCACAGCCACGCGATTGCACGACGCGCTGACCTTCGCCGCCAGCGGTTCGATCTTTCCTCCCGCGAACGTACCTAGAATCTTCTGCGTCTCCGATTCCATCTTCGGCTCCTCGCCTCCGATGAACGGCACCACGTTCCCAATAATGTCCAGCGACGCGACGCCCGGATACCCCGCGCCCGATACCGCCTGCATCGTCGTCACGATCACGTTCTTGATCCCAAACTGTTTCAGCGGCGCCAGCGCCATCACCAGAACCACAGTCGAGCAGTTAGGATTCGTGACAATCACACCAGTCCACCCGCGCGCCCTCTGCTGTTCCCGCAGCAACTCCAAATGTCCGGCGTTAGCCTCCGGCACCAGCAGCGGAACATCCGCATCCATCCTGTGATTCCGAGAATTCGACACGATCACATGCCCCGCCTTCGCGAAAGCCTGCTCAATCTCCGTCGCCACCGACGCATCCATCGCCGAAAACACCAGCTTCGGCGCGCCTCTCGGTACCGAGTCCGACACGACAATATCGCTCACATACGCCGGAGTCTCTCCGCCCAATCTCCAAGTAGTCGCCTCGCGATAAGCCTTGCCCGCCGAGCGGTCGCTCGCCCCCAACCACGTCAAATCGAACCACGGATGATCCCGCAGGAAGCTCACAAACTCCTGCCCCACCATCCCCGTCGCTCCTAAAATCCCAACTGAAATCCGTTCACTCATTTGTTTTTCAATCGCCTCACAATATCCGAATAAATTTCCACCGCTTCCAGCAGCTCCTTCTTCGGCACCCTCTCTTCATCGGTATGCGCGAAGTGAATGCTCCCCGGCCCCAATAAAAACGGCTGCCCCCACGCATCGCCGAACGCCGGAATATCGGTCGTATACGAAACCACAGTAGTCTCGAATCCTTCAAGCGACCCCAGATGCAGCGCCGGAATACACAGAATCTCGCGTGCCTCAGCCAACCCCTTCACCGCCTCCTCCATCGCCCGACGCGTCGAATCCCCATCGTCCACCAGCCGAATAAATATCTCCGCCATCGCATGATCCGGAATCACGTTCGGCGCGCGACCCCCCGTGATCGTGCCGATGTTCAGCGTACTCGCGCCCAGCACCCGATCCTCCGGCAATTCAATCTCGCGAATCCGCCCCAGCGCGTCAAGAAGCTTCTCGATCGCCGATTCACCCAGCTCCGGATAAGCCGAGTGCGCCATCTTTCCTCCGGCGATAATCTCGTATCGCAGCGCTCCCTTCGATCCCAGCGCGAGTTTATTCTCCGTCGGCTCGCCATTGATAATGTAGCGGCTCCCCCGCGGATGCTTCGATGCGAAATACGCACCCGCGCTGTTGCGCTCCTCTCCAACCACAAACAACAGCGCAAAATTCCGATCCCCCGTCGCGAGCAGCGCCTCCACCGCCTTGATCATCGACGCGATAATCCCCTTGGTGTCGCACGCCCCTCGGCCCCAAATGTATTTCTCATCCTCGCGCGCCGCATAAAACGGAGGCACCGTATCCATGTGCGTCGACAGCGTCACCACCGGCTCGCCCCAATACGCGAACACGTTCAATCGATGCGGCTCCACGTCCATCATCTCGACACGCCCGCCGGTCCGTTCCGCAACTTCGCGCAAGTAGTCGGCCAGATAAACCCCGACCTGCTCCTCGTTCGGAGTAACCGAGTCGATATCCACCAACGCGCGCGTCAGCTCGAATAAGTTCATAGATGTAAGGATGGAGCGGCTGCGAAATGCAGCAAGAAATTCTCGGTTAGCGCTCCATCCATTTCCCAATTAAAACGGATGACAGTGGGCAGGTCTTAACCCGTCCCCCCAACCGCGTTACCGCGAATCCGGCTCTGCGATTTCGGCGAGAATGCCCCGTTCCCCAAGCGCTCCGGAATCCGCCGGAATCGCGCGCCAGGGTACTAATGGCCCCCGCTCCTCTACCAAGACTTTTTCAGAATAACACGACCCCGTGCCGCCAAGGTGTGTCAAAATTAGCAGCGATGAAACGAGCCGCCTGGTCGGATAGTGTCCTCCTGTTCCTTTTGACCACCGTGCTCATCTGGCCGCTCTTCCGATTGAAATACCTGGATAACTGGCCCTCTATCGAAAGCACGTTTATCGCGGACGCCCGCATGCTCGCGGATCGCCTCCCTCATCCCGGATGGCAGCCTCTGTGGTATTGCGGTACGCGTTTCGATTATGTCTATCCTCCCGCGCTCCGCTATGGAACGGCCCTCATTTCCAAGTTCGCCCACGTCTTACCCGCCCGAGCCTATCATCTCTATACGGCCTTCCTATATGTTTTCGGCATCGTAGCCGTTTACTGGATGGTGCGAATCGGCAGCGGATCGCGCGGAAATGCATGGCTTGCGTCGGCCGGAGCAGCGCTTCTATCGCCGTCGTTTCTATTGCTGCCCATCATCCGTAACGACAGTCCGTTCTGGATTCCTCAACGGCTCCACGTCCTGATGGCCTATGGCGAAGGTCCTCATATCTCGGCTTTGAGCGTCCTTCCCGCCGCGCTGGCACTGAGCTTTCTCGCACTTCGGAGCAGTAACCCCCTGGCTCTCGCTGGGGCCTCGATTCTTTGTGCCTTTACCGTTGCGAACAATTTCTACGGCGCAACAGCGCTCGCGATTTTTGCCCCTATCCTGACGTGGTCGGTCTGGGTGGTGCGGCGCGACAGATTCGTTTGGATCCGCGCAGCCGGCATCGCGGCGCTCGCGTATGCCGTCTCGGCCTTCTGGCTCACGCCATCGTATCTCCGCGTCACCGCCGAGAATCTCCGCCTCGTCGCGACCCCTGGGCAAGCCTCGCCGCGGCTAATCCTGCTGGCAGCCATGATTCTTTTCGGCGTCGCCACCTGGCGCTGGGGACGCGGCAAGCCCCAGCGCGAGTGGACCATCTTTGTCTGTGGAGTTGTTCTTTTTCTAAGCGTGTATGTGCTGGGACTGTTCTATTTCGGATTCCATATTGTCGGCGAGGCGCCGCGCTTGATCCCGGAGCTTGATCTCGCTCTCGTGCTCGCCATCGCCGCACTCGTGAACTTTTTCTGGCGCCGCCCGAAGCTGCGCGCCCTCGCGATCGTGATCCCTATTCTGGCGGCGTACCCCGCGCTCTCTTACGTCCGGCACGCCTACTTCCCTTTCCCCAAAGCCACTCACATTGAGAATCAATACGAGTTCCTGGTCACCGAATGGGTCCATGAGCACCTGCCGGATCAGCGCGTCCTTCCCTCCGGCACGGTGCGATTTTGGTTCGACGCCTGGTTCGATCTGGCCGAGCAGGGCGGAGGATCCGACCAGGGCATGTTAAACCCAGTGCTCCCTGGCGCGACGTATCAGATCTCGGCGGGCGATCGCGGCGACATCGCGATTCTTTGGATGCAAGCCCTCGGTACCGGCGCAGTCATCGTCCCCGACCAAACTTCGCCCGAGCATTATCACGACTACCAGAAACCTTACAAGTTTCGCGGCCTCGCTCCGGTTCTCTATGATGACGCGCACGGCACCGTAATCTACCGTATCCCGCGCATCTACCCGAGCATTGGCCGCGTCGTGAACACCTCACAAATGGCCGCGCTCGCGCCAATGAACGGCGCCGATGATTTCCCCGGGCTAACCCGCTACGTCGCCGCCGTCGAAGATCCGCAACAAGGTCCAACCCAGGTGACTTGGAAAAATTTCGATCAGGTCGAGTTACAGGCTCGCGTCTCCCAAGGACAATCGATCCTGCTCCAGGAGACTTACGATCCCGCCTGGCGCGCATACGAAGCCGGCCGCCCCGTGCCGATTCGCATGGAGCCCGTGATGCATTTCATGTTACTCGACGCACCCGAAGGCGACCATCGCATCGAGCTTCGCTTCGAAACCCCTGCCGAAAACTGGATCGGCAGACTCATTTCGATCCTAGGCTTAGCGCTGATCCTGGCGTTGATTTGGCGCGGGCGTCACCGCGCTCTCTCGACTTTCTCTTTCTTGCTTTGATACGCCCTGTCCAGCAGCCATTCGAGCGTCGGGAGCGGCGTGCAGACGATAAAAATCTGATAGGCGAACAACGATTTCGAAATCCGGATCAGTGCCTTGTTTACGCGCAGCGCCATTCGCGACAGGAATCCACGGCCCAATGCCAGTGGAAACGGAGCCGGAACCCCCTTGACTTCGGTGATGCGATAACCCGATTGCTCCAGCAGCGCACGCGCCGATCGAAACGTGAATAGCCGGGTATGAGTCAGGTCCAGAATTCCTCTCGGCCCATAGTTGAACCAGCCCAACAGCAAGCCGAAACGCGTGATGAAGAATCCGATATTTCCCGTGCTCAGGATCACCTTCACCTCCCCCGAGCTCGCCCGGCACTCGCGCAGAGAATCCAGAAATTTCTCGGGCGACCGCAAGTGCTCCACAATGTCCAACAACAGAATATAGTCGAAACTCCCCGTATCCAGCGGAAATTCGCACGTGTCCAGATCGCATCGCAGGAAACGTTCGAGGCCAATATCGGACTCCGGCGGGAACTGATCGATTCCCGTCACCTTGCATCCTTTCGCCGCAAGCGCGCGGCTCATGTAACCAGCGGCGCAGCCGATGTCGGCCACCGTCGATCCCGCGGGGATGCGGGCCAGCGCCATCGTGTGCGGGCTGTCGAAGTCCAGCTTCGGCAGATACAGCGGATTGCTTTCATCCCTTCCCGACACATCGAACTTGCGCTCATACAGAATCCCGAAGTCCTGCGCGCGGGCGGACACTGTCGCTTTCATCACATCCCACGCGTATCTCAGGCCGTTCACGTAGCAGATCTCGTCGCCGTAATACGTGGGAATCGGGAGTTCTTTAATCCGAAGCCGCGCGCGCAAAAGCTGAATGATGATTTCCGTATCGAAGTGGAAGTCGTTGGTGTTCCGATCGAACGGAATGTGCTTCAGCGCCTTCACCGAATAGAGCCTGTACCCGGAATGAAATTCGAAGAGCGAGCTTCCCAGCAAAAAATTCTGGACCGTAGTCAGAATCCTGTTCCCGGCATACTTGTACAAAGGCATGCCCCCCTTCAGCGCCCCCATCCGGGTCATCATCCGCGATCCGAACACCGCGTCCACTTCTTCGTTCACCAGCGGCTCCAGCAAATCCGGCAGGCATTCCGGCTTGTACTGGCCGTCGCCGTGCACCAGTGCCACGAAGTCAAATCCGTTTTGAAGCGCGTAGCGGAAACCGATTTTTTGGTTGCCGCCGTATCCCTGATTGACCGGATTGTGCAGCACGGTAATCGGAAAAGGAGGTTGGCCGGCCTTCTCCAGCTCATGCGCGCGTCCGAAGGTGCCGTCGCCCGAAGCATCGTCGATAATCAGGATTTCCGTCTCGTAGCGCTCCAGAGACTCGGGGATTCTGCGCACCACCTCCTGAATGGTTCGCTCCGCGTTGTACGCGACGATGAAGATCAATACCCGCGGCACTTACTTAAGTATGCCGCAGAACGCTCTATAGTGTTAATCGACATAGTAATGAAAACCACATTGCGCGCTCCCCCGTTTTCCCGCATATTTCAGTCCGCAACCAGGACGCCTCTCTCGATTTCTACACCAGGAAGCTCGGAGTCGAGTTCGTGCAGCCGCCCAAAATCGAAGCGTGGGGCACCTCCGCAATCTTCAAGGATATCGACGTAATCCAGATTGCTGAAAAACTCACTTCCCCCTCCGGGTGGGGCGGACCCTCTGGTCCGCGGCCGATCCCCTGATCGGCCCCAGGTTTTCGAGAGTGTCGCCGCTCAATTAAATGACGATGCTCTACCGAGCCGCGACCACAGGGAGCGGTGGTTTATCTTGCGAGAAAGACGTAACCCCCGTCCACGTATACTGTCCTTCGTGGCGGAACCGGCTGTTTGTGAAATAGACGAATACGTCCTCGACGTCCTAATGCGGGACCTCGTAGGTCACGACAAATCCCCGTCAGCCTTTCTCGTCTATCTCCACATCTGGAGCCAGACCGAAGGCAGAGGCGTCGAAAGCGCCGCACTCAGCCACCAGCGCATGGCCGAATCGACAGGCCTTTCCAAGAGCGCAGTCCAAAGCGCCATCCGCATCCTGGCCCGCCGCAAACTAATCCGCGCCACCAAACCGACCGTAACCAGCACCCCCGAGTACCGGGTCCTAAAACCGTGGCGCAGAAATCGGTAATCCCTTTCGCGGCGCCAGCCTGCTAACCGATGCTCTACCTACCGAGCCGCGATATATGAGTTTTGTAGGGCGGGCTATCTAGCCTGCAGCCGCCTTCAGGCGGCTCTTGTGAGCCACCGAGAAAACCACAGCGCCCCCACTGAACCGCCATGCGTAAGCATGCGGACAGACGCCAAAGTTTCCGCCGCCTTAACACTGTTAAGTGATAAACTCCAAAATTGAGATATGCGAACCATTCACCAAGTTGCCGTCCTCGGAGCCGGCACCATGGGGGCCCGGATAGCCGCCCACTTCGCCAACGCCGGCATCCCATCCGTACTCTTAGACATCGTTCTCCCCAACCAGCCCAACCGCAACGCAGCCGCCCTTAAGGGAATTGAGAACGCAGCCAAACAGCGCCCGGGCGGCTTTTTCGTCAATGAATCCGCCTCTCTCATCACGCCCGGCAATTTTGAAGACGATCTCGCCAAGGTAGCCGATTGCGATTGGATCATAGAAGCCGTCTCCGAAAATCTCGCCATCAAGCGCGATCTCTGGAAGAAGGTAGAAGCGCTGCGCAAGCCCAACGCCATCGTTTCGACCAACACCAGCGGCATTCCCCTCCACCAAATCGCCGAAGGATTCTCCTCGAGCTTCCGCCAGCACTTCTTAGGAACTCACTTCTTCAATCCACCGCGCTACATGCATCTGGTCGAGCAGATCCCCTTGCCCGACACGTCGCATGAAGTGATGGAGTTCGTCTCCACCTTCTGCGATCGCCGCCTCGGCAAAGGAGTCGTCCCATGCAAGGATACGCCAAACTTCATCGCGAACCGCATCGGCAGCTTCTTCGGCGCAACGGTTCAAAAAATCACCATCGAAGGCGATTACACCGTCGAAGAAGTCGACCTCATCACCGGCCCTTTAATCGGTCTCCCCAATAGCGGCAGCTTCCGCCTGCTCGATATCGTCGGCCTGGACGTATGGTCGTCCGTCGGAACCAATTTGTATCACGCTGTCCCAAACGATCCCTGGCGCGACCGCTTCCAGATGCCCGCCTTTCACACCGAGATGACCAAGCGCGGCTGGCTCGGCGAAAAATCCGGCCAGGGTTTTTATAAGCGTGTCGGAAAAGAAAAAGAAATCCACGCCATCGATCTCCACACCTTCGAATACCATCCCGCGGTTAAAGTAAAATTTCCCTCCGCCGAAGCCGCCCGCAACATCGAAGACCTTGCCGAGCGCCTCCGCGTCCTAGTCACCGGTACCGATCGCGTAGGTACATTTTTATGGAAGCTCTATAGCGATCTCTTTTTGTACTCAGCCGAGCGAGTCCCCGAAATCGCCGACGAAATTTTCCAGATCGATCGCGCCATGCGTTGGGGCTATGCGAACAAACTCGGTCCTTTTGAATTGTGGGACGCACTCGGCTTCCAGAATGTCTGTAAGCGCCTTGAAAGCGATGGCCGCGCACTGCCCGAAAACGTGCGAATTATGGTCTCACAAGGTATCGCATCGCTGTACTTATGGTCGATTAAGGGCAAACAAGCATTCGATTTTTCCTCTTCAAGCTACAAACCGTTCCCCGAACGCGCCTCCTTATCCGACTTGAAACGCTCTGGCGGCGTCGTAAAGTCAAACACGGGTGCATCCTTAATAGATCTGGGCGACGGCGTCATCTGCTGCGAGTTCCATAGCAAAATGAACTCGCTAGGTGAAGACCAGATCGGCATGATCTACAGCGGCCTCAACGAGTTAGAAACGAATTTCGAGGCCATGGTCATCGCCAACCAGGGCGAAAACTTCAGTGTCGGCGCGAATCTGATGCTGGTGCTGCTAGCCGCGCAAGAAGGCGAGTGGGATGAGCTCAATTCCGCCATCCACCGCTTCCAGCAAGCGACCATGGCTTTGAAGTACGCATCCAAGCCAGTAGTGGCCGCGCCGTTTTCGAGAGCCTTAGGCGGAGGATGCGAAATCCCCATACATTGCAGCAGGATACAGGCGTCAGCCGAGACCTACTTGGGTCTGGTCGAGGTCGGCGTCGGCCTGATTCCAGGCGCAGGCGGCACCAAGGAAATGACCGTCCGTTTTGAGGGTGACGCCCGCAAGACTTTCGAGCTGATCGCCATGGCCAAAGTTTCGTCGAGCGCCGAAGAAGCAAGGCAACTAGGCTTCCTGACCAAAGCTGACCATATCTCAATGAATCCAAACAGTTTAATTGAGGACGCCAAAAACCTGGCGCTATCGCTGGTGAACGATTACCAGCCCGGAGTCCCTCGCACCGACGTTAAGGTTGGTGGCGAAAGCGCCTTTGCGTTGATGAAGTTAGGAGCCTGGACCATGCGCCAGGGGGGCTACATTTCCGATTACGACGTCGTGGTAGCCGAAAAGCTAGCAACAGTAATCAGTGGAGGCCGCCTGACCGGCGAGCAGTTAGTAAGCGAGCAGTATCTGCTAGATCTTGAACGAGAGGCCTTCCTAAGCCTCTGCGGCAATCCCAAAACCCAGGAACGCATGCAATTCATGCTAAAAACCGGAAAACCCCTAAGAAACTAGGGTGGGGCGGACCCCCTGGTCCGCGCGGGTCCCCCCGGACCCGCTCTTGTTAATAGGAGCCATATGCAAGAAGCCGTAATTATCGATTGCCTCCGCACAGCCGTCGGAAAATCCGGCCGTGGAACGCTAAAATATACCCGCCCCGACGACATGGCCGCAGCCGTCTTCGATGACTTATTAAAACGTCATCCACAAGTAAACAAATCTGAAATCGACGACGTAATTCTGGGTTGCGCGACTCCCGAAGCCGAGTCGGGCATGAACATGGCACGCGTGTCCTCGCTGCGTGCCGGATTCCCGGACTCCGTCCCCGGCGTAACGATAAACCGTTTTTGCTCCAGCGGATTGCAGGCGATCGCAATGGCCGCCGAGAAGATCCGCTCCGGCGGTGCCGAGATCGTCATCGCGGGAGGCAGCGAATCCATGAGCCTGCTGCCCATGTCCGGCCATAAATTCGCGCCCAATCCCTGGATGGTCGATCACATCCCGCAAATCTACATGGGCATGGGACTTACCGCCGAAGAAGTGTATCGAAAATACAACGTCAGCCGCGAAGATCAGGATCAATTCTCTTATCGCAGCCATCAAAATGCCCTGAAAGCGCAAGCCGAAGGCCGCTTCGACGACGAGATCGTTCCGCTCGAAGTCGATTCCACTTCTCCGCAAGGAACAAAAAAAGGCGTCTTCAAAAAGGACGAAGGCCCGCGCGCCGATACGTCGCTGGAAGCCTTAGCTAAACTGCGTCCCGTCTTTCACGTAGCGGGTACAGTCACCGCCGGAAACTCGTCGCAAACCAGCGACGGCGCAGCGGCCGCCATCGTGATGAGCGAAAAAAAAGCCCGGGAGCTGGGCCTGAAACCGATGGCAAGATTCGTGAGTTTCGCAGTAGGCGGAGTGCCTCCGGAGCTCATGGGAATCGGACCGATCGTCGCGATTCCGAAGGCTCTCAAACTTGCCGGGTTGAGCCTGAGCGACATCGGACTAGTGGAATTGAATGAAGCGTTTGCCGTGCAAGCGGTTGCGGTCGCGCGTGAGGTAGGGCTCAACCTGGAAACACTAAACGTGAATGGCGGCGCGATCGCGCTCGGCCATCCGCTAGGCTGCACCGGTGCGAAACTCACCGCGACAATTTTGCGCGAAATGAAGCGGCGCGGCGTAAAATACGGCATGGTGACCATGTGCATCGGCGGCGGACAAGGCGCTGCGGGGATTTTCGAAAATCTGAACTAAAGAGGTAAAGTATGGCGACCACGACAGTTGCGATTCCCAAGACCAAGGGCGGTGCGTTTCTAATCGAGCGCAGCGCGCCCGAAGAGATTTTCACACCGGAAGACTTTACCGACGAGCATCGCGCCATCGCGAAAACGACGGATGAGTTCTGGCAAAAAGAAGTGGTCCCAAACATCGATGCCATTCGACATCAGGACCACGCGCTTTGTGCCAGGATCCTCAAGAAATCCGGCGAGTTAGGATTGACGGCCGTGGTGCTCCCCGAAAAATTCGGCGGCATGGAAATGGACCTGACGTCGATGATGGTGGTCGCCGAAGGTGTCGGGCGTGAAGGCTCCTATTCCGCATGGCACGGCGCGCACACCGGCATCGGCACCTTGCCCCTGTTGCTGTTCGGAACGGAAGCCCAGAAGGCTCAATATCTTCCCAAACTGGCGACCGCTGAAATGATCGCGGCGTATTGCTTAAGCGAACCGCAGGCGGGTTCCGATGCGCTGGCCGCGCGCACGCGCGCCGACTTGAGTGCGGACGGCAAACACTACATTCTCAACGGTCAGAAGATGTGGATCACCAACGGCGGTTTTGCGGACCTATACACGGTTTTCGCAAAAATCGGCGGTGAAAAATTCACCGCGTTTTTAGTCGAGCGGGCCTGGCCCGGCGTGTCCCCTGGAAACGAAGAAAAGAAGATGGGCATCAAGGGCAGTTCGACCACGGCAGTGTATTTCGACAACGTGAAAGTGCCGGTCGAGAACGTACTCGGCGAGATCGGACGCGGGCACATTATTGCGTTCAACATCCTGAATATAGGCCGTTTGAAGCTGGGTCCGTTCGCGCACGGAGGCTGCCGCGCCGACCTTGCGGACGCGATCAAATATGCGAAAGAGCGCAAAGCATTCGGCAAGTCGATCAGCGAATTCGGCATGATCCAACACAAGATCGCGGAGATGGCCGTGCGCATGTTCGCGAGCGAAAGCATGACGTATCGAGTGGTCGGCGCGATCGAAGCGGAGCTTGCCGGTAGCACCATGCTGAAGGCGGTGGAGGAGTTCGCGACCGAATGCTCTTTCATCAAAATCTTCGCGTCCGAAACGCTGGATTATGTTGTAGATGAATGCGTGCAAATTCACGGTGGCTACGGATTTTCGCAAGAGTACTCGTGCGAGCATGCCTATCGCGATTCGCGCATCAACCGGATTTTTGAGGGCACCAACGAAATCAACCGTCTGCTCGCCACTGGCATGATGTTGAAACGCGCGCAGAAGGGCACATTACCTTTGGTTGAAGCCGTGAAGAAGCTGCAATCGGAAATCCTCGCAGGACCGCAGCTGGGCGAGATCGATATGGTCGCCAACGCCAAGAAAATCGGCCTGTTCACGCTGGGCGTGGCTTTCCTGAGATACATGACGGCGCTCGAAGAGCAGCAGGAAGTGGTGGCGAACATTACCGACATCCTGATGAATGCTTACGCGATGGAATCGGCGATGCTGCGGGCGGCGAAGATCAAGACTTCTGAAAACGCCAAAGAAATGGCGGCGGTGTTCGCGCGCGAAGCCATGGATACCATAGAATCGGCCGCAAAAACAGTGCTGGCCGCGTGCGGCGAAGGCGATACTTTGCGCACTAATCTCGCGGTGCTGAAGCGGTTCACGAAGTATGAACCAGTAAACATGATCGGACTGCGCAGAAAAATCGCGGCTCGGATGATCGAGGCCGGGAAATACGTGGTTTAGGGATATACTTTGATTAACGTTAATCAAAGTCATGAAAAAAACCGTCAGCCGCATGCCCATCACGCAAGGCCGGATCAACCTCGGCCAACTGGCTAAACGCGCGCATCTACACCACGAGTACTTCATCCTCGAAAAAGATGGGATACCCGTCATCGGCATTATGAGCGCGGATGAAATGGAAGACTACCTCGAGTTGCGCGACCCCCAAGTCAACGCTCAGATTCGTGGGAGCAACCTGGATGTTCGTGCTGGCCGCACAAAGCCCGCTGAGGCTTTACTGAAGAAGCTGACCCGCCGCGCCAAGTGAACGACCAGTTCCTTGTCACAACAACGAGCGGGTTCGATCGGGAACTCAAGAAATTGGCCGCCAAGCACTCCGGAATTGCCGAGGTGTTCGGGAGCCTGATCGAGATTCTTAAGACGAATCCGTATAACGGCCGACAGCATCCAATAAGGAAGCTGGAAGGGGTTGCAGCCGGCGAAGGCCAGTATCGGATTCGCATCGGACGGCTTCGATTCCGGTACGATGTGGAAGGCCACACAGTGGTTCTGAAGGCTTGCTCCTTGCGTCGTGAGGATTCCTACCGATGAAATGCGGCGCGGCATAGTCATACAATCTGAACAGAAGAGCTAGGAGGATAAGATGTCACTGCGGATTAACGACGAAGCACCGAATTTCACGGCGCAGACGACGCAAGGTGAAATCGACTTTCATAAATGGATCGGCGACGGATGGGCGATTCTGTTTTCGCATCCGAAGGATTTCACCCCGGTCTGTACTACGGAGCTGGGCTACATGGCGAAGCTCGCGCCCGATTTCGCCGCACGAAATACCAAGGTGATCGGGTTGAGCGTCGATCCCGTGAGCAGCCACGGCAAGTGGGCCGGAGACATCGAAGAAACGCAAGGCTACAAGGTCGACTATCCGATGATCGGCGATCCGGAGCTTAAAATCGCCAAGCTCTACAACATGCTGCCGGCCGAGGCTGGCGATACTTCGGAAGGGCGCACTGCGGCCAATAATGCGACGGTGCGAACGGTGTTTATCATCGGTCCGGATAAAAAAATCAAGCTGATGCTGAGCTACCCGATGACCACCGGCCGAAACTTCGACGAGATCGTGCGGGTGCTGGATTCGATGCAGTTGACCGCGAAGCATAAGGTCGCGACGCCGGTGAACTGGCAGAAGGGCGACGATGTGATTATCGTGCCCGCGGTGTCGGACGAGGAAGCGAAGCAGAAGTATCCGGGTGGGTGGAAGACGGTGAAGCCGTACTTGCGGATTGTCGCGGAGCCGAAGTAGCGGGGAAGCCCGCAACCTGTGGACGGGGCGAAAGCCGGGACAGACCGCTCTGTCCACGCGGCGCTCAAGCGTGCGAAGCGCAGGGAGATGGTTGCGCCTTGGGACAGAGTGGTCAGTCCCGGTTTTCGCGCTGTGCGGTCCGAGTGGAGTTAACATCGGTCCGGTTACGATTCAGATAGCCAGGATTGTCGAAGAGGTTCAGCGGTTCGGTACTTGTGAACAACAGGACGATATCACGCTCATCGTTGCCAAGTGTACGGGAAACGGCGATATGGGATGACTCGTTGCTCGATACTAACGATCGCCGGTCTTCTTTTCGTAATTCAGAGGGCCGGCGCCGCGGACACTGCGCCTTTGCATACTGGCGATCTGTTTCCCCAGTTATCCGGACTGACCCTTACAAATAAATCGCTGGAACTGCCGGCTGTTGCTTCGGGCAAGCCCGCAGTCATCGTCTTCTCTTTTAGCAGGTCGGCGGGTAACGATGCGCGCTTGTGGAATGAACACCTGTCTAAGGACTTCTCCAATGCGGTCCCCGACTATCAGGTGATCGTTCTGGAATCTGTCCCGAGGCTCCTCCGCGGCACGGCGGTGTCGGGTATCAAAAACACCATGCCGGCTGCCAGCCAGGATCGATCCATGGTGTTGTACAAGGATGAGAAACTCTGGAAGCTGCGGCTGGCGACCTCTGACAACAACCGCGCCTATTTACTTCTGTTGGGGGCGGACGGTCATATACGGTGGAGCAACCACGGAGCTTTTGGAGATTCCGAGTATGCGCGATTGAGATCGGAGATTGAAAAGCTGCTGCCGCCGCATGTCTAACGCCGACTGGCCGAAACATCGTAAAATCGCAGCATGACTCGACGTACGTTGCTTGGTGCTGCGCTCGCTGCTCCTTTTCTTGAAGGCGAAAGCCGGTTGCCGATTCGGAAGGCGGTCGAGTTCAACATGCTTCCGAAATCGCTGAGAGCCATTGACGCGTTTCAGCTCGCGAAGGATTGCGGGTTTGAGGAGATCGAGTGTCCCACGACTCCCGACCAGGCGAAGGCGGAGGAGATGCTGGTGGCGTCGAAGATGGCCGGGCTGCCCATCCACTCGGTGATGAATCAGGCGCACTGGACATATCCGCTGTCGTCGCCCGATCCGGCGGTAGTGGAAAAAAGTCTCGAAGGGATGCGCGTGAGTCTCACGAATGCGAAGCTGTGGGGCGCGGATACGGTGCTGCTGGTTCCGGCGGTGGTGAATGCCGAGGTCAGTTACGCGCAGGCGTGGGAACGCTCCCAGAGGCAGATTCGCAAGCTGATTCCGATTGCGGCGGAGTCAAAGATCATCATCGGGATTGAAGAAGTGTGGAATAAGTTTCTACTTAGTCCCCTGGAATTCGCGCGCTACATCGATTCGTTCGAGAGCCCGTGGATTCGGGCATATTTTGACGTCGGCAACGTCGCGATCAGCGGGTATCCGCAGGATTGGATTCGCGTGCTGGGCAAGCGGATCGTGAAGCTGCATATTAAAGATTTCAAGTTTGAAAAGAATCTCGCTTCGTGGGTAGGGTTGAAGGACGGGCAGATCGATTGGCGCGCGGTGCATGCGTCGCTGGCTGCGATCAACTATAAAGGCACTGCGACGGTGGAGCTGGCGGCGGGCGACGGCGACTACCTGAAAGAAGTGAACCGGCGGTTCGAACAGATTCTGAGCGGGGTGTAACGGCATGAAGAAATTCGCGCTTGGATTCGTGATTGGGCTGGTGTTTGCAGGGCTTGCCGCGTTGATCATCGGCGCGGCCGCGATGCGGCTTAGCGATCGTCCGCCGGTGGTGGCCGATGGTTCGACGCTGGTGCTGCATCTGGAAGGCGAATTGCCGGAACAGCCTCCGGTCACGCTGCCGATTCCGTTCCTGGAAGAACAGCAGTCGATGACCGTGGTCGAGACGTGGCAACTGCTGCGCAAAGCGGCGGCGGATTCGCGGATCAAGGCTCTGGTGCTGGAGCCGCGCGAGCTGAGCGTGGGTTGGGCCAAGCTCGAAGAGCTGCGCGGGTCGATTCTCGCGTTTAAGAAGACCGGCAAGCCCGTGTATGCGTATCTGCGGGGTGCGGGTACGAAAGAGTACTACGTCGCGACGGCGGCGGACCGCGTGTTTATGGCTCCGGAAGATGAGCTCGACGTGAAGGGTCTGCGCGCGGAAATGATGTTCGTGAAGGGGACGCTCGATAAGGTCGGCGTCGGTCTCGAGTTCGAGCATGTCGGCAAATATAAAGACGCGCCGGATATGTTTACGCGCACAACGCCTACGCCGGAGACGCTGGAGGTGGAGAATCAGATTCTCGACCAGTATTTCGGAAATCTGATTGCGGTGATCGCGGAGGGGCGCAAGAAGCAGCCGGAGGCTGTGAAGGCACTGATTGACGATGGACCGTTTGTCGGGAAGAGCGCTCTCGACGGAGGATTGGTGGATGCACTGCTGTTTGAAGACGAGATGTTCGGGCAGTTGAAAGACGCCGCGAAGCTCGATTCGATCAAGAAGGTCGGCGAGAGGGATTATGCGAAGGTCGAGGTCGCGGGGGTTGACGGCAAGACGAAGATCGCGTTTATCGTCGGCCAAGGAGAAATAACGCGCGGCGGAACGAACGACACGGTCGGCAATGACGGCATCACGGCCAGCGGTCTGGTGAAACTGATGCGGGAAGTGAAAAACGACGCGTCGATCAAGGGCGTGATTCTACGCATCGATTCTCCGGGGGGCGACGGGATCGCGTCGGACGATATTTTGCACGAAGCGAAATCGCTGAGCGCGAAGAAGCCCCTTGTTATTTCTATGTCCGACCTCGCCGCATCGGGCGGATACTTCATCGCTATGACGGGCGATCCAGTGGTGGCGTATCCGAATACGCTGACCGGATCCATCGGCGTATTTTTCGGCAAGGTGAATTTGCGTGGCTTGTTCGACAAGGTCGGAATCGCGACGTATACTCTGAAGCGCGGGCGTTTTTCCGATATCGACTCGACTACCGCTCCGCTCGATGACGAGCAGCGCGCGAAGCTGCGGCGCGAGATTGAGACGTTTTATAAAGGCTTCGTAGATCGCGTGGCGGCGGGCCGCAAAAAACCATACGATACGGTCGAGCCATTGGCGCAGGGCCGCGTATGGCTCGGCGCGCAAGCGAAGCAGAACGGACTGGTTGACGAATTGGGAGGCCTGGATCGCGCGATTGAACTGGTGCGGGATCGCGCGAAAATCTCGTCGTCGGAGAAGATCGTTCTCGTCACTTATCCACCCAAACGCTCGGTATGGGATGTGCTGTTCACCAGGTCGGACGAGGTGGCGCAGATGGAATCGCACTTGCGGCCGTTCATCGGACGGCTGCCGTTGCGGGCGCTGGTGCACGGGGGTATCCTCAGGCTGATGCCATTCACGATCGACGTGAAATAGCAGTTGACAATCGCTACTGTGTGATATACAGTGTACTAAGTACAGTATGTATCACACGGTAGCGGCATGAACGAGAGTCCGTTCGAAAATCTGAAGCTCGAACTGCGGCGCGGTTGTCTGGTGCTGGCCGTGCTGGCGCAGCTTCGCGCCGAACATTACGGCTACACTTTGCGCAAAGCCCTGGCTGACGAGGGGCTGGAGATTGAAGAAAGTACGCTCTATCCTTTGCTGCGGCGTCTCGAAACCCAAGGACTGCTCACGAGCGAATGGCGCGAGGAAGACAGGCGCAATAAGCGGTTTTATCGCTTGTCGAAAGAGGGCAAGGTGGTCCTCAAACAACTGTTAGAAGAATGGCGCGGCATGGACGAGTCTTTACGACGAATTTTCCAGGAGTCAAAGGTATGAATTTGCTGAATCGATATCTGCAGGCGGTGGGAAGGTTGTTGCCCAAGGCGCGGCGCGACGACATCATCGCAGAGCTGCGGGTCAATATTCTGTCGCAGATGGAGGATCGGGAGGAAGAGTTAGGGCGTCCGTTGAGCGAAGACGAGCAGGCGGAGATACTGCGGCATCACGGGAATCCCACGATCATCGCCGGCCGGTATCGCGAGGGCAATCTGGGGCTCGCCTTCGGTGTGCAATTGATCGGGCCGGAGATGTTTCCGTTCTACAAGAACATACTGGTTCTGAATCTCTCGATCACGCTGCTGATCCTTTTCCCCGCGTCGTTGATCGTCCGTGCTGTATTTCCTGGAATCCTGATCCCTCTCGTCGCGCAAGTGAGCATCATCACGCTGATTTTTGCGCTTCTCGATCGATACAAAGGCGCGGTGTTAGACAAATGGGATCCACGCAAGCTGCCCGCGTTGAAGGCGGCTGCCGAAGAAGGTCCGACGGCACGAAACATTTTCGAATTCATCTCCGTCGCGGTGGGAACGGCCTGGCTGGCGCTGACGCCACAGTGGCCTTACATAATGTTGGGCCCGGGCGCTCTGTATCTTCCGGCTCTGGACATGAAGTTCTGGCCGCGATGGCCGTTATTTTATGGAGCGATCGTCACGCTGCTCTGCGCGGAGTTGGTGCTGCGATTCTTTACTCTGTTCCGGTGGCTGCCACGGCGGCAGGCTCGAATTTTGGACCTGATCTTGAGGGGCATTGGCGTGACGACTGGCGTGATCCTATATTTTCAGGGTCCGTACGTTGTAAGTTCACAGTATCAGGATGTCGCGGAGTGGGCGAATGTGACGTTCCATATATCCGTCGCCGTTGCAGTTGCGATCCATTTATGGCGCGCCGGTTGGCTGCTGTTTTCGCTAATTCGTGAGCGTCACCAGATGCTGCCCGCGCGGCAGTATTAGAACATTTCCGGCCAGCTCCGGTTTCACTTCCGCGCCGTCGATTTCCACTTTGCCGGGCGCATGTTCAAGCGTCGCCAGCGCGCGGGCGCTGCTTTGATACGCGAACTCGAGTCCATTTGAAATCACCTTGGCGGACTTGAGGTCGCCGTTGAAATCGAGTATTTCTAGCGTGATAGGTTTTGCACTCGGTTCGACGGAATGGGGTCCGCGGGGCAGCCATAGCGTTTTGCCGTTCAAAACCGGCCACGGTCTTCCGTCGACCAGCGCCGGTCCTTGCCAGGGAATGCCTGCGCCTCGGCGCGATTCGACCACCAACTTTCCGCCGACCATTTCGGCGCGATCGACCGACGATGCGGCGGCGGATAAAAGCGCTAAGTCAGGGGGGAGAATGGAGTTCTCGAAGTACAGCGCGACGCGCGGAAATGAGGCGGACGCGGTGTGGACCAGCTCAAACAATTCGGTGCCGGTTTGTTGTTTGGTGGGATAGACGTCCTGATAGCGCTCTACGACATTGATATCAATGGCTAATTTGTCCTGCGAGGGCGTGAGGCCGGCATAACGGGCGGCAATTTGCGGATAGCGCTGCGGGCCGAGGTTCCAGATGGTGGCCGGGTCCTCAATGAGAAACGTAAAGTCATGAGAACTCAGCATCGGCAGCAGGCGCGAGGCGTCGGCGCCGATTTTTTCGTGCATGGTGGTGTCGAAACGGTCGTCAACGTGGGTCAGCGCCAGGTCGAGATGAGGCTTAGTTTTGCGGATATCGTCGATCTGAGCGAGCCATTCTGCCTGTTGACGACGCGCTAAATCGGCCCTAAAGTCGACGAATTGTGCTATTTCGGAGGCTTGTTTAGCCTTAATTGACCATAATTCGATGGGGTCAAAGCCCGATTTCAAGCGAAATCCGGCGCGCACATCGTCGTTAAAAGGGGTCATGCGCGCGGGGTTCGAGAAACCTTCGAGCGATTCAAAATAAAGCTCGGCCAGGTTCACGCCGTCCCAATCGAAACGGCCGATCAGGTCGCGCGCGCCCTTCGATACTTCGGCGAACGCGGCTCGATTGGTGAGATTCATCAGCTTTCGCCAATCGAGTTGCGCGTCCTGCAGCAGGGCCGTCTTTTCGCGCCATTCGGGATGCTGGTCCCAGAATTTTTCGCTGACGTGAGGCAGTTCGAGCCACGCGTACACCACGATTCCATTACGATGGCAGGCTTCGATCAGCTTGCGCAAGTAATCGTCCGCTTGCGGATCGCGCTCCCAATAATGCCAGGCGGCTACGTGCAGCGCGCCGATGCCCGAGGCCTTCCAACGCGCGGCGAAGTAATCGATATCGACGCGCGAGCGATAGGCGGAATCGAAGAAGGCCCACAGGCGCTCCGATCGAAACGGCGCTTCGAGACCGAGGTCGGTGAGAGCTTGTGGGATGTAGGGAAATCGCTCGTAACCGTACGGTCCTGGGGACGCGGCGATCCATAGCACTGCGCCTTTCGCTCGCTTGAAACCGGCCATCAGCGGCACGCCCTGCCAGCGCTCCGCCGCGAACACGCGGGCCTCTTTCGGTATTTCGAAGACGGGCACGTCGAGAGGTTTTTCCCAGACGATCGGCAGTTTCGGCGAACGGACATCTTCGACGCTGCGAACGATGACGTGGGGTTTCGTCGTCGCGTGAAAGCCGAAGGACTCGGCTAGCGGAGACTGTCCTTCGATGATGAGGACTGCGCCGCGCTCGATACGCGACTGGCATTCCTCAAATGATGCTTGTGTGCCGGTGGGGATGACTAGAACGTCGCCGGGGGCGCTGGCGCTTAGGCCGATCGAGGAGAGGATTGCGGGCCAGGAGCCGGGGTCGCTGCCCATCACGTGAAAGGAGAGAGTGGGGGCGGCGTTGGCTAGCGAGGCTGCCAGGAGGATGGTGAATAAATTACAGCGGCGACACGAGTGTCGACGCGGCACGCCTGGGGGCGCGCGCCACAAAGAATCGGATTTCGTTGGCGGCGGGGGAAAATTAGGCTTAGTGAGTGAAGGCATACCAGACTCCGATTCGCAGATCGTTGAAATTTGGGGCTCGCGGATTGCCTTGGTTGATTAAATACGCTCCGCGCAGCAGGTTGAGGGAAAAGAGGAGTGGGACGCGAGCGCCTTCGAATTTGAATTTTATGCCGGGGCCTGTTTCGACGGTGTTCGCCCAATACTGGCCCTGCATATCGACCGTCGCGTTCGCGTTCCAATACAACTGAGTGTTGCGCAGGGTGAATCCGGCTCGATTCTGGGAATAGAGCAGCGTATCCTTATTGAAACGGCTGACGTAGATGCCGTCGTCGTTGGTTTCGGCGAAGGCGCCATGGGCGCCCTTTGTGAGAAGCTGGCCGAAGCCTTTTAGGTACGACACGCCGCCGCGATAATCGGGCAGCACGTGTCCGGGATTCGATCGCAACGATTCGCCGGCTTCGAACCATCCGGTGGCGCCGTGGAAAGCCTTCGTTGCTACACCGGCCGCGAGGATGACGCTGCGCTCGCTCAAATATTGCGGGCCATAGTTGGCGAGGTCGACCGCGCCGCGCGAATCGCCAACAAGGCGGACGGAAAGATACGGCCGCAGCCAGGGATTGGCGAGGCGCAGTTCGGTCTTCGCTTGCGCGTATGCGAACAGGTCGTTCCATCGGGTGGAAAACACTGGAAAGACCCAGACGGTGGTGCGGAATCGCTCAGTATCAGGCTGCAGGTTACGCCAGGCGCGCGACGCTTCCGACGCGATGGAGGGATCGGGACTCTGGCGGGCTAGCGCGAACCATCGCACGGCTTCCTGATCGTCCTTCAACATGTTGTAGGTCCAGCCGAGCTTCAGCATGACGCCATAATCCTGCGCGTCGTTCTCATGAGCGATGCGGAAATATTTCAGGGCGTCCTGCAAATAGCCTTTCTCAAGGCTTTTTTCGCCGAGAAGGCGAGCTTGATCCGATCCGGCGGACTTGGTCTCCCGGCGTTGGAGACTTTCGGGCGTCTTCATCGCGGTGCGGACGCGCTCGGCGAGCTCCAGATCGCCCCCGGAAAGCACGCGTTGCAGCAGAGGCAGCGCGCCCTCCTGATCGCCTCGGGTCCAGTGGAGCAGGCCGAGTTGCGCGACGGAGAGCAGGTCGTTCGGGGCGCTATCCACTACGATTCGAAATTCCTTTTCCGCGTCGGCGCGATTCTTCATTTCGATGTGCAGATACGCCAGTTCGCGGCGCAGTTCGAGGTTGCGGGGATCGAGCGCGAGGGCGCGATGAAACTCGTATACATATGGATAGCGCTTGGGGAGCAGCTCGCGCGCCTGTTCCGCCACGCGCGGCTCGGCTCCTCGGGAGGCGGCGAGCAAGGCCGCTTGCGCTTCCTCATTGCGGGACATTTCATGGAAGACGCGGCCGAGATCGAGCAGCAGACTGCGGCGATCCGGGCGAAGGGTCCAGGCTTTTCGATAGTGGTCGGCGGCGAGAGATAGTTCGTCGCGCTGTTCGGCAAGGCGGGCTAGTTCTTCGTGGGCGCTGAAATTGTCGGGGGACATCTTCAGAGCATCGGTCCATCGGGCGATGCCTTCGCGGAGGGGGCGATCGATATTCTCGAAAGCGTCGGCTGCCGTGGTATTTCCCATTTTGCGGATGCGGTCGAAGATGCGGCGGGCGATGGCTTGCTGCTTGGTTTCGTAACAGAGGAACGCGTATTCGAAAGCCACGTGGTCGTCGCGAGGGTCGAGGCGCATGGCCTCGGCGAACTGGTCGCGCGCGGCTTCGTTTTCTCCGATTTTGAGGAGCGTGTAGGCCAGATCCTTGCGCATGGCAGGGCGGTCGGGGGAGATTTTGATGGCTTGTTGGAAGGCGTCGACGGCTCGGTCATAGTCCTTGGCGCGGAGGGCGTCGTAGGCTTTTTGGAGCGGAGCGTAAGCGGGGTCGGGGGTTTGAGCGGCGGCGAGCGCGGCGGTCAAGGCGACAAGGATTATTCCTATCATTTGCTTACCCTCGTTGGGGTATTAAGTAGTGGGGTGAGGGGGGGAGTTTTCTCTGGGGAAATCATCTGATGAAAGTGTGGCGGTCACCTCGCTAGAATCGAGTTACAAGATCAGGAGCACTAAAATGGACAAGCGCTATCAGGTGTTCGTCAGTTCCACCTATGAGGGCTTGCACGAGGAGCGGCGCGAGGTGATGCAGTCGCTTTTGGCGCTTGATTGCATACCGACTGGGATGGAGCTGTTTCCAGTTGGGTAATCAAAGCCGTGACAGTACAGAGAAGTGGAGCTGGAACGAAATTCTTACGATTCTGGGGCCCCTCCTAATCAGCCAAGTGTCCGAACAGCAGCTCAAAGACCAACTCACCGAAGTGTTTCGAAATCGCTATCAAGATAGGACACACGAGGTGATCTATAGCTGCTATCCACGTGACGAAGACTTCCAGCGCACTAAGGTCCAACTCCGTGCAATTGGCCTAATTCGGGAGGTCAAAGTCCAGAATGCGGTTGGGAGGACTGGCCTTGCTTGGACACTGACGCCTTATGGTGATCGACTCATGACGCAAGTAGCGGCTATTCGCTCTTCTGCGAAAACGGGACAGACTGGGTAAAGATCTAACCTCAGAGCGACAAATATGCCGCTGACGTTTATGCGCGTTGGGTATTTGTGCGCAGGAAATTCGTATAACCGGCTTCATCGAGCGTGCCGGCTGCCAGCTTCAAAACGGCTTGGGTCGCATCCTCTTCGTTTGCCGTGAAAGTGTAGCCATTCAGTTCGAGAAACAGGATTCCGACCACGAAGCCAGTGCGCTTGTTGCCATCAATGAAAGGATGATTGCGTACGATGCCCGTGGTGTAGGCTGCGGCCATGTCGATGATGGACGGCGCGTCGGCGTAGGCACGGATCTGCTGTGCTCTGGCCAAGGCGGATTTTAGCAATCCTTCGTCACGCACGCCCGATGCTCCGCCGTGGAGGGCGAGAAGGCGGTCGTGCAGCGCCAGGGCGTCGCGCTCGTCTATCCAGGCTGGTTCCTTCACTTCGCCAGAACGTGGAGCGTGTTGCGATAGCGGGCGATGATGTCTTCGGCTTTCGCCATTTTCTTTTCGAAGGCGGGATCGTAGGGCGTTAACCGGTAGCTGCCGTCCGGCGCTTCGATCAGGAAGAGGGGTTCGCCGTCTTTGGTGTGCAGGCGGTTGATAACGTCCTTCGGCAGCACAACTCCCAGCGAATTGCCAAATTTGCGGACCTTGAGTTCTACCATGATCTGTCTCCTGTGAGTTATTACTATTGTAATAACATCGGAAGCGACTGGCAAGAGCAAAACGCCGCATGATGAGAATATGGCGCTGCAATTTACAACGTCCTACATTGAGGACTCGCTGACGCTGTTCCGCTATTACAAGAAGCTGGCTGACGGGGCGATGGCGCAGGTTTCCGACGATCAACTTTATGCGGTTCTCGATGGCGAGATGAATTCGATTGCGGTGATCGTTAAGCACATGGCGGGCAACATGCGGTCGCGGTGGACGGATTTTCTTACGAGCGACGGCGAGAAGGTGGACCGGAATCGGGACAGCGAATTTGTGGAACCGCCGGCGGGGCGCGAGGCTCTTTTGAGTTTATGGGAGCAGGGTTGGGAGTGCCTGTTTACCGCGCTCGAACCGCTGACGGATGCGGATCTGACGCGGACGATCACGATTCGCGGTGAGGCTCACTCGGTGATGCAGGCGATCAACCGGCAGATGGCGCATTACTCCTATCACTGCGGGCAAATCGTGTTCGTCGCCAAGCATTTTCAGGGCGCTCGGTGGCAATCGCTGAGCGTGCCTCGGGGAGGGTCGGGGGGCTTCAACGAGAAGGTTCTGCGGGGCGAGGCGAGTCAGCGGTAGGCAGGCGATTGTCGCGACCCAGATAAAGTGTCTGCGATGGGAATGCCGTGGCGGTGCCGTTGGCTTCGATGGTGTCCATGATGCGGAGGAGCAGATCCTCTTGCGTTTCTAGAAATTTAAGGCCGTCAGTGGTGAGGATGTAGGCGACGACTTCGATATCGAGCGACGATTCGCCGAAGCGGATCAGGCGGACACGGGAGGTGGACGGCTCGACTCGGGGGTCTCCTTCGAGCAATTTGCGAAGTGCGTCGAGGAGGCCGCGCATTTGCTGGGCGCTGGTCTCCGAGCGGATGCCGATTACGTGGCGGAAATAAATCTTCTCACGCATTCCGAAATTTTCAATATTCATTGCCGAGAGCTGGCTATTGGGGACGGTCAGCACGGTGCGGGCGTCGGTGCGCAGGGAGGTCGAGCGGAGGCCGATGTCCTCGACCACGCCGGTCTGGTCGCCGATGCGGCAGGTGTCGCCGACGCGGATGGTTTTGTCGAAAATAATGGAGACGCCGCCGAACAGGTTTTCGAGCGTCTTCTGGGCGGCTAAGGCAATGGCGATGCCTCCGACGCCGAGGCCGGCCACCAGCGTAGAAACGTCCTTCACCAGGTGCGCGAGCCGGAGCAGTTCTACCAGGACGACACCGAAAATGATGACGGTAAGGATTCGTTCGCAGAGGCGGATGACGGCGGTGGCGTCGGCTCCTCCACGGCGCTCCACGCGTCGGCCGAGAAGTCTGCCGGAGACATTAATCGCACGCGCGAAAAGCCAGCCGGCCAGGACGATCGCCAAGCCTCCACCGGCGAAGAACCAGACTTGGCGGGCGAACAGAGGCAGACGGAGAAACGAGACGGTCGCCTCCAGCACGACGAGCGAAGCTAAGCCGCGCAGAGGGCCGGTGAGGCGGTCGAGCAGATACTCGTCCTGTTCGTCGGAGATCGATCGGAACAGGCGGCGGAGCAGGGGGACTGCAATTTTCCGAATAAAGGCTGCAACAAAAAGCGCCAGCGCGACTCCTATTGCTAGCACTACCCATTGCCAGAGGGGAATGCCGAGCCATCCGCGTCGGAGAAGAGCATGAGGGATGTAATCGGGAATCCAGGCGGAGTTGAATTCGTCGTAAACCGCGGGGATTTCCTTGAGCGTGTCGGGGGAGAATAGCCAGAGAAACTGTGAACCGCGGCGAACGCGTTCGAGCGTTACGTTGAGGGGTCCGCCATTGGTGGCGATGGTTCCGGCGAGTTCGCGGGTGCCTTCCGGCTTGTCGCTGAGCTGATCGAGGTTGGCGGGCAGCCCCTGGTCGAGAACGACGCTGAGTTCGGTGGCGAGTTCGACTGGGTCCTCGCCTTTGGTGCTGTCGAGGTATTGAGCGGCGGCGGTCCAGTCGCCCTTGTGTGCAGCGGTGAGGAATCCGACGACGGTTCCGCGCGGAGTGGTACGGCCGAGAGGGTCCGTCAGAGGGGCAGGCGTTTGGGCTGAGAGCGACGAGAAAACAGGAAATAGTAGGAGAATTAAAATGCGAAACATGCGACGTTTCATTATCACGGCTTTTCTCCTGACGGAAGCGCTGCTCGCCGATCAGGTGACGCTGAAGAACGGCGATCGTCTCTCCGGCAACATCCTTAAGTATGACGGGAAGAATCTGATTCTGAATTCGGATCTGGCGGGCGAGGTCGTAATCCCGTGGGAAAACGTCACGGGCGTGACGTCGACACAGCCTCTCAATGTGACGCTCAAGGACGGGCAGCGCGTGGTGGGCACGGTCACAACCGATGGGACGAAGTTGCAGATCGCGACCAAGGAAACGGGTAGCGTGACGGCGGCTCGGGAATCGGTGCAGTATATCCGGTCGCTGCCGGACCAGGTTGCCTACGATGCGGAGATCGAACGGTACAGGAGTCCCCGTCTGATCGATTTGTGGACTGGGACATTCGATCTGGGATTCGCGGAAGCGCACGGTAACGCGAATACGGAGACGTTTACGTTGGGCGCGAACGCGGTGCGAGCTACGAGCCGCGATAAGATCACGGTGTATTACACGCAGATTTATTCGAGCAGCAACGCCACCGGAACCAGTCTGACGACGGCAAACGCGAAGCGCGGCGGGTTGGGATATGAACTGAACGTCCATCCGAAGATGTTCGTGTTTGGGTCGGTCGATCTGGAAAACGACCAGTTTCAGAGCCTGGATTTGAGATTCGTGCCGGCGGGTGGCGTGGGGTATCACGCGCTGAAGACGGACAAGACAATGCTCGATTTGTCGCTGGGCATGGCGGCGAACGAGGAGTTTTTCTCGACCGGTCTGCATCGCACCTCAGCGGAGGTTCTGGTGGGGGAGGAACTGGCGCACAAGTTCACCAAAACCACCTCCTTGCATGAGAAGCTGGTGTTTTATCCCAACGTGAGCTCGGTGGGCAACTATCGCATGAATTTCGATATTTCGGCAGTGGCTGCGATTAAGAAATGGATGTCGTTCCAGGTTTCGGCAAGCGACCGCTACCTGAGCGATCCCGTTGTGGGCCGCAAGGCGAACGACATTCTGTTCACCACCGGGCTGCGATTTACGTTTGCGAAGTGAGCAAGGAAACGTTCGAGGCGAGGATTGCGGAGATTGAGGCGCTTCGATCGGCTCCTGCGGCCCTAGAACCGCTTCGCAAGGCTCTCCGCGATCGCAACAACTTCATTTGTTCGAAAGCCGCCGCCGTGGCGGGGGACTTGCTGCTACGCGAGACAATTCCCGATCTTCTCAATGCGTTCGAGCGCTTCTTGAAAGATCCAGTCAAGACCGATCCGAAATGTTGGGCCAAGAATGCGATCGTGAAAGGGTTGAAGGACCTGGGTCACGAGGATCCGGCGGTGTATCTCCGCGGGATCGCGCATGTGCAGATGGAGCCGGTCTGGGGTGGACAGACAGATAGCGCGGTCGCTCTGCGCGGCGCGTGCGCGCTGGCACTGGTGGCCACTTCACTGCCTCGCGATGCGATCCTGATTTATCTGGCCGATGCTCTTGCCGATCCGGAAATGCGCGTGCGGATCGACGCGGCTCGGGCGATCGCGCAATTGCCGGGGTTGGACAGCATCCTGATGTTGCGCGTGAAGGCGCAAGCCGGTGATAAAGAGCCTGCGGTGATCGGACAATGTTTTCTCTCTCTTTGCGGGATCGACGCGCGCGCTTCGATTCCATTCGTCGCTCGATTCCTAACGGGGCCAAATGAAGATTTACGTTTCGAGGCGGCCACGGCGCTCGGCGAGTGTCCGGATTTGCTCGCTGTCGAGACGCTGATCGCGAGATGGCGGGTCGAAAAAAATGCCGAGATGAAGCGGGCGATCGTGCTATCGCTGGGAGTCTCGCGTGTGCCGGAAGCGAAGGAGTTTCTGGACCAACTTCCTAAATAGGGTGGGGCAGGCGCTTTCGCCTGCCGTCATTTGTGCACGGAAACCGTCTGATCGCCCTCTATGTAGGCGACATATTGGTTCCCGGCGGCTGCGGCGATCTCTTTAGTTTTGCCCTTCGCTCCCGAATCGATGGGACGCTTGGCTGGACCATCCTTGGCGCGCGTCGGTTCGACTCGTACATTGAGCTTTTTGCCGTCCACAGCGTCCGCCTCGAGCAGACGGAACGTCATCTTTCCGCCGATACCGAAAATCTTTTTCTTGCCAGCCGCTTCGAGGATGGAGCCGGTGACGGTGGCGCCCTTCGCAATCACCACCACATCGCCGACCTTTAAACCGTCGATCGCGGTGAAGCGCAAAGCGCGACCCTCCTCGGCGTCGATCGGAACATCCTCCGCGAGCCGGATGCTGAACGGCACCGCGTCGGAGACATTCACAGAAAGCGCCACGGTTGCGGCGGGCTTGGCGGGAACTGGCGCGGGAGGCGTCGACGGCGCGGTGTTCAGTGGTTGCTGCGGAACCGGTGTCGGCACCGGAGCGGGAAGGGCCACCACGACCGGATTCTTCTTACTATTTGTTTCAGCCGGCAACGCGGGCGCGCGTTTCGGATCGCGCATGGCCTCGATCACGTTTCCGGGCACGCCGGCTTTACTAAGCCGGATCACCTCCGCCGACGTGAGCACGAAGCTCGTTTTCGATGTGCGGATCTGGCTGAGGATGACTCCTGTCGGCACCTTGCCGGTCACCATGTCGATTATGCTTTCGTTCGTCAGGGCCGTGTCCGCAGGCGGAGTTGCTATGGTCTCGACCGGCGGGGGTGGAATTGCCGGAGCAGGAACCGGGACTGGAACGTCGACTACCGGCGCAGGCTGCGGCGCCTTGTGACGCTTCATCCACTGCCAGCCGCCCGCACCGCCTCCCGCGATCACCAGGAGAACCAGCCCCGTCCCGACTATCAAAAGCGTCCGCGATTTTTTCTTGGAAGCCAGCCTCGGCCGATTCATCTCGACGCCCTGAATTCTCGACCGGTAGAGCTGTCCCGAGTCCGACTCGTGCTTCAGCGCGCCCAGTGCGGCGAGGACGTCCTTCATCGATTGCCAGCGGTCGTCCGGATTCTTCTTGAGGCACCGGCCGATCAGCAATTCGAGCTGCGGCGGGACGTCCGGCGCGACCTCGATCATCGGCCGATGCTCATCGCGCAATATGGCGGAGAGCGTCGAGAGCGCCGACTCGCCGCTGAATGCCCGTGCACCGGTAAGCATCTCGTACAGCACCACGCCAAACGAGAAAATATCGGAGCGCGTATCGACTTTTTTGCCCTGCGCCTGCTCGGGCGACATGTAGCTGACGGTTCCGATGATGGAGCCTTCCACCGTCAGCGGAGCCTCGGGGATGGTCTGCGTATTGTCGCCAAAATGGCTCGCCGGGCCGCGGTCTGTCAATTTGGCGAGCCCGAAATCCAGCACCTTCACGAGACCGGAATCGGTGACCATCACGTTACCCGGTTTGAGGTCGCGGTGGACAATACCGGCGGCGTGCGCGGCGCTGAGCGCGTCGGCCATCTGCACGCTATATTTCAGGGCTTGCGCCGCGCGAAGCCCGCCCTTCGGAATCAGATCGACCAGTGTTTTGCCGGAAACGAACTCCATCACCATGTAGTCGCCTTCAGGCTCGTTCACGATGTCGTGAATCGTGATGATGTTGGGGTGGTTCAGGCCGGAGGCGGCTTGCGCTTCCTGAATAAACCGGCGCCGGCGCTCGGGGTCGCCCGCGTTGAGGCTCGATAAAACTTTGACCGCGACGAACCGGTTCAGACGCGCATCGTGGGCCTTGTAGATATCGCCCATTCCGCCCGCACCCAACTTTTCAAGGAACTGATAATGAGAAACGACCCGCCCAACGAGCTCCACTGCTTCCGGCCTCCCGAACCTACTTAGTGTGTCACAAGTCGCCCAACGTTGCGCGGCGGCGGCGGAAAAGGGGTAAACTTCGAGTTTAGAGACTAATCTATAAGGCGCTTTACATGGACCCGATCGAGAAAACTACACGGAAAGAAAAAAACGATTCTCTGGTGCCCGACGACCCTCGCCCTGACTGGGCGAGAGAGGATAACGAGATCGAAGATCGCAAGCCCGATCTCGGCGAAATCGAAGAGGATACTTCGGAGCTCTAAACGCCGACCAGCCCGCGCTTGCGGTTCCGGCGGACTCCGATGTTGTCCTGCTCCGGCGGCGCGTCGAACTCAACTTCCAGCACCGAGATCATCGGGTTGGGAGCCGTCGCCGGCAATCCAGTGAAACGCAGCCGGAAATCGTCCTGATCGAACTTCACCGGGGTGGAAGATCCATACAGCTTCGCGGAGACTGCCTTGGTCTTCAGCCCGCCGATCGAAACCTCGCTGCCCGGCCAGAACTGGATCATGATGTACAGCTTATTCCCGCGCTCGATGAAATCGGAGAACTGGCCGCGCTTCACCTTGCAGACACTGACCGGCGCGTGAATCAGCTCGGCATGCGTATCCATCCAGCGGCCGACGCCGGTCAGAATGTTCACGGACTCCGCGGGAATGCTGCCATCCGGTTTCGGGCCGATATTTAGCAGATAATTCCCGTTATCGCGCGTGCACCGAATCAGGTTGCGCACGATATTTTTCGACGTCTTCCAGTTGTCGTCGGCCTTCTGATAGCCCCAGCTATCGTTCATCGTCATGCAGGATTCCCAGGGCTCGGCGGAGGCTTGGATTCTCTGCTCCGGCGTCGTGAAGTCTTCGGGAAGACCGGTGCGATTATTGATCAGGATGTCGGGTTGCAGCTTCCGCACCATAGTGTTGAGCTTCACCGCCTCCCAGGTATCGGGCTTCAACGGCCAGTTCACGTCGTACCACAGAATATCGACCTTCCCGTAATTGGTGCACAACTCGCGAACCTGGCCGTGGATATAGTCGACGAAGCGGCGGCGGGCGGCCTCATCGGTCGCGGCGAGCGCGCCGTCCGGATGGTGCCAGTCCATCAATGAGTAATAAAATCCCACGCGCATTCCCTCTGCGCGGGCCGCGTCCACGTATTCCTGAACCAGGTCGCGTCCGCACGCTGTTCTGGGGGCCGTGTAGTTGGTCAACTTGGAATCGAACAGGCAGAAGCCCTCGTGATGCTTGGTGGTCATCACCATATACTTCATGCCAGCCGTTTTCGCGAGCTTGGCCCAGGCGCGGGCCGCGTTCGGCTCAGGATTAAAGCGCTTGGCTCCCTGCTCATACTCGGCGATGGGAATGCCTTCGTTTTCCATTACCCATTCGTGGCGGCCGTGGACGCTATAAAGGCCCCAGTGAATGAACATGCCAAAGCGCGCCTCACGCCACCATTGGAGGCGGCGCTCCCGATCCTCAGGCGTCGAGGTAGTGGGACCTTTCGGCTCCGGCACGCCAGCCGGAGGTGCTGGAGGAGCATTCAAAACTTGAGCGGAGAGAGGCAACAGGGAGGTCCCGGCGCCGATTGCCTGCATCGCGGCGCGGCGAGTGAATCGGTTGTTCATATCGTCGGTTATCATATCACTTTAGCGGTGCAGTATGGGGTTAATGAGCATGGTTGGATTTGCGATATCCTACCGTCATGCGGAAGTTCTCGTTAATTGCGCTCGTCGCCACGCTGTCTCTCTGCCAGGACGCGTCGGACCCTTGGACCAAATCCGAAGTGCTGGAGCCCGCCGCCCTGGCGAGCTTGATGAAAGATTCGAAGTCGCCCACGGTTCTGTGCGTCGCGTTTCCGGTGCTCTATCACCTGAAACATATCTCGCACTCCAGTTTCGCCGGTCCCGGATCGAAACCGGAGGGCATCGAGATGCTGAAGAAAGCAGTGGCGAGTCTGCCCAAGGATACCGACCTGGTGATCTACTGCGGCTGCTGCCCGATGGTGAAGTGTCCAAACGTCCGTCCAGCATATCGTGTGTTGAAGGAGCTGGGTTTCACACGCATTCGAGTGTTGAACATCCCGACCAATATGAATGCTGACTGGTATACGAAGAATTATCCAACGGAAGAAGGCAGCGGGGCGGGTGAGCAGAAGTGAGACACTAAATTGATTTTGGTCTGTGATGAGCAAGACTCTGGGACTGACCACCTTTTTCGCCCCTCATCCCGCGAAAAACAAGGGAGACTCCGAGGCGAAAAAGGCTGTCTGTCCCTTTGCTGCCACGGTTTGGTGTCGTAGCCATTTTTCATGGTTGTAGCTTTGGGCGATGGAAAACCGGCTTACGACTGATAAACTAGAGACTCGGGCGCGTAGCTCAGTTGGTTAGAGCACCTCGTTTACACCGAGGGGGTCCGGGGTTCGAGTCCCTGCGCGCCCACCACCGTTTTTCTCGCGTATGATTGGGTCATGGTGAGGAAGAACCACAAATCCGTCGAATCTACGTCGACGGCTACGTCTTTGGACACCTCCGACAAGGCCCTCGCCGCCATCCTCAAGCGCCTGAAGGAAACCGACGACGCTGCCGAGATTCGCGAGCTTTCAATTCAGCTCGAACGCGTCATTTTCCACAAGCAATTCGAGAATGCCTAAAATCCGGAGGCCTCCGCCTGCCGGGGTTTTGGATCACTTGGTCGCCCGATATCGTGATGGGCGCATTACGATGCGGGATTTCGAGGACCTAAAGCATTGGCTGGAGTCCGAACCGGACGTGCCGCCTGGAAAATGGTTTAAGCGTTTCCCAAAATTTATCCTCGCAGGCGAAGGTGATCTGCCGAAGACTTTTCTGGCATCCGGGATGACTCCATACGGCGAGGAAGTCGAGTGACGACATTTCCTTGTCTGGTGATGTAAAGATGGAAGGAGGAAAGGCCGGAGACGGATGACCAGCAGGCTGAATCTATCTTTTCTTGCTATAGCAGTCAAACGGCTTGGTCCGGTCAAAACTGTCGCCGCCGCTCTATGTCTCGTATGAGGAGTATTTTTGTTGATCGGTCTGCTACAGTTCATCTTCCAATGCGTACTTTTAATCGGCTCGGGCTGCGACCTGTAATGCATCCCGCTATCACCCACACCGACGAAACGGAGCAGCCCCGCGCCAAGCCCATTCTGCTAAACTTCCTCCCAGGAGACGCCTTTTCTTGGCCCTGTCCGCTATGGCAAACTACAACTTCACTCGACGACACTTCTTCTTCGGTTCCCTGCTCGCTGGCGCGGTTCCCGCGGCGGGATTCGGCAGCTCGCCCAATCTCAAGATGCTCGGCTTCAAGTCGCCGAATGAGAAACTGAACATCGCGTCCATCGGCGCGGGTGGCAAGGCTCGCAGCAGCATCAATATCTGCAACAACGCCAAGGAAAACATCGTCGCCCTGTGCGATCCCGATGGCGCCAGCGCCAAGATGATGTTCGAAAAGTTCGACAAAGCGCCGCGCTATACCGACTTCCGCAAGATGTTCGACAAAGAGGGCAAGAATATCGACGCGGTGATCGTCGCCACGCCGGATTTCATGCACGCCATCTGCTCCACTTGGGCGATGGAGCGCGGCAAGCACGTCTACTGTCAGAAGCCTCTCACGCGCACCATCTGGGAAGCGCGCCTGCTCACTCATCTCGCGGCGAAATACAAGGTCGCGACGCAGATGGGCAATCAGGGATATTCGAACGAGGGCACGCGCCAGTGCGCCGAGATGATCTGGGACGGCGCCATCGGCAATGTGACCGAAGTGCGTGCCTGGACCAATCGTCCCATCTGGCCGCAGGGGCTGACCGTGGAACCTGCCGCTCAACCCGTCCCGCCGACCATGGATTGGGAAGCCTGGACCGGTGTTTCGACAGCCGGCCGTCCTTATAGTAAGGAGATCGCTCCGTTCAACTGGCGCGGATTTTACGATTACGGATGCGGCGCGCTCGGCGACATGGCGTGCCACATTCTGGGAGCGCCGAATATGGCGCTAATGCTCGGCGCGCCCTCGAGCGTCGAATGCATCATGCAGGAAGGCAAGAGCAGCTTCATGTTCCCCAAGAAATCGATCATCCGTTTCGATTTCCCGCAGCGCGGCAACATGCCTCCGGTGAAGATCTTCTGGCACGACGGCATGAGCGAGCCACCCGCCGCGCCCGAAGGTCTTTCTCAGGATGAAATTCTCGGCGACATGCCGCGTCCTCCACGCGAAGGTCAGCCTGCGCCAGAGCGCAAGGGCCGCTTGTCGAATAACGGAAGCCTGTTCATCGGCGATAAAGGATTCATCACGACCGGCACGTACGGCGAAGGCACTCGCTTGGTCCCGTCCGATCGTATGAAGGACTACAAATTCCCACCCGCGATCCTCAAGCGCGCGCCCGCCAGCAATGAAGCCGGTCATCATGCCGACTGGATCCACGCCGCCAAAACTGGCGAGCCTGCCGATTCCAATTTCGCGATCGCCGGGCCGTTCACCGAATGGATTCTGCTCGGCACGCTCGCTTTGCGTTTCGAAGGCAAGCTCGAATGGGACAGCGAAAAGATGAGAACCAACAACGCTGAGGCGAATAAACTCATCAAGCCACTGTTCCGAAAGGGCTGGACGCTCGCGAAAGCTTAATCGACCATTAGCGCGCGATCGAACACTACATCGAGGCTCGACCCCTGCCGCAGCTCGACTTCCTTGCCGCGCGT
>PNAJ01000120.1 GCA_003170295.1 Bryobacterales bacterium | reverse complement strand
CCGGCGAGCAGTCTCCTCAACTCCTTTTGATCCTTCTTGGTGACTTCGATCCGCAGGGGTGAACGGGCCATACCCAAGTATGCGCCAAACCATTTCCAATTGGAATTGTTTTATTAGAATTTCTTCAAGCGGTCAGAGACCTAGTGTGGCAGAAAGCGGCCAAGCGCTTAGATAATTCCGGACAAGGGCCGCTGATCGCTTTAGGTCGCACTTAGATCTCTTCGAGGAGGATGACATGTTTGCCCGTTTTGTTTTGCTGTTACTCGCCGGCTCGATTCTCATGGCGCAGGAACTTCCCGTCCGCTGGGACGAACTGGTCGCTTCGGACTGGAAAAGGGCTCTTGAGCTTTCCAAGGGTACCTGCCTGCTGCCTATTGGCATCTTGGAAAAACATGGTCCTCACGTGCCGGTCGGCTCTGACCTGTTTCATGCCACCTATATCTCCCGCGAAGTGGCGAAGCGTGAATACGTCGTTGTGTTTCCCGAGTATTTCTACGGTCAGATCTACGAAGCCAAATATGGCGAAGGTACCTTCGCGCTGCCCCCGGCGCTCATCTCGAAACTGCTGCAGGCGACGCTCGACGAGATTGCGCGCAACGGTTTCAAGAAAATTCTCATCTACAGCACGCACGGTGGAAATCCACATTGGCTCCGATTCTTCGTGCAGAGCCAGCTCGACAAGAAGCGGGACTACGTCGTGTACTACTACGACCCCGCGCCGGACACAGCGTTCCTGGAACAATTGTCCAAGATTCGGAAAACGCCCCTGGCTGGGGACGAACATGCCGGAGAACGCGAGACCTCGAGTATGTTGGCCATCCGTCCGGACCTGGTGAAAATGGATCGTGCGGGCGATGAAGACGGCAGCGATCAGAAGCGGCTCGCCGACATGCCGAACATCTGGACCGCGACCAGTTGGTATGCGCGGTTCCCGAATCACTATGCCGGCGTGGGCTCGGCCGCAACGGCGGAAGAAGGCAAGCTGCTCGTGGAGCACGGCATCGGGGCGCTAGTGAAGGTCGTTCGGGGAGTGAAGGACGATCAGACCACGCCAAAGATCCAGGAAGAGAACTATCGCCGCCAACTCAAGTAAGTTCCGCGACGCCTGACGTCCACCATTATCGCCGGGTGCCAGGAATCCATTCTGACAACTTCTTGGCTGATTTGAATGCGGCGTTGGCGGCGTTAAATGAAGTGAGCCCCGGGCCAGTTCGACCAATATCGACCTTGCGACTGATTGAGCCGCCGGCGCTTTGATGAGATGATGGTGGATTGAGCGGCACGGAGAATAGCTTGGCGAGTTCTCTCCCAACCGAACCAAATCGACCCTTCGTAGATCGCTACTACGAGGAACTACTCACGCGCGGCATCCAGTATTTCCTACCGTCGAGCGAACTCACAAACGTAGGACGATCCGAGGAGAGAACATCACAACTGCGTTCGCACTTACGGAATGGCGGAGCGGATCTGGAGTGGCTCGGCGCAAAGTATTCTCTCGTAAATCAGGGCAAAGACTTCACCGAACACGAGCACAAGCTGTTGAAGAGTATCGGGAAGGTGCTCTCGACGAGATATCACTTGCTGTTCAACGCCGAGGTCGTGGCGCGGAGTTCGGAGATCTTCAGCGGTTTGCCGGAAGATCACTACGTTTCTGGGTTTCTCGATCCACATGTTTTTGCTGGTTGCGACGAAGATGGCCACAGTCACAGATCGGGTTTCCGAGGCGATAGAGGTACTGCGAATCAGTGCGCTGAGCACCTACGAAGACCGCAGAATTTCGACGGGCGCGCTACTGTTCGGATTTGAGCCGGATGCCTCTCACGCGCTGCCACCGCACCCCACGGGAGCCTTACCCTATTCGAGCGAGTTGACCTCGATTCGAAGCTTTCATCGAATCTGCGACGGATTGCGCACCGTGGCATTGGTGGATCGGGAGGGTCTGATGGTTGAGCTGGTAGACGTCTCGGAGTGGGCACGACCGTTCGCCGAACTTCCACTTCCCGTGCCAAGCGCGCGGCGCTACGAGGCGCACAGCCGTTCGACGCTATGCGGAGGGCACGTCTGCCTCGTTCTAACGCCGAACGGAGAGATAAAGATTTTCGCGAATGGTGTCCGGCCGCTGGCATTTGACTGACGCCGTCGAGAAGTATCGAATCTGGGAAGAGGCGCTGGGGAACAAGGAGCTGGCGTACCGGCTGTTTTCAGTCGCGCTAAATCTCGCGGAAGAACGGCGTGGAGGATTGTTCGTCATCCTCGACGATCCGAGCAGAGCGCGCGAACTGCTTAGCAAGCACGATCTGCTTCATCAGCAACACGACTCAGCGAAAAGCGGATCAAAGAATCAGCTTCACTACCTTTTGCCCAGCCAACGCGTAACGGAGATTTCGCAGCCCGTCCTTGAGACGATTGCACGCATTGATGGGAGCATCGTGCTCGACTGTGACGGGAATCTGCTGGCGTTCGGCGCAATTCTTCGGCACAACCCGGTGGCTATCACGGCGGACGAAGTCGTGGAGGGCAGTCGCACGGCAGCCGCTATAGCGGCCTCGCAGTTTGGAAATGTCCTGAAGGTCAGCGAGGATGGGCGGCTATCGTTCTATAAGCGTGGGCATTGCGCGTGGAACCTTTGAGACATACAGCTCCATCGTGTTCGCGGTTCGATACAAAGAGGGAAAGATGCTCGCACATCCGCGGCCTCAGCGCGTGGATCGCGGAGCAGCCGGAAAACAGCAGTACCGCCCGATCTTCGTTGGAGCAAGTTACTCGACGACGGCTCGCGCTGAACCTGATGTCGGACATTGTCGTCTACGACCCTGCGGCAACGTTGAAGTCCGTATCCTTTCGGCAAGCCTGCGTGATTCTGGATGCGACGTGGCTCTTCAGGCTAGGTCTCTGACCGCTTGAAG
>PNAJ01000133.1 GCA_003170295.1 Bryobacterales bacterium | reverse complement strand
GCGCAGCCTGGTAGCGCACCTGCCTTGGGCGCAGGGGGTCGGGCGTTCAAATCGCCCCGCCCCGACCAATAGAATCAGTCGGATACGGCCAGTTTCGAGCTGGCCGGAAAGCTCGCTGTAGATAGAATTGAGGATGCGGATTTCATATCGGCTCCATCCGCGTTCGATTCGACGTGGCTCCACACCAATAATCGGGCGAATCCAGTTGTGAGCTGATCAAGAACATTTCGCAGCACTGCCGGGCTAGGCTTTACGGCACTTCCAAAAAACGGGGGGTCTCTGGCTCAGGGCGGATCTAAAATAACTGCCGCCGAATCTTTCCGCGCGGCGCATCCTGTCCGGCAATGTCGCGGCCTAGACATCTCGCTCCGATCGGCTATACTGAACTAATTCGCAAATGACTTCTGTCTTATCTGCCACCGGCGCGTACACCATCCGCGAATATTTCGACCCGATTCCATCGAATCTCGATGGTTCGTTTATCGAATTCGCGGAAAAACTTGAGCGTGACGCAAGGGTAGAAGATCATCCGTTTTTCAGCGCGGCGAAGCGCAGTCGCCAATTGCTTGTTCTTTGGGCCGGCCAAGAAGCAATCGTCACGAACCCTTTTTCGCAGATTCTTTTTCGAGTAATAGGCAGTATTAGGAATGTTCACGTCAGATCGCTTCTCCTCCCGGTCGTTGGCGGTGAACACAGTGCTGTGCGAAAAGGCATTGCTGAAAAGTCGCATCCATGGTTGATCTGGCGTCTTTGCGTGTCCCTCGGCCTCTCAGAACAAGAGATCACGCCTACGAAAGCGGTTGTTGAGTTTATTCATGCCCTTGAAGCGACGGAAGAAAACCCAATGCGCGCACTAGGGGCCCTCGGAGTTGGCAATGAACAGATGTTACTCGCAGAATATCGAGCAGTGGAGGCGTGCTTTGACATGGCGTGCCCTGACGCTGATTATCGAGATTTTCTTCATGCGAACATCGCTGAGGACGAGACTCACACAAAGTTGATCAGCAATGCCGCAATCGCATTGACGGCCTGCGGATACCAAGCCAGCGACTACATCATCGGAGCGCGCCAAGGCGTTGCGGCCCGAATTCAATACTACGATTCTTTGCTAGGGGAGATGCCCCCAACAGCGACGCTTTAACGAAGCGAGGCAAATGTCAATGAGTAAAAATATTCTTGTGACCGGTACGAGCGTGCGAGCAGATCTGCTGCAGCCGCTTATTGACGCGGGCTATTCTATCGACAACCCGACGCACTTGCTCACCGAAACTGAGCTAAAAGAGGCTTTGAAATCTTCAGTTGCGTATCTGTTGGGTGGTGACGAATATGCAACCAAACTCGCCCTCTCATCTGCCCGGGACTTGAAAGTCGTTGCCTTTTTAGGGATGGGGTATGAATCCTTTGTCGATGCGCAAGCCGCCAGAGAACTGGGAATTCTTGTTACAAACACACCGGGTACTCTAAGCAACGCGGTTGCTGAATTAACGATTGGTTTAGTTTTGTGTAGTACCAGAAAGCTTTACCTGTATGCATCTAACTGGGCTGGTGGTCGTTCTGGCGGCGAAGACAAACAACGAGATCTGGCGGCATTACATGTTGGTATCGTCGGCCTCGGCGGAGTGGGAATTCGGATCGCCGAGATTCTTCGGGGTGGATTTGGTTGCAAAGTCTCCTACTACTCACGTTCGCGAAAACGGCCCCTTGAGGACAAGCTTGGAATAGAGTACTTAGATCTTGCTGGGCTGGCATCGCAAGTCGAGGTGATGATCATCATGACGCCATCGAATGCAGAAACCAAGGGCTTAATTGGCGAATCCCAGATTTCCGCTTTCCGTCCCGGCACAATTTTGGTAAACACTGCCCGGCCGGACATCGTGGACCCTCTTGCGCTGCTCAAGGGAATTGAGACGAACAGGATAGAATATGCTGCATTCGATGACTTTTATGAAGAGCCGAAGGATGCCGTCGCTAAACTTAAAGCCCTTGTTCCTAGCAAGTTGATGGTTACACCTCACATAGGTTCACTTACGCACCAGGCCAGAGATGGAATGGCAAGAAAGGCCATCGCCTCAATACTCAATATTCTGAGCACCGGTACGGATCCCAACGTCGTCAACGGTCAGTGATCGGCAGCTCCTAACGAGGTGAACCATGAAGGAGACAAATCGGCGTGAGGCATTTCTGCTGCTTACGTGCGGATTGTTGATCCTAGCCCTCGGCTATTTAATCACTCTTGAACGCTGGGGCATCCAACTTTGGGGCAAGGGCCTTGACTACAGTAAGTTTGGAAACTGGAGCGAGGCAATTTCAGGCATCGGGACAACTGGGGCCGTTTTTGCCGCTCTCGCCACTTTGTATTGGCAGCGGAGAACACAAGCCTTATCTGAAAGTGTCAAAAGTATTGAAGCTGAGACGGCTCTCTTTCAATGGCTTACATCCAAGGAAGTTCGCGACGAATCAAACGGCTTTATTGGAAGAGTGTGGGACTTGCGAGTGCAAAACTCGACATCGGCGCCAATATATAATTGGAAGGTCAGTTTCGGAGACGACCCCAACCACATCTGCAGCACGGTCAAACGCCCGTTGATACCCGGCGAGAACTTCTTTAACCTTCCATTCTTAGACAATACGGAACCAAGTAAAGCGCCCGAGCCGTCCCTAGCGTTTCAATCGCGGTCTGGCCGTTTTTGGATTCGTTCCGCTCGTGGCTTTCTTGAGCCTACATCCGACGAGAGCCTGAAGTGTAGTCATGCCGCGGGCGTGTCGTTTGAATTGCTGACGTAGCGCCCAATCGCATTTTGTTATATGGCGAATCTGGATAAGCATCGAACGCCTGAACAAGAAGTCATAACGTCACGCCAGCCTATTGCAAAGTCTTCGCGCCAGCTTAGCCTTGGGCTGGCGACTTATTTCAGAGCCGCCGGAGATCGCTTAAACCATTTGGAGTATGGAGATCCTGCTGAGTATTTGGTCCGAGCCAAGGGCGTCGAAGTTCCAAACAGTCCCTTGAATACTATCTGGGTGCCTCCTCGATTCAAGCGTCAAGACGAAGCTGGTGAGGATGTGGTATTGAACACGCTACTACTGGATACGAACCCGTGTATTCTCGTGCTCGCGGATCCCGGCTGTGGCAAGTCAACGCTCGCCCGCTTTCTTACGTGTTTTTTTATCGAGAGATTTTGTAACGCGGAGGCTGAGTATTTTGGTCTATTAGTCCCTTTGAACAACCTACGAACATCCGGCATGACATACCAGGAAGCAGTCGTGCACTGCGCAGCCAAGTACGTTGGCTTAGAACACGAAGCTACGGTAGTCGAAGACTTGCGAAAGCATTTGGCAGACGCATGTGTCATTTTTGATGGCCTTGACGAGCTTCCCGTCTCGCGGCGAGTCTCGGCTGACGGGGAGACGCTGCCCCTTCGCCGGGAAGCGGCCGCGCTAGTTCGAGCGCTACGATACGTGCAAGCTTCGAATGGCGAAGAGAAGCTTCCTAATAAATCCATTGTTACTTGCCGTTCTCGGGACTACTTTGATGATCGGGAGTCAAACCTAGGCGCTCTTCCGTACTATTATCTCGCGCATTTTTCTCCGGATCAGATGAACGCCGCGGTGCGACAGTGGCACGATGCCGCCAAAGCTCGGTCGCAGGAGCATTTGAGAGGTGACACGAAAATCCTCCGTGTGTTGGATGAGAGATATCTTGCCATTCTTGGCGCGTTGCGGGGAAACTTCGAACTTGCTTCCGTGTGTTTGACGCCGCTGATGTTGAACATCCTGCAAACTGTGTATTCGGATGCGAATGATTTACCGTCGTCAGTGAGTCAGCTCTGCTGGCGCGCCGTTAATTGGTTCTTGATAGATAAGCATCTCGTTACGAGTCAGAAACAGTTTGTGGTCGAGAATGGGTCTTGGCTTTTGCAAGCGATTACCGACCTTGGTTGGCTCGCGCATAACCGCGTTGTCGAGGGAAAGGCGAAAGTCTTCAGTGATTCAGAACTACGAGAGGTGACGAAGCGAGCTTGCACTGTTAAGAAGCTTTTACGTTCTGACTATGAGACGCAGGAGGATGCCATCACACGCGTCACCTCATTTTTGCGGCGTGGCCACGGAATTCTCGTAAGTGTCTCTCTGGATGAGTTTGATTTCGTTCACAATGTCTTCCGGGAGGTTATGGCCGGCCGCGCCTTATCGAAACTGTCGGTCCCTGATCGACGGGTACTTGCTCTAAATGAACTTTGGCATGGCCCCATTCGCTATTGGGCGGGCCTACGTGCGGTCGATGCTGATGGCCTATATGAAATCAGCGCATTCGTTGGCGAGTTGTTCACTGATGTTCAATCTGGCAGCGTTACTGCGTCACTAGCCCGCGCTGAGATGTTGGTTGAAGTCTGCTCTATCGTACCCGTTTCAAAATTCACACACGATCTGAAGCGACAAATCGAGACCGTCCGCGATGAACTCTGTCGACTCCTCGGACGAACTGAGTTGCATCTCAACCACCGCATCCGCTTAGGCGATCTACTGGGTGTCCTTGGCGACCCTAGACTCGAGAAGGGTATTTTGGAGAGAGTGCAATGGGTCAAAGCGGGACAGCGGGAGATCGGGCGCTCCGCAAATCACCGTACTAGAGTCGCAAAGTACCAAAGCTGTCCAGCCGCTCCGCCTATTTCAGGGTACTTGAATCAATTTGCGATGGGATCCTTTTTAGTCACGAACCGCGAATATAATGGCTTTGTGATCGCGGGTGGCTATAAAAACCAGCGATATTGGCCCTGCGAGTTGGCTTGGTCGTGGGCGCAAAGAGAAGGCGCAACAACCAGAAGTTTGGTAGAAAAGGCGCGCACAGTTGCCGCGACGCACTTTTCAAGTGAATTGGCAGGTCAGAGGCTTGTGCCGGATGAGATACCAGAGCGGTGCATGCAAATGATTAACAGAGACCTACCGATGTACTGGATTGATCCCTCATTCAATCGACCAAATCAGCCTGTAGTGGGAGTAAATTGGTGGGAGGCGTGCGCGTATTGCATGTGGTTGGAGGACATCCTGAGGGGGACTGGCGCGATTGATGAAAACATGCGCGTGCGCCTTCCTATCGAAGCCGAATGGGAAACAATGGCCAGACTGGCAGGCGACGGCGCGAAATATCCTTGGATTGATGGCACGCCAGCAGATTCCGCGCATGTAAGAGCGGCCTTCAGCAACGGCGACACGGCTCCAGTATTCCGGTCTTGCGCTGTTGGTTTATTTCAATCGGTCAAATGCGAGCTGTCGGTATTTGACCTAGTCGGAAACGTTTGGGAGTGGACCGCGTCGAGGGCTGGTGTTTATTCTTCCCATAGTTTTGACCAAGAGATTGATTTTGAAGGATTGGATGATCGGATTTCGCGCGGATCGTCGTGGCTATCTTCTGAAGAGGAATCGACTGAAATAACGTTTCGAAGCTTTGATCCACCATACAACGCATACGAAGATCTGGGGTTTCGAATTGCCCTTTATCAAATGAAATGAAATCGAACTCACGTCAGACGATCGTCACTCCCACCTCTCTCTTGGCAACCGCGTGGCGCGTGTTGGGCCGATTGGGTCTTGTGGATACCATTTTCAATCATATCTCCGCGTGCCTAGAATCGTCTAACGACGGTTGGCAGTTGTACATCAATCCTGAAGGCGTTTTGCCAATGGAGATTGCTGCCGACGATATTCACGTTCTGCCGCTTCGGTCATATACCGCATCCGAGGCTGTTGGTCTGAAAGTCAACCCGGACGGATTACATTTACATTCTGCGATTCACTGTTTACGAATGCGGCCGGGCGTCATCATTCATACCCATGCCCCGCATTGCCTCGCCGTCGGATGCACCGAACGAGGCCTTCTACCACTTACACAAACGGCACTGGAGTTTTCTGGGGATTTGCAGTTAATCGATTATAATGGCGTATTTCGATCTCAGTCGCTGACAGAACGCATGGAGTCTTTTGTAGTTCGCGGCGGCGCCGCTCTATTGCGCAATCACGGGGCTTTGATCGTGGCTGATACGGTTGAGGAAGCGTTCTACATGGCTTACTACCTGGAGGAAGCGTGCAAGCTCCAGGTCCTCGCGCTCTCCCAAGGTCTTCCGTTGAGCGGCCCCAGCGACTCCGCGATTGAGGACGCACACCGTGCCCTGGTCAGCGACCGCGCACGAGTCGCTCCTCTTTTGTTCGAGGCTTTCTCGCGCACCATCGGTAACTAGAGACTATGATGCGATCAAAAAAAAGAGTGGCTGTCGTTGGCGGAGGTGTTGTCGGGCTGACTTGCGCGTATAGGATTTCAGACGACCACAGCGTCTGCGTAATAGGCGAGCGCATCGGGCCCGAATCCGACTCCTGGAAGGCGACGGCAGTTTGGCACGTGTACCTAGTGCCTGAAACGGAAGAAGTTTTGTCATGGGCTCAACGGTCACTGGGGATGTTCTACGAATTGGCACAGGATTCGTCCAAAACCGGCGTTGAACTCGTTCAAGGAGTTGAGCTTTTCCGCCGCGGATCTCCACAGGTTCCAACTTGGTCGCATATTCCGCGTCTATTCGAAATGCTTACGCCCGAGCAGGTCGCTACCTATAATCCGGCTGTGGTTGATGGCCTGCCGTCGGACGACATGGCCATGCTTGCGCGCCATCCCGTTAGATGGGGGTACCGAATCGAGGCCCCAGCTGCTCGTATGGATCGGTATCTATCCTGGCTGGAGGAATCTGTTCGGAATAAACATGTGGAGGTGAGCAGACAACGACTTGCGGCGCTCAGCGAATTAGAATCCGAGTTTGACCTTATAATCAACTGTTCGGGGTTTGGCGCGAGGGAGCTCGTTCCCGACAGAGACTGCGTGCCTTATAAGGGTCAGTATTTCGTGTTAAAGCGAGCTGATGGTTCGCCAAGTGTGTACATTGGTGACGATGATCACCCTGGTGGAATGGCTTACATGATCCCGCGATTTGATGAGGTGATGGTAGGCGGTTGCGCGGAGCAGGGAAAGGAGGATCTGCAGCTCACTTTGGATTGGACCGATACTATTCGGCGGGCGGGCCTGTTTGTGCCTTGGCTGCGAGATCGGTCTCAGTCAGATCAATCTAGACCGCCAGTCGTCGGAATCCGACCTTGCCGCACTAAGGGTGTTCGACTCGAAAGTGATTACTCGCTCGCCCGTATCCCCGTGATTCACAACTATGGGCACGGTGGGTCTGGTTTCAGCCTGTCGTGGGGATGTGCCGAAGCTGTGCAGGCCCTCATTAGGGCGATTTAGAGAGCGTACGCGTGATGCCCAAAGCTGGACGTGCTGCGTTTCAGAGCCCTGCTACTTTCGCCATCCCAACGGCGGTGCTACACTCATTCAAACGACGAATCTATGCGAACCAAGCGTCGATTGCTCACCGTAGCTGGCGCAGGTGTAGCGTCCGCAGCACTGCTCTGGATACTCCCGTTACCACCACCTAAAGGGGAACTGCTCTTGAGTGGTCCGCCGGAATTCATCATCCTCTCGTTGCTCGCCGCATTGGCGCTCTATCTGCGGCAGGTGAATCTGAACGCGGCCGACGTGCAATATAAGATCCGGCATGGCTTGCTATGGAATGCTCTACCCGAAGAGCGACATCGAACAGAAAAGATGGAGCACCTGCAATGGACCTCAGATACCATCATGGCCGTCTCGCCGTTTTTGTTCGCCCTGATACTGGTTGTCTGCGGAAGAATCGTGTACGACAGTTTTTCCCGTATATACTACGCTCCGAAGCTGGCTCCGCCGGCCTTATACGCCCTTGATTGTTTCATTGTAGGATGCCTCACGCTCAACTTTGCGGGTCTCACGATTGCCCATTTTGTCATGCGATATAAAGACGACACGCTTCAGGACAAGATCGCGGCCGAGATCGAATCTGATCCGGGGCAAACGACGGGTGCCAATTAGGTCACAGGGACTGTTTCACAGAAAAAGACCATCCCGAAGGATGGTCACGAACGAATCGACTTACTCCAAGATGAACGCGCGGGCCCGGTATTCACGCCACTACGTCGTCTCGTGCCCAGCGCACTTGCTGCGCCTAGCGGCCTTGCGTTTAACCTGTCGCTCAACCCACCAGTCGGCACCATACACGAGCGCAATAACTACCATCACGAACACAAACAACCACATAGCGCAGAACCTCCGCATAGGTAACGAGCTGATGGGACAAAAGGTTTCGAAGTTGGCTCCTCGCCGCCCACTGGTTCGATATCTGCAGGTCACTGCCGATGAGCCGCCGCTCACACCGTGAAAGAACGCTAAACAGACGCGGACTGGCGCTTGTGACATTTCCCGCAGTGCATCTTTGCTGGCGCTGCTGCTGAGTAGTTCTACACGATGGGGCTGGAAAGACGCAGAACTATCCGACCGTTGCGGCGTCTCCCTTCCCCATCAGAGCGAGAAGATCAGATTTCCAGCCCGCAACGTTCGCGCTATCAAGAAACAGATTGGAGGGGCAACTGGTCTTCGGATTGACTTCCCTATGGCCAACCACGCGCAATAATGAGACCTTCGGATAGTGTCTCCTGATCAGCGCGCCGATTCCTTGGAGTTCGATGAACGAGGGTCGATCCTCCTCATAGTCGCCGTCGAGCGCGATTGCAACACTTCTGCAGTTGACTTCCCAATTGCCCGCGTGCCAACCAATCTCCGAATCCTGAAGGAGCCGCTCGGTGCGTCCATCATGGCGCACAATCCAGTGGTAAGGCCAGAAGACCTGCTCTCCGTTGCGCACGTGGCCTGAATAGATCGGTTGACCCTGCCGAGATTTATCGCCCCGGTAGGTTGGTTTCGCGAAATAGGGCGCATAGAGCCGGATCAGTTCGATGGCGGACAGGCGGCTTGGCCGCATTCCGCGCGGATTGCTCGTGTGATGGATCACGATGGTGTCAATCGGCTTCCGATCTCCGTCGACGCTGCAAGGAGGCCCGAGAGCGATGTCGCCCCTCACGAGGTGGAACTCAAAAAAATCATAGAGTCGAGCTTTCACGGCGTCTCGCAGGCTGGTGGGCTCGTTCACAAGCTCGCCGACTAACTCCTCTATTTCGGGAATGATTGAAAGATACCAATCGGGGCGCGAGAGCAACGGCTTCCATCGAGTCTGCAAGCGATTCAGTTGTTGCAGCGGTTGAGATGTCACGTTCAAGGAAGATCGAGAGTAAGCCCGGCACCATAGGCTCTGGTGGGCTCAACGACGGAGGTAGATTACCTCAGTATGAGCGACAATCCGCCATCCTTCAAGCGCGACAAATGCGTCATCTTTCCAGCGCGGAGCGCGGAGGAAGCGGATTAGCCTGAGACTTTACCGCTTTCAAGACGTCCGGCCAGACGTCCGGGAAACAAGACTCCATGTAATGTTCCTTTTGCGCCGTGTCGAACTCCTTTAGATCGCGGAAGATCCGGAGCGCGCTCGCCAATGTCTTTATCTGCTCTTTGGGATTTCCGAAGCGTTGCTGCCAGAGGCCCCAGACCATCTTCACGTCTGCGAGGTTGATTCGATTGCCGGCGCGATCCGCGATTCGTTCCGCACGTCGGAGTAATCGCTGGGACCGGGCCTTCTCCCCGTTTTCGAGATAGATCTTGCCCAGGATCATCTCGCCGTGAGAATCGTCTTTCCCCACTTTCATTATTCGCGCGATCTTGAAACCGAGTAGCAACCAGCAACGGGCTTCTGGGTAAAACGCAGGTCCGAGCCGGTGAAGGACACTGCCGAGGTTGCCACAAGTCGCCTGCACATAATCATAGTTCGCGGTAATAAGGAACGCCTCCAAAGCGTGGACCAATTCGCCGACTGCCTCCAAGTGTCGCCGTCCCTTGGTGAGATACCCAGACCTCCGGAGCGCTAATTGCCCAAGGGATGCTCGATCCCCACAATTCTCCGCATAAAAATTAGCCTTGCCGAGCGCGGCCTCGACTCTGCGATCCGAGAACTTTCCAGTTGAAGCACGCTGATGTGCCCAGGCGAGTCCCAAATAGTAGCGTGCCTTGAGCGATGAGTCCGGCGTACCACGAACGAGATGCGCGTTGTCCTGCAGCGTTTTCCGTGCCGCACGAATCTGACCTAGGCGATATTGTACTTCAACTGCCGATAGACATGCCAGGAGGCGTAGCGTTGAACCGTATGATCGATCGTCCGCCATGCGCATGAGTTTTTCATAGGCCGTATCGCCGGTCGTACGATCCAGGCCTCGATTTAGAAAGCCCTGAGAGCCGAGCCATCGGGCCCGAACATATAGCCCTGTGTAGCGAATTAGCGCAAGACGATCAGTCGACGACGCTGGCTGAAGCTCAAGCCTTAATCGCTGACGAACCTCCGCGACAGGAATATCGAATTTCACTGAGAGAGCATCAGGTATTAGTCGATACGGGCCCGCCCATCTCGTTTGAGCTGACACGAGCTGTTTGTTGTTCAACTCAAGTGATTGCAAGTAGCGCCCTACGTTGGTTCCGATGTGAGGCGCTTTTCGCCCCTTCCAGCTTGGGAGTCGGGCTATCTCCTGCAACGTAACCCACGCCTGATCACCCGGCACAGCGAGCCGCTTGAAGCCCAATAGCGCGAGCCATTCGAATCGCATAGTCTGCGACCGTTTAAAGATCCACCGGCCTGTGCCGAGCTTCACATTCTGGTTCTGAAACGAAATCAAGACGTTCGTCATACGGACTTGAGCAACTGTAGAAACTGTAGGGCAACGGACAGTTGCTGCGCAACCCCAATTGCGCGCAATATTCGCATTAGAGCATCTCCGCAGGCTTAAAGGCTGCGAGAACCCGAGAGGAGAATTGAAACGAGTTAGTATGGCGCGCATCATCCTGATTGATTCCGACGAGAGCCACGCCAAGACGGTTGCGTCCGCGCTTGCGAGGCGTGATCATCAGTTGACGGTCTATGCCAACGCCCGAGATCTGTTCCGCCGTCTCAGTGATGAGCATATTCAATTTACAGTTGTCATTTTGAATTTCTCCAATCGGCCGGAGGATTGGGACTCGTTGGACAAGTTGCGCAAGCTGACATTAATGTGTGTTCCCAGGCCGGGAATTCTTTGCTTATCACGGTCAAAGTGGGGAACGGATGTAAGGCTACAAGTGGAACGCAAGGGGGCTCGACTCGTGTATGAGTGACCTTGATCTCGTAGTCGAAGAGGTGGACCTATTGGTTGCGGAGGCCGCATGGTTAAATGCACGAGGCCCCCACTTCGTAATTCTTCACCTCTGGCAGGAACCGGGCAGTAGCGGGTGTTTTGCTGGCGAAGAGGTTGCTCAAGTGCGATTTGTAGATCGCGCTCGAGAATTTCCGCTGAAACTTGGCTTAGGACCGCTGATCGAGTTCGACTACCTCGCGCGCCATCGATGGTTGCCGAGGAACGCATCGCAACTGGCGGCGGAAATGAACGCCGACTCGTTCTGCTCGCTGCACGCGGCCAACGCACCGAAATCCCAGAAACAAAGGAGGCAGTTTACCCACGCTTCGGTGAAGGTTTTCGCGCAACGGATTCGGGATGCGATGCAGTTGGCGTTCAGACATGCAGGCGTCAATATGGACCCTTATTTGGTGTTGATATCTGAGCCTGGGTACCGGCTGAAAGCGAGCGTCGAGTGGATTCACCTTATTGACGAACGCCTGATCCGCCGACGTACCGCATGATCCGCACAGTAGACCCGGCGTGGTTAGGGGAGTGAGAACCCCGCCTACCCCGCAACTCATCGCATCTTGCGGTCATTATCGCCGCCACTATGATCAACGAGAGCCGCAGGGAACTCGAATGATTCATCCGGATTGGCCGCAAACCAGGCCATGAGATTATCGAGCATTACGTCTAAAGTTCGATGTCTGTCCTGTGACGGGCTACCGATGTCGTGAAACAAACGCGTCGATACGTGTTCGGCTTATTCGTAAAGTGGCGGGACAAGCATCAAAGAACTCGTCAAGCGCATTCACCTCGCCCGAGCGTTTCTTGAGGAGAACGTGGCGACTCGAATCAGGATTGTTCTGATATCAGAAGTACCGTAACGAAGCAGGTTGCATTTTGCTTAGGGCGGGCGCGAGTGAATCGTCCACATTGATCTCATCCCAGGAGCGCACTTCAAATTGTCGCCACCGGCTCAAGATCCCTGCGGCCACTGCTGGTCTACGACAGCTCGTACGTCTGCGTGGGCTCGCTTCGCGAAGCCGAGCCCGCGGTCCATTGCCGCCTTACAACCTGCTTCCTTGGAGGCATCGCCCGCGGCATCGATCAAGCAGAGCTCGTACGTGCCACTAATCTTCAATAAAGCATCGCTCAGCGCGTTATCAACTCCCTTGAACGCTGCGTCTCTCGCTGCAGACATCTTAGTTTTCCTCCTCACATTTGAACAATTATTGACTACGCCAGGCGTTTACGCCTGGCGTTTCGAGCTGCAGGAGATCAACTGTCGCGCGCGGTGCCCAGAATTTGCTGTCGAACCACCTGCGCTCAAGAGCGTATTGCCCTGCCAAGGCCTGGGCATATAGCCTGAACTCAGAACGTTGCAGACGATCATAGTCTGCTGAGTCACGCTCAAGTCCGCGGAGGACCAATCGTGCATCCCGCAGAGCCTTCAGAACCCCGGCGGATGCGAGGGGCTGCAGCGTTGAAACTGCATCGCCGACACAGATCCATCCGGATCCAGCAGACGGCAATACATAAGATGAACCGCAGGCCCGAATGTGGCTACTCACGAGTTTCAGCGCTGGCACCAATCGCTTCAGATGCTGCGTTCGGTAAAAACGATCGAGAATGTCCTGCTTTGCTTTCCGAATTGTCACAGCGTTTGAGAAGAAGCAGAGAGTTCCGGCCTCGCGGTCGCAGCATAGGTTCCACCAGCCGTCAGGAGTGCTTTCGGTCCAGGTCCCGACGAGGTCTGGTTCATCGAGCGCACTGGATACGCAAAAAAGCTCGTCGATGATGACTCGCTGAGCACCCAACCGTCGGCCGATGATGGATACACGGCCGGTTCCGTCGACGATATACTTGGCTACCGACCTGCACCGACCTCCGTCTGGCAACTCGTATTCGATTCCCCATCCGTCACTCAATCGGTTGAGGGCGAGAATTTTCTCGATAACCAGGATTTTTGCCCCGCGCTCGGTGGTACGCGCGCGTAAAGCTGCAGCGAGCGCGCTGCGCTGCACAACACGAGCACCTCGATGGTTAGCTTGTGCCTCATACTCTGTCCCCCACCACGCAACTACTTCGTTGAATGGAGACCCCATTCGTATCGAAAGGGAATCCAGCTGGCGAACGGCCTCCGGCGACAATGATTCGAAGGCGCATGTGTCGTCAGCATGATGCAACATTTCGACGCGCCAACCCGCATCCAGGAGTTCGAGCGCTGAGGCGCATCCCGCGACGCCTCCACCCACGACAATTGCGTCGACCTCAGTCATCGTATTCCTTCCAAACGGTTAATCTACTACCCGTGTTGCCCGGTAGTTTGAGAAAGCGGGATCTGCTCAATGTGATCGTCGCCGTCAAGAACGATAAAGCTCAACTCGGGCCAGCGCGTGCGCATTTGCTCGAAGCGAGCAAGATTTGTAATGTCGTCCGGATCGGCATCGCCGTTGTTGGCGCTGTCGAATTTCTCCACCCACCGCCTATACGGTGGATCCGAAGCTCCGGCGCGAATGTCATCCGGGCGCTGCGCAGTCCACCACATATAGTAAATCCTCTCGTCGGAGTCATCCGGCGTGTGTTCTTCTTTGTGACAATCGTAGAAATCAGCGTGCCAAGGCAACGCCATTTGCTGCGAGAAGAATCCCGCCCCAAATTGCAGAGGCCCGAAGCTGAATCCCGCTTCCTTAAGCCGAAAGGCCCCAGCATACAGATCAGACCGTCGAATCAGCCAACTCACTTCGATCCCAGGATAGAACGGACCACCGACACAGTTCTCCAACGCAGCGCAATCAAGTCCATGAGGCGTCACGGTGGTACCTGGGACGGGCGGCGGAGCAAATCGCAGGTCGCCTAATGTCCAATCTTCCTTGAAACGGCCTTCGGACCAAGCATTGAGTAGAGCGAATTGCACTTTGGTCAGGCTTAGGAACGATCCGGGCAATGGCGGTGGATTATTCAACGGGTCAGTCTCAAAATTGTCCAAGCTGGTATAGTCGTCGCCAAGGCCTCGTGGCATGTTCATTCGATCGAGTTGATCCGAATTCGGATCTCGCACTCGTCGAAACACCGCCTTACGTATCTGATCCTCAGCCCGATTTGATAGACGGGACCAATCTACAAGCGTGCCATGATACTCGGGCCGGACTGGGGACTGATGAACATCGGTCGCAGCCAAAGCACGTGACAACAAAGGATAAATATGATCAACGAAAGACGGCTCATAGGAGGTGGCGAAGTCGTTGGTCTGATCCTGCCATGCTTGCTGTTGGCTGAGAAGATCCTGAAGGGTTGCATCGTTGCCAGGCTGACAAGGAAGTCGGAATCGGACAGCCATATCCCAGAGGGTGTCGTAGAGCGAAACTACATTCCGAATTCCAGGGGCGAATTTTGGTGGTCCAACAATGACCCATGCAGACTTTGCTTCCTCGGTGTGTCCATCCGGGAACGTTATCAATGCCCTAACAACGCCGTCGCAGATGTCATCGAACCATCCATCGTTACTGGCATACTCATCGATGGTCGGCGGTGGAGTTTGATTAGATGCTGTTTGTCCAAATCCACCCAAGAAAAGCAGTCTCCCTTCGCTCTCCATTTGCAATTGGCCAAGAAGCTTGATCGGTGCGGATGTAACCGAGTCAGCTAGATCTACCGATCCTGGCGCGGAAATCGCCACCTCACCAGGATCGATTTCAAGCCCACGGCGATCAACGACGTTATGATTGCGCCTATTTCTTCGCTCTGGCTGGCCTCGGCCCAAATCCTTTTTTTCGATCGCGTCAGGAGCTCGATTGGCCCTCGCGGTATAAGGTGGATCGGTTTCAGCTCCACTCTGGCCGTTAAAAGCGAAGAAGGACGCCTTCCGATTAGCGACATGAATTCGCCACTCGATTTTTATGCCGTTGCCAATTGTCAGTTCCTTGATGGGATTTCCGGAACCGTCGAACTCGAAGATGCGAAATCTTGCGGCTTGGCGCAGAACCTTGCCGTCTCCGTCTTTAAATTGCTTGAACTTTGCCGAGTCTGCATCCCAGTTCGCTGCAACCCCTGGAGACTCTGGACCGACAAAAAACTGCTGAGAGTTGCCCACACGCGCGACGCCGATTGCTGGATGAATTCTTAAGTCCGTCATATCATCCTCATTTCAAAGCTTTTATGAACGCATCCAGAGCCTGCAGTTCGGATTGTTCCAAAACACGATCTGGCGGCATCTTGAATCCAGGTACCTTCACTTGTTGCCGTCCCGGATTGATCCGCTGACGAATATTGCCAGCCTTTTCGACTACCGTAGCTCGATCAAATATAGAAAAGCGTACGGAGCCGTGGCAGCGAAAGCAATATCGGTTCAGACGAGCGAGTCCGTCGGCTTCTGATGGCTGCCACGTTGACCCGCCATTCACTGTGAACCCTCGTGCGATTAGCGGAAGGTGATCGTCGGACTGGGCGTGTATTCTAAGCCACGTGCGTGCGGCCTCAGCTTCAAACGATCGCGGGCGGACAGTGGCGTTCTGAAGGAGCGCCTCCTCGTTGAAACGGCGTATGACATCGAATGCTGCGCCAAAGGATGCCTGCGAAGAGTCATTCGTGTTCGCATCGAAAATAAGCGGCGTGCCGGCCGCCTTGAGTGCGACAAAGTCGCTATCGAGGCGATCAAACCAGTGGTCCGTATCAAGATAATTCACCATGGGTGGTGCAAAGTTGCCCGGACTCCCGTGACAAGCATTGCACCCGTCCGGTACATAGTAGTTGCGGGTACCGCCGCCGGGAAGATCAGCTGCATCGAAGCTCGCGTTCAACGCGAACGTCAGCTTTCCCGCTGTATCGAAATCCAACCAATAGAGGCGGTCTTTGCGAGAGGGGGCGAGCATCATGACTTGCGTATTAGCGGATTGCTGCGTGAACGGTTGCTCACCGACGTGCGCGAAAAAGTTGAACAGGATGACAACCGATTCGATTCCAGCTTGCGCCGCGCGTGATGTGGGACGCGCGCGCAGTCGGACCAATTTACGCCAGCCGGGTATGGGTGTCGCTGTGTCTATGTTGACAATCTTTGGAGCGAAGAACCGAGTTGCGAGGATGTCTCCATCGCGCAGAGTCGCGCCGCTTAGGCCACGAAGGGCCAATCCTAGGCCATCGTCCTGGGAAGCGGCTCGTGTCGGGTTGATCAAGATAGTGGAGTCTAGCGCCTCGAGTTTCGCCCCAGAGATTGGATAGCCAGCAAAGCCGAGCAGGCTGTCGAGAGTCGTTGTACCGGGCGTCGCATCGAATCCAATATCCTTCGAGATACGGGCGTAGTACTGCCGCGCGAATAATTCGGATCCGGGCGTAATCGCCGGGTCCGCCCGCAGGGCACTCCCCATTAGTGTACATATCGATAGAGTGCACATAGGCGAACGAAATCGCGACATATACTTATTACCGTTAAAATCCCCGCTGTCAGAAACTACGAAAAAGCCTGACTTGACGCCTCGGCTGATACCTGCAATACTGGCTTACGCATGAAACATTCTACCGCGAGTGCATTTCACCTGTCAACCATCGGCTTATATCTGCAACAATGGCGAAGCTGACGATCCACGCGCTGGGACGCAAACTATTAGAAACGCGCGGCGAACGTGGGGTACGCGAGGTTGCCCATGAAATCGGCATCAGCGCGGCAACGCTTTCGAGAATGGAGCGAGGCCATGTCCCTGATCTCAATACGTTCGGGAAGGTCTGCCGCTGGCTGCACATCGACGCCGGTGAAGTCCTCGGATTGGAATCGCAGGAAACGCACACGCGGCCGATGGCGATGGTCCATTTTCGCAAGGATCACGCCATTAATCCCCAGACTGCTCAGGCGCTAGCCCAATTGATCCTTGCCGCTCAGCGCGCTCTTGTGCTTTCCGAGTCGGAAAAGCGGACCGCAGGGTAATGTTCCGAAGAGGATTTAAGAATTGGTGCGAGAACGTGTCGGCGCAATATCGACGTGAACTCGAACTGCGGTTGTCTGATCCTTTGGATCCTGTAGCCTTAGCCGGACACCTTGGCGTCCAACTCTGGCGTCCGGAGGACGTTCCTGGGGTAGAAAAGCAGCATCTTCGCATCCTCCTCTGCGATGACCCGGATAGTTGGTCGGCGATCACGATCTGCGTCGGGACGAGGAGTGCCATTATTATGAACTCTTCCCATTCTCCGGCGCGGCAATCGAGCAATATTATGCACGAACTCGCCCATATTATCCTGGCCCACAAACCGGCCCGCATGGACGTAACCGAGGATGGGATCATGATCCTAAGCACGGCTGCGGTTGCACAGGATCAACCTTCACCGGGCGATATCCTTCAGGAAAATGAGGCATCTTGGTTGTCGGGATCTCTTTTGCTCCCAAGGACGGCACTTGTTGCCATCGTGCAGAGTCGACTCGATTGGGCGACGGCAGCTGTCCGGTATGGCGTTAGCACTGAAATGCTTCAGTATCGGCGCAACGTGACCGGAATTGATCGACAGTTTGGGGCCGGGCGACGACGAAAGTCGACGGCATGATTTCCGATCTTGCGTGGTGAGCGAGCCTCTGTCGCCTTTAACGACAGATTCCACAGGCATGAGCCGCTTCAGTGGCCCCTCACTAAGAAGCTGGCGGACGAAAATTTCGTCTTTGCGCCAGTGGAGGAGCCACCGAAACGGCCCGCCATTTCAAGATTGGGCAATCAGAAAGGTCACAGCGATGGCGACTGCGTCGAAGAGTAGCGTGTTATGCGGCTCGGGTTGCCAAGGTTTTCGCTCAGGAGGAAGCTTCCAAGCGAGCTCGGGGAACCACTCCGCAAGAAGCGTCGAGGCGGCGTGCTTGCTCTCGCATCCCTGCTGTTTGAAAAATGCGCGGATGCGGTGAGCGTCCAAGGACTGAACGCTAATCGATTTGCGTTGGGCTCCCCGCTTAATGCTCTGCACAACACGCGCGACTGTGTCACCATGTTTCAAATAATGGCGCCGCCGGATGACGATAACGGACGGTGCGTAGAGACTCAACAAAGTTCCGATTCTTCGAAAGGCGGGCGTCGGACCGTAATCCCTCACGCCCCAATCCAGAAGGGTGGCACCCTCGAAAACGGCGAAACCGGCTTTCTGCGGGCGGATTTCGAGCGCCAACAGCCGTAATGCTTCGCCTTCCTTTTCTACGCGTGTCTGTCCTTCAACCATTTGAGCTTTTGCGCAATCGACCGCGGCGAAAGACGAGCGCCGCCGGAGTTCAGGGCGCGCTCGAAATCTGCCAGATTGCGCTCGATAGTTTTCAGGGCGGTGCCGTGCATAGGAGCGAAAATCACTGATACGGGAACTTGGAATATCACCTGATAGGCGAGCGCTGTGAGAAGGGGCGGCATCGCGTCGGACCGTTCATGCCTCGAAACTTGCCAGTGACTTCTATACCCGAGCAGAGTGGCAATATCGCCCTGACTCAAACCCGTTCTCTTTCGATGTTTACGAATATGGTTTTGGGTGACGTGATACGTCATGTCATGCTGCGTTCGAGCGGTGGTCGACCTTTCCTTTTAAAAGTACCAGCCCTGCGCGTATTAAAAAGGTGGGTAAATGTGCGCCGCGCGCACATAATTTCACCGATATGATCAGCAATCGGCCTCTTTGCGCATTGGTCTCTCTGAAGTTTCGCGCTGACGACCTTTGCCCTTACGCGTGCGTCGCCCAGCGACAAACGCACCGATGCAGCGACCCAAAAGTTCCGCGAGCAGATCGCGAATCCAATCGAACGCTGCTTGAATGAGGATCTGGAGCAACATCATTCAGACGATGGTGCGCGCGACCGCGCCCACTGAAAAGACATGCTTATGTGCGCCCGGGGTTGATACCCGGCACGAATTGTGATGCGGTAGCTTTTGACAAGCCTATGTGGTGGCCGTAAAATTAAACTGCGCTTGTTGCAGAACCCTACTTGCCGCGCACACTTGCGCATCTTTCCCTATCAGAGTCGTCCCTGTATCGTGCGTTGATGCAACTCACTGAGGACGACCTCCAAGAATTCATTAAAATCTGGCGGGACGAGTTCCACGAACGAATCGCGCCCGAGGATGCGAGGCAGCGCGCGACGGAACTCCTTGATCTATACGTAATCCTCTCGTCACCTGACCCCGAGGAGCAGGTATGACCTTTTTCTCACATGAAATATTTTCTTTATTGTCGCAAATCAAGCGAGGACGAAGACCGTCAGGTCATGTCCATCGAGTCGCAACGTCAGGAAATGGAACGCTTGGCGGCGGGGTGGCACGATGTCGAGATCATACGGATCTTCGAAGAGTCGTTTAGCGCCAAAGCGCCGGGCCGACCGATCTTCGATGCCATGTTGAAACGCATCGCCGCCGGGGAAGCGGATGGGATTGTGGCGTGGCATCCGGATCGCCTCGCGCGGAACTCCATCGACGGCGGGCGCATCATATATTTGCTGGACATGAAATCCCTGAAAGATTTGCGGTTCGCCACCTTTAGCTTTGAAAACAACTCGCAAGGGAAGTTCATGCTGTCGATCATATTCGGATATTCGAAGTATTACGTGGACAGCCTGAGTGAAAATGTCCGTCGTGGCTACCGGGCCAAGGTGCAGCGTGGATGGCTGCCAGGACTCGCACCGCTCGGATACCTGAACGACAAGGAAGCAAAAACGATCATCGTCGATCCCGAACGATTTCCCCTCGTGCGCCAGATGTGGCAACTGATGCTCACGGGCGCGTGCCCGCCGCACCGCATCTGGGAGATCGCAACGAAAGAGTGGGAGCTACGCACGGTGCGCCGCAAGCGCAGCGGCGGCAAACCGATTTCGCTGAGCGCGACATATCGCATTCTCACCAACCGGTTTTACGCAGGCATCCTCGAATCCGAAGGAAAGATCTTCCCTGGGAAGCATCAGCCATTGGTCACCATGGATGAGTTTGAACAGGTTCAGCGTCTGCTTGGGAGGCCGGGCGTACCGCGTAAAACACGATCATTTTCCTTCACGGGCATGATTCGTTGCGGCGAATGCGGATTCTCAGTCACCGGAGAAGAGAAGATCAATCGCTACGGACAGCAATTCATTTATTACCATTGCACCAAGCGCCGCCACGATTTCAAGTGCCAACAGCCGTATATTCCACTGGAAGAGCTTGAAGATCAAATCCTGGAGTTCCTCGAAGAGATCAAGCTTCCCGAGCGTTTTGAAAAATGGGCGTTCGCTCGCGTAACTCGTGCGGATTCTGGGAAGCGGGAAGAACGCGGCAACCAAACAGCCTCCCTCGTGAAGGCGCAGGCGGCGACAGCAAGAGAACTTGAAAACCTCACGAAACTGAGGATTCGCGAACTCGTAGGCGACGAGGAATATGTAACGCAACGACAAGACCTCGAAATGCGACGGCTTGGAATCACTAAGAGCCTGGAAGTGCTCAATCGCGCCGAGCAACGGTTCGAACCTTCGCGATCCCTCGTTTCGCTCAATGCCAGCTTGGTTTCCCGGTTTCAGACTCCCGATTTGCAACGTAAGCGCCTCATACTCACAATTGTCGGTTCGAACCTTGTGTTAAAGGACCAGCAACTCAGCATTGACGCACGAAAACCGTTCCGTCGATGGACAAAAACTAGCAATACTTCCGACTTGCGGGCCTTCGTGAGGGATGTTCGCACCTTTTTTGATCGCGTTGATCCCGAGATCGCCGGAATGATTGAAGGTATCAAAACACTCCTCGGAGAGTCGAGCGATCTTCCGACGGGCGGCCCACTCCGGGAGTAATGGATACGTATTCAGCTTAGCGACCGCCGATCTCTTGCTCAAGATGTGTGGGAGTGCGCATGGCGCACATTTACCCATCTACACACTCGCGACGCCACCGCGTAAACTGACTGAGCTTCAATTAAAGGTCGAGATTGAAGCCATTAACTAACGGCTGCAAGCTCAAATCGCCACGCATGACAGGCCCCCTCCCATATATCGGCGGCAAGTACCGCCTGGCCAAAACCATCATCGAGCTCTTTCCAGAGCACACGACATACGTGGAGCCGTTCGCGGGGGGCGCACAAGTTCTATTCCGTAAGGAGCCGTCGGCGGTCGAGGTACTGAACGATCTCGACGGCGATATCGTGAATTTGTTCCGAGTTTGCCAGGCGCATCATGAGGAACTCATCCGCTGCATGAAATTCATGCTGGCCAGCCGCAGATGGTTTGCCATTCTGAAGACCCAAAACCCGGAAGTACTCACCGACATCCAGCGAGCCGCGCGATTCCTCTATCTGCAAAAAAACTCGTTCGCCGGGTTGGTCCGCCGCCAGGATTACCAGCACGCTGTTGTCTCGACGCGCCCGTTCAATCCGCAGCGGCTCCCGGAAATCCTCGATCAGGCGCACGAGCGGCTGGCGCGGGTCCAAATTGAGTCGTTGCCATATGAGGAGATCCTCAAGCGGTTCGACCGCCCGGAGACGTTGTTTTATTTGGATCCGCCGTATTTCCGCAGGAAGCTCTACCGGTTCAATTTCACCGACGATGACTTCGTGAAGATGGCCGAGTATCTGCGTGCGATCAAGGGCAAGTTTGTTTTGTCAATCAACGACGTAGCCGAGATTCGGGAGATCTTCCGCGGATTTCACCAGCGCGAAGTCGATCTCCACTATACGTCCCAGCAAGCCGCCGGAAAGCGGTATCCCGAGCTTCTAATCACGAACTTCGAGTAGCCGCCGCCGCACTTTGTTACCGATTTCGTCACCCACACCCCCACATTGGAAACGTGAAAGCTTTCCTCGAAAACTTCATCGCCCGCCTCTGGAATCGGACAACGTCCCGACGCGTCCGCACCCGCGTAGCGCGCGGCTTGTATCTCGGCGCACGATTCGTCGATGGAGCGTCTTCACAAGGTGGTGTGTACATTGAACAAAGTCGCCGCGCGGAACACCTCGCGGTCCTGGGAAAGACGGGCGTTGGGAAGTCCTTTCTCTTACGGTCCCTTGCGCGGCAGGATATCCAATCGAACCGTGGGTTCGTGTTTTTCGACCTGCACGGCGATGCGACGCCCTTTCTGCTTGGCACGATTGCCGATCAGGAAAACATTGTCAAGCAAAATCTCGACGACCGGCTGATTGTCGTCGAACCTGCCGACCGCGACAGGTCGGTCGGGATCAACCCGCTCGAATCCCGCAACGGAAACAACCGGTTCATCCAAATAGCCGAATTCACGAACGTCTTGAGGCAGCGCTGGCACTTGGAATCGTTCGGGGCGCGGACCGATGAACTACTGCGAAATTCCTTATTCGCGCTCGCTGAAAACAGCCTCACGCTTCTCGAACTGGGACTTTTTCTCAGTCATGCCGGATTCCGCGCTCGCTGCATCGGAAGGATCACGAACGCCGAGGTACGCCAGTATTTCGAACTTCGCTATGAGTCCGTGAGCGAAGCGATGCAGGCGGTGATGCGCGAGCCGATCTTGAACAAGATTTCCGCCTTTACCGCCGACCCGCATTTCAGGCACATCGTCGGGCAGCACCACTCGACCTTCTCGCTGATCAACGCGATTGACAACGGGTACTGGATCATCTTGAACCTCCACAAAGGAAAGCTCGGCGATCAATCCGCGACGCTCGGCAGCTTGTTTCTCACGATGATCAAAAACACACTCTTCGCGCGAAATTCCCGCAATCTCTTCACGCTGTACTGCGATGAGATTCAGAATCTGGTCGCGTACGGCAGCGGACTCGAAACGATGCTGAGCGAAGCCCGCAAGTTCGCGATTTCGATTGTGTCCGCTAATCAATTCCTAGATCAGTATCCGCCGGAAATGCGCGCAGCGATTCTCGCGGTCGGAACACATGCATATTTCCAACCTTCGAGCTCAGACGCGCAACAGGTGGCGACGGCACTCGATGGCGGAAAAGCGCTGGCGGAAACCCTCAAAAATCTTCCGCGCCGGCATTTTGTCGTGAAGACCGGTGCGGAACGCTGGCAGCAGGCCGTGGTGCCGACGCTCGCGGAGCCGAAGACTGATCCAGCGAATCTCTATGCGCGTTGCCGGGCACGGTGGGCGCGCACCCGGAACGACATCGAGTCAGAGATTCGCCAGCGCCAAGCGGTCGCCACCCGGACGACGAACGAGGTTCTCAATGGCTGGGAATAACCGGGGAATCATTCTGCAGGATCGCGACCGGCACTTGCTGCGGGAGCTCGCGGTAATGCGCATCGTTGATCGTGAACAAGCAAAGTGCGTCGCCGGATTCGGTTCCACCACCCGCGCCAACACGCGCCTTCTCGCGCTTACCAACGCCAGATTGCTCCGCAGGTTTTTTCTGGGAACAACCGCGAGCGGAAGGAAGGTGCTCTACTCGATGTCGAAGCGCGGCGCGGACCTCGTCGAAGTTCCGTATCGCGGGCTGCGTCGGGGTTCCGACGAGACGCTCATTACGGATTTCTTTGTAACGCACCAGCTGCTCGTCAACGAGATTTTCTGCACGGCGAAGTACCGGCCAATACCGATTCCGGGCGTGCAGTTCGTCCAATGGAGAAGTTTTTACAAATCGATGGACGCGGCGATTCCGTTGATCCCCGATGGGTACGTCGAGGTGAAAACTCAGGCTAAGACGCTCGCTGCATTTCTCGAAGTAGATCTCGGTAACGAAAGCCGGTCGGTCTGGCGCGCAAAGATCCAGTCGTATCTCCGCTACGCAGTCTCGGGAAGCTTTGAACGGCAGTTCGCGCATCCTCAGTTTCGAACCTTGGTGGTCGCGAATTCGAAACGCCGCCTGCAATCGCTTCGCGAGGCGACTGCGGAATTGACCGACAAAATCTTCTGGTTTACGACGTTCGAGTCGATCACGAAACTCGGCTTCTGGTCACCAATATGGAACCGCCCAAAGGACAACCAAGCACAGCCCCTCATAGGAGACCTCTCGTGAAGTTCTGCTTCCAATGTGGTCGAATCACGCCGGGCGATCCGCTCTTTTGCAACTACTGCGGGCGCTCCTATGACACGAAGCTCTGTCCGCGCATGCATCCGAATCCGCGGCGCGCGGAGGTCTGCTCCCGCTGCGGTAGCCGGGATTTCTCCACGCCGCAGCCGCTGCGGCCGATCTGGGCTCCCGTCCTGCAGTTTCTTCTCTCGGCGATTCCCGGATTCTTTCTTGTTCTCGCATCAGTAGCATTGGTTCTTTTCTTTCTGATAGCAGTTCTTTCAAATCCTAATGCACTACTGTCGTTCCTCTTCATCGGGATTGCTCTCGCAATTCTCTGGTCGGTCTGGTCACAGATCCCCCAGTTGTTCCGCCGAGCGATCTACTCGTTCCTGAAACGGATACGTGGCGGCGGAGAACGCGGAGGTGACCGATGATCGATCGGAGACTCCGCGGAACGCATAAGTCGGGTTTCGACATCGACCCGAAACGCAGGAATTCATTGGCTTTTGCGCCGCCAGGCCTAGGGCAGCGCTGCCCGCAGCATTGCCCGCCCCCGGAGCCCTTGGGCGCGCCGCTTTCAACCGACGAGGCCGCCCGCGTGATCGGCTGCTCCGTCTGGACCGTGCGCCAGAAACTCGTGCCACGCGGGCTTCCGTACTTCCGCTGCGGCGGCGGGAGATTGATCTTTTACAAAAACCAAATCATTCGCTGGGTCGAAGCCCAGCAGAAAGGAATGCTGTGAGCTTGTTCAAACGCGGCGGCGTCTGGTGGATTTACAGCTACCAGGACGGTGTCCGTCAGCAATGTTCCACGAAGACTTCCAACCGAAAGCAGGCCGAGAAAATCGAAGCCAAGCTCAAGGAAGAAGCCATCAATAACCGCTTCCGGATCGTCGAGATCGATCCCGCCATGCAATTCGACGAATTGGCCGCGCGGTTCATCGCGAGCGGCTCCGTTCGTCCGCATCATCTGTATCACCTCAAGTTTCTGCTGCCATACTTCGGCGATTTCCCGGTGATTCGCATCACCAAATCTCTCGCCGATGAATTCCGGCAGCAGCGGATGGCCCGCGCCTCTATAAAGGATGCGACCGTCAATCGGGACTTGAGCGTGCTCCGCCATATTCTCTACTGGGGAGTCGATGAGCAACTGCTCGCCGCAAATCCCCTCGCCAGGATGAAAATGGCACGCGAGCGGCGCACCCGCCGTCAGATCCTGAGCATCGCCGAGGAGGAATCGCTCCTCGGTGCCGCGAAGGGCCACCTGCGCCTGATGATCATCGCCGCGCTCGACACCGGCATGCGCCGCGGTGAGATCACAAGTCAATTGTGCGAAGACATTGATTTTTCCCGCGCCGTGCTGTCCGTTACTCGCTCGAAAACTCCGGAGGGAGAATCCCGCGAGATTCCGCTCACCCGGCGCCTCTACGAACTCTTGATCGAAAACTGGAAGCCCCAAGGTACGATCGTCGAGTTCAACGGTAAGCCGGTCCGCATCGTGAAGCGCTCGTGGGCTTCGGCGCTCAAAAATGCCGAGATCCGCCACGTCCGTTTTCACGATTTACGCCACACGTTCAACACCCGCCTCATGGAAGCCGGCGTCCTGCAGGAAATCAGGATGGCGATCATGGGCCACTCCACCGGCGGCAGAGTGCACGCAATTTACACCCACATCGAACTTCCGGCAAAGCGCGAAGCAATCCGCAAACTCGAACGCTGGGTGAACGAACAACAACAGCAGCTCAACAAGGAGAACAGCAATGCCAGTACCGAAACCGAACGATCCGAAAGCGAGCCCGGCGAAGCCGGACCGCAAACCCTGGAAGAAAAAGACTCCCGTCGAGGTGGTTCTGGACCAAGCCGACAAGCTGAAGTCCGAGATCGCCGAAATGGAGGAGGACCTGAAAACGAAACGGCGGCAGCTTCAGAAGTTCGAAGAAGCGCGCAAGCTGTTCGAGTCGATGTAGCGGAAGGCGCGAAGTCATGAAGCTTCTGCCTGATGAACTTCGCGCCCGGCTTCCCGCCCTCTATGCACAGGAGGGCGAAGCCGAGCCCGTCGTGTACGCAAAATTCTTCCTGCCGGGCACTGGATGGACCTGGTACGTCACTGAAGGCAGCCAGCAGGAAGACGATTTTCTGTTCTTTGGCTTCGTCGTAGGTTTGGAGAGCGAGTTCGGATACTTCGTGCTCTCGGAGCTTGAAAATGTCCGGACTCCGCTCGGCCTCGCCGTGGAGCGCGATCTTGCGTTCCGGGAAGGCAAGCTCACCGACGTTGTACCCGTGCCGGACATATAACCCGCGCACTTGAGGCCAAGATTTTCTTGGCCTCTTCTTTTTTTCGCCGCTTACGACGAGCGGCGCGTTCATCAACCCGTAGCGGGAGAGGATCCGCCTCCCACATTTTGAAAAAAGGAAAACACAGATGAAAAAATTATCCGTTGTTGTCGCGGGAACCGGCCAGATCCGGGACGTGGAAATTCAATCGGGCACGACCGCCGGTGATATTCTCCACCAGTTGAACCTTGGGGACTATTTACTCAGCAAAGGTCCCAACGAACCCTTCTTCGCTGCCGCCGAGTCAGTCTACGACAAGGTAAAGGATGGCGAGAAGATTTTCGCGTCCACCAAAGCCGAGGTCGGCATTACGGTATGCGCGTAAGAGAGCTCGGCTCCAGGCCTGCTCCCGTATCCATCCGCGAGTTAATCTCGCGCGTGGTGCGGGGGCATGGCCCCGCTATTTCCGTCGAGCGCCGCGAGATCCCGTATTGGCGGGAACGCGGTTGGACCTATGACGGCACTAATTACACGGGATCGTATCAAACCCCGTACGCGGCGTTTCGAGGCTGGATCGAAGAGCGTCGGTCCGGCAGCAATTTCTTCCTTTATAGTCCCTCGGCACAGATCAAGCGCCATAGCCATTGGGTTTGCTTCACCCCTCGCGGAAGCGACTGGTATCTGGTCCACATGGCGCGGCGCCCAAAGGATGTGAGCTCGGGAATATTAACCATCGAACGACTGATCACAGAGGCATACCAAAAATGAAAACCACTCATATCGACGAAAAGAAGAAAGTGCTGGTCGAGAAGCGCGAGAAGCTGATCGGCCGGTTCGGTGACAATGTGCGCGCCCGGAAAGGCACCGCGCACGTCGCAACGGAGATCCGGCGGACGAACGATTTTCTCGCTAGCCTTGACCGGATTGTCGAGGAAAACACCCGGAAACCTGACGAGCCGCCGCGCTATGCCGTGAGTTCCTTGTTCCTGCATGAATGCGCGAAGAAGCTGACTGCGGATGCGGATGAGCAATTTTTCTTCATCACGGGCTCCGAGGTTGAGGGTGTCTATGTCCTCGACCAGTGGGCGGAGTTCGCGCACCAGCGCCGCACCCGGTTGGGCGTCGTCGCCGATATGCCCGCGACGCACAACCTGCTGATCAGGCTCGAACAGTTCGGACACAAATTTCTCGCGCACTTCCACAGTCATCCGGGTAAGGGAGCCGATGCAACGCATCCCTCGGGCACGGATGAGAATTTCCAGCGGCGGCTCGAAAAAGCCGGCCACGTGGCAGTCATGGCGATTTTCAGCCGCGACGGCTATGTGCGATTCGTGCGGCTCGACCAAAAGTATGAAATCGAAATCTACGGAGAAGGAGTAGAGAATTATGCACCCGGCATTTACCGCCTCAAAAACCTCGATTAAGCTGCGCGGCGAGGTAGTTCCTGGAGCCGATGATCGGCAAAAGAGGATTCCCGGATTCGACCAGGAGGTCTTTTCCAAGAGTCATGTGCTCTGCATCGGCGCGGGCGGGATCATCTCCCAGATCGCGCCTACTCTCGTGCGGAAAGGCATCGGCACAATCACGCTGCTCGACGATGATATCGTCGAACCCAGTAATCTCAATCGCCAGAGGTTCTATATAAAGGATGTGGGTGAGAATAAGGCAGTGGCGCTCGCCAAGAACCTAATTCCCGAGTGTATCGTAGCAACGCAGATCCGCGGCTATCCATTCCGACTCGAAGAAGCAATCTCCCATCGCTGCCTTGCTTGTGACGTCGCAATCTGCGGGGTCGACAACAATCCGGCCCGCGTTGCGGCAAGCTTGTTTTTTCGTTCGAAGAACATTCCCGTGATCTTCACTGCCGTCAGCCGTGACGCCGATCATGGCTATGTATTCGTTCAGGACAAGGACGGTCCTTGCGTCGCTTGCATGTTCCCGGACATGGTGAACGATGACCGTTACCCGTGTCCGGGGACGCCCGCCATCGCCGACATCTTGCAGGGCGTCGGCGCACTCGCGGTTTACGCCCTCGATACCCTGGTCATGAATCGGCCGCGAACCTGGAACTACCGGCGGGTCAGCTTGTCCGATCCGAACCTCGATGGCGGCTCGATGATCGTGCAAAGAGAGCGATGCGAATTGTGCACCTACGATATCCTCACAGCATGTGAAATGGAGTTCCGCCCGCCTGAAGCTCTCCGAGGGTATCGCCAATCCAGACTGGACCGTATCCCTCGTCGTGTGCGCTCCACCTTTGGTCAAATGGGCCACGAAAGAACTCAGGAGGAAAGGTAAATCTCGCATAAGGGTTTTCAAGTACGATTGCCCTGATGGTACCCCCATACCTGACGCCGCGCGGAAGCCGGTCTTGTTGCTCACTCAAGATGCGCATGCTCTCGCCGGAAGGGATTTCCTCACCGGCGTCCTGGCGGCGAACCAATTGCCTCCAAATCGCAAGATGGAGTTCGCTAAGCGCGTAACTCGCCAGAATGACCAGTGCGCTGATTCTTCGGTTGATAACCGGCGAAAGAACGGCGTTCGCCAAGTGGCCCAGATGGTGTGGAAGTTCACTCTTCCGCGAGAAACGCAAGATTGGAGGTGAACCGTCTATCACACAGTAATTCGGTCGGATCTGCTGGAACCCCGGTCCAAACGCGGCGCACGCCACCGTCGAGGGATCCAAGCTGTCAATTGAGGATTGGCTATGTAGGACTACACAATGCGGGTCATCCTCTGATTCCGCCAATTGTGGGCGAGCTTTTTTGAGTTTACGCACGATCGGCTTGCAGGGATCATAGCCACCGGACTCGTGCCGTTCCTTTCCCACAATCGTCTTGACTTCTGCGATCACGGAAGAAAAACCAGAAGTCAATCGGTAGTCAGGGGTGCTGGTCGGACCGGCAGGGATCGGAGCCCAATTGATCCCACGCGCACCAAGGTAACCCTCGAAAAGTCGATGTGTTACGTCGGATGCTGCCTGTCCACGAGTCGAAGACATCTCTTCAAGTCTACCTAACGAGCCTGCGTCGTAACTGTTACGCAGCCTGCGTGGGTTGCACTCGAGGCCGGTGTTATTTTCACCATGCCTCCTTATTATTGGGCAACTTCCCCGCTGAAGGGGAACTGGTTCTAAGAATTTGAAACGAAGCGATTCAGCTATAGACGCGGAATTGTAGTCGATTCCGAATCTATCGACGGCGGAGGGCCAACTTCAACAATCGCCGTCTGGCTTATTGAATTTGGTGGATTGCGCCGCTACGTTTTTCACTACAATTCGCACCTGATATGCCTCCAGATGGAGGATGCGGCGGGCTCCAGAATGCCGGTCACTTGCTTGCACGGCAGAGGTTCATTCAGATGATTGAACATTTCCAGCGGAATCGGTGCCCCGTGTGAACTAAGAGGTCGTCGGTTCGGATCCTCCCCGAGGAGCCAAGTTTATTCGCTACGAACTGTCTCCTCCTCTGGGTTAACGGTATCCGGTCCCGCACCACTCGAAATGGAAAATACTCTGGGAGAAGGAAGCAGATCCTGCTTCGCTGACTCGCCCGGGAAGCCGCGCTGACGCCGGTTGGGGGCAGCTTTTAACGGCACCCTGGGCACGCGACCGAGCATCCGGCGATACCCGGCCAGGGAGCGAAGACTCCATCGGCCCGAATCCCAAGGACCGCAGGTACTTCCTGCTCATCCGTTCGGTGCCCGGCTGCCTCGACCGTCTCGCGTCGGCATGACGGTTAGTGTGCAAAAGTGAACAGCTTTCCCCCGGGGAGTCTGTACATCATGTTTAGTAATCTCGGAAACTGTCGATGTGCCCTCAAATGCTTCTCGTGACGATCCGAGAACAGGAGTTCTGATGGCAAAGTGCCTCTATTGCGGATCTGACGCCGAGCTTCAGGTTAATGGAGCCCCAGTGTGCGTGTCATGCCGTGATCGACACGATACCGCGAATCGCGAAACGGTTCATCTACATGAACCGCAACAATCTGCTGAGCCCGTTCGAAACTGAATTGCGCGCGTCCCGCTGGGTCGCGGCTTCAGCAGCGGTGTCCTTCGGTGTGTTCGCCGTAGTTCCTCGCGACTTTCGAGGCTCCAATCAGCGGGCAATCATTAGGGCAGCTTGATTGAGTTGTACCGTGAGCACGTAACATCGCACGGCTAAAAACGGGCTGCGCGTAGTACCGTTAGAACCTTTGATTGACCATAATTAGTACTCCTCGCGGTTGCGCTAAAATGCAGCCCAGGCAATACTGAGCCATGTTTTCCGCGGCTCTCGTATTATTGCTCTGCAACAAGCCTCTCTGCACTAAACAGACGCACAGTCAAATGTGGCCCGCTGCCGCCAACAACGATAAAACCGTCTTGATGACGGAGGCGCGTGCCGGAACGCTCGAAATGTGCGTCGCCAACGGCAAGCGCTATCGATGGGAGCATTTGTCGGTGAATATCCATCAGGCGGCCAGAGTAGGGACGATGCGAAACTCGGCTATATCGCGGTGAACAGCATATGAACGCCAACAAAATCGGACGCGGCGCTAAGAGTTGTTCCGAGAACACATGAGCCGAATACTGCAACCGGAGCGGGCAGCGGGTCTCCCGTTACCTTAAGATTCCATAACTTTCAAACGGACCCACTGCAGCCCCCCCGCGGGCCTTCTTGACGGACTCTTCGATATAAGAAGGCGTGAGCGTTTAGTCTCACCAGTTAGAGCGTTGAGCCGTTGGAAAGCCCTCTTTGAGACTCCGTCCTCTAACAAGATACGCCTGTGCGATTCCGCCGCTTACTTCGGTCCAACCGACAAAAATACGACCGCTGAGGCCAAGTGCTGCGGATGGAAAGCTTCCGCCGACTTTTCCTTCGCCAGCTCGCACTAACTTGGAGATTGAATTGTCCGGGTAGATCTCACGATAGTACACTCCGGTCTTTCCCCAACCAGAATCGCGGGCCGCGTCGCGCGCCTGAAACACGACCGCGAGCTTGTCGTCGTTCGAGGTCAGACGCGGATGCGTCGGATCGAAGGTTCCATCGGAAAGAACACGCTTGGGCGAGAAACTCTCACCGCCATCTGTTGTGGACGACAAATAAACCGCTGGTTTTCCGCCTCCTTCACTGAACCACGAAACATACACCGTGTTTCCAAGCGTCGCGAGACTCGGACCAACATGTGGGCAACCCTTGATTTTCCATCCATCCCGTGCAACAAGAACCGGCTTCCCCCAGATTGCGCCCCGGTCCGAGGACGAGGCTACATAGATGTCGCGCGTATCCCCAGCGTCGACCTGACGCCATGCGATGAACACCCGGTTAAGGGCGATAGCCACTGACACTCTGCAACACGGGCAAATGTTTCCCGCAACCCGCACGTTCTTCTCGAAGGTTTTACCGCCATCACGGGAACGTGCCAAATAAACGGTGGCTGTGCCACCTGAATGAGTCATAGTGTCACCTGTCATCAGGTGCTCCTTGCTCTTCCCTTCTCTCGAGTCAAGCCAAGCGACATAGATTGTACCGTCGGGCGCTACCGCCGCTCCCTGAAATGAGTGCGATACTGCTTGGGGATCGTCATCGATCGTAATCGCCGGAGACCACGACGGGCTCATCGCCCCGGACCGACTGAAGCGCAGGTGGCTTCCGATAGGGTTTTGGGAATCACGCGCGTCCCAGACAGCAAAAAGCGTCGACTCGTCCGGCGAAACGAGAAGCTGTGCGCTGTTCTCACCGTGATCGGAAACTTCTCCGGGGACATTGTTAATGCGCTGAGGTGCGGTGAAGCTGTCGCCGACATCGGCCGAGGAGGCAAAGAACAGATCCGCCCCGGAGCCTCCGGGTGCGGACGCCGTAAAAATTGCCATTAGTCCATGGGAGCGCCGGGCGGCAAACTGGGGGCTTCGACCTTTCGCGATCACGTGGGGATCCTTCTCGAATTGAAAGGCCGTCGATTCGTCGCCCGCGGCGAATACCATCGTGCTCAATAAAACGATTGTTATATTTTTCATGCTATTTTCCTTTCAGAAAGTCAACTTTAGGCCGAACTGCACCTGTCTCGATGAAGTTGTCGTCGCCGTGATCAGGCCCGCGCTTCCCACCGGGCCGGAGTTATTAAACACGGTCCTCGCACCCGGAATAGCGAAGTTCGGATGGTTAAGCGCATTGAAAACCTCCGCCCTGAGTTGCATATGAACCCGCTCCGTCAATGTGAACTGTTTCGCCAGTGCTGGATTCATCATCAGAAGTCCTGGACCTATCACGGTGTTGCGCCCAAGATTCCCGAAGAATCCCGGTGCCTGCAGGCAAAACGCTGCCGGATTGAAATAGCGCGTGGGTCCCCCGAGGATGGGGTTCGTGCTCGCACCGGGACACAAATCCGGCCTTTCGGTACCGGTGCTCTGTATTCCGGGATTGGCTCGCGCGCGATCATAGCTGATGGTCACGCCAAAAGGTTGTCCCGATGCGACGGTCGTGATCCAGTTCAACTGCCATCCTCTCGTCAAAACTCTGGGTCCCGGAGCGGCTGGCAGATTCCAGACCAGATACGTTACGAAATTGTTCCGCACGTCATAATTTGACAGCCCCCGCTCGGCCTTCAGGCTGAGGGGATTCTGTGGAAGATCGTTGGTCCCACCAGGAGTGATCAGCAACGAATCTGTATCAATGTTCTTCGAGAAGGTATAGTTCGCGCGCATCAGCAGCCCGCGGCTGAATCTCTGCTGAAACGAAGCCTGCAGCGCGTTATAGTAGCTCATCCCATCGGTTTTCGTGTAACGCAAGCCGCCGAAATTGGGGTTCTGCACAGTGGAGCCAACCGGGAAGAATACCCTTCCGTCCGGAAGAATCGTTTGAGGCGATTCATTGAAATCTACCAGCCTGGGAATGTGAATGCCTCGCGATCCCGCATATCCCGCCGTTAGGACACCGCCGCTCCCGATCCCGCGCTGAATGGTCACGTTACTCTGGAGAACATACGGGTAATCAGGTTTGTACTGCGCGGAGGAGAGAGAGCCAAGTACGAATGGCTGGCTACCGATCGAAGAGTATGCGTTCGGAAACACCGGATTGCTAACACTTCCCAGAACATAGTACGGGGGCGTGCCGCCCGCCTAGCTGTAAGAGTCGTTCCAGAGAGGGCTGTAGAAGAGACCCCAACCTGCTCGAATACTAGTTTTCCCGTCGCCAAACGGATCCCATGCAAGCCCGATGCGCGGCGCAAACCCCAGATTCGTCGGATTGATAAACGGAGGACCGATCGTTCCCGTCGCTGCGGTAATTGGATTGCGAATCACCGCCGAGAGCCCTTTATCTTCCGTCGGCACGCTTTCGCGCTCGTAACGCACTCCGATATTCATGGTTAGGCGCCGCGCTAACTTGATGTCGTCCTGCAGGTAAAAGCTTGTCATGGACTGACGCCATCTCCGCGATAATATCGAGCCGGGTAGCGAAAATGTCACTGTCGAGGGATTCGCAATGAGAAAATTGGCCAGAGAAGTGAACTGGTAATATCCGTATTGCGATTGACCGCCAGTCTTCGGGTTGATGTAGAAACGGAAATCGCCCCCGATTTTCAACGCGTGCCTGCCTTTGGTCCAGGCAAGGTCATTGCTGAACTGATAAAGCGTCAATGTCGAAAAACTAGGACTGAAGCGGCTGGGGCCGAGATTCAAACCTCCACTGACGCTGATCGACCCGAGTGGCGCTCCTGGGACAAGTGACAGCGCGGGACTGACGGGTTCCAGAAAACTGACCGTGCTCGCGGCATAGGAACGGTTGTCGCTGACGCGAAATGTATCCACGATGCGTTCATTGAAAATGTGCGTTCCCCCGACAGTCAGATAGTGATTCAAAGTCCCGCTACCGGCGGTCACAAGGTTGTAACCATCCGGTTTGTTACTCACGGCCGTGTCATAAGTAAACCGTGCAAAGAGTGAGGTTTCTGGCGAGACCAGATGGTCTAGCCGGCCGGCAAAGAAAGTGTCGTCGGTCGGCTGTGAAGCCGAGGTGATGAATTGTCCGGTACCGTCCCCGAAGTTGCGTCCATTGGGGAGTGGCACCAGAGCAAGATATGCCGGAACGGCTGGATTCACGTTGATCTTAGGCTGGCCCGGGATGATCCCTAGACGGGCATTCGCGTCTGGAACAACAGAAATCGTCGTGACTCCCAGCCGCTGGCGCAATTGTTCGAAGCTTCCCAGAAAAAACGTCTTGTCCTTGAAAATCGGCCCGTCGACCTCCACGCCATACTGATTGCGCTTGAACGCGGGAATCGCCGCCGTCTGCAAGTCAAAATAGTTTTTTGCATCCAGATCGCTGTTCCTTAGAAACTCAAATAAAGATCCGTGCAGGACGTTGGTTCCGGATTTGGTCACGGCGCTGATAACTCCGCCCGCCGAGCGTCCGTATTCAGCGCTGTAAGCGTTTGTGAGGACCCGAAACTCCTGCAATGTGTCGACGCCAAGCACGACTCCCGCGGCGCTTCCGGGCGTGGCATTATTGGCATCGTTGATATCGCTGCCGTCCAACACGAAACTGATCTGATCCGGACGGCTTCCTTCAATCACAAGATTGGTTCCCGCGCCGCCCGAGTCTCCGCTTCGCAACGAAGGAGCGACGCCGGGCTGCAGTAGCGCCAGTTGCGCCACATCGCGCCCGTTCAGCGGCAATTCGCGAATTGCGGTATTCTCCATCACGAACGATAGCGAGGAATCCCGGGTGTCGACCAGTTCCGCGCCCGCAGCTACCACCGTCTCCGTTTTGACCGTTCCAATCTTCAGATGTAGATCTAGAACCCCCTTTGTCCCGATGGTCAGCCGGACTCCGGTGACGACCTCTGTTTGAAAATTCTCATATCGCGCGGTCAGGCGATATGTTCCTGGCAGGAGTTGCTCAAAGTCATAGCGCCCAGCGTCATCGCTATGAGTTACACGTATCGCTCCCGTGTCTTGGTTTTCGATCGTCACTTCCACCCGGCGGACGCTACCAGCGGATTCATCCGTGATTGCTCCGCTCATCTCCGCGGTATTGGTCTGGGCTGATGACGGAACGATCACTCCGGCAATACAAAATGCGGCGGCGGCAAGATTCATCATTCGCCCCACCCGATTCGACAGAACTCGAGCCGGAGCTTGGCCACATACAAAAACTTTATTCATATACAAGCCTTCCTCTTTTTTTCACTAACAGTTAGACCGTTGGCTCAGATTCCTGTGCACAGGAATAGGCCACGATCCAACGGGGTTTAATAGCTGAGGACGAGCTGGATAGGCGGGCCGCGCTTATTGGTTTCTCCGCCCAGGAACGCGTGTGCGGATCCGTCTGTGCCGGATGACGCGCGCGCGAGGACAGAGATTGGAGGAGAGAATTGGACCGAGTCCGCAATGCGAAGGGGATCGTGATGTTTTGGAAGAGTTCCGGCTTCTCGCGGAAACAACGGACATTTCGTAGACGTCGATTTGAGGGACATCCCTTCGGACGTCTGCCGTTGCGACATCGCCGCGCAATGGTGTTTCCCGTCGCGGCGGCAGCAGGAAGGCAAACTGGACGCACTGTTCGCAAAGAGGGCGGGGCTGATCAGCGAGAAGCTGAAGAGAACCAGCAGCAGAGATGCGAATACGCGTTTCATTTGGAAATTACACCGTTTGGAACCGCAAGCCTCTTGACCTTCCGTGAATATGCTCTAGTGTAGGTTCGTCCATTCGACAAAAAACTGTAGAGTGCCGCATAGGATCCGTCACTAAGCAGCCTCCGTTCGTCCGCGGGTACATCTGGGGAATATCCATCGTCCTGTATCGTCGGGCGTTTAGCTAAAAATGGAATCGGTACCGAACCTCCGCATAGATCTGGCGCGGCTCGAAATAGTGAGTGCCGCCGAACGTCAGACTGTTATCGAGCAGGAATCGGCGATTGGCTACGTTCATAGCCTGCACTGAAAACGACCAGTTCTCGCCGAAGCTCTTTCCAATGGAAAAATCGAGGGTCGTGTGCTGAGGCAGGCGAGCAGGACCGCCGTTGTCCGGAAATCCGGAACCATAGTAAAGATTTCCGGCGAGCCAGGTTCGCTTCGGCAGGGTTGCGTTCCCACCCACGCTCAGCGTGTGCTGTTGGTCATGGTCGAGCAGGAAGAGATCCGCAGGAGGCGCGAAGAGTGTCAAGCCACCAGTCCGTTCGCCCCAACCCTGAGCGCGTTGGCTGGAGTATGCCAGATGCATCTGGCCGCGACGGAGCAGCATCGGCGATCGCAAGGTCACCTCCCAGCCGTCGACTCGCGCACCCTGTATGGTCAGCGGAAGAAATACATTGGAGTTCCCTAATTGATCGTGATCGAAATAGTTGCGAGCGTGAGTGTGGAAATGATCGCCGTCGAGAGCCCAGCCATGGAACGGGAGTGTAATCCCGAATTGATTTTCTTCATCCCTTTCGCCATGCAAGGGGGTGAATCCAAAGCCCTGGTCAGTAGCGTAGGACAAAAGAGGGCCGGACAAAGTGGATAGCGGCGGTGCCTGATAGAACCGGCCATAGAATCCGCGCAATACCCATTTGAGTTTCGGAACCAAAATCGCGGCGCCTACACGGGGACTCACTGCGTTCTCAGATACCGATCCGCTGAAATGCGTCAGGCGCACGCCGCCGTTCAATGTGAGCCAATCCGTGACCTTGAACTGGTCGTCTAAGAAAACAGCAATCTGTCCCCCCGAGGAATTCTGCTGTTGGCGGAGCGCGAGATCGCTGCCGTCGGTCGCCATGAGGCCGAAGAGGCGGTTGTCGCGCTCCCCATAACCATATACTCCGATGCGAACATTATTGCGCTTCGAGACCGAGCCTAGGGAGACTTGCGCGCCACCATATTGCGAGTCGAGCTTATCGGTAGTGCTCAGGGATGGATCGTTAGGACCACCGATATAATTCGCGCTGTTGAAATGATAGAAAGGCGAAACGGTTAACATCAGACCCGGCGCAAAGGAGTGGACCCAGGAAAAATTGGCCAGCCCATCGCGTTCCCGCTCGTTATCCCGGACTCCATTCGCTTGGTCGTCCGCTCCGTTCGGGATCTGATAGTCGTCCCGGCGCAGCGCCGTAACGAGCCGAAACTGATCTTTCGGCGACAGGTTGTAGATGAGCGAGCCGAATCCGCCGAAGCCGTCTCCACGGTCGTGAATAAGCGCAGAGGTGGGCGTCGCTAGACCATAGTCGGTCCGATTGCCATTTAAGGAGACGTAGTACGCCAGGCGCTCGGTGTGGCTGCCGAAACTAAGCTGGTCGTTGGTCTGATGCTGAGTGCCGAAGGTCGCAACGAATTGGCCTTCATTGGTCCCCTCAAATCCGCTCCTCGGGACGACGTTGAAGACGCCGTAAGTACGATCTCCGTAATCCGCGGAATAGCTGCCGCGCTGTACTTCGAGATAGTCGATATCTTTCGGGTCGAACTGCGCGCCGACGTTGCTTGCGATGCTGTTATTCGGTACCGGTACACCGTCGATTAACCACGAAACTCCGTGGCCTCCGCGAACATGCAGCAAGTCGTGCGTCATATAAGCTCCTGGCACGAAGCTCGTGATCATTCGCAGACTGTTGGTCTGGTCGGCACCGGGGGTCCGATCGATCTCTGTTCGTGAAACGAGCGTCCGGGGCGTTGAGGAGTCGGTATTCACAGTTTCGGGGGTTTCAGAAACTTGGACTGACGCGTTCACTTGGGAAAGCTTGAACTGGAAATGCAGAACGGAGGCGCTTCCTGAGGTGACGAGCACAGCTTCCTCTACAGGGGCAAATCCATCGCGTGAAACTGTGACGCGATATTGGCCGACGGGAACGCCGGATAGCTCGAACTCGCCGTCGGCATTAGTTTCGCCGGTTCGCTGATAATCGGACGCCATCGCATGCAACGTAACGCCTACCTTGGGAACGGGCCGATGGTCCGGATCGTGCACGATTCCGCGCACATCTCCTAAAACGGTTGCAAACAGAGATGTCTGGATGAATGAAACGGTCACCAACATGGCAAATACATGAAATAGACTGCGACTAGATTTATACACGGTTTTCCTCTCTTGCAAACAAGCCGTATACGATCGCAGGGTGCAAGTATGTGAGGCTGCCCCTCGGTCGACGGGTTGAGGTCAATATCGTGCGAAGCTCCCGGAGGAGCGACGCTTTAAATCGGTTAGCAGGAGAGTAAAGAAGGAGGGCCGCGTTCTTGATGGCTGCGGTTGCTTGACATCCGATACTGGACATCCAAGTAGGTGAACAGTGTCGGATGAGAGGGAATTGCCGCGTTGAAGGAAGCGGACGTGGGCGTGTAACAGTTGTCCTGACGGCCTACGGACTTGAAGCACGGAAAGCGAGGACACTTTTGAGAGGCGTCCTGAAGCGCAACCTCTCTCGAAGGTGCAGGGCTCGCCGATGCGCAATGGTGCTTCCCTTCGCGCCGGCAACATGCTGGTAGCTTCGACGCAGGCTCGCTTTCGAGCACAGGAGCAATCAATCCGAACCCAAAGACCGCCAGTAGCAAATTTGCTACGGCGGTCAGATACAACCGACGCGGATTCGATACGGTCCTTGGGGCGCGCCATTCGGGGTCCCTCACCGGTTCAGTCCGAGTGTGGTTTAGATTGCCCATTTTCTTAGGTCTAATTTACCAATAATCGAGCCGTTACAAACGCCTTGTTGCGCCCTATTGCAAGCGCTTGGTTTCGATCGCATCCCCTGACTCCCATGCCGCGAGTACAGATCCATCCGGAAGACCCACGAGACTTACGTATGCTCCTTCCGAGGCGAGAGGAACGGATGCGCTTGCGCCGGGCACCAGAATTTCGAGTCCTTTGCCACTCGACCAGGCGGTATAAATACCTTTCGTGCCGTGGGCGATTGCGACGTCTTTACCGACGCCAACATTCGACTCCGGCTTGCCCGGTTGCGCTAGAAAAATATTCTTATCGCGTCTCCAAGCGGTCATGACGTGATCGCCGTCTGCTGCGATACCGCCTCCATCCATCGGACATGCTTCCAACTGCCATGTCCCGGTACCGACTTTACTCGCGGCCGCGAACTCTATTCCGTCGCGCGAACTGCTGATATACAGATCGCGTTTTCCATCGAGGGCGTTGCGCCACATTACCCACATGCGACCCGACTCGTCGGCTACGATTGAGGGGCCGCAACACTGGCATACAGTTCCGCCCGGAGACGCGTAGACTCGCGCGTTTTTCGCCCATGTGCGGCCGCTGTCGGTCGACCGAGAGCTGTAGATTTGCGTGCCACTCGCCCGAAGATCGAGCCATGCGGCGAGAAGATTGCCATTGCGATCGGAGGCAATTGCGTGCAAGCCCTCGCGGGCCGCACCTGCCTCATCGTTGACGGTAACAGGCTGAGACCAAGTCTTGCCCTGATCAACAGATCTCCAGACCTTCAAGTTCCCATCGGAAGGTAAGCCATGGGCATGCGGACCGGTTTTGACTGTCTCACCGGCGACCGCGGAAATCAGAATCGCGCCTTTCAGGATTACGGCTCGCGGTCCGCGATGCCTTCCGGCCGCGAGCACTGAAACCTCGGCAACTTTACTCGGCGCGGAGAACGTTTTGCCAAAATCGCGCGAGGAAGCGAAATAAATCGCATGGCCGGATGAGTATGTCAAGACGACCAAGCCTTGACGGGCAGCAAGCTGCGGCTGCTTGTTCGGGAGCAAATCAGCGCCCGGCTGAATGACGGATGCGAGTATTAAATAGCACAACAGCATGACGACCTCCCTTAAGTTAAAACGTCAGGCGCAGCGCCAGTTGCGCCGTTCGCGGATCGCCCACGGCCGTTGGCCTGCCAAACGTGGCTGACGGAGCGATCGGGTACGCTCCCGCGCCAAATGTGGCATTCGGGATCATGTCGTTGCGGTGGTTGAGCGTGTTAAACGACTCGGCGATTCCTTGCAGCCGCAACCGCTCTCCCAGTTGGAAGGTCCGGCTGAGGCGCGTGTTCACACTAAACGAATCGAAACCAATGCCGGCATTGCGGCTGATGAACGACCCGTCCGGCAGCGTCGGGCGCGCGGCGGTTCCCTGGATGGTATTAGACCCGGTAGTGATATTGAACGGCAGAGGCGAGTAGTATTGCAGGATTCCACTCAGCTGAAAACCGTGCGTGAGTTTTTCCCAGGCATTGTGCGAAGCCGCCAGCGAGGTGTGAATCGACGAGTCGAAGACCACGCGATGCCGCTGGTCGTCGTCAGAGCGACCATAATCCTGCCAAATGTTGAAATTGTTGATCGGCGAGCTGAAGAAGAACTCGCCCACATTATCGAGAGCCTTCGAGTAGGTATAGGAGATGCGGAAGCTCCCCCAGGTGACTGGCTTCTGAACAAAGGAAACCTGGAGGCCGTCGTAATGGGAGTCGGCAAGCGATGTGTACTGTTTGTTGTTGCCGAACGCCGGATTGGGGCGGCATCCATTGTTGCTGCCAGAGGCGGCGCACGTCGGCACATTCTCATTCACGGATGCGATCAAATGCAGCCCGCGCAGATGCTGGTAGCTCACGCTCAACGTGCTGCGTTTCCCCAACTGATGCTCGATCTCCAGGCTGCCCTGTTCGGAATAGGCGTTTTGCATCCTGGGGTTCATCGTGGAGTAATTCACCAGCACGCCGGAGGGAAGCCCGGTGAGGATGTTCGGAAAGACCGGCGCGCCGACCTGCGTGGGCGAGAGGCTGACCGTCACAAAAGTCGAGTCGGTAAAGTTTGTTGTGTTGCCACTTGATAACAGCGCATTTGCCAGCGCTCGCAGAGGAATACGATCGTAGAAAATTCCGAAGCTGCCACGAACAACCGTTTTCTTCGACTCAAGCGGAGACCAAGCGAAGCCCGCACGCGGAGAGATGTTGTTCGTATCGGTGGCGATCGATTTTAGAAACTGGAGATCGTAGCGTACTCCGATGTTCAACGTCAGGTGCGAGTTCACTTTCCACTCGTCCTGCCCGTAGAATCCGACATTCGGATTCGTTTGCGGAATCACTGGATTGCCGAAAGACTGTGTGAATCCGGAGCTGTTATACAGCCCTTTCTGGAAGTTCGCAAGGGATGAGAACGAGTAGCTGCCGCGAATCGACTGCGGAAACGTGATCGTCAGATCGTTGTAGAGAAAATCCACACCCGCTCTAAATGCGTGCGAGCCCTGCTGGTGCGAAAAGTTGTCAACGACCTCATATAAGTTGTCCACGCGTCCGACGGGGGACCCGGAGAGCGTCCCGAAGGAAGCCACTCCGGAAATGCTGACGGCCGGACCGAAAGGATCGTTCGGCGGCGCCGCCAGGTTGCTGTGCGTATACTGCCCGCGAGTCTCATTCACCGTGTGAGACGAGATCGTCGCTATATTGCTCAGCGCGACAGTCTGGTCGACATCGTGTATCCCGGCCGCAGCGCTCACTGTGCTGAGCGCGCCAACCCCGCGCGAGTTGTTGCTGTTCACGTCGTACACGCTGTAGCGGGCACTGAACTGATCCTTCTCGCTGAACTCGTGATCGATCTTTCCCAAGAAGTTGGTATTGTGCACGGGATTCGAATAAAGACCTGTGGTGACCGGCGATCCCAGATAACCCACTGCGGCAAGCTGGGTGTTGATCAGGCCGGCGTTTGCCGGAGCGATCGTAATCACGCCGTCCTGATTCAATAACCGCTGCTCGAAGTTCGCGAAATAGAAGGTTCGATCATGAACAATCGGGCCGCCTAGAGTGGCCCCATACTGTGTTTGGGTCAACGGAAGAGTCGAATTCGTAAGCGCGTTGGCTGCGTTGAAGCGCTGATTGCGCAAGTAGCTGTAGAGATCGCCGTGAATGGTATTCGTGCCGCTCTTGGTGACCATATTGATGTACCCGCCGAGCGCGCGGCCGAACTCGGCCTGGCCACCGGAAGTGACCACTTGGAACTCATTCACGACATCCAGCCCATAGAATGTTCCAGAAAGACCGGCGGCGTCGTCGTTCGCAGAGAGTCCGTCCACGATAAAGCTGTTCGAGAAATTTCGCTGGCCGCCCACGGAAATGCCCTGGCCAGGGGTCGCCGAGGTCTCGGCAAAGAGCTGGGTGCTCGCCGTATTCGTCGGAGAGACGCCGGGAACCAGGAGTGCCAGATCCAAAAAGTTGCGACCGTTGAGGGGCATGCTTCTGACTTCTGTCTGCGATACCGTTCCCGCGATTTGCGTGCGCGCGGTCTCCAGCATCGCTGCCTCGCCTGTGACGTTAATATTCGTTTCCTGCGATCCGACGGACAAGGCGACGGTAAGTTCGAACGCTGCGCCCACCGTTAATGTCACTGGGCATTTGCAAACCGTGAAGCCCGGCTGATGCACCATAACTTCATATTTGCCGAGTTTGCAATAGGAGAATCGAAATCGACCTTCATGGTCGGTTTTGACTGTGGTCGTGGTATTCGTGTCGATCTGAAGAGCAGTGACCGAGGCTGCTTCTACGGCAGCGCCGGATGGGTCGATCACGCGCCCACTCACGCTCGCATAGTTGATCGTTTCCTGCGAGAACGCACTTTCCACAGAAAGTGAAAGCAAGAAATAAAAAGCCAATTTCATGGTGAACGAACGGGACATACAAACTCTCCATTTCATACCGTCCCGAATGAACAAAGACGGGCTCTACTGTGCCTTACGAAAACCATTGCCTTAGGTGCTACCGGCAACGGAAAACATTGGTTAGCAGGAGAGTAAAGAAGGAGGGCCGCGTTTTTGATGGCTGCGGTTGCTTGAGATCCGATACCTGGCATCCAAGTGGGTGAACAGTGCCGGATGTGAAACGATTGCCGCGTGGAAAGAAGAGGACGTGGGCGCGTAAGCATTGTCCTGACGGGCTACGGACTTTGTGCCGGGAAAGCGAGGACACTTGTGAGAGGCGTCCCGAAGCGCAACCTCTGTCGAAGGTGCAGGGCTCGCCACTGCGCAATGATGCTTCCCTTCGCGGCGGCAACATGCTGGTAGTTTCGAAGCAGGCTCACTGTCGAGCGCAGGAGCAATCAATCCGAAGCCGAAGACCGCCAGTAGCAAATTGGCTACGGAAGTGAGATACAGCCGACGCGGGTTCCAAATCCCGCGTCTCGGGATCGGTTCAGTCCGCATGTGCTGTAGATTGACCATTTTTCTTAGTTCGTATGAATCATCGGGCGACACCGCGCGAAACTTTATCCCGAACATCACCGCAGGATGCGCATACCGAAAAGGATTTCGTTACCCATCCGGGGCTGGCCCGGCCGCATCACGCTCCAAACGTCTGTGGAGTAGGAAGCCTCAAAGGTGAGGGTCGGCACCGGCGCGTACTGAATGCCGCCGGAAACAACCGCGTCACTGCCGCCGGTGTTGCTGAAACTTGCTCCGCCCAGCTGCGCGCGCCCGAACTGGCGCACCATGCCTCCAACGACGAATGACACCTCGGATCGCTCTCCGCGCCAGAACGCATATTCAGCATCGACACTCGCTTTTTTCACATCGCCGAGTCGAAGCCCGTTGCGATCCGCGGTCGGAGCCGAATATCCGGCGGCCGCGCCGTAGACCCAGCGATAGGTCGCTCGCGAGTAAATCAAATCGACCGTCGGCACAACCGTTGGCTTCACGAATCTCAGATGAGACCCGCCGGGACCCACGTAGCCCTGATCTAGAAAGTAGTTGGTAGGTCCGCCGAGCGGCACACCCAGTCGCGCTTGCAGCGCTAGGCGATGGTAATGGGCGGGGGAGAGCTTCGACCAGAAATTCCACTTCACGCGAAGGTCAGGCTCAACCGACGGACTTTTCGATGCTCCCACCATCCGGGTCACGACCGCATCCATGCCGATCAACAGATTTCCTGTGAGTCCGTAAGCAATGCTTGCGGTCTCGCCTTCGCGCGTGATATGGGCCCCTCCCACTTGTTCGCCCGAAGAGTAGCCTTGCGTCAGCACTACCCAACTTTTATAGACTTCCACGCCTGCGTTCGATGTGAGAATCGATCCGGCGTGAGCCGATTGGCAGAGACCTGCCACGAGCAAGAATCCAGCGATCCTAATGAACAACGCAGACCTGAACATCTTCACTTGTCTTCCTTTTCAGGTCTTCAACGCTCGGGGTCCACTCGTAGAGTTTCTGTGTCTGTGCTTCCTTGAGCCATAGCTGAGGAATCGCTTCCTGCGAGCACTTCTGATTGGCAACTGCAAGGGTACTGTTCCCGTCCACCTCAATCGCGACGCGCTTCACCCGGTATCCGGCGTCGTGAATGCTCTTATTCAGGGCTCGAAGGTTTAGAGGCGCATTTTTTGCGGGAATGAATTCAGCGGTGCCCTCCGCGGCATCGTCGACTTTAAAGCTGGACGACTGAACGGTACGCCCCAACGCCTGCCAAACCTTCCTGCTGCAGGTCGCTCGAAGGCATCCTTCCAGCTGAAGATAGACCTTCGTGACCTCGGCCGACGCGGTCGCGCCGCTAGATATCATGAGGGCAAGAAAAAGCGCAGTGTTCTTCATAGGTCTCCTTTAGGCGAATTATTTCGTCAACAATAACAAAGCCGTTCGTCGTTCGATTTGAGAGCGGCGCATTGGTCATCTATCGGCAAGGGACGATAGCGCGATAGAGATAACCGCCGAGATTTGGTCTCCGCACCGCTCTGTCTGCACCTAGGACGCACCAATAAAAAACCCTAGTTTTGTCCTCGCTTCCGCAGCGAAGCTGCTCGGGGGTTTCTTGCATAAAAGGTAAGCGTCGCCAGGAGCATCTTCGATACCAAAGTTACGGAAGTACCATAACCCATAGACCTCAGTGACATGGACGATTCGTCCTGATTTCAAGCTGTGGATAATACAAGACTTATTTATCTAGTCCGTAAAACATACTCGGTACATTTTTCATAATTGTTGCCTTCCTCGAACGCTCGTTGGTGGGAATAATGAAATCCAAGTACCGCGGCCGGATGGTTCCCATGACGCGTTTCGCAGAGAGCGTTGCTGTGTGAAACAGCTCGGAGCCGGAGCAAAGTTTTCTCGTCGTGTAGATGAAATTGAGGATGCCGAAGCCCTCAGGTTCCATCCAAATCCATGCCGTTCAACACGGTCCGCTTAAACCATTGAAATGAAAGTGATTGAAGACAGACGTTTTTGCGCTAAGGCCGAAATCTGCCTTGGGCGCAGGGGGTCGGGCGTTCAAATCGCCCCGCCCCGACCAATTGAATCAATGAGATGTAAGGCGTCACAAATAGACCACCTGTCCAAACAACATGTGGTCACTTCAGAAAATCCACACCAGGGCCGTATGCAGAGATTCTCTTGTGGATTCTCATCCTCAATTTCGACTACATTCGGCAAAATCTACTTCGCTGCGGTCCGCCATTCCTCTGATTTTAAGTGAGTTGTCTCTCCCGGATGGCAGAGTTACTAGTTGCATTGGCGGCAGGTGGTCGGGTTACGCAAAGTCACATCAAAGTCCTGGCCGGATTCGGTTTATAATGGGGCATGCCGCAACAGGTTGACGCCATATACGAGAATGGTGTGTTGCGTCCGCTCCAGCCGTTAGATTTAACGGAGCACGAACGCGTGCTGGTGAGCGTCGTGAAAAACTCCGCTTCAGCGCGATCTAGCCTGGCTGTCGAATATATCGAAAGACTCCGACGCGAGCAGCAGGACGCCGAACCGGCTCCCGGTCTTGAGGAAGTCCGGAGGCGGCTTGCAAAGATTCCCGGATCTATGGCCGCGGAAATCATTTCCGAGCGCGGGGAACGTTGATCCTTGGCTGCGTATTTCTTCGATTCAAGTGCGCTGGTTAAGCTCTATCACCCAGAGGCGGGCACGTCGGCTGTCGATCAGATCGTCAACTCAACCGCTAACCTGATTCGAGTCTCCCGCCTAACAATTGCCGAGCTGACATCGGCGTTTGCCATCAAAGTGCGAACGCAGTCCATCAGCCGTGGGGATGCTGACGCATTTCTTCGGCAATTTCGAAGAGATATCACAGATGGGAAGCTGGAAGTTTTCTCAGTCGGGGAACCGGAGTTCGCGTTGGCCGAGTTACTGGTTGAGCGCTACGCGTTCGATTCGCGCCTTCGTGCTCTCGATTCCCTTCAACTTGCAGTTGCGTTGGAGTTGCGGAATCAGAAATTGGTCGAACATTTTGTCGCGGCGGATGCGATACTCTGTGAGACCGCTCGACTGGAGGGGTTCTCGGTAGTCAACCCTGAACATCCGTAATCCCCGCGCGACGGGAACTCTCATGCAGGACGATCAGGATCTTAGAGTGAAGCTGGAAGAGGCCATTGCTCAAGGTCGGCGGCTGCGCGACGAGGTCCAGCAATTGAAGGCAGTCCTCGCACAGCATTCCATCCCTTTGCCTGAACCGAAGACACGCGAGCCGGCGAGCACGCGGTACCTTCCAGCGCCCTCCGAAGTTGCGCAGGTTGGAACGCTTGCCGACAACGCCGCGAAAATTACGCTGTTTAGATCCTTGTTCCGCGGCCGGGAAGATATCTACGCGGAACGATGGCGCATGAAAGATGGTACGTGGGCCTATCGCCCGGCAGGCAAGAAGAACTGGCAAGCGGTTCTCGCCAGCCGCCCGGAGGAACATAAGAAGGTCGATCGTGAAACCCGCACTCTTTATGCGTTGACCGACGAAGTGATTCGTGAACATTTGAAGGGCAAGAAGACGATCGGTATTTATCCGCTACTCTTTGATGAAACCTGTTGGCTGTTGGCGGCGGACTTCGACAAGAAGACCTGGCAAGAGGATTCGCTGGCGTTCGTGGCGACCTGCCAGATGGCGGGAATCCCGGCTTATCTGGAGCGATCTCGATCTGGAAACGGAGGCCACGTTTGGATCTTCTTCGAAGCGCCGGTCACTGCCGGCCTCGCCCGAAAGATGGGATGCGCTCTGCTCACCCGAACGATGGAACGGCGCCATCATCTGGGACTCGACTCCTACGACCGCTTCTTCCCAAACCAGGACACTCTCCCAAAGGGAGGTTTCGGTAATTTAATCGCTCTTCCACTTCAGTGGATGCCTCGGCAGAACGGCAATAGCCTGTTTGTCGACGACGATCTCCGCTCCTATCCAGACCAGTGGCAACTCCTACAATCAATCCGGCGAGTCGGCGCCGACCAAGTGGAATGGATCGTTACTGAGGCAACACGTAAGGGGCAGGTCATGGGGGTTCGGCTCTCCATGACAAATGATGATGCGGAAGATGAGCCCTGGACGCTAACGCCATCGAGAAGGGAGGCCGACAAGTCTATCCCTGGGCCTTTTCCCGAATCAATCGAAATCGTGCAGAGCAATCTAGTATTCGTTCCAAAGGCAGACCTCCCGGAGGCCATGCTGAATCGAATCATCCGAATCGCAGCGTTTCAGAACCCGGAGTTCTACAAAGCGCAGGCGATGCGCCTTCCCATTTGGAACAAGCCGCGAATCATCTCCTGCAGCGAGGAGTTCGCCCAGCATGTTGCTCTACCGAGGGGCTGTATGGAAGAAGTGAGCATCCTGCTAAGGGATCATGGCATACGAGTCTTGATTCGCGACGAACGTTACTCTGGCAAGCCGATTGAGGTGAGCTTTCAGGGAAATCTTCGCGACGATCAGGCCGAGTCCATTCGTCGAACGCTCAGGCACAACGAAGGCGTCTTGAACGCACCAACGGCTTTCGGCAAGACTGTAGTGGCTGCGAGATTGATTGCCGAGCGCGGCGTCAATACTTTGGTCCTCGTTCATCGCCAGCAACTGCTCGAACAATGGCGTGCCCGCCTGGCAATGTTTCTGGATCTTCCCGAGAAAGCCATCGGTCAGGTAGGTGGCGGAAAAGACATGCGGACCGGATTCGTTGATGTGGCGCTGCTTCAGAGCCTGCATCGTAAGGGTGAAGTGAAAGATTGCGTTGCCGAATATGGTCATGTGATCGTGGACGAGTGTCACCACGTGACCGCCTTCAGCTTCGAGCAGATCATGAGGCAGGTTAAAGCGAAGTTCATCGTTGGCCTGACCGCAACGCCGAGCCGAAAGGACGGCCACCACCCAATCATTTTCATGCAGTGCGGAGCGATACGTTTCAACCTGAGTGCTCGCGAGGCGGCCGAACGCTCTCCCTTTCGGCATCTGGTGTTGCCAAGGCCCACTGGCTTCAAAATGCCACCCGAGATAACAGATCTTACGATTCACGACGCGTACGCCGCACTGGTTACCAACGAAGAACGAAACCGGCAGATAGCCCGAGATATTCTCCAGGCTGTCCGCGAGGGCCGATCTCCGCTCGTGCTCACAAATCGGACAGACCACATCAAATTGTTGGCCAGCGCCTTATCGGAGGCTCAGCATGTGCTGATCTTGAAGGGTAGAATGGGAAAGAAGCAACGAAAGGCCATCGCTGAACAGCTTGCATCGATTCCGGACGGCACACCACGTGTCCTGCTCGCCACTGGTAGCTACATCGGCGAAGGCTTCGACGACTCGAGACTCGACACTCTTTCCTCACGATGCCGATCTCGTGGCGCGGTACGCTCCAGCAATACGTCGGGCGCTTGCACCGAATTCACGAAGGAAAGAAGATTGTCCGAGTGTTCGATTACGTGGATGCACAGGTTCCGATGCTGGGCCGAATGTATGAGAAGCGGGTGAAAGGATACCGAGCGATCGGTTACGAGGTGGAAGCACACGAGCCCACTGTTGTGTAGATGAAATTGAGGATGCGGAATTCCCTCGGTTCAATTCAAATCCACTCCGTTCAACACGGCGCGCGTAACTCACTTAAATTCAAGTAGTTGAAAACAGATGCTTTTGAGCTGCGCCCAAGATCTGCCTTGGGCGCAGGGGGTCGGGCGTTCAAATCGCCCCGCCCCGACCAATTAAATCAATGAAATACGGCCAATTTCGAATAGGCCGCGAATTCCGCATAGATATGAATGAGGATGCCCAATCCTCCAAGATCCGCTTGATCGGGGGCTCTGCGGCTCCACGCCAAATACGGGGGCGAAGTGTCCCCGAGCTGATCTAAGAACATAGTACCTTAACCCGCATCCTGTAATTTTGAAGGTTTCGAAAGCCGTACGCCTGCCTTTGCAGGACCTCCATCTTGGTATGGGAATCCTTCTGTGATTCCGTTGTTGCGTGTAAACTTCCACATGGCGATAATCTCCCGCTGCCAGGATGAGAGTGTCTGGCCAAGCTGCACCAGATGTGCCAACCCGACCTGCTGCAGTTCACAGATGGTCCGCTCCTACCTGGATTTTTTGGCCAAGAGTACTGTCATCGCCGATTCGGCGGCGGCCTTCACCAGCGATCCCATCTTGGGGTGGTTCGGAATGATGTCCGCGGGTAGACCGTATGATTCGAGCGTGGCGGTCATGACGGGACCAACTGAGGCGATCGCAACGTTTTCTCGAAGCACTTGCGCCACTCTATCCTCAATGCCCAGAGTGCGCGAGACCTCGTACAAGTGAACCAGTTGAACGGACGAGGTAAAGAGAACAACGTCGAACTGGCGTTCTGCCAGCCGGCGCGCTGCCTCCTTTAGAGGTTCCAGTTCATCGGGCAGCTCCCAACGATAAATAGCCACCGGAGTCACGTGCGCCCCCAAATCTTCGAGCGCCGCATTCATTTGCAGATTCGGTCGGCCGTACTCCTGTACCGCGATTCGCCTTTCATGCCTCGCCCGGACTGCTTCCACAATCTCCTTCCACGTATTCGGTTCCGGCACGACAACATGAACGGGCACTTGCATTTCGCGAAGCAAGGGGACAGGTTTGGGTCCGCGGCAGACGATCGTAACCCGCCGCAATCCGGCTGCAAGGCGATCTACAGGCATGTGAGCTGCGACCACGTCTCGAAGAAACGCAAGACCTGCTCCTGTCATGCAGATTACAAGATCGAACCTGCCGGCTTCCAGGCCCTCCACAAAACCGATCGCGTCGCCGTGATCTTCAAGCGCGCGCTCCTGTACGGACGGAGCGACGAACGCGTCGCCGTTCAAACGGCGGATCATCGCTTCGATTTCCGTTGCGCGGCGGCTTTCAAGGCTCAGAACACGGAGTCCGGCGAATGACATCTGCGGGTAAATTGCCTCCTATTAGAAACGATAAAGGAACTCAAGGTATCCAAACTGAGCGTTCTTCCCTTGTGGGTAGATCTGCGCCAGTGCCGCCAAGCCTTGCGCGCAGCCAATATATGCGGTTAACGTGATCTTGCGAGTGGTCCGATACTCGACACTCGTGTCATAGAGATTTGCCAAAGACCGGCGGCCGGACGTGGATCGGCCGGTGTAGCCGAAGCTCCAGGGCTGGTAGGCGCCGCCGCCGCTGTACCAGAGATCGTTCGCGTCGCTCAGGCGCAGCGAATGAAATTCGCTCGATACAGTGATCTCGGGATGAGGCCGCAGAATGAGAGCACCGAATCCGTCCTGAGTGTTCATCATATTGAAGAATGGGAATCGCGCGTAAGGACGCGGCCTTGGCAGCACCTGAAAAAAAGTCCCGTGAGTATTGTCGTTGGTGTTCTTGTCGCCGGAGCCTTCGGTGAATCCGCCGCGCAGCCACGGCTTCAGCTTCGGAAGGATGTTGGGTTGGAACCCTCCTTCGAAATCGAGCGCGTAGGCGCGTTGCCGCTCGGTTCCCCAGCGCCCGGTTTGTACGGCGCCCCAGGCGACCAGGTCGAACACACCGGAATTCGTTGTGAACGCGTGCAGACTATGGCCTCCAAAAGTGTCGATGCGAATGTTCTCCGTATCGGTCTTGCGCACGGCAGTGGGCCGATTATCGGTCTTCAAGATATGACGCCAGTCGTCGTATTCGAGAACGAAGAAACGCGTGTCGGCGGCGTGTCTTCCCGTGCCCCATTCGTGCGTGTACGCTCCATAGCCGAAGCCGACGCGATTCCAGCCCCAGCCGTCTACCTGGAAGACGCCTCGCGTCGGGACTGCGGCAATGAATGTGAAATCGTTGGATGAACTGGAAGACGAGAAATGCACGCCGTCGAAACTGCGGCCGACGTCGGAGAAACCGAAATCGCCCAGCAGCCGCTGGCTCAATCGATCGCGTTTCAGCGTAGCGAGCGTTCGATCCTTCGGCGTGATCTCGCTGCCGTCCAAGAAGACAAACCGCCCGATTTGTAACTTGTTCGCATCGCTTCCGCCGAGTCCGCGGAAACGCATGAACAACTGCCTGGGGAAGACCATCGCAGTATTCTGTTTGCCGCCATTCGCGGAAAAATAGTTCGAGCCGAGTCCGAGAGCACCTTGCGGCGCAGGATCGGTAGCATTCGAAGGTAAGCCGAGCAGGAACGGAATGGAAAATTCCGCATCCCAATCCCAGTTGCTGAATGTCTCGGCAAGATTCAAGCGCAGGTAGTTACCGGAATACGTGTACTGATTCTGGCCTGTTGCGGGCTGGAACCAGCTCCACACATAGAGACGGTCCCGGAGCGTGCCGGTAAAGGTGATGTCACCGATCTTCATGGGAGCGGAGGTGGCGGCGGGCGTGGGCTGGTTGTTCGATACCTGGGCGCACGCAAACGCAGCCAGAAGAATCGAGGAGACGACGTGTGTCTTCATTGTCAGTCTCCCGCCGCCACGCTGGCGGTGATGAGTTGAGCAGCCATTCGAGCGTCGATCTCCTCGCGGGCGGAGCGTTCGTCCGTCTCCGAGAATCGAACAAGCACTACCAGCGTCGAGACCACCGTCACGAATACTCCCACGTACAGTAATGCTTGCGGCCATGTCAGGCTTGATGATTTGAAGAGAAACGCCACGAGAACCGCACCGACGTTGCCGCCCGCCCCGACGATTCCGGCCACCGCGCCAAGTGCCCGCTTATTGACGAAAGGAACGACAGAATAAGTGGCGCCGTTGGACATTTTGACAAAGAGGCCAGCCAGCATCATCGACGCGATGGCCAGCGGGAGCAAGCGCATGCGCGAGAACAACATCAGTCCGAGGCCTTCGCCACAGATCGTGCAGCCCAGCAGAATGACGCGACCGCGCAGTCCCCAGCGGCTATAGCAACGGTCGCTAACGATTCCTCCCAGCGCGCGCGCGAAAATGTTCATCATTCCGAACGACGCAGCGACGAACCCGGCGGCTGTCAGAGCCAGATGAAAATAGTCGGCAAAGTACAGGGCCGCGATGTTATCAATGGTCAGCTCCATGCCGAAGCAGCAACCGTAGATCACGAAGAGGGCCCAAACGCGCCTGTCCCGAGCGGCCTCCCAAAATCCTCCTCCGCGGCTTGAAAGACTGAGATCTCCTTTCGCGCGCAGATCGGAGAAATTGCCGTCAGGCGCGTCCTGCGTTAGCAAGTAATAGGCGACTCCAAACAACATCATCGCCAGACCCGGAATAAACATCGCCATTCGCCAACCCAACCAGGCGTTTGCCCCGAGGCTCAGGAATGCGGTGAACAGAAGCGGCATCACCATCTGCGTTACGCCGCCTCCAAGGTTCCCCCAGCCAGCTGCGGTGGCGTTCGCGGCTCCCACGACGTTCGGCGCAAACATAACTGACGTGTGATATTGGGTCACCACGAACGACGATCCGATGATCCCGATGGTGAGCCGGAACATCAGGAAGCTGGTGTAGTCGTGCGCCAAGCCGATGCCCATCACGGGCACAGCGCCCAGGATAAGCAGCCAGGCATGCGTTTTGCGCGGGCCAATCCGGTCGCATAGCCAGCCCATCAACAGGCGGCCGAAGATCGCCAGCGCCACTGATGCGATGATCGAACTCCCGGTCTGTGCCTTGGTCAGATGCAGTTCGTCCCGGATCACCGGCATCAACGGCGCGACGCCGAACCAGCTAAAGAAGCAGAGAAAGAATGCGATCCACGCCATGTGGAACGCACGCATGGGCGCACTGGTGAAATCCGCCAGGCGGATGCTGGTAGCTTTGTTGCGAATGTTCATGAGAGTCAGTTCTCCTCGATATTTCGATTCTGAAAGCTGGCTTCGACGGGAGACATCTCGAGCAACGGGATACCAGTTCGCATCCGCTTAGCCGACAATGGTTGCCTCAATCCTGGAGGCGGATTTGGGCAAGACTGCTAGCGGCGGTTTCCTCGGATTCGATACGACTGCCATGGTCGATATCGACGAGAATGACGCCATCTTCTACGCGGGTCGGAAATGTTGTGACGCATGCGGGTAGCGATGCGCGGACCGCTAAGCCGGTATCGAGGTCGAACCGCCAGCCGTGGAGCGGACAAACCACCGTGGTACCGGAAACAATGCCGTCGCACAGAGGACCGCCTTTGTGCGGACACTTGTTCTCAATCGTCACGAAGCGGCCATGCAAATTGAAAATCGCGATTTCCCGACCCCCAATCTGGACCGATCGTCCTTCGAGAGAAGGAATATTTTCCGATGGCGTAACGCGCAGCCAATTGCTCTGAGAAATCATAGAATCGCCTTTTCGGTTTTATCGATGGCCTCGATTTGAACGAACTGCGTCGCATGCGCTGGCGTTTCGCGCTCCAGCCAGGCATCCTTTGCCAGGGCCTTCGAACGCTTCAAACGATCGAGAAGTTTCTTCTTCTCAGGCTCGGCCGCGTACACCGTTTCTTTACGGATTTTCTCAATGCCGAGGCGTTCCACGAAATCGTACGTGCGTTCCAGATAGTTGCCGTTCTCCCGGTAGTATTGGAAGAACAACTCGCAAGCTTCGAGCGCCAGTTCAGTGGTCTCCACGGTGATCAATAGATCGGCTTTGCGCACCGATTTCCCGGCCGCTCCTCCCACTACGATTTGCCAGCTTCCGTCCTGCCCGATCATGCCGATATCTTTGACCGTTGCCTCGGCGCAATTACGAGGACAGCCCACGGCGCCCATTTTTACTTTGTGCGGAGTGAACAGATTTTCGAGCCGCTGCTCCAGCTCGATTCCAGCGCGGGTCGAATCCTGCACGCCAAACCGGCAAAACTCCGTCCCCACGCAAGTCTTCACCATGCGAACGCCCTTCGTGTACGCCTGGCCGGATGGCATGCCGAGGTCGGCCCAAACGTGCGGGAGGTCCGCCTTCTTCACTCCCAACAAATCGATTCGCTGGCTTCCGGTCACCTTCACCATCGGGATTTTGTATTTGTCCGCAACATCCGCGATTCGGCGCAATTCATCTGCCGAGGTCACCCCGCCTCGCATGCGCGGCACCACGGAGAACGTTCCGTCTTTTTGAATATTGGCATGCACGCGATCGTTGATGAATCGCGCCGAGCGGTCCTCCTCATGATCGCCACACCACAGCATGTCCAGCATGTAGCTCAACGCGGGCTTACACACTTCGCAGCCCTTGCCGTTCCCGTACACGTTCAAAACTTCCTGCACGGACTTCAACTGTTGGCCGCGCATAATCTCGCGCAGCTGTTCGTAGGAAAAAGGGACGCAGGAGCACAGTGTCGTTCTGGTTTCCTCCTGGAAGTCCGAAGCAACGGCACGCAACAGTTGCTCGCATAGATTCGTGCAGCTTCCGCAACTGGTTGACGCCCGCGTGCACTTTTTCAATTCGCTGAGCGTTCCGATCCCGCTCGAATGAATCGCATCGATGATGGTTCCTTTGGTAACGCCGTTGCAGCCGCAGATCACCTCGCTGTCGGGCATCTCCGCAATCTCAAGTCCCGCATCCTCGGCCGGCGGAGGGAACAGCAGATGTTTCCGGTGCGGCGCGAGGTTGGTTTCCTCCCGCAACCATCCTGTATAATGGCGCTCTTCGGAAACATCGCCGACCAGGATCACGCCTTCCAGGCGATTGTTTTTGAGCAAGAGCTTTTTGTAGATCCCTAACGATGGATCTTCATATCGCACCGTCTCCACGCCCGGCGCAGAGTCGTCGATCGATCCTGCCGAGAAGATCTCGACGCCCATGATTTTCAACTTCGTAGCGGAGGTCGATCCGGTAAACGCCGGTCCCTCATTGCCCGTAATTGCCGCCGCGAGAGCCTTGCCTTGCTCCATGAGCGGCGCCACTAAGCCGAAGGTCTGGCCGCGGTGCTCCGTACATTCACCGACCGCGTGAATATTCGGATCGGAGGTGACCATGTGGTCATTGACCACGATTCCGCGCCGTACTTCGAGTCCTGCCTTGCGAGCCAGGTCGACGTTCGGTTTAATCCCCGCCGCGATCACCACCAGATCGGCTTCCAGTTCCTCCCCAGACGCAAAACGCAAACCATCGACCCGTCCGTTTCCAAGCAGCGCCTGCGTTTGCTGTGGAAGCATCACCCGAATCCCGAGGCTCTCGATTTTTCTTTTCAAATAGGCGCCGCCGGTGGGGTCCAGTTGACGCTCCATCAATGTCTCCATCAAGTGCACGACGCTCACTTCACAACCGCGCAACTGGAGGCCTCGCGCGGCTTCGAGACCGAGCAATCCGCCGCCGATCACCACCGCCTTGCATCCCTTGCGCGCTTTTTCAAGCAGCGCGCGGGTGTCGTCAAGAGTTCGGAAAACATGGACGTTCTTTTTCTCGACACCGGGAATTGGAGGGATGAAGGCGCTGCTGCCAGTGGCAATAATCAGTTTGTCGAACGGCGTCGCTTGTCCCTGCGCATCGATGACCAGGCGTCTGTCGCGATCGAGATTCTCGATTCGCACTCCGAGACGCGCCTGGATGCCATTGCTTCGATACCAGCCGATATCGTTGAGAACGATATCGTCGGCTGACTTCTCACCCGCCAGCACCCTCGAGAGAAGGATGCGGTTATAGTTGACATGCGTCTCATCGCCAAAAATCGTGATCTCGAAATCGTGCCGGAGCTTCAGAATTTGCTCGACGCACGCAACCCCGGCCATCCCGTTGCCGACAACTATAAGGTGACGCTTCATGGCTTGGCTCCCACTGGTTCTACACGAACCGCGCACTGTTTATAATTCGGCTCGCGCGAGATGGGATCAAAGGCGCTTTGCGTTACTTCATTCACGTTGGTTTCAGAAAAATGGAATGGCATGAACACCTGCCCTGGGGCAATAATCTCCGTCAGCCTAAGTTCGATTTCGCGAACACGGCCGCGCTGCGAGATCACGTCCACGCGATCATGGCTCCGCAATCCCAACTGCTTTGCATCGCGGGGATTCATCTCCAGCCACGCGCGCGGCGAGAGGCGCTCCAGTATTGGCACCTCGCGAGTCTTCGTGCGTGTGTGCCAATGCTCGACCGTACGCCCGGTATTGAGAATCAGCGGATAATTTCGGGTGGGTTGTTCAGGAAACGGTTGCCACTCCGCGCAGATGAGTTTTGCCCGCCCATCGGGCGTCTCGAAGTGCCCGTCTTCATAGAGCCTCTTTGACGAAACCCCACAATCGGGAAATGGCCATTGTGTGGCGCCGTGTTCGGCCAGCCCCTGATAACTGATTCCCGAGTAATCGCACAAACGTCCCCGAGAAACACGACGCCATTCTTCGAACGCGTGCTCGACGGAAGTCCAGTCTGGGAAAAGCTCATCCTGGCAGCCGAGTTTTTTGGCGACCGCGAGAAAAATATCAAAGTCCGACCGCGCTTCCCCTGGTGGGTTGACTGCCTTATTTACTTTGCTGACGCGCCTTTCGGAATTGGTGTAGGTTCCTTCTTTTTCTCCCCAGACGGCGGCAGGCAGAACTAAATGTGCCAGTTCTGTCGTCGGCGTCGGATGATAGCAGTCCTGCACCACCAGGAAATCGAGGTTAGAGAGCGCTTGGCGCAAGACATCCTGATTCGGGAAGGAAACAAGAGGATTGGTGGCGATGATCCACAACGCGTGGATCTTCTTACCCACGGCGGCTTCGATAATGTCGGGATACGCCAAACCTCGCTTCCCCGGAAGACGCGCTTCATCGATACCCCACAATTCGGAAAGCTCCGCGCGATGTTCAGTGTCGTCGAACTTGCGATATCCGGGCATGCTGGAGGCAAACCCGGCTTCACGCGTGCCCATCGCGTTGCATTGCCCGGTGATCGAAAACGGTGCAGCACCGGCGCGTCCGATGTTCCCCGTCAGCAGCGCCAGATTGCAAAGTGCGTTGACGGTGACCGTGCCCAAAGTGCTGTGGTTCACGCCCATCGTCCAGCCGATGAAACCGGCCTTTGCGCGACCGTAGGCAAACGCTGTTTTATAGAGAAGCTCCTCGCTCAGTCCAGTGATTTCACTCACCCGGTCGGGCGAGTACGATTCCAGAAATCGAACCAGTTCATCAAACCCCGTGGTATGCCGCTCGATGTAACCGCGATCGATCAAGCCGTGATGAATCAGAATGTGTGCAATGCCGTTTGCGAGAGCCAGATCGGAGCGTGGCTTCAGCGGCAAATGCAGGTCCGCCATCATCGCCGTTTTTGAAACCCGAGGGTCCGCGACGATCAGAGTCTTGCGCGGATTCGCATCCAGATACTGACACAGAATCGGATGATTATCGGCAATATTCGCGCCGATGAGGAGAATCACGTCCGCCTTCTCCAGATCTTCATACGCGCCGGGAGGTCCATCGCTTCCGAAGGAGTTTTTGTATCCGGACACCGCGCTCGACATGCAGAGTGTCGTGTTACCGTCGTAGTTGTTCGTACCGAAGCCGAGTTGCACCAGCTTGCCCAACGTGTAAAATTCTTCGGTCACCAACTGCCCGGTGCTTAGCACTCCCAGCGAGGCGGGCCCATACTTCGCCTGTGTCTCGCGGAATCGCTCGACCATCGTGCTCAATGCCTCATCCCACGCGACGCGCTGAAGTTTGCCGTTCTTTCTGAGCAGGGGAACCTTCGCGCGGTTTTCAACATCGATGATGTAGTGTTCCGAAAGCCCCTTCGGACAAAGCTTGCCGCGATTCACAGGATGTGCCGCCAGGGGACGTGACGTAATGGCTTTCCCATCCTTCACGCCGAGTTCGATCCCGCATCCTACCGAACAATAGCCGCACGTGGTCGGCACCCAGTGATCCGGAATCTTTTTGGCGGACGTGTAGCCAGTGGCGTCGCTCGATCGAAAGGCGTAGTCCGCTTCGAGCGTATCCAGGCCCGCCATTCGTCGCCAGTTCATGCGGCCCGTCCCTCCTTCGTGAAGGCCGCCGCCATGCTTTTCGGGACGACACTTACGAAGAACAGCCAGCGCCCGAAGCCTTCGCCAATTGCTGCGAGGACGATCGTCGCAATCGCCGCCAGCTGCGAATGGATCACCAGCGGCAGGGCGATCCCCGAGGCGATCAGCAATCCGAGGCGAATCAGAAACGCCCGTTGCAATCGTCCGGAAAGCAAGAGGGCGGATGCGCGTAGCTCGAATTGCTCGGAACGCGAGAGCCACAAAAACTTGAGCACCTGAGTCAGGAGTTGCGCGGACCCTCCCATCACTGCCGCCCGCGCCACCCATGTCCGATCCCACTCGCCCAGCGCTTGCATGTCTAGCGCTAACACGAACAACGGACCAAGAAGCAGGCCCGTAGAGAAAAACTCGGCGACGGTGTAGCGGCTGTTCCACGCAGGCCGCGCCGGAACCATATAGATGCGCGCCGAGCACATCATTCCTACGGCGGCGCACAGAACCGTCATCAATCCCGCGACTGGGCGTCCATGTAGATGCAGGAACAACATGCCCGCATAAATCCCGGCCACTCCGGCAAAAATGGAGAGACTCAGAACCTCCCGGCTCAGCCAGGAACGCCGCAGACCCTTCAGCGCGCGCCACGCATAAATCGGCCGTCCCAGATGCAAGGTCGCCGCACCCAAGCTGATTCCGGCCAAGCCTAGCGATCCGAGCACCGATATCGAGCCGCTTGCGCCGTTTCCAAGCATGTCTAAAATCCACAGCGTGGCGAACGCCCCCGCGGAGAGCTGCGTCAGCACCAGCATGAACACCAGCGGCCAATGCGGATGTTCCGGAACAATCCGCTGCGTATCGACCCTTCCCGTATCCGGCGCCAGATTTACCGGAAGGGTGATGCGCGTCGTCGAGATGCTGTCGTCCGCGGACGGCAACCCGGGGGCGTTTGCGCTGAGATAGTTGCTGCGCCACTCGGCCACGTTGACGATCTCAATCGCGATCGCGCCCGAGGGACAAGCTTCCACGCATGCGGGAGCCATCCCATCGCCCAAACGGTTGTGGCACATGTCGCACTTGCCCACGACCCCGCGCTCAGGGTTGTATTGGGGCACGCCATAGGAACAATTCCAGGTGCAGTACTGACAGCCGATGCAGGCATCCGCACTATGGATCACCACTCCCGTCACGGGATCTTTCGTGTAGGCCTCGACGGGACAGCCGATCAGGCAGGAAGGCTCCAGGCAATGGTTGCAGCCCATCGAGAGATGGTGACGCTGGGTGTGCGGATAGTATCCGCCTTCAATCTCCCCGACGCGCCGCCAATTGATCGCCGCCGGATTACCATTTTGCTCGTTGCAGGCGACGACGCAGCACTTGCATCCAATGCATTTCGTCATATCGAAGTGAAAGCGATACTGCTCGCCACCTTCGAGGGGACGCGCGGGGATGAGCGGCGGCAAAGCGGTTTCGATCTCGATCGAGATCAGACTGCGAGAGGGCGTGACAACGCAAACCAGCTCGCTTCCGAGCAGTGGAAGCTCAAGCGTCCGGCCGTGATTTTGGGCCACATACACTTTGCCCGTCTGCGCCACAATGGCTCCTTGGTATCGGCAGGAAGTGTTCCGTGACACAACTTGGCCGCAATCTTCGTTTTTCTTTTAATGGAGTAGCTCCTGCAACGGAGCCATGGTGGGAGGCAAACGAGGTCCCGGCAACTACGCCGGAAACCCGTTCGTTTCGCAAGCGAACTTTTAAAGATTATAACAGGGAAGTTAGTCTGCCGCTAGCAGGAAATGCAGAGAAATTATTGATAGGTCTCGCTTGGCTCCCGGTGGCAAGGTTCGACGCCTTCGATTCGCTTGTGACTAAGCACGATGGACTTAGGTGACCAAAACAAACTTCGATTGAAGCAGCGCCCCTGCCGCAATAGCAGGTGCGCTCTGTTTCGGGCTCCATACCAGCAACTCACTTAAATTCAATTAGATGAAACCGATAGCTAGAAACGCGTAGGCGAACTTAGTCGAAATTGTAGCTAACGTTCCCCAAGGGGATCGCTGTTTGCAACGAATCGTCGGGACGATCCGACGTGAGTGGTTGGACTACCTCATTTCGATCAACCAGCGGCACTTGCGCTGATCCTTAAGGAATTCCTCTGCCACGACAACCGCGCGGGCGTCCTCACTCATCTTTAGGTCCCGGGCTGCGGTCGTATCCGGGGCGGCCTTCTGTTGCTACACTGGACTCTTGCGGCTTATTGTGGTCCCGGTTCCGGTCGCCTTGTTCGCGGCCCTCGCCATCGGTGCGTGGGCTGGAGCTGCGTCCCCACAAACCTCTACCACCACCTCGACAAATAAAAAGAAGAAGTCTGTAACGCAGGCTAAAGCAAAGGCCACTACCGCGAAAGCGCCGCCAGCGGTCGCAAATAAAAGCTCCGCTAAAGTCGCCCCGAAAACTTCACCCACCACATCGGCAAAACGCGCTACCACGTCGAAGTCCAAACGACCCGTCTCCGCCGCCCGCCGCCCTCAGCAGCCTTCCCCCGAACGGTATAAAGAAATTCAGCAAGCTCTCGCCGGCAAAGGCTACTTCCATGGCGAGCCCGATGGCACGTGGGGACCAGCCTCCATTGAGTCGTTGAAGCGTTTCCAGCATGACCAGAATCTAGTGGAAGATGGAAAGATCGGGTCGCTGTCGCTCATCGCGCTAGGTCTCGGACCCAAACGCGAGTCGGAACCGGAACAGAAAACACCATGATTATCGGCGTCCCAAAAGAAGTAAAAGATCAGGAAGCCCGTGTCGGCCTTTTGCCCAGCGGCGCTAAAGCGCTGGTCGAAGCCGGCCATCGCGTACTCGTCGAAACTGGAGCGGGCCTCGGCAGTTCGCTCGTCAATGAAGATTATCGCGACGCCGGCGCGGAGCTCATTCCCACCGCTGTGGCGCTCTGGGCCTCAAGCGATCTGGTCGTCAAAGTGAAGGAGCCGCAGCCGTCCGAATATCCTTTCCTGCGCCCCGGCTTGACGTTGTTCACCTATCTGCACCTCGCTCCTCTGCCCGATTTGACGGATGCTTTGCTCAACGCCAAAGTGAATGCCATCGCGTATGAAACCATCCGCGAGCCCGATAACTCTCTGCCTCTGCTCACACCGATGAGCGAAGTCGCCGGGCGCATGGCCGTGCAAGTGGGTGCGCAATATCTTGAAGCGCCCATGGGCGGCCGCGGCATTCTGCTCGGCGGCGTGCCCGGCGTTGCTCCCGCGAATGTCGTGATTTTGGGCGGCGGAGTCGTGGGACATAACGCGGCGAAGATGGCCGTGGGCCTGGGTGCGCACGTGACGATCATTGAAAAGAATCTCAACCGCCTGCGCGAACTCGACGATATTTATTCGAGTCAGGTCGTCACGCTCGCCTCGAATATTTACACCATCCGCGAATCCCTGCGCCACGCCGATTTGGTCATCGGGGCAGTCCTGATCCCCGGCGCAAGCGCCCCAAGGCTGGTGCGCCGCGATATGTTGCCAATCATGAAAAAAGGCGCGGTGATGGTCGATGTCGCCATCGACCAAGGCGGATGTTTTGAAACCTCTCATGCAACCACCCATACAGACCCGATTTATTTCGTCGACGGCGTGCTGCATTATTGCGTTTCGAACATGCCGGCCGCGGTTCCGCATACTTCCACATTTGCACTGAATAACGCGACATTTCCCTATTTATTGGAATTGGCAAATCGTGGAATAAAAGGATCATCGAACGCAATTCGCGAAGGCGTGAATACTTACGAGGGGCATATCGTTTATAAAGCCGTGGCGGAGTCCCAAGGTAAACCATGGAAAGCGATGTAATTTTCAAAGCATTGGATGATTTCGCGATCGAATTGCCCAGTTGGGGTTTCGCGAATACCGGCACTCGCTTCGGAAAATTTATTCAGGAAGCAGCCGCGACGACCACTGAGGAAAAGCTCGCCGACGCGGGGCAAGTGCATGCGTTTACAGGATGTTGTCCCACCGTCGCGATGCATGTTAAGTGGGATTTCCCATGTGATAAAGCCACTGCGGCGAAATATGGCGTTGCGATTGGGTCGATTAATCCCAACCTGTTTGAAGACCAGATTTATAAGCACGGCTCGCTCGCGAATCCCGATGCAGAGGTTCGCGCCGCGGCGTTGCAGCATCTGATTGATTCAGTGGAAATTGCTCGCCGGATGGGGAGCCGCGATCTGTCGTTGTGGTTCGCCGACGGGTCGAATTTTCCGGGCACTGCGAACATCCGCCAGCGGCGCACTTGGTTTAAAGAAGGGCTGAAGGCGATGCACGCGCGGCTGGATCCGGATCAGCGCATATTGTTGGAATATAAGCCGTTTGAGCCGGCTTTTTATCATACCGATATTGCCGATTGGGGCATGTCGCTGCTGCTGGCGCGGGCTGCGGGTCCGCAGGCGCGGGTTTTGGTCGATACGGGACATCATTATCAGGCTCAAAACATTGAACAAATCGTCGCCTGGCTGCTTTCCGAGAACATGCTGGGCGGATTTCACTTCAACGACCGCCGTTATGCCGACGACGACCTCACTTTGGGCTCGATCGATCCCTACCAAGTGTTCCGGATCTTCCATGAAATCAGGCATTTTGAGTGGGAAACCGGCACTCGCGTGGACATCGCGTACATGGTGGACCAGAGCCACAATTTGAAGCCGAAAATCGAGGAAATGATCCAGACGGCGACAATGGCGCAGGAGCTGTTTACCAAGGCAGCGCTGGTGGATCACGGGAAACTGGCGCATTATCAATCGCATGCCGTGCTCATTGATGCCGAGGAGTGCCTGAAAAACGCGTTTGCGACAGACGTCCGTCCGGCAATTCGGGAATGGCGAAAATCGAAGGGGCTGGCGGAGGCTCCACTCGAGGCGTTTCGGGCTAGCGGATACCTGGAACGAGCGACGCGCGAGCGGGCGGAACGGAACCGATTCAGCGTTTCTAGCTACGCTTAAAACGCCATAAAACATCAACAAAGTGCTCTGACGGAGCCTTAAATGACCATAATTTGCATGGCTTCTACCAATGCTCGATTTAGCTCTTCCATGCTGTACGGTTTGGCAAGGTAGCCGTCCATTCCGCTCGCGAGGCAGTGCTCGCGATCGCCGGTCAGCGCGTGTGCTGTCAGCGCGACGATGGGCACGTGGCCTCCTCGCAATTTCTCCGAAGCGCGGATTGCGGCGGTGGCTTGGAAGCCGTCCATCTCCGGCATTTGCAAATCCATCAGCACGACGTCGAGATCTTCGCGATGGAACAGCGTCACGGCTTCGCGCCCATTGGCTGCGACGAAAACGTGGTGGCCGTTTTTTTCGAGCAGGCGCAGGGCGAGCTTCCGGTTGACCGCGTTGTCTTCAGCAAGCAGAACGCGCAGGCCGCGAAGGCTGGGCGCCGCGTCTTGCATTTCCACGCAAGCGGGCGCTTGCCCTTCCTTAAATCGCGCGGTGAAATGGAATGCGCTGCCGGCGACCAGATGCCCGGTCTCAGGATCGCGCCACGGACTTTCGACGCGCAAATCGCCGTCCATCAGGTGCGCGAGCTTGGTTGAGATGGCGAGTCCTAAACCGGTTCCGCCATACTTGCGCGTAGTGGATCCGTCGGCCTGCTCAAACGGCGCGAAGATGATGGTCTGTTTCTCGAGTGGAATGCCGACGCCTGTGTCGGCGACCATGAGATGAATGGTCACGCCTGCGGCATCCTGCGACTCGACGCTGGCCTCGATGCGAACCTTTCCGTGGTGGGTGAATTTCAGGGCGTTTCCGGCGAGGTTCATCAGCACTTGCTGGAGGCGATGCTCGTCACCCAGGAGAAAATCCGGCACGCCAGGATCGATGCGCGAATCGAGCATGACGCCGGTTTCCGCGGCGCCCGGAGAGAGCGTGCGGACCACGTCGGCAATCGAGCGCCGCAGATCGAAGACGGACGAATCGAGCTCTAACTTACCGGCTTCCACTTTCGAAAAATCCAAAATGTCGTTGAGCAGGCGAAGCAGAGCCTTCGCCGAACTTTTCACGGTGCTCAGGGAATCGTACTGGTCCTCACTTAGAGGAGTCTCGAGAGTCAACTGCGTCATGCCGATGATGGCGTTCATTGGGGTGCGGATTTCATGGCTCATGTTGGCCAGAAACTCGCTCTTGTGGCGGCTCGCGGATTCGGCCAGTTCTTTCGCGTGCTGGAGCAAGTTGAGGCGATCCTGTTCGCTCTTCTTGCGGGCGGTGATATCGCGGATGTACACGACCGCGCCATCGTGCCTCTCGAAACGGAACGGCACCGCGGAGACCTCGACGTCGAAAACGGTTCCATCCAGCCGGAAGCATTGCTGCTCAACGACGGGGACTGCTACCCGATCCTCGAGCAGGGTTCGCATCCGCTCGGCGCCGATCGCGCGATAGAAGGGGTGGTACCTATCGAGGACGGATTGGCCGACGAGCTGCTCCAGAGCGCCGGCTCCAAACAGTCTGAGAGCCGCAGGATTGAGATAGCGAAAAAGGTGGCCGGTGTTAATGTAAATGCCCTCGGGCGCGCCTTCGACTAATTGTCTAAAACGCTTCTCGCTTTCAAGAAGCTCGGCCTCGGACGGCTGCCTGAAGCTCGGAAGCCACTTGGCGAGCAGCTTCTCAACGAGAGGGCGCACCATTCCCGCGCTTCCGAACAGACGCGTTCTCATTGGCGAAAGGAGTCTCTTTGCGGGGGTCGGCGGTCACTCGGGCGTAGCCGGGTTGTTCCGTTTGACAGAAGAGCGTGATCGAGGATTAACGCCGGTGCTTCGTTCACTACGGTACCTTATCGACGGAATCGCGCGGTTTTCCGGTGAATTTGCAACCCTGATGACGCTGTGCCGGCCCCTAGGACTGGCTTGCGGTGTAGTATTCGCGCTATAGTAAACGTCGCGGAGAATCCGGACATGAACCTACTTTTGATCATTCTGATTTTGCTGCTGCTTTTCGGGGGAGGCGGCGGTTACTATTATGGCGGTCCCATGGTTGGGGGTGGCATCGGCGGTCTTGTGCTCATAGTTCTCGTTATTTACTTGCTTGTGGGAAGACGAGGACTCTAGGCAGTCATTAAATGTGCGCGTGACGCGGATTAATTTCGACGCCACGGAAACTCTTGACTAGTCGATGAGCGCAACTGCGCACTTCGGTCGCATTCGACGCCGATTTGAAGATCGCAAGGAGAGGCCGACGGGATCGACCAGGGCGTCCAGGAAAAATCGCCGGGCAAAGCGTGTCGGCAACAAAGTGAGAAATCTCGTCCCCAGTTTCCCCAGTTCCGGTTCGCCTACGCAAAAACAGTGCCTCCGGCGTAGGTCGTACGTGCCGGCTCAGCAATTGACTGGAGAATGGGCTTAATATTTGGTAGATTGAGAGACCTGCTCTTCATCAAGCGTTGGGCTCCCCGCTTCAGCAACTCTTCGTTACCCGACGCTGAATCCGGTGAGCCCTCGTAAACGGCGGCGAACAAGGGTAACCCGATATCGAGGCAATCGCGACCAGCCTGAATACTGCCCCCCGTAGTCCGGGCCTCGATCAACACCATCGCTCGCGAGAGTCCACAGATGGTGTGATTCCTCTGCATAGCGTGTGCGACGCTCCATGGCAGGTTTGGACCAAATTCGCTCACAACAAGCGTTCTAGCCTTGTCCCAAAAATCGCGAATCTCCTTCTTCACGCGGAATCGCAAAATTCCTTCGGCAAGGACGACGGTTGTGGTTCCTCCTGCCGCTAACGCGGCCCTGTGGGCGTTCATATCGACACCGGCTGCGAATCCAGAGACGATGTTAATTTTTTCGCGCGCTAGCAAGGCCGCAGAGTCGCGGGCCGTCGCAATGCCTTTCTCGCTCGCTTCACGAGAACCGCAAAAACCGACAGAGATGTGATTGAGCAATTCAAGATTGCCGAGGCAGAGCAGAAGTACCGGAGCGGATTCTCCAAGGGCGTCTCTGAGACCAGTCGGATAATCATCATCTATGATCGAAAGTGCGTAAGCGCCGCGCTTGCGCAATTCATCCCAATGGCCCTTAACCCGTTCTCGGGCCTCGGGCAGAGATGCGATCTGAGTGGGTGTCAGCACATCTTGCATGAGACGACCTTCCGTCACGGGCACATTGGGTGTGTTTTTCCAACGTTTTAGCAGTTTGCGGACCCGGCTTGGACCCACGCCTGGGGCATCGAGCAGCGTCATCAAATCGAATGCGTGAGCTGCCATACCTACATCTTCCCACTAACGTTGTCGTCATTGCGGCACGTCTTTTCGCAGGCGAGTCCGAAAGTCTTTTTGGCGCCTGCCTCACGCAAGAGCAGCCCACAATAATTCATGCTCGTTCCCGATTGATAGAGATCATCAATCAGAATGACGCGCCTTTTCCCAAACACGTCATCATCAACCTCCATCGTTCCCAGCAGGGTATCAAATTTGGCGCCCAAAGCAACGCCCTTGATCGAATTGCGCAGCGCGATGGTTCGAACGTTTTTCGTGAGATTTTCCAGCCCCATCGTCTCTGCGATGCGTTCGGCAAGGTATTTGGGCAGATTATAGACTTTGGATGGGTCGGATGGCGGCATCGCCACAATGCAATCCGCTGACCTGTAGCACGTCATCGTCGTCAAGAACTCGACGCAATGCCCTAGAAGCTTGTCAGCCGCCTTCTTTGTTCGTGCTGTCGCCGTATCTACTCCGTATGGCTTGGCAAGTGCGCGTAAATTGCCAATTTCAGTGTGTGGTTCCTTTGGGTCTCCTCCCTCTCTGTCGTAGTCAAGCGCAAACGAAATGGCTAAGAAGTCCTTCATCGCGACCGGATTTCCTACCATTTCAATCCATGGTGGGACCTCGACCGGCGGTTTTTCATCCCCTTCCGTGCCGTTGAGGAAAATCGTAAGCCGATCTTTTGGGTGGTGGGGATGATAGTTGAGATCGCACATACTTGCGAAGGCGTTTAAGTAGGTGTTGGCGAACGGAAGAATCAGCTTCCAGTTCTGATCCGGCTTCTCCGGCGCGTACAGAGTCTTTGGCCATGACGTACGGAGTTGGTGGCGCATGACATTCATGGCCCGGATATCGTCTTCCGTGAAATCAGCCTGAATGGGGGGCAGATCGATAATAGGCATTTATTCCTGCCAACTATGCTTCCTACCGCAGCACTAAGACCACATTATTGACGAGGCTGGAAATAGCATCGTCGGCCTGCGGACCCGCAATCGAGAGCAATGGGCAAACCGGGGCAAACCAGTTCCTCGACGTTCCGTTCGATCTCGGGTTTGAGGCGCTCGATCGTGTCCATGTCTTCAGCGAAGTCAGCCGCCGTGTAGTCGGTATGAGATATGCTGCGCTGTTTCAGCAGGTCCATAAACTCGACGCGCGTGGTTCCCAGCAGACGAGTCGCACGACCGGCTGGGATCTTGCGATCAGCGAAAAGATGGAGGACAGCTTCCCTATGAAGATCCGCTTCCAGTCGCTTCTTGTCGACGTCCCGGTCGTCCACATCGATTTCAATTTGAAGCTTCACGACGCTCGGCCTCTGGACCCTATTATACTCCACGCAAAATTGGAGCTACCGCAGGTTTCTAGCTCTTGGCGAAATACAATGATGCGGCGCGTTCCATTTCTGGTTTTGTCATGATCGGCCCGCGGCCTTCGTAGCGGCCGATCGATTGCAGGATGTTGCAGATATCCGCCGGGTAACAGGCTCGCAATTCCGTACGGCCTTCCCTCAGGCAGAGTTTGCGGAGAAACTCGGCGCTATCGGGTTCGGCTTGGATTTGGCGCGAGGCTACTACGCGGACGAATATCTGGTCGAAGCTGACGGCGTCGACTGCTTCCACGTAAATCTTATTATGGATGCGGCGGAGGAACGCTTCGTCGGCAAGGTCGGCAGGCTCCAGGTTGGTGGAAAAGACAACCATTAATTGAAAAGGAATCTGGAATTTTACGCCGTAGCGCAGAGTCAGGTAATCTACGTGGCGGTCGAGAGGGACGATCCAGCGATTTAACAGATCGCGCGGAGACATGAGTTGGCGGCCGAAATCGTCGATGATTAAAATGCCGTTGTTGGCCTTCATTTGCAGAGGTGCGGCGTAAATGCCGGAGGCTTCATCGAGGCGCAGCTCGAGCATACTGGGAATTAATTCGCCGCCGACCACGATACAGGGGCGTTTGCAGAGGAGCCAGCGCGGATCGATATCGTCCTCGTCGGTTTCAATCGGCTGGTGGACCACGGGATCGTAGAGGCTGATGATCTGGTTATCGACTTCGACGGCGTAGGGGATCAAGACCGCATCCTTATAGACGCGGAGCATGCGCTCGGCGAGACTGGTTTTTCCGTTGCCGGTGGGGCCGTAGACGAAGATCGAGTTTTGAGAAATGATGGCGGGGCCGAGCTGATCGAGCATGCGGTCCGTGACGATGAGGTCGTTAAACGCGGCGCGAAGAATCTTGCGGTCGACGTGCACTTGCGCCGATTGGACCTGGGTGGCGGCATGATAATCCTTGAGCGAAACGGGGCAGGCGCCGGCATACTGCGAAATCTGGAATCGCTCTCCGGCCAACTGTTTCCCGGCGGCGGAAAGAGTGAAGCTGTAATCGTTGCCGAGCATACCTTTGATCTCGACCATCTGCTGGGATCGCATGTGCTTGAACATGAGGTCGACCACGTGGTGGGAGAGGCGGAGGGAGCGGCCGATGCCGGCGATGCTCGAATAGCCTTCAATGAGCAGGCGGCGCAGCATGAGGTCGAGCACCAGGGTTTCGGAGATGCCTAACTCCTTGAAATCCTGAGGAACCGGCGGGTTGAAGGTGGAGCGGACTGGCGCGAAAGTAGCCATATAAAAGGGGGTACGATCCTTCCCGGCGTTCTATCGGCGGAAATGGCCGCGAAGTTTAAATTGCACGAATAAGGGCGGCCGGACGTCTTTTGTTGTAGTGCGGTTTCTCCAAACATTCGCCTTATTGTGCGTTCTGAGCGTCGTGAGCCTGGGCGAGGATTTCGCGGAGAGGCTTTACAAAGCCGGGCAGAAGGCGGAGAAGGCGGGGGATAAGCTACACGCGTTCCTCCTGTATTCGCGAGCGGCGTCGTTGCAGCCGGCCAACGTGGAGTTCGCGATGCGGAAGGCGGCGTTGCAGGCGGATGCGGGGATGTCCGCGAGCACGAGGCTGGACGTGGGTCTGGTGGAACGAGCGGAGATAACGGCGGAAGCGCTGACGGATAACGATATCTTGGACGCTCGGACGGCGCGCATGCCTCCGCGATTGAAATTCCCCCAGGGGCTCAAGAGCTTCGATCTGACGGGCGACGCGAAATCGATTTACGAAAAAGTGATGGCCGCGTACGGACTGATGGTGGTGTTCGAAGCGGACTATCAGATGCCGCCTCCGTTCCGGTTCCGCATTGCCGATGTGCGATTCGAAGATGCAATGCGCGCGCTCGATACGCTGTCGAATTCGTTTTTGGTTCCCGTGAACGAACGGCTGGCGATGGTGGTGCACGATACCACGCAGAAACGCGCCGAGATGGCTCCGGTGATGGCGATCGCGATTCCGATTCCGGAGCGCATTTCGGTGCAGGAATCGCAGGAGATGGTGACGGCGGTGCAGCAGATGCTGGAGATTCGCAAGATCAGCGTCGATCCGGTGAAGCGCGTGGTGTACCTGCGGGATCAAGTGTCGAAGGTGGAGGCGGCGCGCGCGATTTTTGCGGATCTTTCGCGGTCGCGGGCGCAGGTGGAGGTGGACGTCGAGTTCCTGGAGGTGACGAAGAATTCGTCGCTCGGCTACGGGCTGCAGTTGCCGGCGACTTCGTCCGCGCTGGTCGATTTCGGCACCAAGTTTCTGCACAATTCTCCGGGCACGCCGTCAGGTTTCACGCAATTCTTGACGTTCGGCGGCGGCGCGACATTTTTTGGAGTCGGCATCATGAGCTCGACCGTGCTCGCGACGTTCACGAAGTCAAGCTCGGACGTCATCTTGAAATCGCAAATCGTGACGCTTGACGGCCAGGCTGCGACGCTGCATGTCGGCCAACGATATCCGGTGATTACGGCGAGTTATTCGGGCGGAAGCACGAGCACGATCGGCACAGGTGGAAGCTCGGGGCTGATTGCGCCGCCTACGGTCAACTTTGAGGACTTGGGGCTGTCGTTGAAGATTACTCCTTCGGTACACGAAAAGGGCGAAGTGACGCTCGACATCAGTAGCGAGTTCCGGGTGCTGGGCTCGATCAACGCGGACGGCCTGCCGACCATTTCCACGCGCAAGTACGAAGGTAAAGTGCGGCTCGGAATGGACGAATCGGCCATTGTCGCGGGATTGCTGAGCAGCACGGATGGGGTAACTCGGTCGGGGATTTTCGGACTGGCGAGCATTCCCTGGGTCGGGCATCTGCTGCGTTCGAATACTATCGACCACAGTTCGAGCCAGGTTCTTTTGGTACTGCGTCCGCACCTGGTGGAACTGCCGCCGTGGGAATACGAATCGAAACCAATTTGGGTGGGCACGGAGACGAAGCCGGTCACGCTTTTTTGAGAACTTCCCAATAGCGAGCGGCGACGGTTTCGATCGCGTGATGCCGTGCAATGTGCGTGGCGGCGCGACGTCCGATCTCTTCCGCGGCATCGCGATCGCGGGCGAGCCAGGCGATATAGCCGGCCAGAAGCTCTTCCTCGGCGGGACCTGTTTCGACCCGCAGGCAGGCGTTTTCAGGGATGCGCGCGATCTCGTCACCTTGGGAAAACACAAGCGGCTTGCCGATTCCCATCATGCGGATCGCGATGCCGGAGGTTTCCGCGGCCGTGGGATATCGCAGATTGATGCAAAGATCGACGGCGGCGGCGTAGCGCCAGAAATCGGATTCAGAAAGATAGCCTGCGCGAAGAATTCGGGGACCTTCCAATTGTCCCGCGAGTGAGCGTTCCAGATCCGGCGATGCAAACGAGCCCGCGATGAGAAGACGGACGTCGTTATTCCGTACTCGTTCAAGCGCTCGGAGCACAACAGGTAAGCGTTTCGATTCGCGTTGATGACCGAACAGACCGGCGAGCAGCGTTCGCGGGCCGAGGCCGAGCTCGTTTCGGAATCGCAGAGTGTCGATCATGGACGGCGTCGCCGGTTGGACGAAGAGATGCGGGATTTCTATGACGTTCGCATGAGGGGCATGCTGGCGGACAATCGCGATAGCGGCCGGATTGTGGACCACGACGGCGCGTGCGGTAGTCGCGATGCGCTTCAACATAGGCCACGCGAAATAGCGCGGGTCCGCCGCGGAACGGGCGCGATGTTTCCACAAATCCTCGGCCTGGGAGCGTGTCCATTCTCCGTAATTAAAAGTAAATTCCTCGGCGTATTGCTGCGCGGTGAGTCGTCCGAGGAAAAAATGCTGCAATACCGCGTCATGCAGGACGACGACGCCGGGATGCTCGAGAGCGCGATCGTAAATTGCGCCGTGCAGTTGATTGTTGCCGATGTGGTAAAGGGCAACGTCCGATTTGTGAGCGTCAACTTTTACGTCACCATGCTCGCGAAGAGCCTGGAGCAGAGCTTCAGCGTAATCCGCGACACCGGTTTTGGCGGGCGGGCGAGGCGCGAAGAAGCCAACTGTCACTCGTTACTCTTTCTTGCGGGGACCGAACAGAGCGGTGCCGACGCGGACGTGCGTGGAGCCCTCTTCGATCGCCGCTTCGAGGTCGTGCGACATGCCCATCGATAATTTCGCGAGCCCGTGTTCGCGCGCGAGTGCGGCGAGGCGGCGGAAGTAAGGACGCGTGACCTCGGGATCGTCGCACCAAGGAGGCATGGTCATCAGGCCGGTGAGATGCAGGTTCGGACACGCGCGAATCGCGGCAATCAGTGCCGGGAGCTCTTCAGGCGCCGCACCTTCTTTGGATTCTTCGTGCGAGAGTTTGACCTCAATCATGATTTCGAGAGGCCGGTTCGATTGCTCCAGACGCTTGGCGAGTTTCTCTGAATCGACGGTTTCTATCACCTGGAACAATTCTCCCGCGATGCGCGCTTTGTTCGACTGAAGATGTCCGATCAGGTGATATTCGACGCCGGTCAGGTCGGCGAGCGCGGGATGTTTGCGTTCGAACTCCTGCACGTAATTCTCGCCGAAGCAGCGCAGACCGAGCTCGTACGCTTCACGCGTCACCTCTGCCGGAAATTTTTTAGTGACAGCGATCAGCGTGATTTCTTCGCGCTTGCGGCCCGCGCGGAGAGCGGCGTCTTGGATTCGCTCCTCAACGCGGGCGAGACGTTCAGATAACACGACTGCCTCCAATGTAGACGTCCTCCGCCGATTGGATGCCGAAGAAGTAAGCGAGTTCGCGATGGTCCGCGCAATCGTGAATCACGAAGTCGGCGCGCTTGCCTGGTTCGAGCGAACCGATCTCGCTACCGCGATCAAGACTATAAGCGGCGTTGATGGTGGCAGCGGTGATCGATTCGGCGGGCGTCATTTTCATCTGCGTCGAAGCGAGCGAGAGAATCATTGGAATCGAAGGCGTCGGCGAAGAGCCGGGATTGAAATCCGTCGCGAGCACGACCGCAAGCCCAGCATCTATCATCGCGCGTGCGTTGGGATAACGCTTCGACCCGAGCGCGTAGACGGACCCCGGCAGCAGCACCGGCTGCACGCCCGCATCGCGCAAGGCTTTGATTCCAGCGGCTCCGGTGTGTTCCAAATGGTCTGCCGTGGTAGCGCCAAGTTCGGCAGCGAGTTGCGCGCCGCCGGAGTTTTCAATCTGATCGACGTGCATGCGCAGCTTCAATCCATGCTCCTTGGCGGCGCGCAGAACGCGGCGGGCATCGTCGACTGGAAATACATGCGGCTCGCAGAAGATGTCGCAGAATTCGGCGAGTTTCGATACGGCGGGAAGCATTTCGTGAATCACGAGTTTGATGTAGTCGTCACGCCTGCCGCGGTATTCATCGGGAATTTCGTGTGCTCCGAGGAACGTCGGCACGGTGCGAAGCGGAGCGATGCGGTGAATCACTCGCAGCAACTTCAGCTCGTCGTAAAGAGTTAAGCCGTAGCCGGATTTCGCTTCGATGGTCGTGGTGCCGCCGTACAAGAACCACTGCGTATAGCGCGAAGCGGCGGCGAATAATTCGTCCTCAGTTGCGGCGCGCGTCTTGCGAACGGTTGACCGGATGCCTCCGCCAGCCGCGGCAATCTGCTGATATATGGCGCCGCTCGCGCGCATCTCAAACTCGTCGGCGCGATTGCCGGCGAAGACGGGATGGGTGTGCGCGTCGACGAATCCTGGCATGACCACTTTATTTCCGGCGTCGATGATTTCGGCCGGCAAATCGATTTCGCGGCGAGGTCCGACGTGCGTGACGATGCCGTCGCGGACGATCATAACGCCGTCGCGGATCACACCCAACTCGCGCATTTCATCGCGGACACGAGGTCGAGCGGGACCTGCGACCGTCACCAATTCGGAAATATTAACGACAGCGAACGTGCTCATTCAGACATCGGCACGCGGATTCCTTGCTCCCGCGCGACTTGTTGAGCGCGCTCATAACCCGCGTCGGCATGGCGAATCACGCCCGTGCCAGGGTCGGTGGTGAGGACGCGTTCCAGACGCCGCGCGCACTCCGGCGTTCCATCCGCGACCACTACCATGCCCGCGTGTTGCGAGTATCCGATGCCTACGCCGCCTCCGTTGTGAATCGACACCCAGGACGCGCCCGCCGCCACGTTCACCATCGCGTTGAGCAGGGGCCAATCGGCGATGGCGTCGGAGCCGTCCCGCATTCCTTCCGTTTCGCGATAAGGCGAAGCAACCGATCCCGCGTCGAGATGATCGCGGCCAATGACGACGGGCGCGGCGATGGTCCCCTTGCGGATCAGGTCGTTCATTGCAACGCCGAATTCGGCGCGCTCGCCATAACCGAGCCAGCAGATGCGCGCGGGCAGGCCCTGAAAATGAATCTTTTCCGACGCGAGTTTGATCCATCGCTTGAGTGATTCATTCTTCGGAAAGAGATCGAGCGCGAGCCGATCGGTGATGGCGATATCGTTCGGATCGCCGGAGAGGGCGGCCCAGCGGTATGGCCCGCGGCCTTCGCAAAACAGAGGACGAATATACTCCGGCACGAATCCGGGAATGTCGTACGCGTCGTCGACTCCTGCCTGCTTGGCATAGTTGCGCAGATTGTTGCCGTAGTCAAACGTCACCGCGCCCATGCGCTTGAGCGCGAGCATCGCGCGCACATGCTGCGCCATCGCATCCATCGACCGGCGCACGTATTCATGCGGGTCGGAACAGCGCAGCGCCACGGCTTGGTCCAGCCTCATGCCGTTCGGGACGTAACCTTGGAGAGGATCGTGCGCACTGGTCTGATCGGTGAGAATGTCGGGCACCGCGCCTCGGCTCGCAAGCTCGGGAATTACGTCGGCACAGTTTCCGACGAGGCCGACAGCAAGGGCTGCTCCTTTACTTTGCGCGTCCTTCAATATCGCGAGTGCGTCGTCGAGGCTCGACGCCATGGCGTCGCAATAACCTGTCGCGATGCGCTTTTCGATGCGCTTCGGATCGACGTCGATGCCGAGGAAGCATGCGCCGTTCATGGTTGCGGCCAGAGGCTGCGCGCCGCCCATGCCGCCCATGCCTCCGGAGACGATCAGCTTGCCTTGGAGCGATCCGCCGAAGTGGCGATTCGCGGCGGCGGCGAAGGTTTCGAAGGTTCCCTGGACGATTCCCTGACTGCCGATATAAATCCACGAGCCAGCGGTCATCTGGCCGTACATGGTGAGGCCGAGACGCTCCAGTTGGTGAAAGGTCTCCCAGTTGGACCAGTGCCCGACGAGATTCGCGTTGGCGATCAGCACGCGCGGCGCGTCGTCGTGTGTGCGAAAAATACCGACGGGCTTTCCTGATGCGACCAGCAGTGTTTCGTCGTTCTCCAACGATTCAAGAGAATGTACGATGGCATCGAAAGACGCCCAATCGCGCGCGGCCTGGCCCGTGCCACCGTAGACAATCAGGTCTTCGGGGCGCTCCGCAACCTCGGGGTCGAGGTTGTTCATCAGCATGCGCAGCGCGCCTTCCTGCGCCCAGCCCTTGCATCGCATCGTACGGCCACGAGGCGCACGAATTACTCTGGCATGAGTCATCACTTCTACAATACCGAAAGCCGCTGAACGCACATCGCGGCGACTCCGGGATTGAGAGAATGGCCTGCGCCCTCCACTGCCGCAAGATCGGTGCGCGCGGGAATCAACGCCAGTGCGGCAGTCATTTCTTCAATGGATCCGAACGTGTCGCGCGTGCCGTGAACAAACAACGCGGGCGTTTGGATCGATCCGAAGTGGCCCGTTCGAGGCGCCTGTGGCTTGTGCGGAGGATGCAAGGGATAGGAGAGCAGCAGCAATGCATCGGCGAGCGCGGGCTCCTCGGCCGCGAGCATGGTCGCCTGCCTGCCTCCATAAGAATGGCCCCCGAGGAAGACACGATGACCCGCAATCTCGCGCAACGCTTCGACGGCACGGCGCAGTCCCTCGCGGTCGCGCTCGGCTTGGGCGGGGAACGGCGGACCTTTCGGGCGCTGCTGCCGAAACGGGAGATCGTAGCGGAGCGTCACGACGCCGGATTTCGCGAACGCTTCGGCAACACTCTTAAGGAGCGTCGTGTCGCTATTGCTGCCCGCACCGTGCGTGATCACCAGGCCGTTGCCATTGGGATGCTCCGGTTCGTGGATAAAACCCTGAACCAACTCACGCTCAAAATGTGTCACGTTAGAATACTTCAACGGAAATTTCTCCTTTTCCCCAGACGGTTTGCCGTCCGACCCCCGTATAGACGGCGATTTCAAGATACGGGATGAATCCGGTGAGGTCGCCCTCATACTCGGCGACACCGATGAAGCCGCCGAGCGGGTGACGCTTGTTGCGGCTGATGCGCTCCGCGTCGACGTGCAGGACATCGCAATGGGTCATGCGAATCGCCGCGGCGCGCTCACCCATCGCTTGGAAATCAATCTCCAAGGGACCCGATCCGTAGAGCGCACTCAGGGTGCTGATGCGGTCACGGATCCTGGAAAATAGCGGCCCGAATTCGGGGCGATCGGAATTTTTGAGCTCGGTTGGCGAAAGGAATTGCACGCGCACTCGTTCGACGGGACGCGCTGCGGCGAGCGGCAGGTGAAGGATTTCCTGACCTTCCAGGTCGACGAGATCGGCGCGCAGGCTCTCCCTGCCTAACTCCGCCATGGTGTCGCGGATCGCTCCAATTTCCGGACGATTTGTTTCAAACAAGTTGAGGCCGACGTGGAACCGGTCAAGGACGGCTCCATCGAGGTGCCGGACGCGCAGCACGAAAGGCCGCGGCGGATCATGGAGACCGCTGGGACCGGCCTCTCCGACGGGCGCGAAGAATCGAGCATAGGCGGCAGGGTCGCGGCGGTAGAGAATCTTGCCGAATTGTCCGCGAAACAGATTGGCGGTTTGGCCTTGCGGAAAATGCACGGCAAGTTGCGCCGTGAACTGAAAGCGCAGTGCAAACAGCTCGAAAGTGGATGTACCTTGAGAAGGCATGATCTCACTCGCCGACATTCAAGCCGCCCGCGCGCGTATTCGCGATAGCATTTTGTTCACTCCGGCACCGTATTCGGAAACGTTATCACGCCACGCCGACAACACGCTGTACCTCAAAATGGAAAATCTTCACATGACGGGATCGTTCAAGGAACGCGGCGCACTGAACCGCATCCTTTTGATGTCTGATGACGAGCGCGCTCGCGGCGTGATCACCGCGTCCGCCGGCAATCATGCGCAGGCGGTGGCGTATCATGCGTCCAAGCGAGGCATTCGGGTACAGATCTGCATGCCGGTGCTGACGCCCCTCGTAAAGGTTACGGCAACACGCGGCTACGGCGCGGAGGTGATTCTGCATGGAAATAATTTCGACGAAGCGGTGGACGAGGCGCGGCGCCGCTGCGATCATGAGGGCCTCGTGTTTTTGCACGCCTTCGATGACGACGCGGTGATCGCGGGACAAGGGACCATCGGCCTCGAACTGCTGGAACAGGTGCCGGATCTGGAGGCCGTCGTCGTGCCGGTGGGTGGCGGCGGATTAATCGGCGGCATTGCCTGCGCGATTAAAGAACAGCGTCCCGAAGTGCGGATAGTCGGCGTGGAGACGGCGCGCGTTCCCTCAATGGAGGCCGCGCTATTGCAACATCGCCCCGTGCTGGTGCCGGCCGCGGCGACCATCGCCGACGGTATCGCGGTGCGGCAGGTGGGCGCGCTGACCTTTCCTCTGTTTGAAAAATACGTGGACGAAATTGTCACCGTGGAAGAGGAAGAGATCGCGATGGCGATTCTCTGGCTGCTTGAAAAAGAGAAGACGCTCGCCGAGGGCGCGGGCGCGGCGGGCATGGCTGCGATGCTGACGAAGAAGACCACGTTGCGCGGGAAAAAAGTCGTGGTGCTGATTTGCGGAGGAAATATCGATGTCACGCTGCTCGCGCGAATTATCGAACGGGGCCTGGTGAAAGACGGCAGGCTGGTGCGCCTGCGCATTCCGCTGCCGGATCATCCTGGTGGCTTGAACCGGCTGACCACGCTCGTCGCGCAGCAACGTGCGAATGTTGTGACGGTCACCCACGATCGAGCGTACTTTGGCGTGCATCTTGGCGACACCATCATCGACATCACCATGGAGACGCGCGGGCCTGATCACATCCTCGAACTGATGGACGAGCTGACGAAAGCGGGTTACGAGTTCGAGCGCGTGCTGTAGCCCACCTGATTATGAGACTCCTGCAGGTTCTTTCGTTATGTGCGATGATTCTTTTGCTCCAAGCCTGTTCGGTTGGGTCGGGGCACACATCAGACGCCGCCCTTGAGCGCGCCTTCGAATCCCATGAATCCGAATTCGAGTCGCTCCTTGCCGAAGTCGAGGCTGATTCGCAGTTGATAACGCTCCAGCGAAACGTACTCATCTTTGGAGGCCATCATGTGGACCTCCGCAAGAACGATTTGTCTGCCATCGAGCGCGCAGGCTTACCGAGAGGGCGCTGGATGCACTACCAGGATCAATTGCGGCGCCTGGGATTGTACGGAGTTATGAAGGGCGGCAGAGGAATCGAATTCAGAGTGGATCCGGGTTCGATTTCAAATGGAGATAGTCACAAAGGCTTTATGCACAGGACAGCCCTACCGCGTCATGTCCGGGCCAGTCTTGATGATTATCGAATCTCAGACGCAGACGAAACTGAGTTTGGATTCGTTTTGAAGCCGCTCAAAGGCAACTGGTATCTGTATCTCTTTGTTAATCGCTAACGACAAGCAACGCGTCGATCTTATACTAAAGAGATGTCCTTCCGCCTCGGCATCGACTATAAGCCCCGCGGCGATCAGGCGACCGCTATCGCATCGCTGCTGGACGGCCTGAAGCAAGGCGAACAGCACCAGGTTCTGCTCGGCGTAACCGGCTCCGGCAAGACGTTCACCATGGCGAAGGTGATCGAACATACGGGGCGTCCGGCGCTGATTCTGGCGCATAATAAAACGCTCGCGGCGCAGCTTTATCAGGAATTCTCCACTTTTTTTCCGTCGAATGCGGTGGAATATTTCGTTAGTTATTACGATTATTACCAGCCGGAAGCGTACATTCCTTCGGGCGACGTGTATATCGAAAAAGAGGCGACCATCAATCAGGAACTCGATAAGATGCGTCTCTCGGCGACGCGCTCGTTGTTTGAGCGCCGCGATTGCGTGATCGTCGCGAGCGTCAGTTGCATCTACGGTATCGGATCGCCCGAAGCGTACTACGGGATGTTGCTGATGCTCGAAAAAGGGCAAAATATTTCGCGCGAGGAGATCACCTCGAAGCTGGTGAACATCCTTTATGAGCGCAACGACATCGATTTTAAGCGCGGCTCGTTTCGCGTGCGCGGCGATGTGATTGAGCTGCACCCGGCCTACGACGACTTCGCGTATCGCATCAGTTTGTGGGGCGATGAGATCGAATCGCTGGAGCAGATCGATCCGTTGACGAGCCAGGTGAAGCAGACCTATCTGCGCCTTCCCATCTATCCGAAATCGCACTACGTGATGCGGCCCGAAACGCGCGACGACGCGCTGCGCAGCATCGAGAACGAGCTGCACTGGTGGAAGGGCGAGCTTGATAAACAGGGCAAGCGCATTGAAGCGCAGCGGTTGTGGCAGCGCACCATGTTCGATCTGGAAATGATCAAGCAGATCGGCTATTGTCACGGAATCGAGAATTATTCGCGGCATTTTTCCGGACGCTTGCCGGGACAGGCGCCGCCGACGCTGCTCGATTATCTGCCGCACGATGCGCTGATGTTTCTCGACGAAAGCCATCAGACCATCCCGCAATTGCAGGGCATGTATCACGGCGACCGTTCGCGCAAAGAGAATCTGGTGAAGTACGGGTTTCGATTGCCCAGCGCGCTCGATAACCGCCCTCTGACATTCGAGGAGTTTGAAAATCGCGTTCATCAATTGGTTTACGTTTCAGCGACGCCCGGGCCCTATGAGCTGACGAAAACTTCCGGCGCGGTGATCGAGCAGGTCATCCGCCCCACGGGATTGATCGATCCCGAGGTCGAGGTGCGGCCGATTCGAGGGCAGGTGGATAATTTACTGCACGAGATCCGGCTGCGCGCTGAGAAGGACGAGCGTGTGTTGGTGACCACGCTGACCAAGCGGATGTCCGAGGATCTGGCCGAGCACTACACCGAAGCCGGTGTGAAGTGCGCGTATCTGCACTCGGAAATTTCGACGCTCGACCGCATCAAGATCCTGCGCGACCTGCGCCGCGGCACTTATGACGCGTTGATCGGCATCAACCTGTTGCGCGAAGGGCTCGATTTGCCGGAGGTTTCGCTCGTCGCCATTCTCGACGCCGATAAAGAGGGTTTCCTGCGATCGGCCGGATCGCTGATTCAGACCATGGGGCGCGCGGCTCGCCATCTGAACGGGCGCGCGATTTTGTACGGCGATGTGATGACGGTTTCGATGAAGCGTGCAATCGACGAGACCACGCGCCGCCGCGTCATTCAGACGGCCTACAACGAGGCGAATGGAATCACGCCGCAATCGATCATCAAGCCGATCGATATGATTCTGGTGGCCATCGCCGAAGCCGATTACGTCACGGTGCCTCTTGAATCCGACGAGGAAACCGCCGCGATTCCGCCCGAACAGATGGATAAATATCTCGCGGAGCTCGAAGAGCGTATGCGCGAAGCCGCGCGAAAATTCGACTTCAAGGAGGCGGCGGCGTTTCGCGATCGTATCAAGGAACTTCGCGCGAAGTCGGTGTTGAGCGGCACGTTGACATGAAGACCGAACCTGTGATGGGCGGCCGCTCGAAGAACGGCCCGGTCATGGGAATGATCGGAGGCGGAGGCGTCAACCGTTCCTTTCTGGCGAGAATGCCAGTGCTGCTGAAGCGCATGGGTCCTGTCAAGGGCGCGTCATTTCGAGTGGCGCGGCGGATCGCCAACACTTTGCGGGCTGGCGACGCGGTGATGAGCTACGCGGAACTTGCGCCCTGCGATTTGATCTGGATCGCGGTGCCCGATTCCGGGCTCGACCGGGTGTCGCGGGATCTGGCCGCGGCGACGCCGCTGACCGGAAAAATCGCCGTACTGTGCGGCTCCACGCGCGACAGTTTTTGGCCCAGCCCCTTGCTCGCGGGTGGCGCGCGCGTGGCTACGCTCAACTGCGTGGAGGAGTCCAAAGAACGCTTGTTTGTGGCCGAGGGCGATCCCGCCGCGATGTGGGAGTTACGCCGCGTCATGGCAGCCGAAAAGCGCAAGTTGATCGAACTGCGCGCGGCCTCGAAAGCGCTCTATCTTTCCGGCGTTCATCTAGCGACGCACCTGCTGCTGCCCTGGGTCGCGGCATCGGTGGAGAGCCTGCGCGATGCCGGATTGTCGCGCTCGGAAGCGACGCACTTAGCGAACGCGCTGGGGATGCGCGCACTGCGAGCCTATGCGAAAGCGGGTCCAAAGGCCTGGAGCCCGAAAGCCGCGGACCGGTTGCGCTTGTCGATCGCGCGCGACCTCGACACGATTCGTGCAGCGGACCCGAGGCTCGCGGCTCTTTATGCCGATGGCGTGGAGCAGGCGCTGCTTTATTTTGAATCGTGAAAGTAGGTCGCGCGGACGCGTGCGATTTCGGCGACGGTCCAGGCCTGGAACGGGCAGCCGCGCGGATTTCGCGGCTCGTCGCCATCGTAAATCTCAGCCGTAAGATCCGCCGGAGCTAGCTTGGCGTCAACATGTCCGAACGCATGGAAGCATGCGTCGATATACGGACCCAGTAGCCACGGCCACACGGTGCCCTGATGATACGCCGCATCGCGCTGGGCGGGAGAACCCTGATAGTGCGGCTTGTAATCGGGATCGCCGCGATCGAGCGTGCGCAAGCCGACGTTGGTCAGCAGCTCGCGTTCAACGACGCGCACAATCGCCTGTTGCTCGGGCGTTTCGAGCAACCCGTGCGGCAGGCTCACCGCGAAAATCTGATTCGGTCGAATTTTATCGACCGGCCCCTCCGGTGCGAGGACGTCGAAAAGGCAGTTCCGCTGCGCGTTCCAGAATTTCTTCCGAAAACTGCTCTGTACCCGCTGGGATTCTAAACGAAAATCAGTGTCGTCGCCGAGCAGTTCCGCCCATTCTGCGCCCAGCGTCAGCGCACCGTGCCACAGCGCGTTGATCTCGACGGGCTTTCCATTTCTCGGCGTGACCACCCAATTGCCGATCTTCGCGTCCATCCAGGTTAACTGCGAGCCAGCTTTACCGGCGCTGAGCAAGTGATCCTCTGGATCGACCACGATATCGTGATGCGTGCCGCGCTGGTGCCAGGCGATAATTTCTTTCGCGGCGGGATAAAACGTATCCTTCAGGAATGTTTTAGAGCCGCCCGCGGCCAGCCAGTGCCGCATCGCCTGAAACATCCATAACGTCGCGTCCGCGGTGTTGTATTCGGGTGGCTCGCCCGAGTCCGGAAAACGGTTTGGGATCAGCCCTTGATTCAGATGTGCGAGAAATCCCTCGATTATTTCGCGGCCTTCGTCGAGACGCGTTTCCAAAGCGATCAAAAGTCCGGGAAGGCTGATCATCGTATCGCGGCCCCAATCGGTAAACCAGGGATAGCCCGCGATGATGGTCGGCCTCCCATCGGCGCGGTGGACCGTGAACACGTCCGCGCGCGGCGCAGGCTCGGCGATTTCGGCGGGCTCAATACTCGCGAGCACGGGACACCACTGGTCCGCGTGCAAATCGAGAATGATCGCGCCCGGCGTATATAAATCCTCGCGAAAATCCAATCCGCGGTCGAGCTCCGCCAGGTATTCGATGTTGTAATACCACTGCGCGCCGCCTTCGAATCGCCCGGAATGCTGGAAATTTAGCAGCGGCAAGGAGCCGTAGGGATCTTCGCTCGCATGCCGCAGCGAATGATAATCGCGATACGCGGTGAATGGGCGCACGCGCAGCGTCATGGCGCGATCGGCCCTGTAACGCACCACCACCGCCTGCCTGCCCTCGATCAGGTAAACCTGTTTCTCCAAACGCACGCCGTCCAGATCGAAGATCCAGGTTGCGCACGGCGTCGCTCGAAATTCCGCGATGTACTCCCATTCGCGCGGCGCGACACCCGGATACTGGCAAAATCCAAGCGCATACGTCCGTCCGTCAATCGCGACTTCTTCTTCCACCCGCGAGAGCAGCACATAGCGCTCCACCGGAGGCTTCAACGACGCCACTAATAACGCGTGATACCGGCGAGTGTTCACGCCCGCGGCAGTCCCCATCGCGAACGCGCCCGTTCCGTTGGTTTCCAGCCACTCGATTGTCGACGCGTCCTCGAAGTTCACTTTTTTAGGTCGCGATGTGTTTCCTTCGCGCGATATCCAGCACCGGCCAGCAACTTGCGAATTTCGCTCGCGATCATCACGCTGCGATGATGCCCGCCCGTGCAGCCGAACGAAATCGTCAGGTAGCTCTTTCCCTCCGCAATGTAGTGCGGCAGCAGATATACCAGCAGGTCCGCGATACGCGTGATGAACTCCACCGTCTGCGGAAACGACCGGATGTAGCGCGCCACACTCGGATGCTTGCCCGTCAGATGTTTGAACGCGGGGATGTAATTCGGGTTCGGAAGAAAACGCACGTCGAACACCAGGTCGCTATCGGCCGGCACTCCGTGGCGATACCCGAAGCTGTTCACCTGCACCAGAATTCCAGGTGAGGCTTTCTGCCCGCGAAAGAGACCGTGAATCGTCTCCCGCAACTCATGCACGTTGAACTTCGTGGTGTTGATGATCGGATCGGCCAGGCTGCGTATGGGTGCCAGCCGTTCCCGCTCGTTGCGAATGCTTGCCGTCACGCTTTGCCCGGTTCCCAGCGGATGAGGGCGGCGCGTTTCGCTGTACCGCCGGATCAACGCCGCGTCGTCGGCCTCGAGAAACAGCAGCCGCGTGGGAATTTGCCGGCGGATTTTTTTAAACATCGCCGGAAACCGCTCCAGTGCGACCCCTTCGCGGATGTCGACCACCAGCGCCGCCCGCCGCACATTCGGCGCGTCCTTGGTCAGCTCCGCGAACTTCGGGATCAGGTCGATCGGCAGATTGTCCACCGAATAGTAGCCCAGATCCTCGAACGCCTTCAGCACCGTGCCCTTGCCCGATCCGCTCAAACCGGTGATGATGACTACTTCAGTTTGAGCGGCGGGAGCAACAGCAGTCGGCTTAACCATTCTTCGAGTTTATGACTCGATCAAGTCGAAATGTCCGTCCCGCCGCCGGACCAGCACGGAGACGCACTGTCTCTCCGCGTCGCGATAGACCACGTAATCGGAATCCTTATCCATTTCGAGCAGCGCTTCTTCGAGCGTCATCGGCTTCCGGTCGTCATGATGATTCACGCGATAAACCCGTTGCGCGATTTTCCCGCCGCTGGTGGCCACTACGCCCACCAGTTCTCCCGCTCCGTTGCCCGATTCCTTCTTGGTTGTGGAGCGGCGATTCTTCGCGCGATACTTCGCGCAATTTTTCACCGCCTGTTTATCGAGCTTATCGAGCGCCCCGTTCAAAGCCGTGAACAGGTCCGCATCGGAGTCGATACTCACCAGCGGATGCCCGTAAAACTGCATGGTGATCTCGGCTTTGTGCATGCGATTTTCCGAAGTCACCACAACGTGGGCCTCTTTTTCGCCGCGCTTTTCTAATAATTTCGAAATCTTCGAAAACTTCGCGTCCAGCTTTTCTTGCAGCTTGGGAGAAAATTCTTTCTTGATCCCTCTATAGCTGACGTTCATGGGGAAAAACCTCCGGCTTTCGAGTTCAATAAAAGTAGGCCGCCACTTCGCCAGGCTGCGCCTGCAAGTGAGCTAGCTACGAACCCGTCTCTGATGCGTGGACGGGATGCGCATATCCTCGCGATATTTCGCGACGGTACGGCGAGTCACTTGTATTCCTTCCGCTTGCAGACGTTCCGTGATGTGTTCGTCGGTAAGCGGGTGGGCCGAGTCCTCCTCTTCGATCATTTTCTTGACGCGGCGTTTCAGGATCAGCAGCGGCAGGACGCCCCCGCTGGGCCCCTGCACTGCTTCTGAGAAAAAGTATCGTAGTTCGAAAACGCCCTGCGGCGTGTGCGCGTATTTGCTCGAAACCGCCCGGCTGACCGTCGAAGGATGCACACCGATCTCCTCCGCGATTTCCTTGATCATCATCGGCTTCAGAAAGTCGATGCCGTGCTCCAGAAATTCCATCTGGCGCCGCACCACGCTCTGGCAGACCCGCATAATCGTCTGCTTCCGCTGCTCGATATTCTTCATCAACTGGATCGCCGATGCGTAACGCTCCTTCACATAATTCCTGACGTCTTTATTCGGCTCCTCGTTCCGGTCGAGCATTTTCCTGTACTGCGAGCTCAGCCGCAATTGCGGAATATCGTCGTCGTTCACCGTGATCAGGTAATCTTCGCCGTCTTTCGAGATGTAAACGTCCGGCTCGACAACGCGCGCCCCCGCTCCCGAATAACGCAGCCCCGGACGCGGGTCCAGATGACGGATCACGTCCACCGCAATCTGGATATGCTCCATCGGCCGGTGCAGCACGCGCGCAAGCTCTTTCAGTTGCCGCAGCTCCACCAGCTTCAGGTGATCGTGCACGATCTGCCACGCCACGCCGCCCTTGCCGTTGCGGCTGTCGATTTGCAGCAGCAGGCATTCCCGCACGTCGGCGCAACCGACGCCCGCCGGGTCCAGCGTATGGACCACCCGCAGCGCCTCCATCACGTCTTCCAGCTTGTGATCCTCCGCCGCCGCCATTTCCTCGGGCGTGGTCATCAGGTAGCCGTTTTCGTTCAGATTGCCGATGATGCTCTCCGCCGCGTCGCGAACCTCCTCGGTCAGCGCCACCAGCGCCAGTTGCGATCGCAAATGATCGGTCAGCGTCACCGGCGACGACAGGAATGTCTCGAACGACGGTTTTTCGACGTTCTCCGCCGCCGGACTCTTGTAGCCAGGGTCCAGATAATCGTCGAAGTAGCTCCCGAAATCGATCTCGTCGAACGGGTCGGCCGCTTTGACCTCAGCCGCGTCCGGGGCCGTCGTTAACTCAGATGACGGTTCCAGCGACGCCGGCTCCGGATTGCCAAGATTAGCCGCTTCCAGATCGCCCCGATCGGACTCAAAGGTCTCCACATCGCCAGCGGCGATCCGGCTGTTGTCTAAAATGGCTTGGTCGGCCGGATCCGCCACCCGCTCCGCCTCGAGCAGCGGTCGCAGTTCATCCGCAGTCAGTTCCTCAACGCCATCGAGCGATTCTTCCAAAACCGGGTTCTGAGCGACCTCGGCCGAGATCATCTCTTTCAACTCCAACCGGTTCAGTTGGAGCAGGCTGACCATCTGCACCAGCCCTGGCGTGAGTATCTGCTTCTGCTGGACCCGAACTTGCAGTCTGGGCGAAAGCGAACTCATTACGGTATCAGTGTAGCACCCGCGGAAATCCGATCCACCCCGGATTTTCGTGGTCCGCGGCCGACGCCTCCGGCCTTTGCTTTGCAGCCGAATTCCCTTTCATCCGTTACAATTGTGAGGAATGCAGCTTTCCGACATCTTCCTCGGCCTGGGCGAGGAAAAGTTTTCAGAACTAATGCGCTCCGTTTCCATGGGCAAGCTCCGCACCTACCAGCTTTTCGACCGGATAAAAACCCGCTTGCATCTCCATAAACTGAGCTCGGAGACGCTGCGCAAAGCCTCGCCCCGTTTATTCGAACGCCTCAAGGAACACGACGAAGACTTCTCCACCGACCTCGCGCAAGCCATCCTGGTATCGCATCTCGACATGATCAAGGCCGTGCTCGATCATCTGGGCGTCCCTCATGAAGATGGGTTTTTCCAGAAGGATGCCGACGTCTCAGGCTTCCTGAAGGAAGGCTGGCAGCAGCAGGTCTGGACCAAATTCCAGGGAACGTTCCCGCCCGCCGCGCTGCTATTCTATATCAATCACCTCGCCTGGGAAATCGCCAAAGCCGAGCAGGTTTTCGTTCCTAATGATCTCGCTGCCGGCACCGAACCCTGACCGTAAGGGAGGGGATAAATCATGAACGAACTCTTCGAAGCCGTTCGCGCCGGGGATCTCCCCCGCGTAAAAGAGCTGGTTGCAGCCGACCCATCGCTAGCCATCTTCGCCGCTGCCATCCTGGGCGATACCGAACAATTAACAGAACTGCTAACCGCAAATCGTTCTCTAATCGGCCTTCTCTCAACCGACGGCTGGACCCCTTTGCATCTAGCCGCCTTCTTCGGTAAAACAGACGCAGCGCGCCTCCTGCTAAATAAAGGCGCACTAGTCAACGCCCGCTCGACGAATCAAATGCAGAACCTGCCTCTCCACGCCGCCGCAGCAGGCCGTCACGTCGAGGTCGTAAAGCTCCTCATCGATCATGGCTCTCCAGTCAACGCGCGCCAACACGGTGGATGGGCCCCCCTCCACGCCGCAGCTCAAAATGGCGATATCGAATTAGCAAAACTGCTAGTAGCCGCCGGCGCCGACATAAACGTGCGCGCGGAAAATAATCAAATGCCCCTCGACCTGGCCCTAACCAAAGGCCAGCAAGCCATGGTCGACTACCTGGAATCGAACGGAGCCAAGCTTTGACCGTGGTGGCGCGAGCTTTAGCTTGCAGCGGCGACTTCAGTCACCGTCTTCGTCCGGAAATGCGCGAAAAATCGGGGACAGCCTACTCTGTCCCAAGGCGCGTCCAACTCTACGAAAAACGCCATCCCCATCAGCGCCGCGTGGAAAGAGCGGGCTGTCCCCGACTTTTCGCCCCGTCCACCACCGCCGCAGCGTGTCGATACCCGGACCATCCTCAGCGCTCCAACGAGCCGCGACCACAGGGAGCGGTGCATTGCTAGAAGAAAAAATCCAGATCTTCCACGCGAACGCGCTAGAGCAACTAAACACCGCCACAACGCTAGAAGCCGTGGAAGCAATCCGCGTAGAAGCGCTAGGCCGCAAAGGCAAACTAGCAGAACTCAGCAAAGAGCTAGGCAAACTCCCACCCGATCAGAAAGGTCCGCAAGGCAAGGCACTCAACGCCGCCAAGCAAGACCTGGAATCGAAAATCGACGCCCGTAAAGCCGCCCTAGAAGAAGCAGCGTTAAACCGCCGCCTCGAATCCGAGTGGATCGATCTAACCACCCCCGCCCCCGGCATCCGCCCCGGCGCCCTCCATCCCGTGACGCAAGTCCAACAGGAGCTGGAGCAACTGTTCCTCGCCCTGGGCTTCGCCGTAGTCGATGGACCCGAAGTCGAGACCGAGCATTACAACTTCGACGCCCTCAACATTCCCGCCGACCATCCCGCGCGCGACATGCAGGATACGTTCTGGCTAAAAGACGGCCGTCTCCTCCGCACGCACACTTCACCCGTACAAATAAGAGCGCTGGAGAAACTAGGTCCGCCGCTAAAAATGATCGCCCCCGGCCGCGTTTTCCGCAACGAAGAGGTGGACCCTTCGCATGAGCATACGTTTTATCAGCTAGAAGGCATGATGGTCGATCGCGACGTCTCAGTAGCGCACCTGATCTACTTCATGAAGACGCTGCTCAGCGCAATCTTCCATCGCGACGTAACCGTCCGCCTGCGTCCCGGATTTTTTCCCTTCGTCGAGCCTGGATTCGAACTCGATATTCAATGCCTGATCTGCGGCGGCCCGGGCTGCCCAGTCTGTAAGCAATCGGGATGGGTGGAACTATTGCCCTGCGGACTCGTGCATCCAGCAGTGTTGCGCGCAGGCGGCGCGGACCCCGAAAAATGGAGCGGCTTCGCATTCGGATTAGGCCTGACGCGACTGGCAATGATGCGCTACGGCATCGACGATATAAGGCTCCTGAACAGCGGAGACCTGCGCTTTTTAGATCAATTTATGGTCGTGTAAGGGCTCCCGCAGCGTGTTTTAAGAGCATTTAAGGCTTATTTAAGAGCATGAAATTTTCGTATAACTGGCTTCGCGAGATGGTCGACGGCGGCATAAACGTGTCGCCAAAAGAGCTGATAGGTCTCATCACGCTCAAGACGGCGGAGTGCGAAGGCCTCGATGAAACGGGGGCGTTGCTCGCCCAGGCGTGCGAAGCGCGCGTGGTCACCGTCGAACCTCTTGGAAAGAACGTGAAAGCAGTGGTTGCCACCGCTAACTACGGCATTAAAACGGTAGTCTGCGGCGCACCGAACTGCCTCCCTGGCTTGCGCACCGTTTACGTCCCTCTAGGGAAGAAAACCATCGAAGGAGTCGAGAGCGATGGCATGCTGGCCAGCGCGTCCGAGCTGGGTATCAGCCGCGACCATGCAGGCATAGTCGAACTAAAAGAAACCCTGAGACTTACGCCCGATTGGATCATCGAAGTCGATAACAAATCCCTCACCCACCGCCCCGACTTGTGGGGACACTACGGTATGGCCCGCGAGGTCGCCGCAATCACCGGGAAAAAGCTGCTCGATCCAGTCCGCGAAAAGCTCACGCTTGACCCAAAAATCGACGTAACTATCGAGGACTACACGCTTTGCCCGCGATACTCGGCCCTGGTTTTCGAGAACGTCACCATCAAGCCATCGCCTCTGTGGCTGCAATACCGCCTCGAATCCATCGGCCTCAACCCGATCTCCAACATCGTCGACGTAACCAACTTCGTCATGGCCGAGCTGGCGCAACCCATGCACGCCTTCGACGCCGATAAGCTGCATGGCGGCCAAATCATTGTCAGAACAGTACATACTGGCGAGAAACTGGCCGCACTGAACGGGGAAACCTACGAGCTCGACCCGTCGAATCTGGTCATTGCCGATCCCAACGGAGCGGTTGCGCTCGCCGGAGTAATCGGAGGAGCTGACACTGCAATCTCCGCGACCACAACGCGCATAGTCCTTGAAAGTGCATGCTTTAACGCATCAAGCGTCCGCAAAACATCGTCGAAATTGCACCTCCGCACCGACGCCTCCATGCGATTCGAGAAAGCGCAAGATCCGGAGAACACCGTTCGCGGCTTGGCGCGCGCGCTCGAGTTATTACAGGAAGTCTCCCCAGGAATCCGGTTAGTCGGCGGACTGGCCGACGCCTATCAACCACCCATCGCGCTGAAACCAATCAAGTTGGATCTCGATTGGCTCAATCGCAAACTCGGTTGCGACGTCCCCCCAACCGAAGTCCGCCGAATTCTCGAAGCTCTTGAGTTCAAAGTCGACGAATCCTTCAACGTGACCGTTCCGAGCTGGCGCGCCACCAAAGACGTTTCGATTAAAGAAGATCTGGTGGAAGAGATCGGCCGCATGATCGGCTACGACAATATCACCCCCGTTGCCCCGCTCTCGCCCGCCCGCGTTCCGCCTCCAAATCCCGAGCGCGCGTTTCATCATCGCGTGCGCGAAATGGCTGCCGCGCAAGGATTTACCGAGGTCTACAACTACTCCTTCATCAACGAAGAATCCGCCCGCGCCTTCGGATTCACCAATCTGGTCGCAACCGACCACGCGTATCTCCGCCCGAGCCTTTTGCCCGGAATCCTAAAGAATATCGGCGACAATGCCCGCCATTTCGATTCATTCCGATTCTTCGAGATCGGCAACGAGATTCATCCCGATCACGAGACTCCGCATTTCGTCGCAGTGATCTTCGCGAAAGACACGCAGCTCCTTGAACTAAAAAGACTTGCCGAGTGCCTGCTACCCGGCATCACAGTGCGACCCACCGTCGCGCGCCCCTATGAACATCCGCAGCGCGCCGCCTTGGTTGGGAATATGGGCCGGTTGTTCGAGTTTCACCCCAAAATGGTCGAAAACGGGCGCGCCGCAGTGCTCGATCTCGATTTAACGCTGCTCCATCAACCCCGCGAGATTCGTTACCAACCGCTTCGTCGATTCCCCGAAAGTGCATTCGATCTCTCAGTTATCGTTCCGGAACGCACATTGATTGGCGATGTTGCAGCGGCCATGCCGAAGTTGGCGGAGATTCTCTCGATCGAGTTTTTGCGTGAGTTTGCGCTCCCCGATGCGAGACGCAGTTTATCGTACCGGATCACGCTGGGCGCGGCCGATCGAACACTGACATCGGAAGAAGTCAGCGCCGTCCGCGAGCGGATTATCGATGCAATGAAGTCTCACGGATACGAATTTAGATCAACGCTTTGAGGCAGTTCAGCGTATCTTCTAGTGAGTGACTGAAGCAAATGAGCGCATGGTGTTCGGAGTGGCTTACCGGATGCTGGGGCGCGTGGAAGATGCGCAGGATGCCTCGCAGGAAGTCTTTCTCAAGTACTTTCAGAAACAAAAGCAGATTCAAGGCGACCCGAAGCCCTGGCTATACCGGGTGACGGTGAATGTCTGCAACGACTGGTATCGGAAACGAATCATTGTCGCCGAGCCGGATGAGCGCGCTGCCGATCCTTCGGCTGATGCGCTGGCCGTGATCACGCTCGACGAGCGTAAGAGGCTTCTAGCTGAGGGCTTGCAAACACTCGGCGAACGAGAAAGAGCCGCGATTGTGCTGCGCGATATCGAAGGGCTCTCCACACACGAAGTCGCAAAGATTCTCGGGGTCGAGGAAGTGACCGTGCGGAGCCAGATCTGCGTAGCGCGGGTGAAACTAGCGAAATATGTGAGGAAACACTCATGACATGTCAGGAATGCGAAATCAAGCTTGGGATGGGTGAAGACGCAGCGGAGCATTTGGCATCGTGCGAAGCGTGCCGTTGGCTGGAGAATGACCTGCGGCTGAACGCGCGGGCGCTTCGTGAAATGCGAGTTCGACCGGGAATGCGCTGGGAATGGGCATTGGCCGCGGCGGCCGTGATCGCGATGGCGGTTGGAATATGGGCGATGAGCGCGGAAAAGAGGTTTCCGGCGCCGCCTGTGCATGTGGCGGTATCGGCTCCAAGAATCGAGTTGCCGCCTCCGATCGCACATGTCAAACATGGGCGTCCACATACGAGAAGGCGAGAACCCACGGAGCCGCTGCGAGTGAAAATGTTCACGTCCGATCCGGACGTCGTGATTTATTGGATTGTCGATCGAAAGGAAAGAAGCGAATGAAGATCTTGAAAACGATCTGCGGACTTGCAGTGGTGTCACTGCTGGCGTGGGGGCAGGACGAGGCGGCTCCTAAGACGGTGCGGAAATTGATTCAGCTCAGGTATGCGAATGCGGGCCAGGTCCACAATCTGCTGCGCAACTATGTGGGCGGAGGCAACTGGAGCATGGAATCCGACGCAAACTTGCACGTGCTCGCCGTGCGCGGGACAGTCGAGACGATCGCGACGATTGAAGAAGCCGTAAAAAAGTTGGATGTTGCTCCTCTCGACTTCGAGTTGACCGTCTATCTGATCTCGACCTCACCTCAACCCGGCGATCAGTTGCCGGATGCGCTGGCCTCGACCGCGAAGCAATTGCATGGGGTATTCGCTTACAAAGGGTACCAATTGCTCGAATCGTTCGTGCTGCGCGGCCGCGACGGACAGGGCGCAAATGGCCAGGGCGCGAGTGCCGAGGGCACCATCAAGAATTCTACCTACACCTTCCGCTACAACCGGGCGTCGGTGTTGGACGGCACCCCGAAGATCGTCAGTCTTCAAAACCTGAATCTCCAGATTCGAATGCCCAACGGAACGTCGGACGCGCAAGGGAATCCGAACTTCAAAACGACCGGGCTGAGCACCGAAATCGACATTCGCGACGGGCAAAAAGTGGTGGTTGGAAAATCGGACGTCAACAATGGAGAGAGCCCTCTCATCCTGGTGGTGACTGCCAAAGTTGTGGAGTAGAAAAGGCGGGTTGACAACCCGCCGCAGGCTGCTGAAAGACTCTGATTGAAGTGACGTTCGGAAACCAAGTGGAGCGGACTCCCTGGTCCAGGCGCGATTCCAGATCATGCTCTTGACCAATAAAACCAAGCGTGCGGACGAACGAATGGGCCGATCCGGGGATCGGCCGCGGACCAGGGGGTCCGCCCCACCTTTGGGGATCTCTGCCAGCCTGCTGCGGGTTGGTAACCCACCCGCATCGCCGCTCAAAGACCGAGACGGCAGGATCAAACTTTATACTTCTTGATCTCCGCCTCGGACACCTCGCTGCTCATGCCCGCTTCTTCGGGCGCAGCCACTTCGCCGTTCTTGATTTTCTGAGGCCCGCTCGATTCCATGTAAATGGCATTGGGCATCGCAAGCAGCATGTTCAGATTGGTCGCCCCGCCTCCGTGGCTCGCGAGCTCAAGGCCGTTGGCATCGGCGATCGCCGCAATCTCCATCCATTCCGTTACCCCGCCCGCTCGCCGGTTGTCAGGCTGCACCACGTCCGCGCCGCGGCGGGAGATCAGGTCGGCAAACGCATACTTGGTGTTCAGATTCTCACCCGTAGCGATTCGCATATCCAATTCACGCGCCAGTTCCGAATAGCCTTCCATATCCTGCGGCGGCAGTGGCTCTTCGTACCAGAAACAGCCCATCTGCTGGTACACCCGGCCTCGGCGCAAAGCCTCGTTGCGGTTGAAAACCTGGTTGGCGTCCACCATCAGACGCCGGTCTTTGCCGAGGACCTCCTGAGCGAGCCGGATCCGCCGGATATCGTCGTCGAGAGAGCCGCGCCCCACCTTGATTTTCACCGCCGGATAGCCCTGTCCCACGGCTTCGCTAATTGCGCGCTTCAAGTGCGAGAGATCGTCGTCGTTGTCGTAATACCATCCGCACATCGAATAGACCGGAATGCGGTCTCGAAAAGCTCCTAGCATTTTGTATACCGGCAGGTTCGCACTCTTGCCCAGAATGTCCCAAATTGCAATATCCACGGCGGCGATGGCAAACTGGGTGGCGCCGCCCACGCCCTGGTATTCGAGCGCCTTCCACAAGTCCGCGCGAATGCGCCGGGGAAACGCCGGGTCCTTCCCGATCAGTACGGGCTTCACTTCCTCTTCCAGAATCGTTTGCACGACTCGTGGCCCGCCCGCGACGGTCCCGAAGGAGCTGCTGGCCCACCCGGTGATCCCCGCATCCGTGCGAATGCGCAGCACCACCGATCCGCTGGCCGTTCCAAACGTGTGGATCGCATCGTAGTAAGGAGAGCCCGGCGGGCGCTTCAATACGTCGGTTTCGATTCCGGTGATCTTGATCTGTTTTTGCTGGACTGTGGCGGCGGAAAGCGCGGCGGCGGGCAAAACGGCGGCCGAGCAAAGAAGTTGCCTTCTGTTCATTAGGTGTCTCCCGACTCATTTTATGGTCAATTAAGGCTCCGTCAAGGCACTTTTTTAGTGTTTTTTGGCGTTTTATGCGTCGCTAATGAGAGTGCCGGGGAACTACTTTCGCCAAATCGTGGTATTTCACCGCAAAATCGAGACAAGCGCCACTTTCGAGCTGACCCGTATGCGTCCGGTAAAGTTCCTGCCAGGGAGAGTCGTTGCGCAATTCAACCGGCGGGAGCGACTCCCTGCGGCGGCGAATTTCTTCGTCCGTAAGAAGCACATCGACGCGTCGACGCCGGAGATCGACCTTGATGCGATCGCCCGTCTGCAAGATCGCCAAGTTCCCGCCCGCGGCCGCTTCGGGCGACGCGTTGAGGATCGACGGACTTTCTGAGGTGCCGCTTTGGCGGCCGTCGCCCATGCAGGGCAGCATTCTCACGCCGGCTTTTAGTAAATAGCCTGGGGGCGTCATATTCACAACTTCGGCCGAGCCCGGATAGCCGATGGGACCCGCTCCGCGCACCACCAGCATGCAGGTTTCATCGATGTTCAGCGCAGGGTCTTCGATGCGGCGGCGGTAATCTTCAGGGCCGTTGAAAACGATGGCGCACGCGGTGAAGCAATCATCGGACAAATAGCGGCGGCGGAAATCGTCGCTGATGACCGAAGTTTTTATCAGCGCCGAGTCGAACAGATTGCCGGAAACAACTAGCAATCCGGCGTTTTCCTTGAGAGGTTTGGCGTAGGTCTTGATGACGTTGTGATCCAGGCTGCGGGAATCGCGGCAATTCTCGCCGATGGTTTTTCCGGTGACCGTCAGCGCGTCCTCGCGGATTTTTCCCGCCTGCATCAGTTCGCCGACGACTGCGGGGACTCCTCCCGCGCGGTGATATCCCTCGCCCAGGAACGCACCGGCCGGCGCCACGTTCACTAACAGATGCACGTGATGACCGATTTCTTCCCAATCCTGAATGCTTACTTCAACCCCAACATGCCTCGCGATTGCCGTGATGTGCGGAGGACAATTGGTCGATCCGCCGATCGCCGAATTCACGACGATTGCGTTTTCAAAGGCGGCTCGGGTCAGGATGCGACTGGGCGTCAGATCCTCGCGCACCATCTCGACGATACGCTTCCCGGTTTCATAGGCCATTTTGGCGCGTTCGGCGTAAGGAGCGGGAATGGTCGCGCAACCTGGCAGCGACATTCCTAACGCCTCAGCCAGCGAGTTCATCGAAAGCGCGGTGCCCATGGTGTTGCAGTGTCCCGCGCTGGGAATGGTGCGCACTACGCGATCCACCAGTTCCGTTACGTCGATCCGTCCCTCCGCGACTAGCCGCCGGGCTTCCCAGAGCACGGAACCTGAGCCTGCAAGTTTGCCGTCGATATAGCTATCGAGCATCGGGCCGCCGGAGAGGACGATCGCCGGAAAGTTCACGGTCGCCGCGGCCATCAGGCATGCGGGCGTGGTTTTATCGCAACCCGTGGTAAGGACAACGCCATCGAACGGATAGCCGCAGAGAATCTCAACCAGTCCGAGATAGGCCAGGTTGCGGTCGAGTGCCGCGGTCGGGCGGCGACAGGTTTCCTGGATGGGATGAACCGGAAACTCGAAAGGGATGCCGCCCGCGTCGCGAATGCCGTCTTTGACGCGGGACGCGAGCTGCACGTGATGGCGGTTGCAGGGCGAGAGATCGCTGCCGGTCTGCGCGATTCCGATGATGGGCCGCGCGGACTGGAGTTCGTCTCTGGTGATTCCGTAGTTGGTAAAGCGCTCGATATAGACGGCGGTTTCGCCGGGGTCTTCGCGGTCGTTGAACCAGATCTCACTGCGGAGGTGTTTGTCAGGATTCATAATGGATATTCTTCTCACTCGGTGGGGAGATCGCAATGGTCCCGGGCGGCGACACGAGTGTCGACGCGGCACGCACGAGTGCGCGCGCCACAAGCGGCGGTTTTCACGCGACCTCCTCAGGATAGACAATAGCTGGATGAGATTTCTACTACTCTGGACCAGCATGAGCGTTCTCCTGGCGCAAAGCAACAATATGATTCGGGTGATTGCATTCGGGGCGCATCCCGACGATTGCGATATTCGCGCGGCTGGAACCGCTGCGCTGTTTCAAGCTGCCGGAGCGGCGGTCAAGTTTGTGTCGGTCACTAATGGCGACGCCGGTCATCAGAACATGCACGGGGCGGAGCTTGCCGCGCGCAGGCTGGCCGAGGCGAAGGAGTCCGCACGGCGTTTGGGGATCGAGTACGAGGTTCTGAATAATCATGACGGCGAACTTCTTCCCACGCTGGAGGTGCGGAAGCAGATTATCCGCCAGATCCGGCAATGGAACGCCGACATCGTGCTTGCGCCGCGCCCTAACGATTATCATCCCGACCATCGCTACACAGGGGTGCTGGTGCAGGACGCCGCTTACATGGTGGTGGTGCCGCACCTGATTCCGGAGGTGCCGGCGCTGCGCAAGAATCCGGTCTTTCTGTATTACGAAGACAACTTTCAGCGGCCTAATCCGTTCCGGCCGGATATCGCGGTCTCGCTCGATGCGGTGATCGATAAGAAGATCGACGCGCTTGATTCTCATGTGTCGCAGTTTTACGAATGGCTGCCTTGGGTGGATGGCAGGCTCGCGGAGGTTCCGGCGGATCTAGTGGAGCGCAAGGCTTGGCTCAAGAGGGCGCGAACGCGGGCGATTAATGCGGGAGTGAGGGCGTCGTTGGTCAAGTGGTACGGCTCGGAAAAAGGGAATGCGGCGAAGTATTACGAGGCTTTTGAGATTTGCGAGTATGGGGTGCAGCCGGGTGAGGCTCGGATACGGGAATTGTTTCCTATGCTTCGGAATTGAACCGGAGGTTGTGATGGTCCCGGGGCGGCGACACGAGTGTCGACGCGGCACGCACGAGTGCGCGCGCCACAAGCGGCGGGGGAATTGCGGTTGTGACACGAGTCTGTGGAAGGGTCCAGAATTGAGGACGGGGCGAAAAAAGGGGACAGACAGCTCTGTCCACGGCGTCGGGGTTTGGCGGGCCTTTCAAGAAGATCGTGGCGCCTGGGACAGAGAAGTCTGTCCCCATTTTTCGCGGTCTTGTGACCCACGAAGATTTAATGCGGAACTTTTTTGATTACGGTTCGTCTAGTGGGGAAATGAATGAGATACTTGCGTGCTTTCTATTGATACTGGCTGCCGATGTTTCTGGCGACTGGGAGTTTTCGGGTAAGATACTGGGCGATACGACCTATGTGCGGGTCACGCTGAAGGCCGACGGGAACAAGCTTAGTGGGAATTTGAACGAGCTGAAGCTGGAGGGCACGGTCGAGGGCGACAAGCTTACCTTCGCGGCGACGCGTCCGAACGGGGAGGCTTTTGGCACTTTTGAGGGCGTCGTTCGCGGCGAGGAGATGGCGGGGACGGCTCTGTGGCACAAGACCGATAAAGTAGAGTGGGTTGCGCGACGTCCGGCGCGTGCTCCCACTGAAGCTCGCACACTGGATTTTGAGCCGAAGGAGTTTCATCGCGTCTTCTCCGACGCCATTCCACCGGTGTTGCACGTTTTCCCGGGTGACACGGTGCGAACGTGGACGGTGGATGCCGGCGGCACCGATCCGAAGGGAGTGCGGCGGTCGGGCGGAGGGAATCCGGAGACTGGACCTTTTTATATAGAAGGCGCGTTTCCGGGGGACACGCTGGTGGTGAAGTTGAACAAGGTCCGGTTGAATCGGGATTCGGCTGGGAGCGGGGATACGATTGTCGATTCGGCCCTCCAATCCGGTTACGTGCGGCGCACCAAGTATAAGGACAACTACGACAGCGAGTGGGTGCTTGATCGGGAAAAGGGCGTGGCGCGGCTGAAGAATCCTAGCGAGCATTTGAAGAATTACACGGTGAAACTGCAGCCGATGATGGGGTGCATCGCGGTGGCTCCTCCAGGGCATCAGGCGGTACGGACGGGTTTTTTGGGATCGTACGGCGGCAACATGGATTACAACCAGATGCGCGAGGGGACGACGCTTTATCTCCCGGTCTACGCTCCGGGAGCACTGCTGTTCATCGGCGATGGGCATGCGGCCGAGGGGGATGGCGAACTGACGGGCGATGCGCTCGAGACGTCGATGCAGGTGGAGTTCACGGTGGGGTTGATCAAAGGTCAATCGACGCAGGGGCCGCGCGCGGAAAACGATGAGTACCTGATGTCGCTGGGGATCGGCAATTCGCTCGAAGACGCGTTGCGGATCGCGACGACTCAACTGGTGAACTGGTTGCAGCGCGACTATAAACTGGAGCCGAACGAAGCGGCAGTCGTGCTGGGGACCGCCATGCGGTACGACATCGCTGAAGTGGTGGACCCGCTGGTGCATATCGTTGCCAAGGTCCGCAAGGACGCGCTGGCGAACCTGAAATAATCCGCTCGCATTCGACCGAATCTGGCCGATAAACAGAGCAGTGAGAACTGCGGAGTTGGAAAAGCACGGGGATTTCGACCTGGCCACGCGCGCGGTGCAGGGAGCATTCACCTATATCGCGTGCATAACAGTGATTTATTTCACGTCCCCGTATCATCGGGATTTTCCGCGCTTCTTCGGACTGGTGACGGGAATCACGTACGTAGCGAGCCTCGCACGCGGCATTCTGATCTGGCGGCGGGAGCGCATCTACGCCTGGAGCCGGCGCGCCTGGCGGACGATGTTTTTCGCGGCGCTTCAGATGGCGGGCGGCGCGTGGGGTCTGCTGATGGGCGTCTCTGTCGCACACTTTGGCTTCCAGAGTTGGACCACGCTGCTGATCATGATCCTGGCGACGGCAAACGCGTTCGGCTCAGCGATCGTGATGGTGCCACGACTGAACTGGCTGATGACGCACGTGGTGCTGCTGGTGGGCCCGACCGTGGTGGTTTGCTTTTGGATCGGCGGCACGCAGGCCTTCTCAGTGGGTGCGCTGGGAATGGTGATGGTCGCGTTCATTGGACGCCAGAGCACGGTTTTGCATTTGTCGTACTGGGAGACGATCGAGAGCCGGGCCTTTGAGCGGGAGCGATCCGCCGCGCTCGAACAAGCGAGCCTGCTGGCGGAGGCGTCGAATCGGGCAAAGAGCGAATTTCTCGCGAACATGAGCCACGAGATTCGGACGCCGATGAACGCGATTCTCGGGATGACAAGCTTGGCGCTCGATACGGAGTTGAGCGGGGAACAGCGCGAATGCCTGGACACGATCAAGACCGCGGGCAACAGCCTGCTGGGGATTCTCAACGATATTCTGGATCTATCGAAGATCGACGCGGGCAAGCTGGAAATCGAGACGGTGCCGTTCTCCCTGCGGTCGCTGATGCAGGAGGCGTGCCGGACGTTTTCGTTTCAGGCTGGACAAAAGGGGCTGCGGCTCAAGTGCACGACCGACAGCGGCACGCCGGATATGTGGATGGGCGATCCGGGGCGGCTGCGGCAGGTGTTGCTCAATTTGCTGGGCAACGCGGTGAAGTTTACGGAAGCGGGAAGCGTGACGGCGCGGGCGTCCCATGTAATAAACCAATTCGAAAAAAACGGCCATTCCGAGTTGCGATTTGAAGTGAAGGATACGGGCATCGGTATTCCGGTGGAGAAGCAGTCCCAGGTATTCGAGGCGTTTTCGCAAGTGGATGGATCGATCTCGCGGCGCTTTGGAGGCACGGGGCTGGGGTTGACGATCTGCTCCCGGCTGGTGGAGCGGATGGGGGGATCGATCAGCGTCGCGAGCGTTGCGAGCGAGGGTGGCAGCACGTTTGCGTTCGCGGTGCGCGCGCAGCGAAGCGAGGTCATGGTGGAGGAGCAGGCTGGTTCGGATTCGAAGAATGACCTGCCGACGGTTTCCCTCCGCATCCTGGTGGCCGAGGATAATCCGGTCAACCAGGCGGTGGTGTCGCGGATGCTGGAGCGGGCCGGACACACGGTGGTGATCGCATCGAACGGGCAGGAAGCGGTGGACCTGCAATCCGCCGGAGGATTCGATCTCATTCTGATGGACATTCACATGCCCGTGCTGGATGGTTTCGAAGCGATGGCCCGTATCCGCGAAATGAATGGGACGGGGAGCGTTCGCACGCCGGTGATCGCGCTGACGGCCAACGCGATGACGGGGGACCGGGAGCGATGCCTGCGCGCCGGCATGGACGGATACATATCAAAGCCGGTGAGCCGGGATCTGCTGCTCGCGACGATCGCGGAATTCGCGGCTAATTCTCAACCGGCACTTTCTCCGCATGGTCGATGATCAAAAGATCGAGGGGCATCTTCTTCGATTCCAGTTTCAAGCCGAGTTCCTGCTCTAGGCCGGTGATGAGGATCGGCACGATATCCGCCGGCGAATCGCTCGCGGGGCGATCCTGCATATATTTGGCGATATCAATGGTGGCGTCGTAGTATCCGGTGAGACCGGTGTTGTTTATCACCGGAGCGTGCAGGACGTTCGAGAGCATTTCGACGACCTGCGATGCGGGAACTCGTTTAAAGTGCACCGCCGTCATGCTCTTGTCCCGCTCGATCGCGGGCTCACCACTATCTTGCGATTCGTGAAACTTGATTCCACCTTTGGCGGCCACCATCACGTAGGCTTGCAGATCCTTGGTCTCCCGATGCAGGGTGAGTTTGAAACGGTCGGCCAGAAGGGCTTGCAGCATGAGGCGGAGTTGATCCTCGGCAGCGGGTCCGGAGGCTTTGGCGACGATATCGTACCGCTCGAAGTTCAGCCAGTCGGGTCCGGTTACTTGATATTCCATGACGTGATAGGCCCACCGGATCGAAGATTTGAGGGTGACGTTCCGCATGTTGAGAGAGCCTGGCGAGGCTTGGATATTCTCGCGCCGGCTTCCTTCGCCTCCTTTACCAAGCTGGCTCGCGTGGATGGAGGCGACATCGAATACCGGTTGCGCCGCCGCCGCGGAAATGAACAGAACACTCACCAAGATTCTCGACATGTGCTGCCTTTCTAGCAACATGACGGTTTGAAAGGCGATTAATTACGGGGCGTGCTATAATGATCCTGTATAGAAAGTAAATCCGCTACCCTTCTCTCCTGTTCTCTGCTGTCCTTGTAAGGCTCGCTGGTTCTTTCCCCCGAAAGATTGAATGAAAACTTTTTCTGAATTTCCTGTATCCGCCGTTTTGCAGACGAACCTCGCGCAAAATAGCTTTGTAACTCCCACGCCAGTGCAATCGGAATCGATTCCTCCGGCGCTTGAAGGGCGAGACGTCGTAGCCACGGCGCAAACTGGAACGGGCAAGACGCTGGCGTTTGTCCTGCCTTTGCTCGAATCGCTGCTGAAGCAGCCCATCGAAACCGGCGTGAGCACCTTGATCCTGAGCCCGACGCGTGAACTGGCGATCCAGATTCACGAGACATTTGTGAAGCTCGCGAAACACACCGGCATTCGCGACGCGGTGGTCGTAGGCGGCATGAGCGAGCATCCGCAGCTCGATTCGATTCGTCGCGGGGCGCGGGTGCTGATTGCGACTCCCGGCCGATTATCGGATTTCATCGAGCGCAGGCTCGTGAAGCTTTCCGGCGCGCGCATTCTGGTGCTGGACGAAGCGGATCGCATGCTCGATATGGGTTTTTTGCCCACCATCAAGAAAATCATGACGCTGCTGCCGGTCGAACGGCAGACGATGTTCTTCTCGGCGACGATCGAATCGAGCGTCGCGCACTTGATCAATCATCACGTGAAGAATCCGGTGCGCATCACGGTCGGTTCGGCAACCAAGCCGGCGGAGCATGTGGATCTGCACGTTTATGAAGTGGAACAGGATCGCAAAGTCGGCCTGCTGCAGAACATGCTGAAGGACGAAAAGGGTTCGTTCCTGGTGTTCGCGCGCACCAAGCACGGAGCGGACCGCCTGTCGAAGAGGCTTGCTACGAGTGGAGTGAAATCCACCAGCATCCATGGAAATCGCACGCAGAGCCAGCGAAATCGGGCTCTGAAGGGCTTCCAGCAGGGCGAATTTCGGGTTCTGGTCGCGACTGACGTCGCGGCGCGCGGCATTCACGTGGAAGGAATCGCGCACGTGGTGAATTTCGATTTGCCGCAGGTTCCCGAAGATTTCATCCATCGCGTGGGACGGACGGGTCGCGCGGGGGCTCGGGGGACGGCGACGACGTTCGGCACCAAGAGCGAGCGCGGCGATATTAAGAAGATCGAGCGGGCGCTGAATATCCGGCTGACGTATCAGTACGCGAGCGCAGTTAACGTCTAGGCCTCTAATCTGCGCGATATAATGACTTCAGTTTGAAGTCTGATCCGGGAGGAACCTATGTTCCAGCGTGTTGCTCCGGTTCTGGCCATTACAGCTGCGTTGCTCATCGCAGCGGATGGCCCCAAATCAGCGGATCTCACCATTCACGAATGGGGGACCTTTACTTCGGTAGCGGGGGAAGACGGTCTCTCCGTCGATTGGGATTCGCTGTCCTGTCCGGGCGATCTCCCCAAATTCGTCAACGACCACGGATTCCCCGCATTCAAGTCGGTCCTGGTAGCCCCGGTGCGCATGGAGACGCCGGTGATCTATTTCTATGCTCCGCACGAGCTCACGGCTCATGTGACGGTGCGATTCCCGCACGGGCTCATCACTGAGTGGTATCCGAACGCTCAGTACACCGTGGAGCAGGACGGATCTCCGCTGCCCGCAAATCTGAGTGGGATCGACTTCTCGCTGCACAAACCGAAGGGCGCGATCGAGTGGCGCGACATCAAAGTTCAGCCCGGCACGGCTCCAGCGTTTCCGGTGGAGAATCGCCCGAGTCGCTACTACATCGCGCGCGAGACCGATGCCGCGCCCATCACTGTCGGTGGCCAGCACGAGAAATTTCTCTTCTACCGTGGCGTTGCGCGTCTGGAAGTCCCTCTTTCCGCCAGCATTTCGGCCGGTGGAAAAATCCTGATCGAGAACCGCGGCGCGGATAGGGTCCCGGGCGTCATCCTTTTTGAGAGTCGAGGGGGAAAGCTCGGCTACCGCGTGGTCGGCACAGTCGAACGCAATGCCACGGCGGACGCGCCGACTCTCGACGGCACCTTCGCGCAATTGCAGAACGATCTGGAAAGCACGCTCATCGCTCAAGGCCTGTTCGCGAAGGAAGCACACGCCATGGTTGAAACGTGGCGCGACTCCTGGTTCGAAGAAGGCTCGCGGCTGCTCTATATTGTGCCGGCGCGGACCGTCGATACGATGCTTCCGGTCCAGATAGAGCCGACGCCAGCGAAGATCGCGCGCGTTTTCGTCGGGCGAATCGAACTGATCACACCGGCAACCACAGCCGCAGTAAAGCAAGCCATCGCCATGCGCGATGGCGTTACGCTCAACCTGTACCGCCGTTTCCTCGACCCTATTCTCGCGCGCATTGGAATCCAACCTTTCCACGGCTACGCCGGTTGCCGCCAGTATTAGGGCTAGCCGAAGTGGGGCAGCGCCAAGGACGTAACGGCTTGAGAATCGGCGGAATGCGGCAGTGTGCCGAACATGCGGCCGGAATCGCCGTCGAGTCTCGATGCGCAAAATGCATCGGAAATCGCGGCGGGGCTGAAGCGGATCAGCAGTGACGATTGGAGCGCAATGGCGAGGCGTTCGGTGAAGCGGCGAGCTTCCGATTCAACCACATCCGGATGGATGTTGCTCACGAATCGCTCCACGCGCGGATCGTTCGCCAAGCGAATTTCCGCGAGAACGCGTTCCAGCGCCTCGGGTTCCTTTTTGATCGCGCGCAAGACGTCGAGAGCGATTATGTTGCCGGAGCCTTCCCAGATGGAGTTCAGCGGCGCCTCGCGATAGAGGCGCGGCATCGCGGATTCTTCGACGAATCCATTTCCACCCAGGCATTCGAGAGCCTCCGCCACGTGCATGGGCGTTCGCTTCGAGACCCAGTATTTTCCCGCGGCGACGGCGAGGCGGGCGAACAGTTGGTCGCCTTGGTCGAACGCGCGGGCCAGGCGCATCATTAATAGCGTCGCGGCTTCGGATTCGATCGCTAGATCCGCGAGCACGTTCTGCATCAGCGGTTGATCGATTAGATTTCGTCCAAATGCCTGCCGGTGACGGGCGTGATGCAGCGCCTCGATCAAAGCACGGCGCATTAACGCCGACGCTCCGATCACGCAATCAAGCCTAGTATGGTGGACCATCTCAATAATGGTCGCGACGCCGCGGCCTTCTTCGCCGATGCGGCGAGCCCATGCGCCGTGAAACTCCACTTCGGCCGACGCATTGGAGCGATTGCCGAGCTTCGATTTCAACCGCTGCAAGTGAAACGCGTTCGCGCGGCCATCGGGCGTCCAGCGCGGCAAAAAGAAGCAGGAGAGGCCCGCGGGCGCTTGCGCGAGCACCAGAAACGCATCGGACATGGGAGCGGAGCAAAACCATTTGTGCCCGTTCAGAATGTAGTCGCCGTTGCCGATGGGCTCGGCACGCGTGGTATTGGCGCGCACGTCGGAGCCACCTTGCTTCTCGGTCATCGCCATGCCGATGAGAGCTCCGGTTTTTTGATTCGCAGGTTTGAAAGAAGGATCGTACTGGGTTGAATGAATTCGCGGCTCCCATTCGCGCGCGAGTTCGGCGTCGCGCCGGATTACAGGCACCGATGAATAGGTCATAGAGATTGGACACACGTGCCCGGCTTCACATTCCGACGCAAGCATCGCAGCGGCGGCTCGGGCCACGTGCGCTCCCGGACGCGGATTTGCCCATGGCGAGCTGTGTACTCCATGCTCGACCGCGAGGCGCATCATATTATGCCAGGAGGGATGAAACTCGACTTCGTCGCGGCGGTTGCCGTAGCGGTCGTGCGTATGGAGCACCGGTGGATGCGCGTTGGCCAGGGCTCCGCACTCCAAGGTCTCGGCGCTTCCCAGCTTGCGGCCGTATTCCGCTAGATCGTCCGAAGCCCAGCCTGCGCATTCTCGAACGACGGCATCCTTCAGCGCGCGATCGGTGGAGAAGAGATTGATGTCCGTGAGCGGCGGGGGCTGGTTCTGGACTTCATGATTCAACTGGTTCACGGGGGTATTATAATCGGCGACGCCACTAGGGGAAATTTAGCGTCGGTCCGCATGCTTACGCATGGCGGTTCCGTGCGGGCGCTGGAACGGCCACACTCTCGAAAGCTGGTGCATAACCGCTCCCGCTGGTCGCGGCTCTATTAAGGTCCGGGCTCTCAGGTTGCCATAGGTGCGTGAGCCCTGATCGCGCTTTTGACCAATAAAACCAAGCCTGCGGACAGCGGGCGGGCCGATCAGGGGGTCCGCCCCACGCGGAGGGAGAAATGAGTTTTTCTGCAATCCCTGCCAACCTAGTGCGGTTTGCCGCGCAGATAGGCTGCCATTCCCTGGTGGTCGGGATGGATGCTGAAATTGCCGTAGAGAAGCTTTCTGAGGATCGGCGTCGGACGCAGATACCAGCTCGCCCAGGTGAGGGGCGAATCTCCGTTCATGTCCTTGGCATCGACCTTTGCGCCCGAATCGAGAAGAAGCTGGATCGCTTCTTCGTCGCAGAAAGCCGCGGCGCGATGCAGGGGAGTCTCGCCTTTGGTGCGGGCATCCCGCATGAAGCCGCCCGTTTCCACCGATTCTTTCGTCACACAGTTCGGATTCGCGCCATCGGCAAGAAGAACTTTGAGGACCAGGTTATGCGCTGGGTCTCCCTTGCACAGCGCGGAGTGCAGCGGAGTTTCTCCCGTGTCGTCCGACGGATGGTTCACGTCCGCGCCGCGCTCGATCAGGAATTGGCAGAGTCGCCAATGCCCGTGGAAGCACGCGTTGATGAATCCGCAGTCACGCCCGAGCGAATCGAGCGACGCGCCGTTGGCTAGCAGGAACTTCATGGCGCTCACGTCGCCGTAGTAGGCGAACCACTGGAGCAATCCCACGCCATCGCGATCCGTTGCGCTGGCAGCGTGGCCTTCCGCGAGATATTCGAACACCAGGTCAGTGCGTCCGTCGGTGATTTTTTCGAGCATGAAAAGTTTTCCGCCTCAGGTGTTATATACCGTGCATCCACGGCAGATTGAGCGTATAGTATAGAAAATGCTGAGAGGCTGCCGCGAGCACCTGCCAGCGTACGACGGGGGGCAGCGGTGCAGTGTGCGCTTCGGAACTTCGTGACGCCTGTTGTGCTCACAACTGGCTTGCTTGTGCTGAGCGTTTCGAACAGCCTCGCACAGGATTCGAAACCGGACGCCATTTTGACGACGGATGCAAAGTCCGATTCGTTTCCGCCATACACACCCATCACGCTGAAGCAAAAGTATATATACTCCGTTGAGCAGATCTTTAGCGGTCCGCGCCTGATGGCGATCCTCTCCCGAACTGCAATCGACCAGGCCGAGGTTATTCCGCACCGCTGGGGATCGAATGCTCCGGCTTTCGGCGTTCGGGTAGCGTCGGTATTCGGACGGAGTTTGGTGAGGACTACCATCGCCTCCGGAATTCGAGCGCTGGACCACGAAGATCCGAGATATTTCTATTCGCATAAGAAAACCAACTGGGACCGCACCAAGTACGCCATCGTGCACACCTTCGAGGTCCATAACGACAATGGGTCCATGATGCCTGCGTACAGCCGTTTTATCGGCGATTTCGGGATGCCGTTTCTCGCTCAGACGTGGCGCCCGGGTGGCGTCAACGCTCCAGACGCACTGCGCTCCGGTGCAATGGGCATCGGCATGGGGATGGGCATGACAATTGCGCAGGAGTTCTGGCCGGACATGAAGCACGCGCTGCACCTGGGTCCTGGCACCGCCGCTCTGGTTACACCGGGCGCGGTACATTAAAAGACTCGACGAGAAACGCTTCGCCGTCTACCGGATCTAATGCAGAGGAGCACTGATGCCTTGTTTGCTGCTGCTGTTTACGCTCGCCTTCCCACGACTGGTGATGGTCCTGCTTTTCCTGCTGTCGAATTTTCTGCAGCGGGCCTATAATTCGCTACTCATCATCGTCCTCGGTTTTATTTTCCTGCCGCTGACGACCATCGTGTATGCGTGGGTGGTGAATTCGCATCATCCGGTGGAAGGACTTTATCTGGTCGCCATCATTGTTTCGGTGCTCATCGATCTGGGCCTCATCGGGCACGGAGCGCGGAGCCGCCGAAACAACTAGCATTATCGGAATGGATGGCATTCGAATCATTCGTGCCGGAGAACTCGACACGAACACTCCGCAGACCCCGGGCATGACGCGTGCAGCGGCGATTACTTATGCCACCGCGGGCGCTTCGAAACTCTGGGCCGGAACCGTAGTGGTCGAACCAAACGTCAGGACTGGGGCCCACCACCATGGCGAACTGGAAACAGTGCTCTACATCGTCAAAGGGCGAGCCCGCTTTCGCTGGGGCGAGAATCTGGAGTTCGTCGATGAAGCCGGCCCAGGCGATTTCATTTACGTGCCTCCGTTCCTGCCGCATCAGGAGATCAATGCTCGGTCCGACGAGCCGGTGGAAGCGGTGGTCGTGCGCAGCGGGCAGGACCCGATCGTGGTGAACCTCGATATCGAGAGCCCGGAGCCCGCTTCAGACCCTTCTCGTTCGTTTCACCCGCTTTGACCTTACAATATGAGGTATGCGAAAGCTTGCCCTTGCACTGCTCTCCGTTTCGGCCCTGCTCGCCGCACCTCTTTATCAGGCGTCGTTTGACGCGAACGCTAAGCACTGGGAAGTGCAACGCGGGATCGCGACGCCGGATGCTCAGGTTCAGCGCGAAGGTCACGCGTCACTTCGAGTAGAGCCGCGCGTGGAACCGAACGGCGTCTCCGACGCCTTTGTCATGTCCACGCCGGTGACGCTGACGGTTGGAAAGAGCTACGAGCTTTCCGGCTGGATGCGGACAGACAAGCTCGACGTGCGCGATACGGACCGCTCGCCTATCGCGACGGGCGCCTCGATTGGCATGGCTTCGATGCCGTTCGATATTCACACGGAATCGCTGGGCGGAACCAGGGCGTGGACTCGGGTCAACTTGCGTTTCACGGCGACGCGCGCGGACGATCAAGTGGTGCTGAATGTCGCGGGCGGCGGGGCATTCACGGGGAAAGCATGGTTCGAGGGAATTTCGATCGAAGAGGTGGCGCAGTCTGCGGTATTGCCGTAGAAGGCCACGCTGCGTACGTTCGGGCCGGCGTATCGCTATCCGCGCGGCGGTTGGCTGTATGTCCACATCGAGGGTGCGCCGTACGAGCGCGGTTATCAGCATGGGTATTTGCTGGCTCGCGAAATAGAGCAGTATATCGATCGCTGCGCTTCGCAGCTCGACTCGAAATCGAAGGCGACCGCTTGGAATAACGGACGTACAGTGGCAAACGCACTGTTCCTGCGCGGCTTCGATAAAGAAATACTGACGGAGATGAAAGGGATCGCCGAAGGCGCGGCCGCGGCCGGAGCGAAGGTCAACGGGCGGACCATCGATCTGGTGGACGTCGTTACGCTGAACACGATCACGGAGCTGGGCGAGCTGCGCGGTGCCATGCCGATGACGCCGAGCGGACTCGAAGGTCTGAATCTAATGAAGCCGCGTTACGATGCGTCGAAGACGGATGTTCCCGTCACGGCGCGATGCAGCGCGTTCGCCGCGACAGGCAAAGCCACGCGCGACGGAAAGATGGTGATCGCGCACGTCACCATGTGGCCTTTGACGCTGGCGGAGCAGACCAACATCATGCTGGACGTGGTTCCGACCGAAGGCCATCGTATGCTGATGCAAAGCTATCCCGGCGGCATCCAGAGCGGCACGGATTGGTATCAGAACGATGTCGGCGTGGTGCTTACCGAGACGACCATCCGGCAGAGTCCGTTCAATATGGAAGGAACGCCGGTCGCTTATCGGGCGCGCAAGGCGATTCAATACGGCGATAGCGTAGCCAAAGTGGTGGAGCTGCTGTCGACAAAGAACAACGGACTCTACACGAATGAGTGGATCGTCGGCGATTCGAGGACCAACGAGATCGCGATGCTGGAACTGGGGACGTATCGCACCAAATTGTACAGCAGCGCGAAGAACGAGTGGTTCGGCGGCACCGAAGGGTTTTACTGGGGTTGCAACAACGCGAAGGATCTGAACGTTCGGCTGGAATATGTGCCCGATCCGCACGGCACTCCTGAGGATATTCCGTTCGTTGCCGGCCCGCGCGACGTCAAGTGGCAGGAGATGTATCAGCAATACAAAGGGAAGATCGACGAAGGATTCGCCGCGTTGGCGTTCCGGACCGCGCCGCTGGTGAGCTCGACCACGATGGACGCGAAGATTGCCACGTCCGAGATGGGGAAGAAAATGATGATGTGGGCGCTGTTCGGAAAGCCGAATCAGCGTGAGTGGGTTCCGTCGGCGGGGCAAAAGGATCAGTTCGCGGCCAACGACGGATTGTACTCGTCGGGTTATCGGTTGTTCCAGGGGCATCCGGCGGACGCGATTAAGATGTTGCTCGATGGCGCGCCGAAGGCTTCGGCAATTCCAGAGAAGAAGGCGGACGAGAAGAGTAGCGGTCGCGGAGGACGACGCGGCGAAGCATCCGCAGCGGACGAAAGATTGTGGAAAGGCTGGATTCTCCCGTCGAACGACTCCGATGTTTGGCTCACGGCGGGCTCGGCGGGCTATCACTCGATCGCGACCAGTAAAGACATCGATAAGTTGCTCGACTTTTCCCGCGCGGCGTATCGGGCGGCGGCGCTCGACGGGGAACAGCCTATCTCAAGGCTGACGCAATCGACAATGTCCTCGAACTGGCACATGCTGGCCGAGGCCAAGGGGGTTCTGCTGCTCGACGCTTTGCGACGCTCCATGGGCGACGATGCGTTTTATTCGCTGATGCGGAATTTCTTCGACAAGAACACAACCAAGACTGTACGTGCCGCCGATTTCGTTGCTGCGGCGGGACCCGCGCAGGAGGCGCTGCTCGCAAAATGGCTGAATGGGACGGGGTTGCCGGACACTGGCGATGGACCTCTGTATAGCGTGAGCGATCTGCGCAGGAAGCTGAGCTCCACGATCATCGTTTACGGCACGGTCGTCGAAGCCGGAGCGAATCGCTACGCGGCGGAGCAGTGGCAGAAGCAGTTTCTCGATCAGTTCGAAAGCGCGGTGCGCATCTACAAGGATTTCGAGGTTACGGAGCGCGAATTGGCCGACCATGATGTCCTGTTCATCGGGCGTCCGGAGACGAACTCGACTCTCGCGGCTTGGGCGAAACCTCTTTCGCTCGATTATGACGGCGCGGTATTCCAGTTGGCGGGTAAGGATCATTCGTCGGAGAACGACGCTTTGGTGTTCGCCGCGACGAACCCGATGAACAAGAAGCGGATGGTGCTCATCGCCGCTGGCAACAGTCCGCTGGGCACGGTTTTGCTGACGCGCGGAATGTTCGGCCAGACTCAATACCAGGTTTACGATGCCGGAAAGCCGGGCGACTCCGGATTCCTGACAAAATAGGATTGTGGATTTAGAAAAACTACTGCTTCGCAAGGTCGGCGAGGCCGTCGCGAAATTCAAGATGATCCGCGACGGCGATCGCGTGGCCGTGGCGCTATCGGGCGGCAAGGATTCGCTCACCATGCTCGACGCGCTGCTGCTGTTGCAGAAGCGTGCGCCTGTCGACTTCACGGTCTGCGCGTTCACCGTCGAGCAAGGGAAATTTCTGCGGCCCTTCGAACCGATGGCGGAATATCTCAAGTCGCGCGGGATCGACTGGAGTTACCATCGCGACAACCCTTCCTTCCGTTTACTGGAAGAACAACCCGACCATGGCTGCGATTTGTGCAGCCGTTATCGCCGTCGCGCGGTTTTCGACATTGCGCGCGGTTTAGGCGCGAACGTCATCGCGTTTGGTCACACCGCAGACGATGTCTGCGAATCGTTTCTTCGCAACGCGCTTTTTAACGGCCGAATCAGCGCACTTCCCGCGATCACCTGGTCGCGCGAACGCGATTTCCGGATGATCCGCCCGCTGGTGTTCGTTCACGAGGATCTGACCGCGCAATACGCGGAATCGATGGGCGCGCCGGTGATCCCTTGCGGTTGTTCGCAGCGCACGGGGACGGTCCGGCGCTCGTTGCGCGAACTTCTCGGCGGCCTCGAAGCGGAGCATCCTCATCTCCGCGAGACGCTTCTTTCGGCGATGGGAAATATCGAGACCAGCCGCCTGCTCGACCCACGTTTTCTCGATCTCGACGGGTACGCCAAAGATCGACCCGCAGAGAATCCCCTTGTGGTTTTACACGAGTGACAGGGTAAAATCGAATCTTGCCATCTCCATTGGTAACCGTTGTCGTGCCCACATTAGTCGCCGACGACGCTCTGGCGGATTGTTTGCGCTCACTCGAATCCCAAACATTCGATCGCTTCGATGTCGTGGTGGTGGATAACAGCGGCTCAAGCCTTGCTCACGCTACGGCCGAGCGGGTGAGCATTCTCTCGAACGAACGTAACGTCGGTTTTGGCGCGGCGATCAATCAGGCGATTCGCCACTCCGAAACTCCATACATCGCGGCGCTGAATGACGACGCGATTCCGCATCCCGGGTGGCTGGCTGCGCTAGTTGAAGCGGCGGAGGCTCGTCCGAGGGCTGGCATGTTCGCCTCCCAGGTCCGCCTGGCCGCTACGGGTCATCTGGATATAAAGCGGCTCGATTCGGCCGGGATGCTGATCGCGCTCGACGGTTCCAGCAAGCAACGAGGCCATGGCGAGCCTCCCGAGAACTTCGCCGCCGCGAGCGATATTCTGTTCCCAACTGGATCCGCGGCGTTGTACCGGCGGAAGATGCTCGACGAGGTCGGGCTCTTCGACGAGCGGTTTTTTCTCTATTGCGAAGACACTGACCTGGGCCTGCGCGCTCGCTGGGCCGGATGGGAAGGCGTGTATGTGGCAGGTGCGGTGGTCGATCACGCATACTCAAAGTCGGCCGGGCGTGCGTCGGCGCTCAAGGCATACTACGTCGAGCGCAACCGGCTCTACACCGTGATCAAAAATTTTCCTTTTTCGATGCTGGCGCGCGTAAAGCTTTACGCATTCGCGCGATACTGCTGGCACTTGTTTTTCATGGTCACCCGAACCGGAAAAACCGCGGAGTTTCGCGACGCCGGCCATACGCCGTGGCTGCTACTGTTTCTGGTCTTGCGAGCGCACGTGTCGGCTTTAGTCCGCTTGCCGTATCTTCTTCGCGAGCGGCGCCGCATCTTCAGCACGCGCCGTCTGAGCTCGAAGGAATTTCGCGCATTGTTATCCGCACATTCGATACCGGTTCGTAAGGTCGCGGAGCTGTGAGAGAAGCCCTGTGAGCAAATTACTGATCCTCATTCCGGCCTATAACGAAGAAGGCGCGGTCGGCGGCGTCGTGAACGAGGTGCGCGGCGTCATGCCAGGAGTGCCTATTCTGGTCGTAGACGACTGTTCTACAGACGCAACGGTTCACATCGCGCGACTCGCCGGCGCCAGGGTGTTACCTCTGCCCCATCATCTCGGCCTCGGGGGTGCAGTGCAAGCTGGATATAAACTGGCATTCGAACTCGACTTCGATTACGTGATTCGTGTCGACGGCGATGGCCAGCACGATCCGCGCGACATTCCGACGATCCTCGAGACACTGAAGCGTGAAGGATGTGAGATGGTGATCGGCTCGCGCTTCGTCAACGGCTCGGGCAAGCACTCCGGTTGGGTCCGTTCCTTGGGCATCGCTTTCTTTCGCGCCGTCCTGCGCCCGATTCTCGGGCGGCCGGTGCGCGACCCTACGTCGGGTTTCGTCGGCGTCAATCGCGCTGCGCTCTCAGTGTTCAGCCGCAGTTTTCCGCTTGAGTACCCGGAAATTGAGGCGCTGGTTGTATTGCAGCGGAAACGATTCCGGTTTGTGGAGGTGCCGTGCCGCATGCGTCCACGGCGCACCGGACGCACCACAATCACGCCTCTCAAATCGCTTTACTACATCGTGCACGTGCTGCTCGGTGTGTTCGTGAACGTCCTGAAATTTGAAGGCAGGAGAATGTAGATTTATGGATCGTATGCTGAATGTGATGACCGGTTTCAGCGTTCTGCTCATCGGGCTGGTGCTGCTTTCCGTGCGCCGCGCGCACATTCGCGTCGAGTATTCGGTGAGCTGGTTAGCCGCGGCTCTGGTGCTGCTGGTTCTTTCGCGATGGCGCGCCCTGCTGGACCGGATTGGCGGCGCGATGGGAATTGACGACGCGCCGCTGGCACTTCTGGTGGTGACGGGCGCCCTGTTCCTGCTCGTGTTGTACCGATTGTCGATGATGATCTCCAGCCTAAAGGACTCCAACATTGCGCTCGCGCAGCGTCTGGCGATCCTCGAGTTCCGTCTTGAGTCTCATGAAGAAGCAAAGACGCCAGGAAACTAAGCCTCCTGCCCAGACGGCTCCGGCTGCCGTCTGGTGGCGGCCGCCATGGTGGTATTGGCTGATTGGTTTGGGTGCTCTGTTCCTTGTGTTCGAAGCCTACGGACCCGCGCTGCACAGTCCGTTCGTCCTCGACGATCTATATCTCCCATATGCCGAGGCACCTGCTCCTGCCACGCTGCTTCAGTGGGTCACCTTGCAGCGTCCACTGCTGATGTTCAGCTACTGGGTGGACTATCAAATGGGCGCCAGCGACCCGCATGTTTACCACACCACCAACGTCCTGTTGCATTTCATCCTATCGATTGTGGTGATGTTCATTGCAGCGCGGCTGCTTGAATGGGTGGGAGTTTCTGGAAACATGCTGAAAGCGCTTGCCGTATTCTCGGGCGCACTATTTCTCTTGCATCCGCTGCAGACGGAATCGGTCGCGTATGTCGCCAGCCGCTCGGAGGTTTTGAGCGTTTTGTTCTATTACTCGGCATTTGCGGTTTTTATCTATTCGAATCGCGATTCGATGACGTGGCTGCGCGCCATCTCGGTGTTGCTGCTGTTCGGCGCGGCGGCCGCGACCAAGGAGCACACGCTCACATTCCCCGCGCTGATCCTGCTCACCGACTTCTATTGGGGCCGCGGAGGATTGCGAAAGAACGGCGTGCTTTACGCGCTCCTCGCTCTGGCATGCGCGGCCGGAGGAGTGGTCGTGTGGAAAGTGCTGCTCGCGTCCAACACCGCTGGATTTAATATGGCGGATCTTTCGCCGGCGTCCTACTTTTTTACCCAGTGCCGCGTAATCTGGATTTACGTCCGCATGTTTTTTCTACCGTTCGGGCAGAACATCGATCCCGATATTCCGGTTTCCACCGGATTGCTTGATCAGGGCGCGGTCTTTGGATTGATCGCGCTGGTAGCCGTCACGGTCGCGGCCTTCATTTATCGAAAGCGCTGGCCGCTGGCGTCGTTCGGAGTGTTCGTATTTCTACTCCTGATTGCTCCGACCTCATCGGTGATCCCCATTCGCGATGTTCTCGCCGAGCGGCGTGTGTATCTGCCATTTATCGGCCTCGTTTTAATCGCGCTGGAATTCTTGCGGCGCCTGCAATTCGGCCCGGCGGTCGCGGCTTGCGCGGCGGCTGTGATTGCTTCGACCGCGCTCACGTATCAACGCTCAAATGTCTGGTCGAGCCCCCTCACCCTGTGGCAGGATTCGGTAGCGAAATCGCCCCAAAAAATGCGCCCCCGATTTCATCTCGCTTTCGCGCAATATCAATTGGGAGATTGTGCGACGGCTGCCGGAAACTATGAAGTCGCTTCGCGGCTGGAGAGCCCGGATTATCGTTTGCTTGTCGATTGGGCGAATGCGCTCGATTGTGCAGGCCGGGAAGACGACGCGGCAATCCAATTCAATAGAGCGATCCATCTCAACGGCGCATCCGCGGAGGCTTACGTGGGACTCAGCGCTGTTTATGGTAAGCAGAACAAACTGGACGAAGCTTTGAAGGTTCTTGCGCGAGCCGAGGCCTTCGATCCGGGAATAGCGCAGATTTACGTCAATCGCGGCGGGGTCTATACCATGTTGGGCAACAATGCGTCGGCGATCAAGGAATACCGGCGCGCCTTGGCGATCGATCCATCCAATCCTACGGCTCGCGAAGCGCTCCGGCGCATGGGCCAGTAGATGGCTCGCATCGGGATCAACGCCTTATACCTGATTCCCGGCGGCGTCGGAGGCACCGAGATCTATCTCCGGCGGCTGCTGGCCGCGTTGGCGTCCATTGATCGTGAAAACGAATGGTTCGTTTTTGCGAACCTCGAGACGGGAGCGGATCTGGTTCCTCGCCAGTCGAATTTTCATTGGACGCCACAGGCAGTGCGCGCCCGCTTCCGGCCGGCACGAATTCTGTGGGAACAGACAGTATTGCCGATGGAGGCGGCGCGTTACCGGCTCGATGTGATGTTCAATCCCGGATTCACCGCGCCATTGCTGGCTCCGTGCGCGTGCGTTACTGTGTTTCACGATCTGCAGCACAAGCATCACCCCGAGTATTTCCGATGGTTCGATCTGCCTTTCTGGAGGCTCCTGCTATGGGCATCGGTGCATCGCTCGCGGCGGCTGACTGCTGTTTCGGAAGCGACCAGCGCGGATCTTGTGCGCGTCTATCATCTGTCTCCGGATCGAATCCGCGTCGTCCTTCACGGCGTGGAGCCGGAGTTTTTCGCGCTCGACCGCACGCGCATCGAACCCTTCGTACTCTGTGTCTCGACGCTTCATCCGCACAAGAATGTCGACCGCCTGATTAGAGCGTACGCGCGCTCGAAACGCGAATGGCGTCTCGTCATCGCCGGAATGCGCGGGTTTTTTGCGCCTGCTTTAGACGCGCTAATAGCAGAGTTAGATCTGAAAGACTCCGTGCAACTGACCGGCTGGATTCCGCGCGACGAACTGCTCCAACTCTACGCGCGAGCACAGGCATTCGTCTATCCGTCGACCTTCGAGGGCTTCGGAATGCCGGTGTTGGAAGCGATGGCGGCGGGGATTCCGGTGGCTTGTTCCGACATCCCTCCGCTGCGCGAAGTCGCGGATAAAGCCGCGTTGTTCTTTGATCCTCTGAACGAGGATGCGATCGCGAGTGCGCTCGATCGGATCGTCACTGACGTCGAGCTTCGCGCTCGACTCGCAGACGCAGGTCCCGAGCGCGCGCGCACATTTACGTGGGACCGCGCGGCCCGGGAGACTTTAATCGTGCTACTGGCCGGCGCTCCAGTTCATCACTAAGTTAAACGCGTCCACGCTGCCGATTCCGGTAGCGAAGTTCCAGGATGCCCCGGTCCCATAGGCCGGCGTGAAGGAACTGCTGGAGACGGAGAGAGCGCCGCTCGTGGTGTTTCCTGTCCCACGGCCGCCGCGACCGGAACTGACCGATCCGGACGACCCGAAGCAGTTTCGGCTCCCCGTGCAATTCACATCGATGTCTCCGCGCGTGACGCTGTGAAAAACATTAGCCGTCCTCGCCGCCAGTGCGTAGTACACATAGTTCGGATTGCCCTGTGCGCCTCCCGCATTTTGGTTCACCAGAGCCTGGATGCCCGCCATGATCGGCGATGAGAAGGACGTGCCACCTGCTCCGGCCCAATCGGCCGGAGAGCCCGTGCATGCCGCTCCACCATTCCGTATATCGGACCAGCAGGTGACATAGTAGTGTCCCCAGACGCCGTCAGCGGCGAATAGGGAAACGTCGGGAATGTCGCGCACCCCGTCGCTCGGGATGCCTGCTAATCCGGTCTGCCAGTCAGGCTTTGCGACCCCTTGGCAACTGCCGCCGGCTACTCCGTAGGTCTTGGGCGACCCAGTCGCGCAATTGCTGGGACCTCCACTACCGGCGACCACTTGCACCAAACTGTTCCTCCGCGCTGAGCTGCTGTTGCAAAATCCACCCGGGCCGTATACCGTCGAATATCCCATATAATTGGCGAGCAAGCTGCCCGCGCACGAGTCGTTCCAGGGAATCTCAGGGATGTAGGAAAGCGCTGAGCCGTAAGTTGCGGTGTTGGTCGAGCTCCAATAGTTGCCTGACGTGCCGTCCAGTGTATCGGAGAAATCGGTTCCGCCCACCGCGACGTTGTAGGGAGTGGAGGAGTACGCGCTGACACCGATGCCGTGCGTGGCGCTCGCGAGTCCCGCGTCGCAACTGGCCGCGCCCTCGTCTCCGGCCGCAACGAATACCGAGATACCCTCGGCGACAGCCTGCTGATAGAGGGCGCGGATGGACGCATTAGACGAAGCTCCATTTTCCGCTTCGCAATTTCCATAACTGATGCTGACGATCGAAGGAGGATTGCTTGAGTTCACGATGTTCTGCATCGCGATAAATCCACCGAACGTGGACCGCGTGTTGCCGCAGGCGGCAACCACGATGGCAGCGCTCGGCGCGGAGGCGCTGGCCCACTCCGCATCGAGGATCGCTTCCCCGTCGTCGCCAGCGACAAGTCCCGGTGCGGAGCAATTGTTGAGCCCGTTTGAGGGGGTAGGATGTACCGTTGTCAGCGTTCCCGCCGTGTATTGCGAAAGCCCAAACGTGGCGCGGAAGGTATCCCAGTCCGCAGAACTGTACAGATCGGTATCTTCGATCACAGCGATCGTCTGGCCGACCCCTGTGATCCCTTGGGCGAACAAAGGATTCAAGTTGTAAATCGTCGCCAGATCAGCGGGAACGACGGCTTGGTACTGCTGACCCTGGTAGGTATACGTATACTTCGCCCGTTTCATGGCACGCGGCTGGAAATCGTGCATCGAGACGACGCCTGCGACGGCCGGCGCCAGGGCCTCTGGAATCTGCGGATCGCTGAAGTTGGAGATATGCCTCACGCCATCGACGTCTAAATGGTGAATCGAGGTATGAAATGCGCGCCGCACTTGTCCAGCAGTGCCCGAGAAATCGATCACCATCCCATTCGGATACACGGAATGGACCACGAAGCCATGCGATTCGAGCCATCCGGTTATCGTCTGGATATCAGCCTCCGCGACACCGTAGTTCTTGCCGAACTCATTAGCGCTCAGCCATTTATGGAAGTTGGGCGACTTTGGATCATGAAGGCCGGCGACGAACTGGATAGCCGCCTGTTCCAGCTCCGGCGAACGCTTTAGCTGAAGCATCATATGATCCATGCTGAGATCGTCGGCAACCGCACCCAGGTCTCTCTCCGCATTGGCCTCGGAACGAGTATTCCCGGCCAGCGTAACCAGTTTGTTCTCATCCACTTTGTCGTGAATCAGCACTCGGGACCGGCGGGCGGTACCCTGAGAGTGGACGGCAACAGAGCTGCCAATCAGCATTAAGATTACGGACAGGAAAAGGGCGTATACCCGGCGGGTTCGAAACATGAAAACTCCTTACACGAGGTGGGACGCGGAGGACGTACACTTTTATGGACGAGGAGGACGGCCTCGGGGAGTACCGCAAAAAATCGGCAGGTTCCCGAAAGCGGAGCACTGTAACTTTACTTGGGGTGGAATCGCCCAACATTCACAGTCACATCTATACTAGAATCTACCCAGCGTGAAAGCCAAACCCACCTATAACCTTCAGACGCGGTTCACCGGCTCAGGTTTACTGTGCACTATGCTGTTCGGCATATTTTTGATGCAGGCCTGCTCCTCAACCAGCACAGCCGACAGCGGTGGATCCACGCCCAAGGGCGGCAAAGGCGGCAAGGGTGGCGGCGGCGGACCCGTCCCGGTGGTGACTGCGAAGGTCGGGCAGAAAGATGTTCCCATCGATATCGCGGTCGTCGGCAACGTGGAAGCGTACACCACGATCAGCGTGAAGGCGCAGGTCGGCGGCGAGATCACCAAGGTTTTCTTTAAGGAAGGCGATTACGTGAAGAAAGGCGCGCCTCTTTTCACAATCGATCCCAGACCGCTCGAAGCGGTGTTGGCTCAAGTGAAGGCGAATCTGGCCAAGGATGAAGCGCTGCTGGCGCAGGCAAAAGCGAATCTTGCGCGAGACACCGCTCAGGAGCTGTATGCGCGAAACGAATCCGGACGCTATGACAAGTTAGCGGCCGAGGGAATCGTCTCAAAAGATCAGAGTGAGCAGTTCAAATCGAACGCCGACGCGCTGGCGCAGTCGGTAGCCGCGGATCGGGCCGCGATTGAGAGCGCCCGCGCGCAGGCTGTGGCGGACCAGGCGAATATCGCCAACGCCGAAGTGCAGCTTAGCTACACTTCGATTAAATCGTCGATTGACGGCCGCACCGGCAATTTGACCATCAAGCAGGGCAATGTGGTCCCGCCCAATACAACCGAACTGGTGACCATCAATCAGATCGAACCCATCTACGCCACATTTGCCGTTCCGGAATCGAAACTAAACGATGTAAAAAAGTACATGGCGCAAGGCAGGGTGCAGGTTCTGGTGAAGCTTCAGGACGCGGCGGGCAATGAGTCCGGTACGCTAACCTTCATCGACAACAACGTTGATATGACCACGGGCACCATCAAGCTCAAAGGGACGTTCGACAATCGCGACCGTAAGCTGTGGCCGGGCCAGTTCGTCAACGTGATTCTGCGGCTCGCCATACAACCGAATGCGATCGTGGTACCGAATCAGGCGGTACAAACGGGGCAGGACGGCGCATTCGTTTACGTCGTCAAGGAAGACCGTAGTGTAGAGGCTCGCCCCGTGGTCGCTGGTGTCCGCGTGGATCAGGACCTGGTAATCGATAAAGGTCTCTCGGTCGGCGAAACCATTGTCACTGAGGGCCAATTGCGCCTCGCCCCGGGAATCAAAGTGCAGATGCGCGACGGCAGGCCCGACAAAGGGAGTGACAAGCAAGGCGGCGGTGAAGGCAAAAAGGGCGATGGCAAGAAGAAAGACCGCGCCGTGCCTCCCGGCTAGGCGGCTGTTTATAGAGAGACGAGTGTTGTGAACTTCTCCGAGATTTTCATTCGCCGTCCCATAGCCACCAGTCTGCTGATGGCAGGCATTGCTATGTTCGGCGTCGTGGCTTATCGCACCATGTCGATCAGCGATCTGCCCAGCGTCGACTATCCTACAATTTCAGTAGGCGCCAGCCTTCCCGGCGCGGATCCCAACACCATGTCGTCCGCGGTCGCGACGGTGCTTGAGCGACAGTTCACCGGAATCGCCGGACTGGACTCGATGAGCTCGACCAGTTCCACCGGATCGAGCAGCGTCACTTTACAACTCGACCTGGATCGCGAAATCGACGGTGCCGCCGTAGACGTGCAAACGGCCATCGCCGAAGTAACGCCGCTCCTGCCGCCCGGAATGCCGGCGCCGCCTTCGTTCCGCAAGAGCAATCCAGCCGACCAGCCGATCGTCTTTCTAAGCCTGGTTTCCGACACCTTGTCGATGTCGCAGCTCGACGAGTTCGCAGAAACGATGGTCGCCCCACGCATCTCGATGGTGAACGACGTTGCGCAGGTGCAGGTCATGGGTCAGCAGAAGTATGCCGTGCGGGTGCAGATCGATCCAGACAAGCTGGCGGCGAAGAAGGTGGGCCTCAATGAAGTCGATGCCGCGCTGAACAACTGGAATATTAATATTCCGCTCGGAACTTTGTACGGACCGCAGGTCGCCTACAATATTTTCGCGAATGGTCAGCTGATGAATGCGGCGCAGTTCCGGCCCATGGTGATCACCTGGGTGAAAGGCCGCGCGATCCGATTGCAGGATATCGCCGACGTTATCGATAGCGTGCAGGACGACAAGAACGCATCGTGGCTTTACACCAGTAAAGGCGGTCAGCGGGCCATCACCCTCGGTGTGATGCGCCAGCCTGGGACCAATACCATCAAGGTGGCCGACGCGATCAAGGCTCTGATCCCGTCGTTCAAGGCGCAATTGCCGCCGTCGGCGACCCTTCTCATCCGCGGCGACCGATCGAAGAATATTCGCGACGCCTTCACGGATATTCAGGTCACCATGCTGCTGACGCTGCTCCTGGTCATCGGCGTGATATTTTTCTTCCTCCGCAACGCTTCGGCGACCTTGATTCCCAGCCTTGCGCTGCCGTTCTCGATCCTGGGGACGCTGGCCGTCATGGGCATGCTGAACTACAGCCTCGACAACATGTCGATGATGGCGCTGATTCTCTCGGTCGGCTTCGTAGTCGACGATGCCATCGTGATGCTTGAAAACATCGTTCGCCACATCGAGCATGGAGTGCAGCCGTTCGAGGCCGCCCTCAAGGGCTCGAAAGAAATCGGTTTCACCATCGTATCGATGACCGTCTCGCTCGCCGCCGTGTTCATTCCCATTTTGTTTATGGGCGGCATACTCGGGCGTCTGTTCCGCGAATTCGCAGTCACCATCACGGTCGCGATTCTGTTCTCGGGCCTTGTCTCGGTGACCTTCACGCCCATGCTGTGCAGCCGCTTCCTCCGCGCGCACGATCCAGGCAAGCGGCATAACTTCATTTATCGCGGCACCGAAAAATTCTTCGATTCAATGTTACGCGGCTACGATTGGACTCTGCGCGGCGTCCTGAAGCATCGCATCATCATGGCGATCGTATTTTTCGCCGTCATCGGCTGGACCATTTACCTCTACGATCGCGTCCCTAAGGGTTTTATTCCGGACGCCGATACGGATCAGATTCAACTCTCGGTAGAAGCCTTGCAAGGCACTTCGTATTATCAGATGGTCACTTATGTAAAGCGCCTTTCCGATATCGTACGCGCCGATCCTAATGTCGATACCTTCATGGCCAGTGTCGGCGGTGGATTTGGTGGCGCCAGTATCAATAACAGCCGTATGAGCGTGCTGCTGAAGCCTCGCAAGGAGCGCAAGCTCACGGTTCCGCAGATCATCGAGGAATTACGCCCGAAAATTAGTAATTTTCCGGGCTTTCGCTGCTTCATGACCGTCCCTCCGACGATTCGCATCGGTGGCCGCATGTCGAAAAGTGCGTATGAGCTGACGGTGCAGAGCGCCGATACCGAGGAGCTGTACAAACAGGCGGACCGCCTGCAAGCCGTGGTGGCGAGGCAGACCGACATCGTACAGGATGTGACCACGGACCTGCAGATCAAGAGTCCGCGCGTGAACGTCATCGTCGACCGCGACCGCGCCGCCGCCCTCGGACTCAATGCCACTTCGGTCGAGACCGCTCTTTATGACGCCTACGGGCCCAAGTGGAGCTCCACCATTTACTCGCCAGCGAATCAATACGAAGTGCTGATGGAGATTCAGCATAAATATCAGGAACACGCCGACTTTCTTTCCAAGATCTACTTCAAGTCCACCAACGGTTCGCTGATTCCGCTCAATTCCGTGGTCACTCTCAAGTCCGATGCCATGCCGCAGAGCATCAATCATTCCGGGCAGCTTCCCTCGGTCACGATTTCGTTCAACCTGAAGCCTGGCGTGGCCCTCGGCACTGCGGTAGACAAGCTCGGCGACCTCGCGGCGCGCACTCTGCCCGATACCGTTACCACGAGCTTCACTGGAACCGCGAAGGTATTTCAGAGCTCGCTCAAGAACCTCAGCCTGCTGCTGACCGTGGCAATCCTGGTGGTCTACATCGTTCTCGGCGTGCTTTATGAGAGCTACATTCATCCTTTGACGATTCTTTCAGGACTCCCGTCCGCCGGCGTCGGCGCGCTGCTCACGTTGATTATCTTCAAGGTCGACCTCAATATTTATTCGTTCGTCGGTCTCATCATGTTGGTGGGCATCGTCAAGAAAAATGCGATCATGCAGATCGATTTCGCGCTCGAGGCGGAACGGAAAGAGGGCAAATCTCCGAGAGACGCGATCTATCAAGGTTGTCTGGTCCGCTTCCGTCCGATTATGATGACGACCATGGCGGCTCTGCTCGGCGCGGTGCCCATTTCGCTCGGCTACGGGTCGGGCGGCGAAGCGCGGCGTCCTCTCGGGCTGGCCGTGGTGGGCGGATTGCTTTTGTCGCAGCTCGTGACACTATATTTGACGCCAGTGGTCTACACTTACATGGCCGCGGTGCTCGGCTGGTGGCGCGGCCGCCATAAACCCGAGTTCACTCCGGAAGAAGCCGCTCTGGGATTTGGCGATTGACACAGAACCCTGACCGTCAGGGAGGGGACAAGATTTTGGTGACGAATGAATCTGTCTGAAACTTTTATCGAGCGCCCGATCGCGACAAGCCTGTTGATGGCCGCGATTGCGCTGTTTGGCGTGGTGGCATACCGCGCATTACCGGTCAGCGATCTGCCGAACGTAGACTTTCCCACGCTGTTGATCACCGCGCAGCTCCCCGGCGCAAGCCCGGATACCATGGCGTCGTCCGTCGCCACACCTCTCGAAAATCAGTTCTCCACCATCGCCGGACTTGAATCGATGACCAGCGTAAATTCGCTCGGTTCGACGCAGATCACGCTCGAATTTGAGCTTGCGCGCAGCATGGACGGAGCCGCTGTCGACGTGCAGGCCGCCATCACACAGGCATCGCGACTTCTACCGCAGGGCATGCCCACGCCGCCCACGTTCACCAAGGTCAATCCGGCCGATCAGCCTATCCTCTATCTCGCGTTGACGTCGAAGATGCTCCCTCTATGGACTCTCGACGAGTATGCCGAAACTCGCATCGCGCAGCGTATTTCCATGGCTAGCGGCGTCGCTCAGGTGCAGGTGCTCGGACAGCAGAAATACGCGGTGCACGCCCAGATGGACCCGCACGCGCTCGCGTCCCACCAGGTCGGCATCAATGAGGTTGAAACCGCGCTCAAAGCCTGGAACGTCAACCTGCCAACTGGACAGATTACGGGCCCGCAGCGCGCGTTCACCTTGCAGGCAAGTGGTCAGTTGATGAGCGCCGCGCAGTATCGCCCGCTGATTGTCGCCTATCGCAGCGGTGCTCCGGTCCGGTTGCAGGATTTGGGCTCGGTCATCGACAGCGTGGAGGACGACAAAACCGAATCCTGGCTTTACACCCACGACGACGCGCAGCGGTCGATCGTGCTCGGCATCCAGCGCCAGCCCGGCACCAATACGATTCAGGTCACCGACAACATCAAGAATCTTCTGCCGACGTTCAAAGCCGAACTGCCTCCGTCGGTGAAGATGGACATTCTTTACGACCGTTCGGACACCATCCGAGAATCGTATAAAGACGTCCAGTTCACCATGCTGTTGACGCTCGGTCTGGTCATCGCGGTCATCTTCTTTTTCCTGCGCAACGTATCCGCCACTATCATTCCGAGCCTTGCGCTTCCCTTCTCGATCGTCGGCACGTTCGCCGTGATGTATCTGCTGAAGTACTCGCTCGACAACTTGTCGATGATGGCGCTGATTCTCTCGGTCGGCTTTGTGGTCGACGACGCGATCGTGATGCTCGAAAATATTTTCCGCCACATGGAAATGGGAGAGAAGCCTCTCGCCGCCTCCTTGGTCGGATCCAAAGAGATCGGTTTCACCATCGTTTCCATGACGCTGTCGCTCGCGGCCGTGTTCATTCCCGTTCTGTTCATGGGCGGCATTTTAGGCCGTCTGTTCCGCGAATTCTCCGTCACCATCTGCGTGTCGATCCTGATCTCAGGAATCGTCTCGGTCACCCTCACGCCGATGTTGTGCAGCCGCTTCCTCAAGGCGCCACATCATCAGAAGCGAGGTTGGTTCTATCGCAGCACGGAGAAATTCTTCGACGGGATGCTGCGCGCTTACGATCGTACGCTCAAAGGCGTGCTCCGCCAGCGCGGCCTCACCATGCTGACGTCGCTCATCGTGCTGATCGCCACTGTCTGGCTGTTTGTCAAAATTCCGAAGGGCTTCATTCCCGATCAGGACACAGACCAGTTGCAGGTCACCACCGAAGCTCTGCAAGGAACTTCCTTCTACCAGATGCGCGAGTATCAGAAGGTTATCGCCGCGATCGTCAGCCAGAACCCCAATGTCGAGGCGCTGATGTCCACCGTCGGCGGCACCGCTGCCACCACCATTGGCGGCCCGAATTTCGGCCAGTTGGTGGTGCACCTGAAGCCGCGAAATCAGCGCAAGCAAATGGTCAACGAGATCATGAACGATCTGCGGCCGAAGCTTGCGGAAGTACCCGGCATGAAGGTTTACCTCCAGAATCCGCCCACCATTCGCATCGGCGGCCAGGTGTCGAAGAGCTTGTACCAGTTCTCGATGCAGTCGCCCAATCGTCCTGAGCTCTACGCCGCCGCACAGAAGATGGAAACGGAGATCGCGCAGATTCCGGGACTCGAAGATGTCACCAGCGACCTCGCGATCACCAGTCCACAGGTGAACGTCACCATCAATCGCGATAAGGCGGCGATGCTGCAAATCAACGCCAACGCCATTGAAAGCGCGTTCTACGATGCCTACGGCCCACACTGGGTTTCGACCATTTATGCCGCGGTGAACGAATACAAGGTTCTGCTGGAGCTGAAACCGCAGTATCAAGCCGATCCCCGCGCCCTATCGATGCTCTATTTCAAAGGCGCGACGGGACCTCTGGTGCCGCTCGATACGTTGGCTCAGGTGAAACAGGACGTCGGGCCCCAGGCGATCAGCCATTTCGGACAGCTCCCCGCGGTCACCATTTCGTTCGACCTGAAGCCGGGCGCTCCACTGGGCGATGTAGTGGAAAAGATCCGTGCGATCGCCAGCGCCAATCTACCTGAAACGGTGTCGACTAGCTTCCAGGGTGCTGCGAAGGCGTTTGAAAACTCGCTGGGCAATCTGTGGGTGCTGCTGCTGATCGCGATCCTGGTCGTCTACATCGTGCTGGGCATTCTGTACGAGAGCTACATCCACCCGATCACGATTCTTTCCGGCCTGCCCTCCGCCGGATTCGGCGCGCTCGTGACGCTCTATCTCTTTCACATGGATCTGAACATCTACGCGTTCGTGGGTCTCATCATGCTGATCGGAATCGTGAAAAAGAACGCCATTATGCAGATTGACTTCGCGCTCGATGCCGAACGCAACCACGGCATGGCGCCTGAAAAAGCGATCTATGAAGGCTGCCTGATCCGTTTCCGCCCCATCATGATGACNNATGACCACCATGGCCGCGTTGCTCGGCGCGGTGCCAATCGCCGTCGGATATGGCGCGGGCGGCGAGGCTCGTCAGTCTCTTGGATTGGTCGTCGTCGGAGGACTGCTGTTCTCGCAATTAGTGACCCTTTACCTGACGCCGGTGTTTTATACCTATATGGCCGGGCTCCAGGAATGGATCGGACATTGGCGGAAGAAGACCCCCGCCGTCCACCCCGAGCCAGAGCGCACGCCCGCGTAGATCCCTAAAATACGAACCGAGCTCCGATCTGGATCGTTCGCGGACGATTCGACTGCGCCGTAATTACGCCAAAATTCGCATTCGTCGCCTGGGCGTTCGGAGCCGCGAACGTCGGATGGTTGACGATATTGAACACCTCCAACCGAAGCTGGAAGTAGATCCGTTCCGTAAAATTGAACCGCTTAAGCAGCGAGGAATCGAAGTTGTTGATACCATCCTGCCGCAGGTTCGGGAACGTCGTCGAGAATGTGCGGATGTGATATTGAAGTTGCTGTGCCGCGACAGTGATCTGCGTGCCTGTCTGATCGGTGTACGCGATCGGGAATCTCGTGATGTCGAACGCGGTTGCGGTGGGGCTGGAAACGTCGCGGTTGTGGAGCTTCAGATCGCCGCCATAGTACACGTAATCGCCGGGTGTTGTCGTGCTTCCGTTCACCCAATTGATGGGCTGACCGGTCTGAAACGTGTAGATGCCTGTCAAGACCCAGCCACCGAACGCCGCATTCGACCAGCGTGACTCAGTGTTTACCAACTTGCCCTTCCCTATCGGCAACGTGTAAACCGCCGCAGTGACAAAATGATTCGGATGATCGAAAGGCGAGATCCGCTTCTCGGGGCTGAGATCGGTGTCGTTCAGCCAGCTATCCTCCTCGATCAACTTCGATCGGATGAACGTACCGATCAGGCTGATGCCATGGGAAAGCCTTTCTTCCAAGCGGACGTTCACGCTTTGGAAAAATGAGCTTCCCAGATTGGCGTTCTGCTCGATGACGCCCGTGGACTGGCTTCCCGATCCAACTGGAAATTCAGGATAGGGCGCAAGCAACTGGGCCACCGTCGTGGTCGCGCTGTTCAAACTGGTGCCCGGAAGAAGGCCCGCAAAAGGATTCGCGACGGTTGCCGTAAGACGGTTGATTAGCGTCTGATCCCGTGTTCCCAGCGTGCTCAGATACTGCCGGGGAATCACGTTCAACTGCGTCGTGGGGATTGGAAGATGGACCGAATGGTTTCCAATGTAGACCACTTCCAACACCATGTCCTTTGAGAGCGTATGTTGAAAGCCGAAATTCCAACGCATCGAATATGGATTCCTCACCTTGGGATTGAGGAACGAAACGGTCTGGCCGAGGAACGTCGAAAGACCTGCCGCGGAGCCGGTCGGTTGCAGGATGCCAGCCGGAAACGGATTGCTGATCGTCGTCGTTGGCGTCAGGAAGTTGCTCGGCACCACGAACGTCGTGGTCTGGCTGAAGCCTTCCTGATCGACGATCGGGTTCGATGAATAGGCTCCGGTGATCGCGAGGTTGGCAACCGTGACGGGTGCGACGAACATGCCGAATCCACCTCGAATTACGGTTTTGCCCTTGAACAGGTCCGGACTCCATGCGAATCCCGCTCGGGGACTGACCAGGCGCGTGGGATTCTGATAGAGCGTACGATCGCTCGGAGAAGCGAACGTCAACCCGCCTGGAACGGCGAAGCTGCCGGCGGCAATCTGAGGAATCGGACTCTTTCCGTATGCTGCAATCGCCGCCGCGGCAACTGGATTCGCCGCCGTCGTGTTAAATCCGTCCACCGCGCGGCCATACTTCTCGCTGTACGGCAGATCGTGATCGAACCGTACACCAAGGTTCACAGTGAGATTCTTCTTCAGCCGCCAGTCGTCCTGAAAGAAGCCTCCGTAGTAATACGAATAAAACGAAGCGCGCGCGTTCACGTCGAACTGTCCTGCCGTCGGCAATCCCAGAAGCATGGACGCAAGGTCTTGACCCGGCACCGCCGCGGTCGATGTGTTACTCGCTTGTTTCGTCCAGTTGTTGGCGAAAGTATAGCTGCCGGACGAGTTCCCGTAAGTGGCGACATTCAAGCGATATTGCCGCCCATCGAAGCCGAACTTCATCGCATGCGTACCTACGATCTTGACGACGTCTCCAAAAAGCTGGAACGATTGGGACGGATCCTTCGACGCGCCGTTATCGCCCAGGCACTGGAAACTGGTCTGGCTGCCGCAACTGCCGCTAAATCCGATAAACGGCATCTGTGCATATTGCGACGATCCTGCAATGTAGGCCGGGTATCCTAGCGACGCCGGATCGAATCCGGAACTGGGCTCCGCATGAATTTCGTTCATCCGCGTAAAGTTAACGCGTAGATTCAGTATTGTCGTGGGCGTCAGCGTGTACACTTCGTCGGCCGAAGCACCCCAGTTCTCGCGCGTCAGGTTGGTTCCAGTCGCCACGTTACCGAAGTAATTGTTCTTCGTTTGGAACTCGGAATTGTGCCGGACGTTGAAAGCGAGCCGGCTGCGATCGCTCATGTTGTAGTCGATGCGGCCCAGCTCGTTACTGTAGTTGTCGTTCGAAGTGGCACTGTTACCGAAATTAGCGAAACCGTTGGCGAGTCCAATCACATTGGGCTCCGGATAATACTTCATGTACGCGACCGAAATGGGGTTTAGCCGGGCGGTCGGAATAATGTTGCCCGCGAAAGGCGTCCGGTTGACGACAGTGCCGGTGAGCGTACCGGTGTTTGGGTCGTACATCGTTGCCCCGTACGCCGAAAAATTACCTTGCTTCTCCGCATCCGTCGGGACCGTCGTGAAATCCGTATTCGGCTGAGAATCCTTCAGGTTCTCCCACGCGAAAAACCAAAACAGCTTGTTGCGCCCATTGAAGAGTCTCGGGATCAGAACCGGGCCGCCTATCGACGCACCATATTGGTTGAAGTGCGTGAGCGGATTTCCGAGGCCTTTCTGATTATTGAAAAAGTTGTTCGCCGTCAGCGCCGACACCTGATTGAACTCGTGCAGCGAACCATGGAAATCATTGGTTCCCGTCTTCATTACCTGGTTCAGCGTGCCGCTGCCGGTGTGTCCATACGCCGAATCGGAATCGAACGCCTTCACCACCACCTGCTGCACCGCGTCCTGCGGCGGATTGTACGCCACGCGATTGTCCCAGGTTCCATTCGGCGCCCCATCGATCAACAGTTCGCTCGTCTGCGCCGGCGCTCCGCCGATGCTCCACGCGGCCGCGGCTCCGTTATCGAACGGATGAACCAGCGACGGACTACCCGTTGAGATGACGCCGATCGCCAACTGGGCGAGCATCATCGGTGTCCGCCCGTTGAGCGGAAAATCCTCTACCTGTTGAGCCGTGATCGTCTGCCCGGTGGAAGAGTTTTCGGTATTGATCAGCGATACGTCCCCCACCACCTCCACCGATTGCGAAGCATCGCCGATCTCGAGACGAATATCGATCACCGGATGGTCGCCCGACCCAAGTTCCAGGCCGGAGCGCACGAACTTCTTGAAGCCTTGCGTCTCCGCGGCAACCTCGTAAAGCCCCGGCGCGAGAAATGGGATGGTGTACTGCCCGGAGGAATTCGACATCGTGGACGCTCTGGTACCGCTGCGCGTCTCGGTCGTAGTCACTTTCACGTTGGGGATGCCGGCGCCCGTGGAATCGATCACGGCACCACTGATCGTTCCTCTAGTTTCCTGGCCGAAAACCGCCATCGGCATTAGCATTGCGATCACTGCAGCGAGGCAGAACCTCATAAACATAGCTCCTTTAATCTCCACCTGGGAAGGGTACAAATTTCCCTTCACAGGTGTTTCGTGCGGCTTTCCCTGAGTTTTTTACGATGTGAACATCGTCACCTGAGGCGTAAAAGTTTACCCCTCCCGCGCCTTCGGTGATATTGGCATGCGTGGCCGAAAACTTGCTTGCCGCAGCCGCGTCCAGAAACACGTTGTCGAACGTGATCCCCAGCCGGTGCGACGCATCGAAACCGTTCAGCGTGATTTTTCCGGCGCTCAAGACGCGAACATTGCGCAAGATGATCCCAACGAAGGAAGGCAGCTTGTCCCGCGCTTCTCCGAAATACGAATAATTGGAATCCATCAGGATCGGATTCTTCGTGTCCTTGATGCAAACGTCTTCATACACGACGTCGCGCACCGCGCCGCCGCGGCTCGAATTGGATTTGATGCGGATGCCGTTATCGGCCCCATCGATGGACAGATTCGTCACCCGAATCGCGCTCGCGCCGCCGTCCGTCTCGCTGCCGATCGACATGCCGTGACCGCTGTAAAAATGGTTGTCTTCGATCGTCATATGCGATGTTGGACCGGGTAAACCGGCCTTAATTGCGACATTATCGTCGCCAGTGCGGATAAAACAGCTCTTAATGGTCACGTTCTGCGCGCTTCCAGGGTCGATGCCGTCCGTATTTCGCGCAGTCTTAGGAGCGTTAATGATGACCCCCCAAGCCGTGAAGCCATTGCCTCCGCTGTACGCCACGTGAAAATTGGGCGAGTTGTGCAGTGTGATTCGATACAACGTGAAATTGTCGCAGTGGCTTAACGCCATCAGCCGCGGCACGCTTTGATTCAGGTTCTTGACCTTGGCTTCCTGCGCTAAATCCCACCAGGAATCTTTTTGACCGATAAGCGTTGCGCCTCCGCGGCCGTCGATGATGCCTCCGCCCATCACCGCGGCCCCGGACACGCGATCTCCGGAAATCAGGGCTTTGCAGCCATGACCCTTTTTGTCCACAATGCCGCAACTTCCCGGAGAAAGATCGTAATCGCGCGGATTCCTCGATCCGTATAACGTTGCGCCCGCATCCACCAGCAGCGTCACGCCCGCGCGCAATTTGAGCGGACCCGCGAGGAAAACTTTCCCGGTCAACTCGACGGCTTGTCCCGCCGGACACTTATCGAGGGCTTCCTGAATGCGCGCTGTATCAGGCTTGTCGTCTTCGATGTTCGAGAGGCGCGCCGCAAGCACGGTGCAACTTTCTGGGATCACCGGCTCTGTAACTTGCCGGGTATCCTGAACCAATAGGAGCGCCAGCAGGAAGAGCATCTAGTGCACCTCCCTGGCGTTCCAGCCATCGAAGAATGTCTTTAACTCAAACTGCTTTACCTCTGTCTCGGACAACTGCTTTCGCGCTGGATTTGCTCCTGGACCGGATGACTTGTACTCGGCGTAAAAGACAGTCGGCAACGACAGCTTGCCATCGTGCTCCCATTCGTGCCAGCCTTCGGGCTCGATCTTCGGTCCCATCAGCGTGTTCAGGAAAACGACCGTTGCGTAGGCCCTCCACGGGCGGCCGAGATAAATTGGATTCGCTTCCGGATCGGCCGTGAGACGGCAGTGGTCGAACACGTAGGCGCTGCGCTCGTCCTCATGCAGCTTGCTCTGCGCGGTGATGTACACCACTTTATGAGCTTTGCTGTGAATCTCGCAGTTTTCGAAAAATGCGCGCGCGTCGCCAAAAATAAAATCGACGTTGCCTTCGATGTAGCAGTCGGCAAAGTACTGCCGCGCGGGCTTGCCGTTCGCGTACAGCGTGTCCTGGAAACCCAGGAATCGAACGTTGCGCAGCACGCTTCGATCACCGGAGATTTTCAAAGCTACCGCCTGCGAGCTTTCCTGCGTCAGCGCACGCGTACGGCTGAACGTATTTTCCATCGTTAGATTTTCCGCGTAGAAATCGTCGCCCGCGACCGTCACACTGGCGGATTTCGTGGTACCACCAACCGTACCCGCGCTATCGTCGTAACTGAGAACCACCTGCGACGCGTTAGCGCTGGTCCCTCGTAATTGAATATGCGCCTTGTTGACGAAGAGCTTCTCCCGGTAAATTCCGGGGCGGATGTATACCGTAACCCCACTTGAAGGTGCTGCATTCACCGCAGCCTGCACGGTCTTGAAGTTAGCGGAGCCGTCGGCGGCCACAGTGAACGAAACCGCGTCCGCACTAACAAGCAAAAGGAAAGCGAACCCCACCATTGGTCTCAACTTTATCCAGCAGTATTGGATACGTCAATCGGGGTTTGTTGAAGCGATGCTTTAGCAAAGCTCAACGATCACGGCATCAGCCGGTTATATTTTTTCAGAGTTTCCCGCAGCCGGTCGTGCGGAAGTGCATACACCTTGTGCCCGTCGACTCCGGTCATGGTCTCGGCGCCAACCATCGCATTCACGATCGCCTCTTCAGTGGCTTGGACGGCCGCTTCGAACACCGGATTCAGCCGATCGTTCGGCAGCATCTGCACCGCGGCGACCTCTTTCGATCCCGCCACATGTGCGTTCGCAGTCGAGAACGCGATGAAAATATCGCCGGAGCCATCGCCGGATATTGAGCCAGTGCGCCCCAATCCAAGGGTCGCGCGCCGCGCCAGCCGCTTCGCCTGATGAGGAAGCAGAGGGGCATCCGTCGCTACCACTATGATGATCGACCCCACATCCTCACGGTACGGAGAGCGCACGCTGGCCACTGGCATGTCCTGCGCCAGTTCCACTCCCACCGGCAGTCCTCCGATCCGAAGCTGCCGTCGGCTTCCGCAGTTGCATTGGACGAGAACGCCCACGGTGTAGCCTCCCTGCGCGGCGGTCAGCCTGCGCGATGCCGTTCCGATCCCGCCCTTGAATCCATAGCAGACCATCCCAGTACCACCACCGACATTGCCCTCAGCCACAGGTCCGCCAGCCGCGGTTTCGAGAGCCAGGGTCACATCCTCCGCCTTGACGTGGAAACCGTTCACATCGTTCAGATACCCGTCGTAGGTTTCCGCGACAATCGGATAGGTATAAAACCCGCCGTCGAAAGTATTGGTCCCAGGCTTGCGATTGTTCTTCACCAGCCAGGCGAGAAAACTGTCTCGCACCACACCGACGCTGTGTGTGTTCGTGATGAGAATCGGTCCGTCCGCGAATCCCGATTCCTCCAGCCACGGCGTCCCTGTCATCTCACCATTGCCGTTTTGCGAAAACCAGCCCGCGAATACGGGATCGGACGATTGCTTGCCGCGAGGCCAGATTGCCGTCACGCCGGTGCGCACAGGCCCTTTGCCGACCTCGAGTTTTCCGTCACCGGAGATAATAGTCCTGTGGCCGACTTCAATGCCCGCAACATCGGTGATCGCGTTCAGGGGTCCAGGATTCCCTTCGAGTGGCACTCCTAGGTCCCGGGCGCGCGCCTTGGTTTGCGCGAATACAGAGGACGCGCACAGAAGCAGAGCCAGAATACGCATAATGTCGAGAATCGTAACATCTCCTGACATAAGGCTGTCAGTAGCCCTGCCGCATCATCGACGCATGACACAACCTCTTAGCTGGTTTGAGATTCCCGCACTCGACTTCGCGCGAGCGCGTTCCTTTTACGAAAAACTGTTCGGCGTCGAATTAAAAGAGTGGGCTGCCGGTCCGAATGTGATGGGCATCTTCCCCTACGATCGCGAAAAGGCATCAGGTGGGTGCGTGATGAGAGGGCCGGCGCTGGTTCCAACGAACGACGGAGTCATCATCTACCTGAATGCCGGGGATTCGCTCGATGAAGTGCTGAATCGCGTTCAGCCCTCTGGCGGACAGGTGGTTTTCCCGAAGACTCCGGTGCCGGAAATCGGCTTTTTCGCACACATCAAAGACACGGAGGGCAACCGGGTCGGCTTGTTTGCGGTGAAATAAGGAGGTGCGCAGGGCGGACCGACTCTTTCAAATCGTGCAACATCTGCGGGCGCGGCGGCTCACTACCGCCGCGCAACTGTCCGATTGGCTTGGTGTCTCGCAGCGCACTGTTTACCGCGACGTGCGCGATCTCTCGTTGTCCGGAGTGCCGGTACAAGGCGAGGCAGGCGTCGGCTATCGCATAGACCGCGCCTACGATCTGACTCCACTTATGTTCACCCGCGACGAAGTCGAGGCCGTGGTGGTCGGCCTGCGCATGGCAGAGGCGTTCACCGGACCGTCATTGCGCTCGGCCGCGCGAATGGCTCTAGATAAGGTCGCTCTGACGCTGCCCTAGCAGAGGCGCGAGGAAATTGAACAACCGCAGCTCTATGCCCCCACGTTTCATCTCGATCCCGCACTCGGTCAGCGCGTCGAATTAGTGCGTCAATCGATCGCCTCGCGCCGGAAGCTGGACGTTTCCTATCGCGATAAGAAAGAGCAAGAGAGCCGCCGGGTCCTGCGTCCTTTAGGACTGTATTTCTGGGGAACGGGCTGGTCGCTCGCGGCGTGGTGCGAATCGCGAAAGGATTTTCGCAGTTTCTGGCTACATAGGATGAGTGTATGCGTCGCCCTGGACACGACTTTCGAAGTGGAACCAGGAAAGTCGCTCGCGGAGTTTCTGCGATCTGTCGGAGCTACGACTTGAACGTCGTTTTCAGGTGAATCTCGACGGCCGCGAGGGCTTTTGAAAGCGGGCAGCCTGCTTTCGCGCCGGCTGCGGCGGCCTCGAACGCGGCGGCATCGATGCCGGGTACTTCGCCGACGGTTTCCAGTTCGATCTTCGTGATCGCAAAACCGCCTTCTACTGGATCGATATGAACCGCGGCCGTCGTGTGGATGCTGGTGGGTGGATGACCGTCTTTCGTCAAAACGCCGGAAAGAGCCATCGAGAAACAGGCCGCATGGGCCGCGCCTAGCAACTCTTCTGGATTCGTTTCACCGCCGCCCACAAATCGCGACTTAAAACTATACGGACTGTCGAGCGCGCCCGTCTCCACCTTCACGTGACCTTTGCCTTCTTTAATCGAGCCATTCCATTGTGCCTCTGCGTGACGAATCATGATGGTTCTCCTCTCTAAAGTCTACTTGTTTCGACTAAGATCGTGAGATATGGCGAAACCGACTTTCGACCCGGGGCTGACGCAACAATACACCGGTATTCTGCGGCGGGCCATCAATAAGGATGGCAGTTTTAACGTATCCCGGCAAGGCACGGGTTGGCGCGACATCCATCCTTATCTGCACCTGATCAGCATGGGGTGGCCCACCTTTCTGGCCCTGGTGTTCGCGGCGTATTTAGCGGTAAATACATTTTTCGCGGGGATCTATTATTCGCTGGGACCAGGCCATTTGCAGGGCGGCGATGCGCCGCACAAGTTCGATCGTTTTCTGAATGCGTTCTTCTTCAGCGCCCACACGCTGACGACAGTCGGCTATGGAAATATTGCGCCGGGTTCGGTGTCGGCGAACATTCTCGCGGCGATAGAGGCGTTGATCGGGCTGTTAGGATTCGCGCTCGCAACCGGTATTCTGTTCGGGCGTTTTTCCCGGCCCTCGGCGCGAATTGGCTTCAGCGAGCAAGCATTGATCGCCCCTTACGAAGGCCGCACCAGCCTGCAATTTCGCATCGTCAACCGGCGTCCCAATGCCTTGATGGAAATGGAGGCCACCGTGATCCTGATGTTGGTGGAGGGCGAGCCAGGCAAGCTGAAACGCACGTTCCAAGGCTTGCCCCTCGAACGCGATACCGTCGATTTTCTGGCGTTGACGTGGACGATCGTGCATCCCATCGACGAATCCAGCCCGCTGTTCGGAAAGACCAGAGAAGACCTGGAGCAGAAGCAGGCCGAGGTGATTGTTCTGATCAAGGGCTTTGATGAGACGTTCAGCCAGAGCGTCCGCGCGCGCTATTCGTACCGTTTCGACGAGATTGCCTGGAATGCGAAGTTCACGCCGGCCTTTGACTTTGACGAGACTGGAAACATGGTGCTGAACATCGACAAGGTGGGCAGCTACGCGCCGGTGGTGCCGGCGGCATGACTGCGTTCCTGTTGCTATTGCTGGCGGCCGATGTCCCGTCGTGGCCGCAGTTTCGCGGACCTGGCGGTAGCGGCATCGCCGCACCGGCGGAGAATCCTCCGGTCGAGTTCGGTCCCGGCAAGCGGATGCTCTGGAAAGTGTCCATTCCCTCCGGCCACTCGTCACCGGTTGTTTGGGAAAATCGCATTTTTCTGTCGGCGTTCGATAAGGACGCGAAGAAGCTGTTGATCGTCGCTCTCGATCGCGGCACCGGGAAATTTTCTTGGCGTCGCGAGATTCCCGCGAAGGATATTGAGGAGGTTCATGAGATCAGCAGTCCCGCCACTGCGACGCCTGCGGTGGATGGCGAGCATGTCTACGCCTATTTCGGATCTTATGGGCTGATTGCCTTCGACTACGACGGTAATCAGAAGTGGTCACTCCCGCTGCCCCTGGTGAAGGTACCCTATGGCAGCGGCACATCGCCGATTCTCGCTGGCGATTTCGTCATTCTGAGCCGCGACGAAGGGGAGGAGCCTTACTTGCTGGCCGTGGAACGCCGGACCGGGAAAATCGTCTGGAAGCAAACGCAGTACCAGGAATTGCAGGGCCGGCCATTCAACTCCTCGACTCCGGCGCTTTGGAAGAATGAGGTCGTTCTTCACCACCGCAACGAAATCGTGGGTTTCGATCTGGCGACCGGCGCGCGGAAATGGTGGGTGAAGATCGGCACGCAAGGCGCGGATTCTCCCGTCGCCGGTCCGGATGCGATCTACGTCGGCACGTGGTTCAACTCGGGCGAGCCCGATTTGCGAGTTCCCTATCCGGATTTTGACTCGTTGATCAAGCAATATGATAAGAATCGCGACGGCATTCTGACCGCCGACGAATTTCCACCGAATATTCTGACAGCGCGGAGACCCGGTCTGGAGGGCGTGAGGGGCGCGGATCAAAGCATGCCCGGGCCGCGTGTTTTTCGGGCCGCCGACTCCAATCGCGACGGCAAAGTCGATCTCGCGGAATGGGAAGCGTTCACGAAAGGCATTTCCGAACCGCCGAGTGAACACGGACTGCTGGCCATTACTCCGGGTGGCCATGACGATATCAGCGCTACGAAAATCGCATGGAAGGAGCCACGCGGAGTGCCTGAAATTCCCATGCCGCTGTGGTTCGCGAATCGCGTGTACGCGATTGCCAATGGAGGTACCGTTTCATGCATGAACGCGAAGACGGGACAGCTTATGGTCCGGGGAAGGCTCGCTCCCGGTACATATTTTTCGTCGCCGGTCGCAGCAGGAGGAAGGATCTACTTCGCATCATACGAAGGAGTTCTCACAGTCATCTCGGGAGGAGACCGGCTCGAAGTACTGGCGAAGAACGATCTCGGAGAGCCCCTCTTCGCGACGCCGGCTTTCGTCGGCAATGCGATTTATGTCCGGACGCCGACGAAGCTGTATGCGTTTTCGAACTAACGAACGATCACCTTCGTTAGCCCGGCATTACCCGCGGCATCGTAAACGCGAATCACGATCAGGTGCTCGCCTGGGGAGACTTTCTCGAGGCGGACCAGGAAATGCTCGCGCGCGGAATCGGTGACGCCGTCGGCTGCTTCGACCTGCATCCATTGGCCGGCGTCGAGGGAGTACTCGCAGCGGCGCAACACGGAGCCGCGATCCTCCGCATCGACATCGATTTCGACGACGGCGCCCGAGCGGCGGGGTGCGCTCGCGGTTACCGTTGGCGGCGTGCTGTCGATCAGAATCGGCGCGCTTACCAGTTCCGCCTCGCGTGCCAGATTCGCGGGATTCGATGGCGAGTCCGACGCGACCACGCGAAAATAGTAACGGCCGTCGGCGAACACATCCGCGTCGAGCAGGTACGTATTCTCCATCATATTGGCGCGCAGCAGCTTCCAGCGAGTCTCGTCTTCGCCGCGAAAATAGAGGCTGTAAATGAGCCGATCCCCATCGGGATCGTCCGCCTGCCAGTAAATCTGCACCTGCTGTCCAGGGATCCGCGAGAGCGTTTGGGAAGGCGTGCCAGCCGTGGCGGGAGCCTCTCCGGAGTCGGTCACGGTGATGGCGTAGCTCGCGGTTGCTGCCGCAGCCGCTGCCGCGCCCGATTTCGTGGAGCCGCTGACAGCGGTCACATTGATGCTCCGCACATTCGGCGGCGTGTTCTGCGGAAGATACGCGATCGTCACGCTATCGAGCGACGGAACCATCCCCGCAATCCCTGAAAATTCCGCACGCCATTGAATGTAACGCGCGTTGGGACTGGTAATCGCCGCGCGGTCGGGATCGGTGAGCGGCAGGGACCAATCGCTCCACGTCGCGTCCGGCCGCAGGGAGTTTCCGCTGCGCGTCTTGAACGCGATGCCTTTCGCGTCGCCCCGCCAGGCGAGCCTTCCCCATCGCGCCACCGTGGAAGAATCGTGTACCGGCGATTCGAACCAGCCCATCGCAACCGTTCCGGTATCGAGCCGCAAAAGTTTGCCCAGATTGCCGGTCGCTGCCAGCAGGGTACCTCGCGATTCCAGCAGCCGCGTGGCTTCTCCTTCATTCGATTGCGCGACCAGCGTCGCCTTGCGATCGCGATCCAGCCGGTACAAGCGGCCCTGCACGTCGGTGACGAACAACAGCGACGAGTTGAACATCGCTACGTCGTAGATATTTTCTTCCTTCGAGCTCCACAGCGTCTCAACCGTGTTGTCGGGATGAATCACATAGAGCGCGGACTTGTCTACGCCGGCGTAATCGACGTTTCCAGAAGCCGCCGCCAGTGCTGAAGACGGCGCAGTCACGGGATTCTTTGCGGCCTCCGGCTTCGGTGGTGGCGCGAGTCCCGCCTGCTGATCGGTGACCGTGATCGTGGCGACGGTCGGCGCTACGGCTCCGGTGGCCGCGCCGTTTGCGCCGCCGCTCGCCGATCCGATTCGTCGCGCGACGCTGCCGCCCAGTGCCGCGACATAAAGATTGCCATCCGCCGCTGGGACGATGGAGCGGATTTCAGGAAGCGTCGCGTCGTACAACACGAAGGCCTTGTTCGCGGCGGTGATGCGATAGAGAATGCCGTTCGGCTCGCTGCCCGCGAGCAGAGCCCCGTGCGAATCGAGTTCGAGGCACGTCACGTGGGATTGGCCGGTTTCATAGTATACGGAGCCAACGCCGGCGGCCGTCACCCGAAACACTTTTCCCTGATCGCCCGTGCCGACGAATAGCGATCCGTCCGCAGCCGCTTTCAACGCCCAGATGTAGCGGGCGCCAGGCGAAAAGTATTCAGCGGCTCTTATGCCTTGGGGGCCGTTTTCGATACGGTAGACCTTTCCGTCGGGCGACGTGCCGGCGTACACCACGCCCTTGGAATCGACGGCGACCGCGAATATTTCCGATTGATCCGACGTCCAGACCAGCGAGCTTTTTCCCGCCGTATCCAATTTATAAAGACGCCCGCGATGTCCAGTCCCCATGTAGAGCGACCCGTCGGGGGCTTGCGCTATGCTCCAGATTTGCGGTTGCCCCGAGTCGAACAAAATGTCGAGTTTAGAGCCGAGCATCAGGCGTCCATCGCGCGTGAGCGAGAGCCCGTTAATCCGGCCGCGCAGAAAATCCTGATACCCGGTCATCTCCCAGGTGGCCGTTGTTGCGGCGAAGGAACAGGACGCAAGCGCCGCAATCAGTACCGGCCACTTCATGGCTCTCTCACCTCGACCTGTACCGTCTTCGATCCGGTAACGACGTCGTCTCCCGCGGGAATCTCGATCTCTGCGAGCTTCGATCCACGCAGATTCGGCAGCCCAGCCCCCTGCATCTGTGCGCGACTGAGAATCATCGCTACCGATGGCGGAGGGCTGGGAAGATCGTGGCCATCGATGGTATACGCCGCTTCATTCCGCCACACGCGGACATATGCTTTCGTGTTCGTGCGCAGGCCGTTGAGAAATCCCAACACCTGGCCCGGCGAATGATGCTGCAACCCGATCGACGCGCCGAACTCCGTCATATTCGTTTGCGATGCGTCGGCCGCGGTAAAGTTGATCGGACCCATCGGCGCGCCGACCGGCACATGGTACGCCACCTTGCGCTGCGATTCGACGCCATTCTCGCCGGCCAGCGTGACGATCAGCGTGACATCCTCGCCCGGCCGGACGCTGCGCGGCGCCGCGATATCGACGATCTGCATCTGGCTCTTTCGATCGGCCACGCCGACCTCGAGCGTGACGCCCTTCAGCCTGAACGCGTCGAAACCGCTCGCCATCGCGTAGTTCAAAGACGTGCCGACCCCGAGCGACGCCAGCGCCGCCACCGCCACGTCGCCGCTATAAACGTTGTCGATCCGCACGCTGCCGCCTTCGAAATCCAGATGGCCGCGCACCGAAAATGTCGAGCCTCCCTGCGAGCGCTCCGTCGCATCGATTGCCGAATAGAGGGCCATCTGCGTCACCAAGGGCGCCATCACGCGATCCTGCACCACCTGCATGTGATACACATTCTTGCCAACGCGAATATCCACGGGAGCCATCGCCGCACGTCGCCCCATCACGCCGGAAACAGCCGTGCTCCGATCGTCGGTAAGGGTGCCCATCCATTCGCGGGCGGTGGAAATCTTGAAGGAACTCGACAAATTCGGCAACAGCGCGAGCACCTCGGCGCGCGCGAATGGAATATCGCTCGGACCGGAAGCCATGAAGCGGTGCCCAAACGCGTAGATGTGATCGCCGTCGATGCAAGTGACTGTTCCGTCGGCGCTGATGCTGTAGTCGCCCGAAAGAAGCTGCGCGCTGATCATGGAACCGGGAATAAGGCTCTTCGGATCGCCCATGCGGTCCGCCGGCTTGCCGCCGCCCGAAATGCCCTGACGCGGATCCATTCCCATTTCGCGAAGTTGCGCACCGAAATGCTCCAGCGTGGCGGACGTGAATCCGGAAAACGAAACAGGCGTAGCGATTTCTTCCAGGCGCGCATCGCGAGCCATATAGCGCTGGCGCGCCATTACGCGGGCGCCATCCGGCTCCACGCGCAGCATGTCTTCAATGGGGCGAATGCCCGCGATGGCGTCTTTCGAGAGCGGAAAACTCAGCGCGACCGCGCCGGCCAGCTTACCGTCGATATAAACTGGCGATCCGCTCATGCCCTGCATGACGCCCGTATGTTCCAGCGGTCCACCTTTGAGACGGCCCAGGATAATCGATTCCTTGGGGCTCATGTTTTCCAGCACGCCGAGAATTTCCACGTCAAACTCCTCGACGCGCGAGCCCGAAAAAACGGTGCGCCCGATTCCGTGCTGTCCCGCGCGGATATCCTTAAGCGGAAAAATGGCGGGAGCCGCGTGGATCGTGGCGGCAATAACGAGCCCGCCGATAAAACGGAGGGGAGGCACGTTTTTATTGTAGTTGTAAATGGGCGATACAATGAGACTTGCGACTAGGATGGACCGTCGCCGGGGCTGTCGCGGGAATCGTCCTCGTCCTCGCCTGGCAAAACGTAGTCGAGCGCCGCACGCCGCCTCTAAGCACTCTGGATGCGCCCGCAATGGTCCGCGAAATTCAGAGCCTGAGCGAACTCGTCTCGATCAAATACACGGTGCAAAAAGTCGTCGGGCTCGAAGAGCAGAAGTCCCCAGTCGGCTCGGAGAAATTGTTGTTGATCGTACAGGCCGAGGTGCTGGCCGGCGTCGATCTCTCCTCGTTATCACCCGCCAGCATCAAAATACCTCCTGACCGGAACATCAAAGTCTCGCTGCCACCTGCGCGGATTTTTCACATTGTGATTGACGATAAGGAGACCAAAGTTTGGGATCGCCGGATCACTTGGTGGACGCCCTGGGTCTCCGCCGATCCCGATCTTGAACGCCAGGCGCGCCTCGCCGCGACCAAATCGATCGAGCAGGCGGCGCTCGACATGGGCATTCTCGATCAGGCGCGGCGCAACGCGGAAACGGTCATCCGGAACCTGCTACAGACCCTGGGGGCGAAGTCGGTCACGCTCAGCCTGACTTAGTTCAGCCCAAAGCGCTCGAACGATCTCCCGCTCATACTGGCTCTTGCTCGTGATTCCCACATGCTTGACCAGGATTCGTCCATCCCGGTCGATCAGGAGGCTTTTCGGGAGCGAATCAACGCCGTATTTTTGAGCCAGCGCGTTGTCGCCTATGCCGACGCGATAATTGATCTTCTGCGATTCAATAACCGGCCGCACGGCCTTCCATCCGTCCTCGTCGAGCGAAACCCCAATCACGGTGAATCCTTGGTTCCCGTGCTCACGCTGGAACTCGACGAACCACGGAATCTCCCCTTCGCAAGGCTTGCACCACGTCGCCCAGAAATTCAGCAGAATCACCTTGCCCTGGTAATCGGACAATTGGAAATTCGCGCCGGAGACGTCGGTCAAAGCGAAATCCGGTGGCGCGAAACCCATCCAGCCGTGGACGGTCCAGATCATCCGGTGGAGGAGATAGTGCATGCCTGGAGGGTTCATCACGAGACTCTCGCACGCCTCCACACACGGAGCGATCATGCGTTGCGCAAAAGCCCTCGGCGCGGGGAAGGTCGCCACGCAGACCAGCGCGACGATCGCCACCAGAATGGCACGCGGAAATCTCCTCTGAGTGCGGCGATCTTCAAATCGCGCGAACGCCGTCGTGACATGCGGCTGCCATTCCTCCTCCGGTGTCAGTTTGGCTAAACGGTCGTCGACCCACTGGTTATTCTCTTCCATATCGTTTTATGTACTCCTTTCGAAACGCGTCCTGTGCGCGACTGAGCATGGTTCCAATCGAAACGGGATTCAACTCCAGCGCCGCCGCCAATTCCTCGTAGCTGAGGCCGTGGCTTTTGAGAACTAGCAATTTCGCTTGACGCGATTCCATAACGGCCAGCACCGAACGAACTTTTTCCTGCTCCTCAGCGGCACTGCGAACGTCCTCCGGGGTCGGAACCCGTTTGCCAAATCCAAGCAGCCGTTCATACTTGCTGCGCCGGGTCCGATGCCGCAGTTCGTCCAAACCTTTTCGCACCGCAGTCCTGTAAAGCCACCCTTCGGCCTTCTCTCTTTGCGCCCCAGGACTCCTCCAGAACTTGAGAAACACCTCGACCGCAAGCTCCTCCGCGCGCGCATGGTCTTTGACCACGCGGACAATCACCCGCGCGACGCGCTGATATTGCTCGCGAAACGTGGCCTCGAAATCGAACGCCTGCTCCCCGGCCTTCATGCCGTCCACAACGTCACTCGGTGCGTTCACAATACAACAACGCCGGCCGGCCGAAATTTGTGACAAGTTTCCTTTCTCCGCTAAGATAAGTGAGGAGCAGAGTGACGGCGCCCCAGGATCTGACGCAGCTTCTTATCAACTGGCGCAACGGCGACAAAGCCGCCCTTGACCAGATGACGCCCGCATTGTATGAGGAGTTGCGCCGTCTCGCCCGCTTCTTCCTCGCCAACGAACGCCCCGACCATACGCTGCAACCCACCGCGCTCGTTCACGAAGCCTATATACGCCTCATCAGCCAGCACGCCGTCGATTGGCGCAATAGAGCGCATTTTCTCGGCGTCGCCGCGACCATGATGCGGCGCATCCTTATCAACCACGCGCAGGCCCGCCTCGCCGCCAAGCGCAAAGGGCAGACGCAGGCCGTCGCGCTCGACGACGCTCTTGGAGTCTCCACCACTTCGCGCATAGACGTTCTTGAACTCAACCAGGTCCTCGAACAGCTCACCGAGCTCGACCCGCAACAGGGCCGCGTCGTCGAACTGCGCTACTTTGGCGGCCTCACCATTGAGGAAACCGCCGAGGTGATCGGCATCTCTCCCGCCACCGTCAAACGTGAGTGGAGCACTGCCCGCCTCTGGCTGCTGCAAAAGATGGAAGGAACCTCCTCCGCATGACCCCCGGACGCTGGAGCGAAGTGAAAGCGGTCCTCTCCGGTGTCCTCGATGCCTCCATCATGGAGCGCACGGCAACTCTGGACCGTCTCTGCGGCGCCGACTCCGAGCTCCGCACTACTGTCGAATCGCTCCTAGCCATGGAGAGCAAAGCCGAGTCGCTCGACACGGCCGTACTACCTGGATCCGCCCTTTGGTCAGAAGTTCCGGAAAAGCCGCCCAAGCAAATCGGCCCCTACACCATCCTTCGCGAGATCGGACGCGGCGGCATGGGCGTGGTCTATTTGGGTGATCGTGCCGACGGCGAATATCGCAAACGCGTCGCCATCAAACTGATCACCGGCGCCCGCCATGAGCCCAGCCTCGATAGCCGTTTCCGGCGCGAGCGGCAAATCCTCGCCCAGCTCGAACACCCCGGTATCGCCCGTCTTCTCGATGGCGGAGCGACCGAATCGGGACACCCGTACTTCGTCATGGAGTATGTCGAAGGCCCTCCGCTGCTCGCCTGGTGCGATCAACATCGCCTCACCATCGCCGCGCGCCTGTCGTTATTCCTCTTGGTATGCGACGCCGTCGCCCACGCGCACCGGAACCTGATCGTCCATCGCGACCTCAAGCCCGGCAACATCCTGGTGAGCCCCTCCGGCGATCCCAAACTCCTCGATTTCGGCCTAGCCCGCGTTCTCGATTCCGATACCGACACCGAGATCACCCAAGCCGGACCGGCACCGATGACCGTCGCCTACGCCAGCCCCGAACAAATTCGCGGCGAACGCCAAACGGTCGCAAGCGACGTTTATTCGCTCGGCGTCATTCTCTACGAATTGCTGACCGCGCATCGTCCGTACAAACACGCGAATTCGTCCTTCACGGAAATCGCGCGCGTCACGTTGGAGCAAGAACCCGTCGCGCCTTCTCAATTCAGCCGCGATCTCAAAGGCGACCTCGAAACAATTCTCCTCAAGGCTCTCGCGAAGGACCCCCGCCTCCGGTACCCCACCGTCGATGAGTTCGCCCGCGACCTTCGCCGCCACATCGATGGCCAGCCCATCCACGCCCGCCCCGCGACCTTCTCCTATCGAGCCGGAAAATTTCTGCGCCGCCACCGCATCGCCGCCCCTGCCGCTGCCCTTGCCGCCGCCCTGATTCTCTCCTTCGCGGGACTCTCCTGGTGGGAAGCGCGCCGCGCCCAGCGCCGCTTTAACGACGTCCAGAATCTCGCCCACTCCGTGCTGTTCGAGTTTCACGACGCCATCGAAAAGCTGCCCGGCGCCACCGCCGCCCGCGAGCTTCTCGTGCGCCGCGCCCTGGAATATCTGGAGAATTTATCGCGCGAAGCCGGAGGCGATCCGCGCCTCGCCCGCGAAATTGCCTTGGGCTACAGCCGCATTGGCGACGTGCAGGGCAGCCTTGGAACCTCGAATCTCGGCAAAGTGTCCGCGGCTCTCGAAAGCTATCGCAAAGCGGAAGGGATTCTCGCCCGTCTGGTCGCGCGCGCGCCCACCGACGATTCGCTCCGCCTCGATTATCTGCGCATCTCCGACGGCCTCGCCAGGATGTACGCGGAATCCGGAGATCTCGCTCACGCCCGCATACTCTCGGAAAAAAATCTCGCCCTCGCCGCAGCGGCTGTCCACGCGCACCCCAACGACCCTAGCCTCCTCCGCAGCCTCATGACGACGCAGTCTACCGCGGCCGATTTACTTACGGACGAAAAAAAGTACGCCGAGGTAATTCCCCTTCGCGTGAGTATCCTCGATCTTCAGCGCCATATCGTCGAGCTACTGCCCGGCGATCTTACTGCGAGCAGAGATCTGGCTCTCGCGCATAAGAAATTAGGCGCGCTCTACGGAGTCGTCATGCGTTATGAGGAGAGCCGCCGCGAGTACGAGCAAGCCCGCGTGATCGATGAAGCGTACCTGCTGGCCGCCCCCACCCCCCGCGCCCAACTCGATTTGTCATACGACTATAGCGACCTCGGCTGGGTGACCATCCGTCTTGGCGATCTTCCCGGCGGGCTCGCGTTCTACCGCAAGGCGCTCGCCCTGCGCCAATCCGCCGCCGCAGCCGACCCCAACGATTACCGCGCCGCCTTCGCCGTCGCCAGCAGTACGGAGCGCATAGGCGGCCTTTTGCGCCGCATGGGCGATCTCCCCGCGTCGCTTGAGGAAATGCAGCATGCTATTGTTTTGTGGAAGGCACTGGCGGACCGCCCTGGTGCAAGCTGGTCTCCCACGCTTCAACTCGCCGACACGCACACCGAACTAGGCGATGTTTATATTGCGATGAAAAACTTCCCTCGCGCCGCCGCCGAGAACGACCAAGCCATCAAGCTTTATATTTCCCTGCGGGATCGCGGAGTCCTTGCGAAGGCTCTTTACGCGAAAATAGACGAGATGAAGGCGCAGGCCGAAAACTGCCGCCAGTCAGCCTGCACCGTCTTGATTAACTAGGTCCCTTCCCCGCCGGGAGCGCCAAGGTCCTGATAAGTGTCGACGGAACCGCCATGCGTAAGCATGCGGACAGGCACGAGAGCTCTCGATGTCGGGATGACCGGGAACTCACTCCACAAGTTTATAGCCCCACACGTCAGTGCGGGGATTGGGCAGTAGTTTCCGCACCAGGCCGCTAACCCATAATCTTCGAAACCGCCGCCTGGAACTTCAGCATCTCCGCCTGCGTACCCACCGTGACGCGGACTTTGGTCGGCCACGCCGGCCACACGCGCCCGATGATCACCTTATTCGCGGCCATCGCCTGCGCGAACTCCGTACCCGGCCGGTTCACTTCCATCATGAAGAAGTTCGCTTCGCTCGGAACGTACTTGATGCCCTTCTTTTCCAGGAACTCGAACGTGTTCTCACGAATGTTCTTATTGATCGCGCGCCGCTCCGCCACCAGCGACTTCACCTTCATGCTCGCCGTGGCGCACGTCAGCCCCATTACCGGCTGCATCCCAGCGCCATACGGACGAAGCTTAGCGAGCAGATCCGGCCGCGCCATCGCAAACCCGGCGCGAATCCCGGCCATTCCATAAATCTTTGAGAACGTCCGCAGCACCACCACGTCCTTGCCCTGCGCCACCAGATCGCTAGCCGGCTGAGCGTGATCGGAGAAGTGAATGTACGCCTCGTCGATCACCACCACCGCGTCTTTCTTCTTATTCGCCAGCAAATACTCGATGTCCTTGCGAGCCGTCACCGTACCGCTCGGATTATTCGGATTGCAGACGTAGTACGCGCCCGCATCCGGATCGGTCTTGATCATCGCCTCGACATCGTGGCTGAAATCGGCCCGCAGAGCCACCCTGTTCAGCTTCGACCCGATAAACGCCGGAGCCCCAGCGCCATATCCCGGATCGCCCATCGTCCAGCTATGCGTGGGCGATGTGAAGGCGCACTGCGTCCGGTGCAGCGGATCGCTCGACCCGGCGAACGACGCAATATGGTCCTCCGGCACGTCCTCAATCCCCGCGACCGTCTTCGTGAAATCCTGGTGATCCCCCACCGGCGCATAGCGCCACGCGAGCGGAGCGATCTTCGCCATCGCCTCGCAGCCCTCTTTACAAGGACCCATCGGATTCTCATTCGAGCTGATCCGTACCGCGTCGGGGTCCATCATCCGCCCCGCCCCGCGCATCATCCTGCGCTCGGCATCTTGCGCCATCGCGAATTCGTTGTAAAACGGCAGCGCCGCTCCAGCCGTTAATAAGCTCGCAATCCGGCCAAGCTGCCGCCGCGAGAATCCTTTTTGAAGTAGTGCTTCTTGTTGTTCCACTGGAAGGGGCATTTGTCGTTTCTCCATTCAAATTTCGCTCACAGCAGGGAGCCAGGCAGGAGGAGGCAGCGCGGCAGCCTCCCGGTTGTTAGCATTATTAGGGTCTTATTGCGCGATTGTCAAGGGAAAAGTGTTAGACTGCCCCCAGGAGGCGCATTTGATCCCCCTGAACCCTCTTCTCCGCCGTATTGCCAGAAAGGTCAAGAGCCTTTTTTTGCGACACCCCGAAGATCCGCATGAATACGCCCTGGTCACCGCTCCGGTGCTGCCAAAACCCCCGAAATTAAGCGCGAAAACGCAAGCCGTTCCCGAGCGATACGATTTTTACTAACGACTCCCCCGAAATACTCCTGTCCTTGCATCGCCCGCTGTCATCGCGGGCGTAGCTCCATTACTCAATCGACAGCAGGTTCATGAAGGCATGATATGTTCCGAAGCAAGGTACAGGAAGAGAATCAGCCTCTTTTTCGTAGCTTTGCGGCGCAAGCATGACGGTCGCGGCGACTGTCCCCGTATCGACGACGGCACCAATAGGGGCAGCAAGTAAAATGTCAACTCTGACCTCGCGCACGGAATGAAGCAATATCGGATCGGCGCTCACCCACTCCCAAACCGCAACAGCGTTCCGCTCCGTCACATCAATCTGAACGAGCCCAACACCATGCGAACTCATGAGCAAGGGGCTTGGCTCGTTCGGGGACCTCAGCGTGTCGGGCCGAGTTTGAATAAGCTGCAAACCTGGGTTGCCTGTTCCTTCCCGATGGTCGTAAGCAGCAACGTAAACATCGATTCCATCCGGGATTGCCTGTAGCGCGAGCATCAGCCGAGTCCCGGAGTTCGCTACCCGGTCCGTGGGAAGAACAGTGATCCCAGCCTCCTCCGCACGAGTTTTGAAGGCTCCTGGAAATTGCTCCCAGATGCGAAGCGTCAAGGTCGGAGACACGGCTTCCGAGCCGCCTTCTAACCGCCCGCTGATGCGGGCTCGCGGAAGCTTCGCGGGCCAATCCAGGTCCGAGTCGAACCCCAGAGAGTTTCCGGGGTGTATGAACGCAAGCATCACCTTTTCATTCTTAATTGTGACGTCCCTGAAACCATCCCGCGCCGTCACAACGGCAAAGATCTCCTGGAAAGCTCCTGCACCTGCAATCGCGAGTCTGAGCGCATCGGCGCGGATGTTAGCGATGGTAACTGTCGTTGCCTCATAAGCATGTTTGACGGGCACGTCCTCAAATCGAATACAGTTGGGCGCAATCCTGCGTCCTTCATGCTGCGTCGTCGGGCCCAGCCCGCCCAAAACAAGGATTGGACCAGTTCCGCCAGCATGCCAAACGATTGTGGTGTTCAGGTGAACATCGACGTCGACCAAAAGCGGGGCTGCGTCGATTGACTGTCGGGCCGTAGCTATCACTGTTGGGTAATCCACCCAAAGGAACAACCGCAAATCACTCACATGCTCCACCCGCCCCTCAGCCCGGACTTCCACCGGAGAACTCACAACACGGCACAATATGGGAGATCGGAGAAGGCGTTCGGCTTCATTCGAACCCAAGCACTCCATTAAAAGATATCTTGTAACCATCGCTTCGAAGTCGCGAAGATCGCTATACTCGCGCACAAGACCGTCTGGCTTGAGCGATTCCTTGAACTCGATGACTTTGCGGAGCTGCTCTACCTCCTCAAGCGTTCGCGTGTGGTGCGCAGCCGTATTAAAGAACACCATCACCTTCGGTCGGTTCTTTGAACGCCAGCCCTCCCGGCCCTGGAGGATCTCGCGTTCGGTTCCTGAGGAACTTCCCTGAACCGGCGTCCCGAACCTCTTCCAAAAAATTCCGATCAGAACATCACAATCCCCGAAGTGAAGCTTAGACTCGATTTGCCCCTGTCCCCCCTGCTTATGGAGCCCCGGCGGAACGTCCGTCTCCCACTTGCGGAGCTGGAGCCTGATGGACTTGCCACCTGCCTCCAAAGCTAAATTAACCGTCTCGATGACGCGACTGAGGGAGTCTCGCTCTTCGCTGACATCGCTCGGAGATGAGACCAACACTTGCCAAATATCCATTCTGATTCGCCGCAGGCACTATATTACCGCCGCTACGCGGCGGTATCAGCCCTAGTCACCGAAACCTTGACGCGATACCCCAGCGAGGCGAGGACGCGGATGAGCAAGTCGGTCGAAACGTGTTCCAGGTCGTCGTTCAGAATCGCGGTAATTCTCGTTCGGGACGTCGCGGCTCGCGCTGCGACTTGAGCGTGAGTCACCCCTTCGCGCTGAACGATTTCTTTGAGTCGTTTTAGGAGAGCGTGTCGGACCTGCCATTCCTTGGCAACGGTCGCAGGAAGTCCCATAATCTTGGCGAGATCTTCCGCCGTCCTGGCAACCATCGGCTTAATTTTGGGCATCGAGAAGTTCCTTCAACCGTTTTCTTGCGAGTTCAATTTCGAGCGGCGGCGTGCGCTGGGTCTTTTTTACGAACGCATGAAAAACCAGAACCCCTCGCGTAGAGACCGTGTAATAGAACACTCGATAAATCCCGTTCTCGTCCCGCACGCGAAGCTCCTTAGCGCCCGCAGCCACGCTTGGCATGGGCCGCGAACCAGGCATTTGTAACACCTCTCCCAACTGCAGCCGGAAAAGTTCACCTCCCAGGCGCGCCCTCGCGCTTTCCGGAAATCCGCGAACCACCTCCCTCGCTTTCGGATGGAAGATGACCGGCCGCACGCCTTAGTGTATCAAATATGAGACCTACTTCCCCGCTCTGACATCCCGAGTCGTCCGCACCAGCACCACCGGATCGAACCCATACCGGCCCATCCCCTCGCCGTAAATCGAAATCCCCTTAGTCGCCTCGATCCGAATCGTGAGATCGACCACTCCCTTTGGCGCCGGCGCGGACACCACGGTCAAATAACCGTAGCTCGCATGATGAAACCCCGCGACGCTCGACAGGAAACCGCGAATATCGGCAGGATCGTCCTCGAGCGCAGCCTCGCCCGCATCCGCCCCTGAGATGAGCACGTGAATTTTCCCCGGATACTTGTGGACATCCGTCTGCGGATAATCGACCGCCTTCTGCCGCCAAGGCCAGTCGAGCTTCCCAGTTCCCGCATGCGTCCCCATCTCGGCCAGCAGTTCGATTTTCTCTGGACCCGCCGCGACCACCCACTCCGGCATCGTCACGCGGTAGGCGACCTCAGCTTGTCCCGCCGCCCAGAATTTCCCGGCGTGGATCCCGCTATCCGCGCCTTGCTCCCGCATCTCGACCGGCGAGAATCGCAGCGCGACCAGCCGCGGACCGATGATCTCAATACGCGGCGATGGAGCGGAGCGCGTCGCGACATTCACAAAGTTCGCGGCGATGCGCTTGCCTGTCGAGTCGAGCAACTCCATCGCAACCGCGCCGGTAAACGGACGGCTCCCCGGCACCCGCACCTCGAGCGGAGCCTGGCTCGTCACGCGCAAACGCTCCCACTTGACCGGCTGTGTCTGCGGAGGCGTCGTCACAGGCCCCCCGAAATCGTCAGTCCCCGTCAGCCACCATCGCAGCGTCGCCTGATCCGTTCGAGCGGAAAAATGGCTGACGAAAACCGGCAGCGAGAACGCCGGCGTCTTGATCACCGGAGGGCCGTCATACCCGACAAAATCCTCACCCTGCAAATCCCGAGTCGTCATGCCCGGCACAAACGCGTCGTAGCCGAACTCCTTCGCCGAGCGGTCGTAATTATAAAACCCGTTGTGCTCCCACTCGATATCGCTCAGTTCGGTGTAAATGTAGCCCTGAATCTTTTCGTGGCGCCGCAGCTCGTTCGTGAGGAAATGGAATCCCCAAGACACGTCGCGATCCCCTCCGCCCGCGCCCACCGCGCCGTATTCTGAGTTGATCAGCGGCGCGGTATCCTGCGCGTGGCCGCTGACAAAGTTGAAAGAGGACCCGCCAAACGTCTTCGCCACCACGTCTTCAATCGCCGCCTTCGCGCGCGCGTAATCGTCGATATAAAAATGCCAGGAGTTGATGTCCGTCGCCACATGGTCGCGCTTGTCCGCGGAATTGTCTTCGACCAGCCGGGAAGGGTCGATCTGCTTCATCTCCTTCCACATCGCCTCCACCCATTTCTGCGTGTCCGGATTCTGCGGATAAGCCGGCTGCCAATTCCGCGCGTACGATAGCCCCCAAGTTTCGTTAAATGCGACCCACGCGAAGATCGAAGGATGATTGCGATCCCGAGCGATCGTCGCGCGCATCGTTTCTTCCCACGCGATCCGCTTGCTCGGGTTCTGGAAGGACGCGCTCGGCATATCCTGCATGATCAGCATGCCCAGTTTGTCTGCCCAATAAAGCCTCCGCGGCTCGTCCGCCTTAATATGGATGCGCAGAAACTGAATCCCGGCCGCCTTCGCCAACTCCATGTCGTGCTTCAAAAACTCGTCGGACGGCGCCGTATAGATTCCTTTCGGATTGAACGATTGATCCAGCGCGCCGCGCCAATAGACGGGCTGCCCATTCAAAAAAATCGACTCATGCGCAAGATCTCCAAACTTCCCACGCGAAATTGTGCGTAGTCCGAAGTAAGTCTTCACGCGATCGTCCCCAGCCTGCAGCTCAACATCGTAAAGAGTCGGCGAATCGGGAGTCCACAGCTTGGGATTCTTGATTTCGATGGACCCGCGCGCGTGTTCGTGCTCAAATTTGATCGGCGCAGCGGCGATTCCAATTATTTCAAGGGGTCCAAACGAGTCGCCAGTAACGTCAACATCGACAAACCATTTCACGCCGTCGTGACGCGGCGTGAGCGTGAAACTCTTTATATAGCGTTCTGGCCGAGCCTCCAGCCAAACCGTCTGCCATATCCCGCTCGTGTACGTGTACCATCCTGGCGTCTGCTTGCCGACCGGCAATTCCTGATCCGTCGGATCGAACGCGCGTACGATGACCGTCGCGGTATCGCCGGGCTTCGCAACATTATCTAAGTCGAATTCGAATGGCGAATATCCCCCGTGATGCGTGCCGAGATCTTTCCCATTCACCCAAACCTGCGCCTCTTCATCGACCGCGTCGAAATGCAGCCAGGCATGCTTCCCTCGCCAATCCGCCGGAATAACAAACGTCCTTCGATACCATCCGGTCGTCTCGCCTTTCTTCGCGACACCCGAAAGCTCGCTCTCCCAGCAGAACGGCACAGTGATCTTTCCGCCAAATTTATCGTTGAATCCGAAATCCCATTGCCCGTTGAGACTCATCCATTGCGAGCGCTCGAAATCCGGACGGGGATGTTCAGGCCGCTGCGCGTACAAGGCTCCAGCGGCGAGCATAACTATGACCAGTCGCATGATGCTATTCTGGCGCAATTAAGGTCAAATAAGCCTACGCGGAGCCTCCAAAACAGCACTTTAAGCCTCATTAGCCTCGCTGGAATCGTCATTTTGGCGATTTTTTGCACGCCAACGCGCATTTTTTTGGACCCTGGCAATCTAACCGACATTTTGCGTCAGGTCTCCATCACCGGCATCACCGCCTTGGCGATGACCTACGTGATTCTCACGGCAGGCATCGATTTAAGCGTCGGGAGCACGCTCGCGCTGGCGACCTCGATAGTCGCAATGGGGCTGATGCGGCCGAATGCCAGCATAACGACGTCTATTTTGATGGCTTTGGCTGCATCGGCGGCTGTAGGCGCTGTCAACGGAGCGTGCGTGGCGCTGCTGAAAATCCAGCCTTTCGTGGTCACGCTAGCCACCATGATCGGCATCCGTGGACTCGCTAAGTGGTTGACCGCGAATGCGAATATCGACATCGGATTCGGCCAGGATATAGCCGCTCGCTTCGCCGAGTTACTGCGTACCAAAACCGTAGTCATCGGCACGTGGGCCGTTTTAGCTGCGATTTTTTGGGTGATGTTGCAGAGGTCGGTTTTCGGGCGCCATGTGAGGGCGGTGGGCGATAACGAAACCGCGGCGCGATACGCGGGATTGCCGATTCGAAGCGTCAAAATCGGAGTGTATACGCTGGCCGGGTTGTTGGCAGGAATCGGCGGCGTTTTGTATGCGGCGGAGAATCATCAAGGGAATCCGAACGCGGGCGTGGCTTACGAGCTCGATGCGATTGCGGCGGTCGTGATCGGCGGGACCAGGCTCGCGGGCGGGAGCGGATCGATCGGCGGAACGATTGTTGGGACACTCACCATCGGGGTACTGACCAACATGCTTCGCCTCAACAACGTCGACAGCAACGTGGAAATGATGCTGAAGGCCGTCATCATTTTACTCGCGGTCGCACTGCAACGCCGTGGGTCAAATTGAGTATGCTCTGTACATGGTTATCAAGATCCTTAAATGGCTCCTGGCCGTCGTGGTTCTGATTCAACTGATTCCTTTCGGCCACACCCACACCAATCCGCCCTCGACGAAGGAGCCTGCGTGGAACTCTCAGGAGACGAGGGCGTTGATTCACCGAGCCTGTTTTGATTGCCACAGCAACGAAACCACGTGGCCCTGGTATTCCCACGTTGCGCCGGTATCCTGGTTGCTCGCGAGAGATGTGAACGGCGGTCGCAGCCATTTGAATTTTACAGAATGGGACAAACCGCAGACGCACGCCAAGGACATTGCCGAACAAGTGAAAATGGGCGACATGCCGCCGTGGTTTTATCTTCCCATGCACCCGAACGCCAAACTCACCGACGCCGACAGGCAAGCGCTGATCGATGGCGCCGAGAAGTCCGTCGGCCCTCAAAAATAAATCCTTGACATCTATACTATGTATCATATAGTATGTGATACATACGATGCTAGACACTGTATCGCTGTTCGAGAATCTTCGTCTGGAACTCCGCCGAGGCTCCCTGGTGCTGGCCGTCTTGGCGGCGCTGCGCCACGAACAGTGCGGCTATACGCTGCGCAAGTCATTGGCAGAGCATGGTTTAGCGATTGACGAAGGGACGCTGTATCCCCTGCTGCGGCGACTGGAGAGCCAGGGCCTGCTGGCCAGCGAATGGCGCGAGCAAGACAAGCGCAACAAGCGCTTCTACCGGCTGACCGCCGATGGCACGCTGATTCTGGAGCAGTTGCTCGCCGAGCGGCTGGACATCGATTCATCTATAAACGAGATTTTGGAACCCCGAGGAGTAAAGTGATGGAACTAATCGAGCGTTATCTACAGGCCGTTCAATTCTGGTTGCCTAAGGCACAAAAGCACGACATCATCGCGGAGTTGTCGGAAGACCTGCGCGCGCAGATCGAGGAGAAAGAGACGAACCTCGGGCGCGCACTGACAGAGACCGAGGTCGGCGCGATTCTCCTCGAGCGCGGGCGGCCGGTGCTGGTGGCGAACCGTTTTTTGCCACAGCAGCACCTGATCGGACCCGTGCTGTTTCCCATTTACACTTTTGTGCTGAAGATCGTGATGGCGAGCTACCTGGTGCCGTCGGCGCTGGTATGGATCGGGCGGATGATCTATAGCCCCGCATATCGAGGCGAGCTGCTGAGTCACCCGGTCCCCGCAATTCTTTCGGCATGGAGTAGTGTATGGGCCACGGCATTCCTCGCGTTTGGCGCGGTGACCATCGTGTTCGCGATCCTCGAAAGGTTGCAGGCGAAGTCGCGGTTCATGGAAAAATGGGATCCGCGCAAGCTGCCCGCGGTGCGAAATCCGAACGTGGTCCCGCGTGCCACCGCTTCTTTCGAGATGGTCGTCAATGCCGTAGGCTTCATCGTGTGGGCAACCAACATGTACGCGCCGGTAGCGATGATCTCAGACGTCCGGATTTCGGTGTCTCCGTTGTGGCCCTGGTTTTTCTGGGGATTCTTGCTGGTGTCGCTGGTGAACTGTGGCCTTTCGGCAGACAGCCTGACGCGTCCTTATTGGACGATGCAAAGGGCGATCGTTCGCCTGCTCAGCGATGCAGCCGGGTCGGCGCTGTTCTGCTGGCTGCTAAAGGCAAACATTCTGACGGGACTCGCTGTGGCTAATGTGTCCCCCGAACGAGCGGCCGAAATCACCAACATCATAAATTACTGGATGGGGAGGACGTTCCCGATCGCGGTCGCCATCGGTATCGTCGTTGCGGCGGGGAACATTTATAGAATCGTACGCCTGAAGACGGCGGGTGCGCGGCCCAGGCTCGAAGCCATCGCGCATTAGCGGAAAGTCCGGTCTGACCGCTCCCGATGGTCGCGGCTCTATGAGCGAGTTATCATGAATCGTTTTTTAGAGCCGCGACCAACGGGAGCGGTTATCGCGTAGATTTCATCCTGCGCGTTTTTGTGGTGAAATAGAAGTTACCCCCAACGCCTGGAGGAATCAGCACACTTGAACACAGCAGTCCTCGCTCTGGAAGACGGCACGGTCTTCGAGGGCAGTAGTTTTGGTGCGCCCGTCGAACACGCGGGTGAAGTTGTTTTCAATACCTCCCTTACCGGTTACCAGGAAATCTTCACCGATCCTTCGTATGCCGGGCAGATTGTCGTTCTCACTAATCCTCAAATTGGCAACTACGGCGCGAACGACTCCGATAACGAGTCCGTCAAGCCGTATATTGAAGGTCTGGTGGTCCGCGAATTCTCGCCACTCGCGAGCAACTGGCGCGCTGACGAAACGGCCCAGCAGTTTTTGACGGGCAATCAAGTGCCCGTGATCGCCGGCATCGATACGCGAGCTTTGGTTCGCCATCTTCGCTCCCGAGGCGTGATGCGCGGGGTGCTCTCTGCGAGCGGAGGGACAAAGGACGAACTAGTCGCGCGCGCGAAAAACTCTCCTTCGATGACCGGACTCGACCTGGCGACTCGCGTTACCACGCCGAAGATTTACGAGTGGTCGAAGGCAGTCGACCTCTGCTCGCCTTCCGACCTCGCGGGCACCGCCGCCGAGCCCCGATTCCATGTTGTCGCCTACGATTACGGGATGAAGCGGAATATCCTTCGGCGCCTGGTGCAATCCGGCTGCCGACTGACCGTGGTTCCCGCCGGAACTTCCGCCGACGATGTACTTGCGCTCAAGCCCGACGGCGTGTTTCTCTCGAACGGTCCGGGCGATCCCGAGCCTCTCGAATATCCCGCCGCGCAGGTGGCGAAGTTGGTCGGGCGCGTGCCGATTTTCGGCATCTGCCTGGGCCATCAGATTCTCGGGCTCGCGCTTGGCGGCAAGACGTACAAGCTGAAATTCGGACACCGCGGCGGGAATCATCCGGTGCTCAACAGCGTCACTGGGAAGGTCGAGATCACGTCGCATAATCACGGCTTCGCGGTCGATCCCGACTCGCTCAATCTCAACGAAATTGAAATCACGCACACCAATTTGAACGACGATACGCTCGAAGGCTTCCGCCACCGCAATCATCCCGTATTCTGCGTGCAGTATCATCCGGAGGCCGCGCCCGGCCCGCACGATTCGCTCTACTTATTCGAAGATTTTGTGAAGTTGATGGAATTGGAAAAGTAGCCGATGCCGAGACGCAACGACATCCACCGCATTCTGATCGTCGGGTCCGGTCCGATTATTATCGGCCAAGCTTGTGAGTTCGATTATTCCGGCACGCAAGCCTGCAAGGCGCTCCGCGCCGACGGGTATGAAGTGGTTCTGATCAACTCCAACCCCGCGACGATCATGACCGATCCGGATCTCGCCGATCGCACTTATATCGAACCGTTAAGCGTCGAGTTTGCGGCCGAGGTGATCCGGCGCGAGCGTCCCGACGCGCTCCTCTCGACCGTCGGCGGCCAGACAGGTTTGAATCTTGCCATCGCTTTGGCTGAAGCGGGCGTGCTTGAAAAGTACAGCGTCGAATTGATCGGTGCGAAAGTCGATTCGATTAAGAAAGCCGAAGACCGCCTGCTGTTTAAGGACGCGATGCGGAAAATCGGCCTCGAAACGCCGGTTTCGCAACTGGTCAATAGTGTCGATAAAGGCCTGGAATTCGCGGCGCGCGTCGGGTATCCGGTTATTCTGCGCCCCAGCTTCACCATGGGAGGAACCGGCGGCGGCATCGCTTACAATCGCGAGGAGTGCGAGGAAATTCTGGAGCGCGGGCTCGATCTTTCGCCAGTCAAAGAAACTCTAATAGAGCAAAGCGTCCTCGGCTGGAAAGAGTACGAGCTTGAAGTGATGCGCGATGTCGCGGGCAACGCGATCATCGTCTGCTCCATCGAGAACTTCGACCCCATGGGCGTGCATACGGGGGACTCGATCACCATCGCGCCCGCGCAGACGCTGACGGATCGAGAATATCAGATGATGCGCGACGCGGCGCTCGCCTGCTTGCGCGAAATCGGAGTCGATACGGGCGGCTCCAACGTCCAGTTCGCCATCGATCCGGCAACGGGCCGCATGGTGATCGTCGAGATGAATCCACGCGTGTCGCGCAGCTCCGCGCTTGCGTCGAAGGCCACTGGATTCCCGATTGCGAAGATCGCGGCGAAGCTTGCCGTCGGCTATCATCTGCACGAAATCAAGAACGACATCACGCGCAAAACGCCCGCGTGCTTTGAGCCGACCATCGATTACGTGGTCGTGAAAATTCCTCGCTGGCAGTTTGAGAAATTCCCTGGAGCCGAGCCGGTGCTCGGTACGCAAATGAAAAGCGTCGGCGAAGTGATGGCCATTGGAAGAACGTTTAAACAAGCGCTGGGCAAGGGGATGCGCAGTCTGGAAACCGGCAAAGCCGACGGCGCGACGAAATTCGTAGAAGAGCTGATCGAGCCGCGCCTGATAACGCCCAATCCCGACCGCCTCGGCTACATTCGCTACGCGTTTGAAAAAGGCTACACCGAAGAACAGGTGCAATCGTTCACGTCCATCGACCCGTGGTTTCTGCGCCAGGTACACGAACAGGTCGATCTCGAAAAGCAGATGGCTGGGTTAACGCTCGCGACCGTCACGCGCGAGCAGATGCTCGCTGCCAAACGCGATGGTCTTTCCGATTCGACACTTGCGCGCGGCTGGAACGTGAAGCCTCTTGAAGTACGAGCGAAGCGCAAGGAACTGGGCGTCACCGCGGTCTTCAATCGCGTCGACACGTGCGCCGCGGAGTTTGAAAGCTTCACTCCGTACATGTATTCGAGCTACGAATCGGAGTGCGAATCCGCGCCGACCAGCCGCAAAAAAGTCATGATCCTCGGCAGCGGTCCGAATCGCATCGGACAGGGAATCGAATTCGACTATTGCTGCTGCCACGCGTCATTTGCGTTGCAGGAATTCGGCATCGAGTCGATCATGGTGAACTGCAATCCGGAAACGGTCTCGACCGATTACGACACCAGCGACCGTTTATACTTCGAGCCGCTGACGCTCGAAGAAGTCCTCAACATTTGCGATACCGAGAAGCCCGATGGCGTGATCGTCCAGTTCGGCGGGCAGACGCCTTTGACGCTCGCATTGCCCCTGAAGGCCGCGGGCGTGCCGATTATCGGTACCGATCCCGAAAATATCGATCTCGCCGAGGATCGCAAGCGTTTCGGAAAGCTGCTCGACGACCTGAAAATTCCTGCGCCCGAAAACGGTTCCGCGACGAGCGCGGAAGAAGCTTGCAACGTCGCGCGGTCCATTGGATTCCCAGTGCTGGTCCGTCCCAGTTACGTGTTGGGCGGCCGCGCGATGGTGATCGCCTACGACGAAGATACCGTGCGCCGCTACATGCAGGAAGCCATCGGCTTTTCGCAGGATCGGCCGGTCCTGATCGACCGATTCCTGGAAGACGCAACCGAGGTCGACGTCGACGCGCTCGCCGATATGCATGGCAGCGTGCTGATCGCCGGCATCATGGAACACATCGAGGAAGCTGGTATTCACTCGGGCGATTCGAGCTGCGTCCTGCCCGCCACGTCGCTCGCTCCGCAAGTGATCTCGGTTATCCGGAATTACACGGAAGCTTTAGCCCGCGCGCTGAACGTGATCGGCCTCATGAATGTGCAGTACGCGGTGAAGGATGAGAAAGTCTACGTGCTCGAAGTGAATCCGCGAGCCTCCCGCACAGCCCCGTACGTCAGCAAGGCGACTGGTGTCGCGCTGCCGAAGATCGCGGTCGGGATCATGTTAGGCAAAAAGATCGAGGAGTTCACAGATCAGACCGGCGTCCTGAAAGTCCCGCAATTTTTCGTAAAATCGCCGGTATTTCCGTTCAATAAATTCCCCGGGGTCGATCCTACCCTGGGTCCGGAGATGCGTTCTACTGGCGAAGTAATGGGCGTTGGCGAGAATTTCGGCGAAGCGTTCGCCAAGGCGCAGTTAGCCGCGGGCCAGCCTCTGCCCGACAAAGGCCGCGTGTTTATCAGCGTGAACGATCGCGACAAACTGGTGGCCGTCGCGCTCGCGAAACGCCTGACCAATCTCGGATTCGAGATCACCGCCACCCGAGGCACCGCCGCCGCCATTCGAGCCGGCGGAGGCCAGTCCAAAACCGTTTTTAAAGTGAATGAAGGCCGCCCGAATGCCGTCGATCTGCTCAAAGCCGGTTCACTCGACCTGATTATCTACACCGCCACCAGCGGCGCGCACGCCTTCGCCGACGAAAAATCGATCCGCAAAAACGCGGTGACGTATCGGGTACCCTGCATTACGACAATGAGCGGGGCCAAAGCGGCTGTGGAGGCGATCATCTCCCGCCGCCGCGATCCGATCCGGGTCTGGAGCTTGCAGGAAATCCACGGGGCGCCGGTCGCGAAAACGACGGCATAGGCAGAGCCCTTTTTAACGCAGGCGGTTCCGCCTGCCATCTTACAGCGCTTTAGCGAGCTCTTCCGCGAACGCGCTCTGCGGACCACTGGCAGCCCGTTTGGCTCCGCCTGCGCTCCGTTTGCCTCGCCTCGGCGGACGCTGATCGACCACCGGAGCTGCCGTCGCAACCGCCGCACTCTGGTTGGAAACCGCTGCGGCAGCGGCAGGTTGACCGACGCTGTGGCTCGGTGCGGGGGGGCGATATTCCCGCCGATCCGGCGCCCGCTCTGGTCCACGTTCAGGTCCGCGCTCGGGTCGATCCCCGGGCCGCGCTGTCTGGCTCTTGGGCTTGGGCGGCTGCGCGGGATTTGCGCGCAACATCCGGTCCTCAAGCGGCGCCCGATCGAAACGGCGGATAATGGAGTTCATTTCCTCGGTATTCGGCGCTTCAATGAACGCAAATCCCTTGGACTCCTGTGTTTCCGGATTGCGGATAACCTTGATTGCGTCTGCAACCAGGTTTTCGGCTGTCAGCCAGCCTTTAATATCGTCCGCGGTTACCCAAACGGGCAAGTTGCCCAAAAAGACCGTAAAACTCATTCAGTGGTTGTCTTCGACTCCATTGGTGGGGGTTTGGCTCGAGTGCGATGCTCCCTCGGGCACTACTAGCGTATCACACTCTTAAAAAAGGGTAAATAAAAATTTGGAGACTCTCCACTTCCATGATATCTCTATGTGGGTGGAGGTCTACGTGAAAGCTACTTTGTTCCTCGCATTTGCAGTTTTCAGTGCGGCTCAGCCCAGCCAGGAAAAGGTCGTGAAAGAAGTTCGTCACGAGCTTGTGATGCTGCCGTATTACGGGGTTTTCGATAACCTCGCGTACCGCGTGGACGGCGCCAAAGTCACCCTGTTCGGTCAGGTCACGAGGCCGACCCTCAAGTCCGACGCCGAAAACGTCGTTAAAAAGATCGAAGGCGTGGAGCGCGTCGACAACGAGATCGAGGTGCTACCGCTCTCCCCTAACGACGACCGCATCCGCAGAGCCGCTTATCGCCAGATCTTCTCCAAACCGGGGCTCCAGCGCTACCAGATGGGGGCCGTCCCGCCGATTCACATCATCGTGAAGAACGGAAATATCACGCTGGTCGGCGTGGTCGATAGCGAAACCGACAAAAACCTTGCCGGCCTCGCCGCCAACGGAGTCGCCGGAGCTTTTAAAGTGACCAACGACCTGGTTGTCGCCAAATAGCCAGCATCGCTAAACCACCGAGCCCGGCCAGCCCCATCGCGCCGGGCTCCGGTGTTTCTTGAAGTATCCGTCCGCAGCGCGCGAAAACAGGACTACAATCTGTAAATGCGATTCCTCCTGCTCGCCCTCACCCTCTCCCTGCCACTGGCCGCGCAGCCAAAACTTCCCATCGCTCCCGCCGACTTCGCCAAGTGGGAAACGCTCGGTAATGGAGTCTTTTCGCCCAACGGAAAATGGCTCGCGTATCCCATTCGTCGGACGGACGGCACCTACGAACTTCGCATTTCGCCGACGGCGGGCGGCAAAACCCAAATCGCAAAATTGGCGACCGACCCCGCCTTCTCCTCGGACTCGCGCTGGATCGCCTACTCGATTGGCGTCTCCGAAGCGGATGCGGAAAAGGCTCCAGCCGCGCGCAAGCCGCAAAATAAGCTCGGCCTGATGGACCTCTCGACCGGTACCGCGACCACCGTCGACGACATCACCGCGTTCGCCTTTTCCGATCGAGGAGCATTTCTCGCCATGCGCCGCTATGCTCCCCGATCCGCAGTCGCAGCCCCGGCGACTCCAGCAGCCCCGGGTGGCAGAGGTGGTCGCGGAGGTGGCGGCAGAGCCGGCGCGACCGATCCTGTCGGAACCACCCTATTAGTCCGCGATCTCGCCTCCGGCATCGATACCACCTTCGGTAACGTCACGGATTTCAAGTGGCAGGACAAAGGCACCAATCTCGCCATGACCATCGGCGTGGAGAACCGTGTCGGCAACGGGATTCAGCTATTCGATGCCGCGACCAGCACACTGAAAGTTCTCGACTTCGGGGACGCGAGCTTCTCCGCCCTCACCTGGCGCAAGGATTCCACCGATCTCACAGCGCTCCGCTCCAAACGCGACAAGGCTTACGATGGCGATTCCTACTCGGTCCTCGCCTGGCGCAATCTCACCGACAAAAAATCCGCCGACGTTCCCGCGCCACAGCGCATTGTTTCCTCTCGCGCTCCGCAATGGTCTGAGGACGGAAAAATCGTCTACTTCGGCATCGCCGACTGGGAAAAGAAGGCCGAGACCGTCCCCGGCGATCCTGCCAATGTTGAAGTTTGGCACGCCCGCGACGTCAACGTGATAGCCGAGCAGAAGCTCCGCCTCGCGCGCGACCGCGACCGCCACGTCGTAGCGGCGTGGCATCTCGACACCGGCAGAATCGTGCCTCTCGGAACCAATGCGAAGGACACAATGCAGCTCCCGCGCCATGCGAGCATCGCCATCGCCACCGACGATACGCCGTATGAAACCGACGGCATGTTCGGCCGCCGCTACAACGACGTATATAAAGTGGATCTTGCGACCGGCGGGCGCACCGTGGTCGCCAGGCGCGTCATTCCCCCGGTCTGGCACAGCCCCGGAGGCCATTACGTCCTCACCTTCAAGGACAACGAATACATGATTTACGACCTCGAAACCGGCGCCACGCGCAACCTCAGCAAGCTCGCCGCGGGCGTGACCTTCACCGATAAAGAGGACGACCACACGCCCCCGCACAAACCTTCCTGGGGCATCGCCGGCTGGACGAAGGACGACAAAAGCGTCATCGTCTACGACGACACCGATCTATACGAGCTCTTCTCCGACGGTTCCAATTCCCGCAAGCTCACCAGCGGCAGCGCCGAGCAGGTTCGCTATCGCTACGTCAATCTCCAAAGTGAAGCCGCAGGCGGTCGTGGAGGCCGAGGCGGTGGTGGCAACGACGAAGCGATCGATCTCGCCAAGCCCGTTTACCTGAGCCTCTACGGCATCTGGACCAAGAAAACTGGCTACGCGATTCTCAATGCCGGCAATGTCGAGAAAGCCGTGTGGCTCGACAAAGGCGTCCGAGGCTTGATCAAGGCCAAGGAATCCGACGCCTACGCCTACATCGCCGAAGCGTTCGACGCTTCGCCCAACTACTACGCCGCGGCGTCAGATCTGAAAAACCCGCGCCAGGTGAGCGACACGAATCCATTCCAATCCAACTACGCCTGGGGCAAAGCGCAGCTCATCGAATATAAATCCCCGAAGGGCGAGCGCCTCCAAGGAGCCCTTTTCTACCCCGCCAATTACGAGCCCGGCAAGCAATATCCGATGCTCGTCCACATCTATGAACGCGAGAGCAACTACCTGCATCGCTATTTCCCCGTCTCCGAACGCTCGCCCTACAGCGAAGCCGTGTGGACCTCGAAAGGCTACTTCGTGCTGATGCCCGATATCGTATTCCGCCCGCGCGACCCCGGCATGTCGATCCTGGAATGCACCGTCGCCGCGACCAAGGCCGCCGTCGCGACCGGCATGATCGACCCCAAACATATGGGCATCACCGGCCACTCCTGGGGAGGCTACGGCTCGACCTTCATCATGACCCAAACCGATATGTTCGCCGCCGGTGCGGTAGGCGGCTCGCTAACCGACCTCATCTCCAACTTCGGCGAAGTCTACTGGAACAACGGCGTCCCGGAAACCGGCCACATGGAAGTCGGGCAGGAGCGCATGGAGGTCCCCCTGTGGGAAGATCCGCAAGCCTACATCCGCAACTCGGCCGTCTTCAGCGTCAATAAAATGAAGGGCTCACTGCTCATGTCGACCGCCGACAAAGACGGCGCCTCAGACTGGCACCAGACGCTCGAGTTCTACAACATCGCCCGCCGAGCCGGAAAGCAAGTGGTCATGCTGATGTACCCCGGCGAAAATCGTTCGCTGGCCGTGAAGGCCAATCAAATCGATTACCACGACCGCATCCTCGACTGGTTCGGCTACTACTTGAAAGGCGAACCCGCCGCCGAATGGATCAACAAAGGCGTCTCAGTGCTCGACCGCGAGAAGGAGTTAAAGAAGATCAAGAAGGAGACAGAAGGCGCTCCCACAGAGACCGGCGGAAGCGGCGCGCCGTAGCGGGGGGGACCGGGTGCGGTCTCGTCCGTCCCGGCTTTCCCCGGCTTTCCATTAATCGCTCACCGTTTCTGTAAATGGAGGAACTCCGTCTACGGTTCCGATTGTTGTCGCAAATGGAACAGAGGTTCCCTATCTGACTTTCACGCTGAGCGCCACCTTCACTCATTGGTGGCAGTTTTTTTTCGGGAGCATAAACTACGATGTAGTTGAATATGGCAAAGACAAAAACCAACTTCCCAAATGCCCCTATCCCGAATAACAAGATTGACGCTTTGCCTGAATCAAGGCGTCTCGATTTCGACGGGCTAGGATTCGCATGCTCGACGTAAACCTGCCATACTTCTGGAGCCATGGGCGAATGGTACTCACCGGTTGCTTCGTACCTTCGGGCCTGCTGGTCAGGCATCTTGTCCTGCGCCGCTGGACGAATACCTCGCTGCGATCATGCGTTGCCGCCAACGTCACAATGGGCGCGGCGTCGTGGCTCTTTGTCGTTGGGTTTCCAGTGGCGATCATAGCTCAGATACTCGCTCATAATCTTATTCTGGATCGCATTCCAAGCGGCAACGCCGCCCCCTACAGTTGGATCTCAGTGCTTCTCGTGTCGGCGCTCATTGCCGTCGCCGCGGAGCTACTAGTACTGCGCATTTTCTTCAAGCAGAAACTGTCCCGGCCCGCCAGGGGTCTTCTTTTTGTGGGAGCCCTGTGTTGCGTCGTCGTAGCAGCCTACGCCACCGCAAGATACGTCCTTGCACATCCGCCGACCGCATAGCGGGAAATGCGGGGGAACCGGGGGGAAACCGGGGACGTCAAACAGACGAGACCGTTCCATTTCCCGAATTTCCGCATAGTCTGGCGCCTTCAAATCACCAAATATCGAAACGCTTCTCGTAATGACGAGGTCATTACGTCATGCTATCCTGGTCATTAGTCGAGGAATTCTCATGCCCACTTCCCACCAGGAAAAACCCAAGCGCGACACTCTGAACCTCCGCATCAAGCCGGAACTCCGCGGCCTCATCGACCGTGCGGCAGAACTCTCCGGCAAGAACCGAACTGATTTCGTGCTCGATGCAGCCCGTCATGCCGCCGAGGATGCGCTTTTGGACCGCACCGTATTTGCCGTCAACCCCAAAGCCTATGCCGAGTTCCTCGCGCGGCTCGATGCCCGGCCGCGCCCGAATGTCCGCCTGCGCCGCTCCCTGCGAACGGCCGCACCATGGGAGAAATAAGCGGCCTCCTGCCGCCAGAGCCCCTCGCGGATCGGCACGACCTCGACGATTTCCGCTCCGGAGAGGCATCGCTTGACGATTGGCTAAAGCGCCGTGCGCGCGCCAATCAGGCGAGTGGAGCTTCACGCACATATGTCGTTTGCCCCGCAAAAAACGTGAAACGAGTGCTTGCCTACTATGCTCTGGCTTCTGGCGCAGTAACGATGGAAAGCGCCCCTGGCCGGTTCAGCCGGAACATGCCAAACCCTATCCCGGTAGCCGTGCTGGCACGCTTGGCCGTGGACGAAGATTGGCAGGCAAGGGGCATCGGTCGCGCCCTGTTTCGGGACGCCGCGCGCAGGGTGGCGCATGCGGCCGAGGTGATCGGCATTCGCGGCATTGTGGTGCACGCAATATCGGAAGAGGCGAAGAATTTCTATCTGGCGCTCGGCTTCGATGCGAGCCTGAGCGAGCCGATGACCCTGATGGTGACGTTGACCGACGTTCGCGCTGCCCTTTCATAAGAACTACAATTTCTGCGCTCCCTCGACCCTCCCGAGCGCGCAGTCAAAAGTACCCAGCGGCAGATGTCCCGCCTTCCGGGCGAGATGAAGCATCAGGCAATCGGAAAAACCCAACGATGGACGCGACCTGAAAAGCTTCAGCGCAGCAGCCACTACGTCGGAATCTTGCAAGATAAGGTCTTTATGGTCCAGCAACATTTCAACCGCGGAAGCAACGTCGGCTGCGCTCCGTTTGTACCAGGTCCGGAGGACCCACGCGGTTTCTGCCACCGCCAGAATCGAAACCCACGCGCCACCTTCAATAAAGCGATCGGCGACTTCCGTTTGCTCAGCCTCGTCCCCGGTGATCATGCGGACCAGAACATTAGTGTCGGCGGATTGCATTTGTATAACGTTCGCCGATGCCGCGCCCGATTGCCTCTTTCATTTCCTTGAGCGATACCCGTTTCGGTGGCCCCTCCGGAAACAGAACCCGGCGAATATCCTCGGACGAATACTTCCCCTTGCGCCGGACCACGATCTTCCCACCGTCTTCGTCCCATTCAATGACCGATCCCGGTACGATGCCGAGTCTTTTGCGAATCTCGGCAGGTACCGAAATTTGCCCCTGCGCCGTGAGCTTTGAATGAGCGAGTGCCATGCCTTACATTACCACGGTAATGGAAGCCCACTCACAATCGAATCATCGTCAGTATCATCTTGAACCGACCAAGAGCCTTCAGCGAGTGAGGTTGATTTGCCGGCATTAGAACCGCTTCGCCCGCCGCCGTCCGCATTGGCTTCCCGGAGACTGCAATTTCCGCCTCGCCCTCCAGCACATACGCCATCGCGTCGAACGGAGTCGTATGCTCGCTTAAACCTTGTCCATCATCGAAAGCAAATAGCGTGACGGTTCCCGTCGTGCCCTTAACCAGTGTCCGGCTGACAACGGCGCCGTCCTGGTAATTCACGAGGTCTATCAATCGGACAACTTCCGCGCTGGGCATTTCACGCTTGGGCTGTGCCTGCTGCGAACTCATTCTTGGCCACCTCCGACGCCACTTGATGATAGACGACTAAGCCAATCGGACACCGAAGGAGAAAATGTTACGTGTAAAAACCGCCTCAGCCCGCAACCTCCGCATCCCCCTCAGGCATCGCCGCCGGAGCCCGCAACCCCGACCACTCCTCGCACACCAATATCGAGTTCGCTGGATTCTTCGAAGAGTATTTCAGCCCAGCCACGCCGATCAGCCGGTGCGCATCGGCCGGCAAATATTCGCGCAGCGTGGAAATATCCTGCGACGCGGTGTAGTGGACGCCCCGCACCGTATAGAAATAGTAGAGCGTGTTCTCCGTCGCCTCGGAAATCATCGCATCGCCCAAGCGGCCCTGCTGATGGACACTCAGTCTCCGCTTGCGCTCCCTTTTTTCGGGCGTGCCATGCACCCGCAACAGGATCCAGACGGCCAGCGCGATGAGCCCCGCCGAAACGCCGCACAACACGACAACTTGAACGCCCTCCGTCATCTCTGCTTGTTTTTACAAGATCGTGAAAAATGGGGACAGACTTCTCTGTCCCAAGGCGCCACGATCTTCTTGAAAAATACGCCAAACCCCGACGCCGGTGGACAGAGCGGTCTGTCCCCTTTTTTCGCCCTGCGCGCAAGTACTCCTGACGCCACCTCTATCTCCCCGCCGGGACCTCTTGAAATACCTTCCCGTAGTCCTTCAGAAACTGGTCAAGCCCCTTATCTGTCAGGGGATGGTTGAACAACGCGTCCACCACCTTGAACGGCAAAGTGCCCACATGCGCTCCCGCCTTCGCCGCATCGATCACATGCGTTGACGTGCGTAACGACGCCGCCAGCACCTGCGTTCGAAATTCGTAGTTCTTGTAAATGTGAACGATGTCGCGAATCAGGTCCATTCCGTTGCCGCCGATGTCGTCGATGCGCCCCACGAACGGACTCACATAGGTCGCGCCCGCCTTCGCCGCCAGAATCGCCTGCCCCGCCGAAAAACAGAGCGTCACATTCACTCGAATTCCTTCTTTGTGAAAGATCGAGCAGGCGCGAATCCCATCGCGCGTCAAAGGGACTTTCACCACGACGTTTTTGTGAATCTTGGCCAGCTTGCGCCCCTCCACCAGCATCCCGTCGGCGTCGGTCGCCACCACTTCAGCACTGATGTCGCCGTCGATAATGGCGCAAATTTTCCGGATTTGATCCTCCATCGCGACGCCTTCTTTCGCGATCAGAGACGGGTTCGTGGTCACTCCGTCGATAATGCCCCAGCGGGCTCCGGCTTTCAATTCTTCGAGATTCGCGGTATCGAGAAAAAACTTCATCTTCACCCTTTAATGACGGGGTTTTCCAAAACCCCAATGCCATCGATTTCGACGCGGACGGTGCATCCCGGAGTCAGCGGGCCAACGCCTGGAGGCGTGCCCGTCGCGATCAAATCGCCGGGCTCCAGCGTCATGAACGACGTTATATAGCTGATGATAACATCCAGCGGGAAAATCATGTCCAGAACTGAGCCGTCCTGTTTCACTTCGCCATCGACCAGCGTCCGCACCCGCAGCGAAGCGAAATCCACTTCGTCCTTCGACACCAGGCACGGACCCACCGCGCAAAATGTGTCGAATCCCTTGCCCCGCGTCCACTGGCCGTCTTTTTTTTGCAGATCGCGCGCCGTGATGTCGTTCACGATGGTGTAGCCCAGAATGTAATCGAGCGCGTCCTCGCGCGAAATATTGCGCGCCCGATCGCCAATCACAATTCCCAGCTCGCCCTCGAAATCGACCCTTTCAGAAAGCGCCGGATACACAATCGCATCGCCCGAAGCGATCAACGAAGACGGCGGTTTCATGAAAATCAGCGGCTCCGTGGGAGCTTCATTGCCCAGCTCCCGCGCATGTTCCAGATAATTGCGCCCCACGCAAACGATTTTCGTCGGCGCGCACGGAGGCAGCAGCCGAACCCCGGGCGTCTTGGCATCGCTGGGAGGTCCGTAGCGAACATCCGGCGAATCGGGCGTGGTCGGCGACGCGGCCGAGTTAAGGGAGTACCGAATTTGCTTCATGAGGGTGACTACTCAAGATATAATAGACGGAGTGTCCGCGTCCCTCACACCCAGTGCAACCCAGCGGTTCGTGGATTCCCTGTTCGATAACACCTTCGCGGGGATTCATCATCTGGATTGGTTCGATTGGTCGATCCTGATTCCGTATTTCGCGGTGTTGCTGGTGCTTTCCTGCTACGGCCTGCATCGCTACGAAATGATCCGCGGATACTGGAAGCATCGGAAGAAGTTTTCCGAAGTGCCTCCGCAGCGCTATGAGCAGTTGCCGCGCGTCACCATCCAGCTTCCGATTTATAACGAGCAATACGTCATCGAGCGGCTGATCGAGGCTGCCAGCAAAATGGAGTATCCGCGCGATCTGTTCGAAATTCAAGTCCTCGACGACTCCACCGACGAAACGCATCCCTTCACCGCCAGCCTGGTCGCGCAGTACAAAACGAGCGGCCTGCCCATCGAGTACATTCATCGCGATAACCGCCACGGTTATAAAGCCGGAGCGCTGCAAAATGGCCTGAAAACAGCCACTGGCGAGATCGTTGTGATTTTCGATGCCGATTTTATTCCGCCCGTCGATTTTCTGGAGCGAGTGGTGCATCAGTTCGCCGATCCGAAAGTCGGCATGGTGCAAACGCGTTGGGCGTATCTGAACCGGCACTACAATTTGCTCACCGAAGTGCAGGCGATGCTGTTAGATGGGCACTTCGTGCTGGAGCACGTGGCCCGTTCAGGAGCGGGATTGTTTTTCAATTTCAACGGCACAGCCGGCGCGCTGCGCCGCGAAATGATTGACGACGCCGGCGGCTGGCAGCACGACACACTCACTGAGGACTCCGACTTGAGTTATCGCGCGCAGCTAAAGGGCTGGAAGTTCGTCTACTTACCGTCGATCGAGTGCCCTTCGGAACTGCCTGTTGAAACTTACGGCTTTCAAGTGCAGCAATCGCGGTGGGCCAAAGGGCTCACGCAAGTCGCGATGAAGCTGCTGCCGAAGATTCTGAAATCCGACCTGCCGTGGCGCGTCAAAGTCGAAGCGTTCTTCCACCTAACCCCTAATATTTCCTATCCGATGATGATTGTAGTCTCGGCGCTGATGCTGCCGGTGATGATCGTCCGGTTTTATCAGGGCTGGCTCGAAATGCTGCTGATCGACGTTCCTTTGATTGCGGCATCGTTTTGGTCGATTTCGGCGTTTTACGTCATCGCGCATCGCGAACTGTACCCGAAAACGTGGAAGCGGGCGTTTTTGTTCCTCCCCGCGCTGATGGCGGCCGGAGTTGCGCTGACGATTATCAATTCCAGGGCCGTTTTTGAAGCACTTATCGGTTATCAGACCGGTTTTGCGCGGACGCCGAAATACGCCATTGGCGGGCAGCAGAAGGTGCAGATTCAGAACATTCAGTACCGGCGCCGCAGCGGATGGCTTCCTTACGCGGAACTTGCTGTAGGCACGTACTTTATGAGCATGATCGTGTTCGCGATTGGGTCTGAGAACTACCTCGCGATTCCCTTCCTGCTGCTGTTCGTCGGCGGGTATTATTGGGCCGGCTGCACGACGCTGTGGGAAGAGTATCAGGGCAAACTGGCATGGCAGAAGCAGCAGGCGCTCGCCTTACACGCCGTTAAATGACCATAATTGACACTGTGCGGACCCTTAATCGACCTTAAATCGCCGTTATTTTAGCTCCACGATTGTGGCTCCGGAACCGCCTTCCTCCTGCGAGGCGACGTAGAATTTCTCGACGTGCGGATTGTGCTTCAGTAGATCCGCAATCGCCTTTTTCAAAATTCCCATTCCGTGGCCGTGCACGATGCGGACGCGCTCCACTTGCGCGAGCGCGGCGCTATCGAGCATTTTGTCGACGTGTTCGCACGCGGCTTCGGCGCGCTGGCCGATGATGTTGATCTCGCGATAGCCGTCATTAAAGCTCGGGCCTTGATGAAAGGTGACGCTGCGCGCGGGCCTATCCTGCTGGAAGCCGCCTCCGGCGGCGGGCGCGAGCACTTCTTCCACGTCCGATAGAGATACTTGCATTTTGAGGAAGCCGGCGTCGACTTCGAGAATATCGCCGGGGAGCAGGCGGCGCACGCTGGCTGGTTGGCGGATGCCTTTCAAGCGCACCCTTGCGCCGGGTTCGATTTTTGATCGCGGCGGGGCGGAGGGAGATGGCGGCGCGAGGGCTTCGACCGCTTCTTTGAATTCGCGTTTTGCTTTCGCGACTTTTACGTGGGCTTTCTGGCTGAGTTCGCCGATGGTTTCTTGGGCGCGCTGCTCGAATTGAGCGGTTAGCTGCGATGCGCGTTGCTCCAGCTCTCGGATTTTCGCGGAATACTGCTTTTCCCAGGTTTGTTCGAGGGACTTTTCTTTCGCTTCGATGGCTGCGGCGCGGACGGTTAAATCGGTGCGCTCGCGTTCCAACACATCGATGCGATCGTGCAACTCGGCTAAGAAGCGTGAAACGTCGCGCTCGACGTTGGTCATGCGGGCTCGGGCGGTGCTGATTAAATGGGGATCGAGGCCGAGGCGGCTGGCGATATCCAGGCCAGCGGATTTGCCGGGTGCACCGAGGCGAAGTTCATAGGTCGGCTCCAGAGTTGTGTCGTCGAAACCCATGGATCCGTTGCGGACACCTTTCGTCGATGCTCCGTAGACTTTCATCGCCATCAGATGTGTGGATGCTAGGGTGAATGCGCCGGCATTTTGAAAGGCTTCGAGCACCGCGACGCCTAGCGCGCCGCCTTCTTCCGGGTCGGTGGCACGGCCTAGTTCGTCTACCAGCACTAGAGAATCCGAGGTCACGTCGTCGAGCATTTTGCCGATCGACAGGATGTGCGAGGAGAAGGAGCTGAGGCTTTCCTGGATCGACTGATGGTCGCCGATATCGGCCAGCACTTGATCGAAGAGCGGAAATTCGGCTTCGAGTGCGGGGACGGGAAGGCCGGCGTGGGTCATCAAGGCTAACAGGCCGACGGTTTTGAGGGCGACGGTTTTGCCGCCGGTGTTGGGGCCGCTGATGAGCAGAGTGCGTTCGGAGGAATCGAGAGAGAGGGAGACTGGAACGACGCTTTTGCGTTTCGCGCGGAGGATGTCTTCAAGAAGAGGATGGCGGGCGCGGCTCAGAATTAGCTTGCGCGCGGTATCGGGACTTAGGCGCGGGACGATGCAGTTGAAGTCCACCGCAAAATCGGCTTTGGCGAAGAGTAGTTCGAGTTTCGCGAGCGCTGTGGCCGTCGCAGCGATTTCTACGGCATGTTCCCGAAGGCGCGCGGTGAATTCACGCAGCAGGCGGTGGACTTCGCGCAGTTCTTCTTCATGCAGGCGGACGAGTTCGTTGTTGAGATTGATGGTTTCCAGAGGCTCAACGAAAAGGGTGTGACCGCTGCCGCTGGCGCCGTGGATGACGCCGTCGACGCGGCGCTCCCGGCCGGTGACTACAGGGACGACGAAGCGGTCGTTGCGGATGGTGACGAAATCCTCCTGCAAAGTGCCGTTTTCGTGATGCGCGCGGAGGAAGCGTTCGAGGGATTCCTGAATGAGACGGCGCTGTTTTTCGCAATCGCGGCGGAGACGGGCCAGCGCCACACTGGCGTCATCGGCTAGCGTTCCATCGGGAAGGATTTTTCCGCGGAGATCGTTGACCAGATCGCGGAGGTCGGCTATCTTGACGGCGTGCGCGGCCAGGCGCGGGAATTTCTCTGCGGCGGAAAGGAGGACGCTTCTTGCCGCGGCGGCCAGGTCGAGTAAACGGGATAGCTCGTAGATTTCTGCGCCGTCTAGCGTCGCGCCTTCGATGCGAAGTTGCGCGAGCGTGGGGCCAAGCTCGGCTAGGTCGTCGAAGCGGACGCGGATGGCCGCGCCTCTGGATGCCGGTTGGGGCTGCGAGGAGGTACGGACGAAGGCTACGGATTCTTGGGTGTCGGCTAATTCGTTTTCAATTGTCGCGCGGTCGGAAGTTGGCTCGACTTTGGCAAGTTCGGCGCGTCCTAACGAGCTGCGGACGTAGCGGGCTAGGAGGGTGCGCAGGGCTTCGAATTCTAGAACGGTATCGGCTTGCATGTTAGTTGCCGGCGGGTGGAGCACCGCTTCCTCCGGTCGCGGCTCGGGAGAGCATTGCATGAACGATCGTGCGGCGTGGCACGCACGAGTGTTTCCCTCCCCAGCGGATGGGCAACGCCAGAAGGGCCGCCCAAGGACGGCTGCCGCCAGAATTGGCGGCCCCACAAGACGCGAGCGAGGGAGTGTTTTCGAGGGTGCGCGCGCCACACAGGCCTAAGCATGTGCCACCCAAGACACATCGGGGCACAGCGTTCTGCGGGGCTTGGCGAGAGGGTTTCGAATTCTAGAACGGTATCGGCTTGCATGCGGTCTACAACATCAAGTATCGCGCGCTTAGAACGAGAAGGCGGTCAGGAATTCCAACTGGTTGCGAATTTCATACGCAAACTCCGGGAGTTTTTCCGGACCCCAACGGGTGTACCGGAGTACCGGGGCGATCTTCAGCTTGCGCATGCGAGGCTCGAATCCGAATCCAGCGGTCGCCCCATAGTGCGAAAACCCCGATTGACCTTCCGGCAAACGGAACGACGGCCCCAATTCGATTAGAGGCTTCAGACGTTCGCGGTGAAAGCGATATTTCGCCAGCACCGGAAATTTCCATTCCGGCGAGGCGTACTCTGACGAGCCGGGCAAAAAACCTGGAGCCGGCGTTCCCACGACGACCGTCCGGGAAATCGATTTCAGCGGTTCATAAATCACGTCTCCTTCCACGGAGAACCGCCCGGGCAGTTGAAGCTCAATCATTGCGCCCGGAAGATAACTTCTCGTCCCAGAGCCGGAGAAAGTATCGATCACGGCATCGTTCACAACGAACCGATTGGTTCGCGAACGAAAGATTCCGGACAATGTCAGACCCGCGATGGCCCCCAGCGAGACTCGCCCGCCCAACGGATGCAGGTTCGAATCCTGCGTACCGCTGAACCCGACCAGCAGCTCGAGCTGATTAGCGACGGCCTTCACATCCGCAACATGGCTCTCTGGCGCCCACCGCGTATAGCGAATCACGGGCGCGATATTCACGTTTTTCCAGTGGGTTTCGATCCCCACTCCTCCCGTGAATCCATAATGCGAAGGATTCGCGGAATTGAGATTTCCGGTGGTTCGAAGCGACGGACCGGCTTCTAAAAATGGCCTTGCGACGGCGACGGCAAACCTGTATTTCGCGAGCACCGGAAATTCCCACGTGATCACCGCGGCGGGTGAAACAATCCGTCGGCTTCCATGGAGATTTGTGAAGTGAGCCGATACTCCAGCATCGCCCCTATTACATAGCGCTTCGGAGTCGAATAGTCGATGAAAGGAAAGTCGCCTCCCAGAGTTTGGTTTTGAAAATCCGAGGTGGGGCTGGCGCCGCCGACCACTCCGATCGACAAATTCTGTCCACACATTTTTGAGACAGAAATAACAATGATTATTGAAAAAATAAGATTGTGCATCATGGGTCGCATACGTTAGCAAGCCGAACTCCACTACGTCGACACGACTTTCGACGCGGCACGCCTGGAGGCGTGCGCCACAAAGCCACAAGCCCACAGGCCTTGCCGGCAATTGCACCGCGAGAGGGCTCCGGGTGAACGTGTGAATCTGGAGCACAGACTGAGGCGAAAGCGCACGAGGGCTAGATGCGCACAGGTCGGAGGGCTCTTTCGATTACGGCTAGGGTGCCTTCGGTTAGCTGGAGGTCTTTAAGTTTTGCGCGCGGGACCCAGGCTACGCGGGCGGCGTCGTCTCCGGCGAGGAGCTCGCCTCCCACGACTCGACATAGGTAGTCGTGAAGGATGTAGTGATATTCGGCGCGGCCTTCGACGTCGAGGATGATGCGCTCGAAGATTTCGAATAGTTTTTTGGGGCGGACGATCAAGCCGGTTTCTTCCCGGACCTCGCGTGTCAGGGCGTCTGCTATTTTTTCGCCGGGTTCGATCAGGCCTCCGGGGAGAGACCAGTATCCTTTTAAAGGATCGCGAGCGCGCTGGACGAGCAGGATCGAGTTGCGGCGGAGGATCAGCGCGCCGACGCCGGGGAGCGGATGTTTGGGGTAGCGGCGGGGCATGTTACATTGCCAGCCATCCAGCGAGCGCCGCGCACTTCTGGTCCTGAGTCCAGGGCGGACCGAGGGTTTTGCCAAGGTCGTCCATTCGGTGTTCGAGATCGCCTGAAGGCAGGCCGAACCTGGCTGCGGCAACTTTGTAGAGTTCTTTTTCCCGCACTCCTTTCGAAGACAAGCCACATTCCCGGGTGGCCTGGATTAGAGCTTCGCGGAAGAATTCGCCCTCCGCGGTGTGAATCGCCGGGTGAGAGCCGAGCGTGGCTTCTAGCGTCGTCATGGGACGTCCGGAGCCAAGGAGGAGGCCACAACCGATGACTTGGTGCGATGCGCTTAAGTCGTCGATCGCCTTTTCTAGAGCGGCCCTTGCCAGCGAGCAGGACGAATCCGCGCAGCGCTTGAGAAAGCTCTCGGCCTTGTTCAATCCCAGCTCCCTGGCGGCGTGATACGGTTGCACCGAGCCTGGAATCGCGCGATCGGCGATCTCTATCCGCCTGCGATCGAGCACGGAGGGGCTGCGCGGCGACCCGGCGACGACTACGAGCGCGGCCCAGCCCGAGTGGACTCGGAGACCAATCGCGGCGGGGGTCATGCGGATTGATTATACGCGCAGCGTGAAGGCGGCGCGGCCAAGAGGAAGACGCCGGCTGAAGCCGACGCTGCAAGCTGAAGCTCGCGCCACCCGGAATCAGGTTTGGGATAAACCTAGAATGGATGTCTGCGTTGGTTTAGGCTCGCGGAGCCTGATTTGGAAGAAGATCAAGATGCCTTGGAGAATTAGAAATCCGATGATGGGCAGCCAAAGATGCGAATCACCGCCGAGCACTACGAATCCGCGATCATCTGCGTGGAGCACATCCCCTCCAGAGATTGCGGCGTCCCCAAGGCCAACATCCAGCAGGAAGCAGACGGCAAGAACGATCCAGACACACACCCGAACGAGTTGACGAAGGGCTGGATCCATTCTGCCGTTATGTTAGCACCGCTAATACTGCAACGCTCCTTTGACGCCTAGTCTGACGCGGTATACCACGGTGCGGGCGGTTATGAAAAGAGATTCCAGATCGGCGTCGCCGAAGGTTAGATTTGAGGGGGTCTCGCCTAGTTCTATGGTTCCGATTAACTTCGCGTCTTCGGAGTAGGCGTAGACGAATTTTGCGGCTACGTAGAGATTGCCTTTTTCGTCAGTTCGGATGCCGTCGGGGACGCCGGGGATTTTTTCGATTGCGACTCGCTCATTTGAGGCAGCGCCTGCTTTATCGAGATCGTAGGCTCGGATCAGGCGGGCGTCGGAATCGGCTACGTAGAGCACTTTTCCACTCGGAGAAAGCGTGATGCCGTTGGGACGCGTCTTCCATTTCGCGATGGCTTCGAGGTCGCCCTTCGGAGTGATGTGAAAGACGCCGAAGAAATCGAGTTCGCGATGATCCTGCTGATCGCCGAAGGCGGGGTCGGTGAAGTAAATGTGGCCGTCGCGGCGGACTACGATATCGTTGGGGGCGTTAAGGCGCTTGCCTTCGAACTTGGAGGCGAGGATTTCGACTACGCCTTTTTTCGAGGTTCTCGTTACGCGGCGAGAGTGGAATTCGCAGGTGTAGAGACGGCCTTGCGCGTCGTAGGTGTTGCCGTTGGGTCCACCGGGGATTTCTGCGTAGTCAGATCCGCCTACGCCGGGAACGAATTTATGGAGCTTATTGGAAATGCAATCGCTGAAGAGGAGAAAGCCTTCTTTCGACCACGCGGGGCCTTCGGTGAACTGAAGGCCCGTGGCTATTTTTTCGACTCTTATATCCGTGAAGTTTTGCGCGCTCGACATCATGCACCCCAACGGGATGACGAGCGCGGCACATGCCGTCCATCGAGTATGTGGACGAGGCGAAAAGCGGGGACAGACCGCTCTGTCCACGCGGCGCGGTGACTGAGACTGCTCTTGCGCGGAATTGTACGCGCCTTGGGACAGAGTGGTCTGTCCCCGTTTTTCGGAGTATTCAGCGTCCGGCGCTTTAGAAGTAGAACTTTCCACTGATCTGAATGATACGCGGATCGCGGTAGCCGGTGATGGTGCCGAATAGCGAGCTGGTATTGTTCGTGGAACCGAAGGTGCTCGGATTCGTGTGATTGAAGGCGTTCGAGGCTTCACCGCGGAGGGTGAATTTATAGCGCTGCTCGACGCCGAAGGTCAGGGCTTTCGAGATTGCGATGCTCCAGCCTTCGTAACCGGGTCCACGGAGAACGCCGCGGCCCTCGTTGCCCAAATGATGCTGGCCGGCGGCGGGATTCACGAAGCAGGCGGTGTTGAACCACGAAGTGCGGGTGCTGGTCCAACCGGAGTAGGGGTTGCAGAGGAGGTCCGGGCGTCCGCTCGAAGAGCTGGAGCCGATGAGGCCGACGGCGGCTGGATCGGAACTGGACGTCGTGACGGTATAGGCGAGACCAGTGTAATATTGCGCGATGGCGGAGGCCTGCCAGCCGCCGAGCGTCTTGCCGACCAAGCCTTTTTGGTCGCGGTAGAAGGGCAGCATGTAGATCGCGTTGAGGTTGAAGATGTGGGTGCGATCGAAGCTGGCCGGGCCGTACTCGCCCTTGTTGAAATAGTAGGTGCTCTGCGGGGCGTTGGAGCGATCACTGCCGTTGTCGGTGAGATTGTGCGACCAGGTATAGTTCGCGCTGATCTGCGAATCGCCACGGAAACGCTTTTGCGCGGTGGCTTGCAGCGAGTTGTAATTCGAATTGAACCAGGATTCGAGCGCGTTAATCGCGTTATATCCGGGATAGGGACGCAGCAGGTTCAACGGAAGCTCGGCCGCCGAGGAGGTGTAGTTGGTGGTGGTGGGAGCGAATCCGGAAGTATAGGCGTAGTTCGGAGGCAACTGGTTGATATCGACAATGCCGAGCAGGTGCGTTCCCTTGGTGCCGACATAGGCGACGGTGACGAGGGTTGTGGGGCTGATCTGGTGATCGATTTGGAGGCTCCATTGCTGCATGTAGGGAGTCTTGAAATCGACCGGAGTTCCGTGGAGCGCCTTCGGAGTGTTGCTGATATTGATGGCGCCGCCGGCGGGATTGTCGAGCGAGACATTGGAAATGCTCACGGCGTTGACGAAGGGAGGATTCGCGAAAATGTTCTGCTCGAAGGTGCCGTATAAGGTGGCGTCGTAGAAGATGCCGTAGCCTCCGCGAATCGAGGTCCGCTGCTTGCCGAAGGGATCCCACGCGAAGCCGATTCGAGGCGCGAAGTTGGTGTTGTCCTGATTCGAGACTTTCTGGCCGAACGGCGAGTTCTGGCCGCCGATAATGATTCCGTTGAGATAGTTTTGCGCGTTGGTGGTGAGGAGTCCCCCGGAGGTGAGGGTGGGCGCGGCCGACATGCTGAAGGTGGCCGGATCGAAGTTGTCCATCTCATGTTTCGCGTCGATGGGCTGGCGGAAATTGGTGTAGCGCACGCCTAAATCGACGGTGAGGTTGGGGTGGATACGCCAGGAATCCTGCGCGTAAAACTCAAACTGGTTGGCGCGGATATCAGGGGTGATGTCAAGAGAGGTCTGCGAGAACGTGGCGACGTTGCCGGTTAGGAAATTCGCAAATGCCTGGGCGAAAAGACCGGTGCCTGTGGGCGTGGTGGAGGTAGCTGAGGTGAAGGCGAACGATCCGGCATTGGCTCCGCCGGCGTTTTCGGTCTTCTGATAGTGGTTGTAGTTCCCGCCGAACTTGAAGGTGTGCTTGTTCCAGATCTTGGTCAAGTTGTCGTACAGGCTGTTATTGCGGTTGTAGTCGCGATAGGGGCCGAAGCCGGAGATTCCAGTGCCGCCGGTGAAGGAGAGGCCTGGAATCTGGCCCAACGTCACCGCGAACGGCAGGGTGGTCTTGATGTCGCTGGAGATACTCGAATTGATCGAGCCGGTGGGATTGCTGATGATCGCGCCGTACGAGTAGTTATAGCCAACCTCGTTGAGAAGGGTCGGGGTGAAGCTGGAAGTTCCCTTGAAGGTCCACTGGTGGCCGGGGGAATTGGTGTTCGTGTTGGCGACTCCGGGCACTGGCAAACCGGTGAATAGGCCTTGCGGTTCCGTAGTCGGGATCTGATCGCGCAGGAAGCGGGCGGAAACGGCCAGCTTCGGCGAGAAGACGTGGTCGATCTTGTAGAGCTCCTGCTCGTAGTTATAGACGTTGCGGAATTGCGAAATCAGAGTGTTGGAGGTGGCGGACAGGAGGAGCTTGGAATAGATGTCCTTGATATACTCCCTGGCCACGGGGTCGATGTTCGTGACCTGGGTGGTGGAGGAGTTACAAGTGCTGCCGGTGTAGGAGGTGCAAACAGGAGTCGCGAAGTTTCCGCTGAGCCATCCGGTGGCGGGCAGGGTCGCGGTCCCGCTGGCGTAGGTCACGACGCGGCGGAATTCTTCGGAAAAGAAGAAGAACGTCTTGTTCTTGTCCTTGTTGTAAATCTTCGGGATGAACAACGGACCGCCGAGAGTCCAGCCGAAATCGTTATAGTGGAGCGGGGCGACCTGCGCCTTGCCGTCCGCGCCGAGGTTCTGGAGGGTGGCGTTGTTATAGAAATTATTGGCGGCGAAGTCGCTATTGCGGACGAACTCGTAGGCGTCGCCATGAAATCCGGCGGTGCCGGACTTGGTGACCACCTGGATCATCGCTCCACCGGCGCGTCCGGATTCGGCGGAGAAGCCGCTGCGCTGCACCGTGAATTCGGCAATGGCATCGATGCTGGGAGTGTTCAGCAGCGTCAGATTGGAACCGCGGTCGACGTTGTCGGCTCCATCGACCAGCCAGGCGTTCATGGAGTTGCGCGAGCCGTTGACGGCGAACGGAATGGTGGCGGTCGCGCCGGAAGGAAGCGTGACGCCGACGTACAACTGGTCGACGGAATTGGAACTGACGCCGGGCATCAATGCGACGAGCTGCTCATAATTGCGGGTGACCAGCGCGAGCTCGCGGATTTGGGTGCCGTTGATGGTCGAGGACTGCACCGCTCCGTGCTGGAGCTGCACCTGGACTGGAGCGGCTTCGACAGTCACGGTCTCTTTCATGTCGCCGACTTCGAGTTTTGCGTTCATGGTGAGACTATCGCCGGCGTTCAGCGTGATATCCTTCTCCGCCCACGTCTTGAAGCCCTTTGCTTCGACACTGATGGAGTATTTGCCGACGGGCAACAGGGGCGCACTGTAAATACCGTTGCCATCGGTTTTGATCGAGCGGACCTGGATATTGCGGTCGATCGCGGTGATGGAAACCGTGGCTCCTGGGACCGGCGCACCGGAGGAATCGATGACGGTTCCCGAGATGGTTCCGGAGGTTTCCTGAGCGTGCGCGAGCGGTATTGTTGCGAAAACCGCAGCGGAAAGACAAAGCACTGCCTTGCGGATCAAATTCATACTTACACCCCTTGAAGATTACAAGTTAATGACTAACCAGTAACTCATCGTATCAAAAGGTTAAGGCAAGGCGAAGGCGACGACGGAATCGCCCATCTTGGAGTGCGCTTTCCCGTGGCCGCCCGCGCAGATCACGACATATTGTTTGCCGCCGACGGAGTACGTCATCGGAGTGGATTGCGCGGAGGCGGGCAGGTCTCCCGACCACAACTCCTTTCCGGAATCGACGTCGAAGGCGCGGAGCTTCGTTTCGGTGATGGTTGCCCCAATGAAGATCAATCCGCCGCCGGTGACCATGGGACCGCCCATGGAGATCGACCCGGGAATCACTTGGCCGTTGGGCAACGGAACCGAACCGAGCGGCACGGACCATTTCTTTTTGCCGGTGGAGAGATCGACGGCGATGAGCTCGCTCCACGGCGGGGCGTTGCATGGCAGGCCGCTGGGGGCGCGCAGGTGTTCCCGCATCATGGCGTAAGGCGTGCCGAGCTGCCGTCCTACTTCGAAGTCGAATCGGTTCTGGCGCGCGGTTTTCACTTCTTCGCTGAGCTTGTCGCGAGGGATCAGACGGACGATGGTCGAGAGGCGGTCCGAGGCCACGATGAGGAAGCCTCGGTCCGGTTCATAGGCGCTGCTGCCCCAATTAATTCCGCCGATATTGCCGGGAAACATGATGGTCCCTTCGAAACTGGGCGGCGTGAAGAGTCCGCGCCAATCGAGTCCTTCGAGGCGCGATTTGCACCACGCCTGATCCTGCGGCGTGATGCCCCAGGCATCGGCGGCGGTAAATTTTTGCGGCGCGAGTACGTCGTACTTCGGGAAAGGCTGGGTCGCGGACGTCTGCTCGCCCGGGATTTTCGATTGCGGCACGGCGCGCTCCTCGATGGGCAGCAGTGATTTTCCAGTTTCCCGATCGAGGACGAAGAAGTGGCCGATTTTCGTGGTCACGGCGATGGCGGGGATTCCTTTGAAGGTCACGAGCGCGGGTTGCGACGCGACGTCGTAATCCCACAGATCGTGATGCACGACTTGGAAAGCCCACAGGACTTGACCTGTCGATGCACGGATCGCCACCACGGAATTCGCGTAGCCATTGTTGCCGGGCCGTTCGCCACCGTAGAAATCGGGGCTCGCGCTCCCGGTGGGGACGAAGACCATGTCGCGCGCGGGATCGGCCGCCAGCGCCGACCATGCGTTGCCCGCGCCCGCATTCTTGAGCGACGCGGGAAGAGGGTCGAAGCTCCAGACCAGCTTGCCGGTGCGGGCGTGAAAGGCGCGCACAATGCCTCGCTCGGAATCGGCGCGACGGCCGTCGCCGATGGAGGAGCCGGTGATGACGAGATCGCCGACGATCGCGGGCGGCGAAGTGACTTGATAATCGCCCTTGTTCTTCAAGCCGACGCCCTCCGTCAAATCGATTTTGCCGAAGCCGTCGCAAACCTTGCCGGTTGCCGCATCCACTGCGATCAGGCGGGCGTCGATGGTGCCGACGATGATGCGTCGCTGGCACAGGTCGCCCTTCTTACGCTGGGGATCGAGCCAGGTCGAGACGCCGCGCGAAGCAACTTCAGAATAATCGAGCGTGCGATCGACGTCCGGATCGAACTTCCAGCGCTGTTTGCCCGTGACCGGGTCGAGCGCGATGACCTGATTGAAAGGCGTCGACAGATAGAGCGTGCCATCGACCAGAATCGGCGTCGCCTCAAACGCGGCTTTGTCGTTAAGGTCGGATTTCGGAGTCAGCGCGCCGGTGTGATATTCCCAGGCGGGTTTCAACTGCGTGACATTCTGGCGCGTGACCTGGGCCAGCGGCGAGTAGCGAGTGCCGCCCGCGTCGCGGCCGTAGGAGGACCAGTCGACATCGCCATCTAGCAAGAGAAGAGCGAGTATCGCGTGCATACTCAAAAACTATATCGAATCGCGAGCGACCCGTATGAATTGCGACGATACTGTCCCAGAAAATCCGTTTCCGAGCCGCGAATCCAGGTTACTCCCGCCGTCGCGCGCCAGTGCTGTCCGAAGGCTTGCGAGTATTCCATTTTCGCGACCGAGCCATGAAGACGCACGGACGCTTCGAGCACGAGGCTTCGATTCGCGTCGATGGTCCAGCCGGCGTGGCCGAGAAAAGATCGCGCAAAACCGCGGTCGGGCGCGAACTCGAAGGGATTGCCGGTCGAGCGTGTCACCACTTCTCCCGCATATCCGCCGACGAACGACCACTCCTTCACTTGCCGCTCCAGTTGAATTACGTAGAGCGCATATTCGTCCGCGCCCTGGGTCGACGATGTGAAATACGCGCCTTCGCTTTTCACCGTGAACCACGGCAGAGGCACGGCAAGGTCCGCGCCGTAAAGACGAAGCTTTGGATAATAACGTTGGACCGCTACCCCGGATATGTTTCCCGTCGCCGTGAAGAGCGGCAGATTGTTGAAGCCATCGAAAAAGCAAACCGACGCCTCGTATCCCGCGCCGACGTGATTGAATCGCGCGCCGTACTGCGAGCCTCCGGGATAGCGCGCGCCATTATCGCTAATAGGAACGCCCTGCACTTCGCTTGGCAGAGCGGTCCATCGCTGATCGAGCAGGGGCGTGCGGCTGGGCGTGAACAGGGGCTGCCACACCAGATCGATCGTATTCGCGCCCGATTCGTAAGTCGCGCGGGCCGCGGTGACGCCGAGAAAATCGCTGGAGACGACACTCGCCAGGTAGTCTTTCGGAGCGAAGCGATCGGTGGGATTGAGAATATCGGCCTTGCCCCATCGGATGAATTGACGGCCCAGTTCCACCGTGAATTTTCCCTTATGAAGCGTCGCGCTCGAGCGGCGCAGAGAGAACGCCGGACGTTTCAGCGACCGGTCGTCTGCGTCGAGGCTCCATGCGCGCTCCGTCTGCTCATGCGAATCGGTACGCGCGTCAATTGCTCCTGAGAATTTCAGCCACGGCGCGATTTGGTAGGACGCCTCCCATCGCAGCAGCGTCTGATTGACGACGTAGCCACTATCGTTCGGCGCGGTCTGTGGATAAACCAGCGTCTGATTTTCGACAAATCCGCGCTGCTCGAAACTCTGCGCGAGCATCAGCGCAAATACCGCGCCGGTCATGACGATCTTCGCAATGCCTGTAGCGTAAAACCGTCCTCTTTCAAAGGAAGATTGTATTCGAGCTTGTCGTACTTGAGAATCGTCCGGCTCTTGCGCGCGAGGTCGTTCACGTCAATGGTGCGCGCGGTCCAGATGCCGCTGGCCAGCTCGAAATCCCGATAGTCGATCGCGCGCACCAAGCCGTTTTTGTTATACGCTTCGACCTTCACCATGGTGTAGTTGTCTTTTTTCACCCATAAATAAGAGTATGCGTATTGCGACGCTTTGCGCGGCCGCGATTCGATCTTCCACTGTCCATTTTCGTCGCCGAGGAGCTTGAAATTATACTGCTCGACGTCGCGCTCCTCCAGATCCTCGAAGCTGAAATCGGTACCGAAAAACCGAGTGGAGCGGTCCTGCAACGCGATGCGCTGGTCGCGGCCAATACTGGGCCGCCACATCCACTGGTCGCTCGCGCGGTCCGGATGATTCACGATCAGCAGCGCGACGCCCTTCACCTCGGCGGGCGCAGTGAATCGCAAGATCGCCTTGCTGTCTCCAAAAGATCCGATGCGTTCGAACGTCCAGCGTTTCGTCGCGATGCGATTCGCCGCGCCGATCACCTCGAGCGTGCCTTCATATCGCTGCGATTGTGAGCGCGAGCGGCGCTGCACCTCCTCGATAATGCGTCGTGGGTCCTGTGCGAAGGTCGCCGCGCTAAAACCAATCAGGGCGATGAATGTTTTATTCATATTCGAGTGCCTCCACCAGGGGGGCTCGCACGGCCCGTTCCGCCGGACCAATTGCGGCAAGAAATGCCGCCACTAAAATAATCGGCGCGAGCGCGAGAGCCGTGCGGAACGGATAAACGTATGCGATCTCGATTCCGATCAGATCCCTGCGGGCGATCTCCACCGAGTAATAAAGTTGTATCGCGCCCAGCACCAAGCCGAGCATGAGACCAATCAGGCCGACGCCCAGCGCCTCCAGCCAAATGGTGTGACGGATCTGCCCGCGCAATCCACCCACCGCCTGCAACACGCCGAGCTCGCGACGCCGGTCCGTGATCGAAACCGTCAGAGCGTTCACGATGCCCAATATTGCGACCAGCACCGCAACGGCGATCTGCACATAGGTCAGGCCGAACCATTGATCGGTCACGCGAATCACGTAATGGCGCAGGTCCTGATTGGTCAGCACGAACAAGCGTTGCTGAGTCCCGTAGGTATCGAGAATCTGTTGCCGGACCTTCGCACTATCCGCGCCGGGCTTCAGATAGACGCGAAAAACATTGACGGAATCGTCGTTCCAGTAGCGAATAAACACATCGCGAGAGAGAAGCAAGCTGCCCTGCTGATCTGAAAAATCGCGCACGATACCCGACACGGGAATTCGCAAGACCCCGGCAGGCGCGGCGATTTCGAGCATCTCGCCCATCTTGCATCCATGCAAGCGCGCGAAGTTCTCCGATGCGATCACGCCCTTCCCCTCTGCCGCCAGCCGGTACATTTCGTCGCTATCGCCCTCCACCGCCGGAAGCTTCGCGTGCCGCGCGAGCGATCCGATATCGGCCGCCACCAGCATGATCGGCCCGCCCTTCACCGTCACGCGCACGCTGCGCACAAGCTGCACATCGCCGACGCCGTCGATCTTGCTCAATCCATCGCCCAGCGCCGCCGGAAAAACAAAACTTCGCGATGTGACGCTCTCCGCGGTGGTCACGAACAAATCCGGATTGAGCGCGATGCGCATCCAATCGGAAATCGAATCGTAGCTCGCCTTCGCCAGACCGCTGAGCGATACCACCAATGCGAGCGACAGCATCAGAGCCGACACTGTGCCCGAAGTGCGCCGTGGCGCTTGGATCAGGCTGTCGGCGGCAAGCGTTCCTTCCACGGGCCTGATCCATGCGAACACCGGCCGCAACATTCGCGCTAACAAGTGCGCCAACGCAGGCGCAAGCAAAACCGCCGCCAGCACCGCGAGCAGGAAGCCCGCGTAAAAAACTATGGACTGCCGATTCAAGGCCAGAGTCGCGACGGAGGCTGCCGCGCACGCCATCGCCCATCTTCTGCGCGTACGATTTTCGCCCTCGCTCATCGATTGATAACGGCCCTTTTGCAAAGCCTTCACCGGATCGACGCCAGCTGCGCTGCGCGCGGGAATCACCGCCGCGATCAGACTGGTGATCACGCCCATCGCCACCGCCGCGCCGATCAGCCACGGATCGATTTCCAGACGTTCGGCCTGCTGCGCCATTCCATAGACGTCGGCGAGCAAAGTGCCGATGTATCCTGCCATCGCGCGCGCCATCGCGATGCCAAACGCCACGCCTGCCAGCGTTCCAGCGAGTCCCGCGATCAGGCTTTCAGTGAGGAACAGGGTCCTGATTTGCGCCCGAGTCGCGCCCAAAGCGCGCAGGATTCCGATCTCGCTGCGCCGCTGCGTCACCGCGATTGCGAACGTGTTGTAGATGATGAACATCCCGATGAATAGTGCAAACACGCTGGTGATGTTCGATGCCAGCGAGTAAATGTGCGACGTCGCTTCAAACTGTTCGCCGCGTGAACTGGGAAAATCCACATCGAGCCCAGGTCCCACCGCCCGTTGCAACTTCTTGCGACCATCGCCGAGCGCCACGCCCTCTTGCAGCGCAATGTCGATCCGATCGAATTTACGGCCCCTTCCGAAAACTTTTTGCGCCGCGTAAATATCCATGATCGCGAGATTGCCGCCGAACGCGCTGGCCAGTCCGCCGGGCTTCATGATGCCGCGGACGGTGAACACGCGATCGCCATCCATGGTTCGCATGGGAATCCGGCTATTCAGCTCCAAACCATTTTCGGTCGCGAATGTCTTTGTGATCAGCAGCGAATCGGGCTGCGCGAGAAACACCAGAGGATCGTCGATCGCCTGGTCGGAGTTTTCCAGGTCGTAACTGCGCAGGTTGCGATCGCCCAGCATATCCACGCCGAGGATCAGCAGATTTCCCTTCGCGAATTGCACCGTAGCCTCGATCACCGGCGCCGCGGCGCGCACTTCCGGAAGGCTCTGGACCGTTTCGAGCACCGATTCGTCCAGGCCGGGCTCGCCAGCCGAAACTTGCAACTGCGTGGACCCCGCGATGCGATCGATGGTCTCGCGGAACGCGGCCAGCACGCTTTGATTCGCGGTGTGCATGCCGACGAAAACCGCCACGCCGAGCACGATCCCGAGGATGGTCAGAAAGCAGCGCAGCAGATGCTTGCGCGCGTACGGCCAACTGATGAGCCGGAGTAACATCACCGGCGAGTATCCTCGTGAATCCGGCCGTCACGAATGTGAATCGTGCGGGGGCAGCTCTCGGCGACCGCGGCGTCGTGCGTCACGATCAGCACCGTCGCGCCCAGGCGCTCATGAAGATCGTGAATCAGTTTCAGAATCTCGACGCCGGTCGCGGTATCCAGATTACCGGTCGGCTCATCGGCCAGCAGCACCGGCGGGTAAACGCTCAGCGCCCGCGCGATCGCGACGCGTTGCCGCTCGCCTCCCGATAGCTCTTCCGGCAAATGATCCAGACGCGCGCCGAGCTTGACCAGCGCCAGCAGCTCCCGCGCGCGATTGTCAATTTCTTTGCGAGGCCAGCCGCGCAGGTGCAACGGCAGCGACACATTTTCAAGACACGTCAGCGTCGGCAGTAGATTGAAGAACTGAAAAATGAATCCGATCTTGTCCCGCCGCACCCGCGTCAGATCGTCGTCGCTCAGCGAAGATAGCGCCGTGCCGTCGATCTCGATCTCACCAACGCTTGCGTGGTCCAGCGCGCCGATCAGATTGAGCATCGTCGACTTGCCGGAGCCCGACGGCCCGACAATGGCCACCATTTCGCCACGCTCCACAGTCAGGTCGACGCCTTCGAGCGCGGTCACCTTTCGCTTGCCTTCGAATTGTTTGGAAACGCCGCGGAGAACAATCACCCGATCTCAGTATGATGAATTACGTATGCGAATAGGCGTCGACGCCGGTGGAACATTTACAGACTTCATTGTTTTTTATGACGACGGGCGTCCCATGGCAACGTTTAAAATGCGGTCAGACCCGCGCGCTCCGGCGGAGGTCATCCTGGCGGGGATCGAACGCGCCGCCGGTAAGATCAAGGCCGAAGTGGTGCATGGATCCACCGTCGCCACCAACGCTTTATTGGAGCGTAAAGGCGCGAGAACTGCGTTCGTGACCACGGCCGGATTTGAAGATCTGATCGAGATCGGCCGTCAGAATCGCGCCGAGCTCTACAATCTTATGCCCGCGCCCAGGCGTCTTCTCGTCGATCGCGAGATGTGTTTCGGCGTGAAGGAGCGAGTCTATTTCGACGGCTCCATCGCGTTAAAACCATCGGCCGCCGAGTGGAAGCGCGTCGCTTCCCGATTGAAGCGATCCGGCGCGAAATCGGTCGCGGTCTGTTTTCTTCATGCGTATCAGAACCCCACGAATGAGCGTGCCGCGGCAAAAGCGCTGGCGCGGGAAGGCGTCTATCTCTGCACGTCGCACGAAATCAGTCCCGAAATTCGCGAGTATGAACGCGGCTCGACGACGCTGGTGAACGCATACGTCGGGCCCTTGATGGAGAAGTATTTGAGCCAGCTTGAACGCTCGCCGCAAGGGCGCCGCATTCAGATCATGCAATCGAATGGCGGATTTCTTTCAGCGCGCGACGCGCGAAAGCAGGCCGTGCGGACGGTGCTCTCAGGCCCGGCGGGCGGTCTCGTCGGTGCGCTCGAAACCGCGCGGGCCAGCGGTTTCAATCAGGTGCTCGGATTCGATATGGGCGGCACGTCGACCGACGTGAGCCTGGTCGACGGCGTGGCGCGTCACACTACGGAAGCGTCCCTCGACGGCTATCCGATCCGCGTGCCGATGCTGGACATCCACACCGTGGGCGCCGGAGGAGGATCGATTGCGCGCGTCGACGCGGGCGGTCTGCTGCGCGTAGGACCGGAGAGTGCGGGCGCGGATCCAGGCCCCGCGTGCTACGGCACGGGTACGGAAGCCACCGTCACAGATGCGCACGTCGTGCTCGGCCGCATCGGCGCGGAGCAGCTTCTGGGCGGAGCGATGACCATCGATACGGACCGCGCTGCGGCAGCCGTGGATCGTATCGCGCAACGTCTGAAGATCGACCGTGCGGCGGCGGCGGCAGGCATTTTGCGCGTTGCGAATGCGAATATGGAACGCGCGATTCGCGTGGTATCAGTGGAGCGCGGCCACGACGCGCGCGATTTTGCGCTGGTCGCATTCGGCGGCTGTGGAGGCCTGCACGCTTGCGAAATCGCGCAGGAACTGGGCATCCGGACTGTGATCGTCCCCGAATATGCAGGAGCGCTTTCCGCGCTCGGCATGTTGATGGCGGACGCCGTTCGCGATTACGCCGCCGGAGTGCTGGGCCGCCGCGATATAGAAAAAATGTTCGTCGCTCTCGAACGCCGCGCGCGCCGCGAAGCACGCGGAGCACTGCCCAGCGCTGAGATTGAGCGCACCGCCGACCTCCGCTATCGCGGCCAAAGCTACGAATTGAATGTTCCCTGGAACCAGGGCGATCCCGCTCAACTGTTTCATCGCGAGCACGAGAAAATCTACGGTTACGCGAACGCCGATCGCGACGTCGAGATTGTCACGATTCGAGTCCGCGCTCGCACGGCGCTCGAAAAGCCGAAACTCATCCGCAGCGCTTCCGCGAAGCCCGGCCTGCCGAAGCAGAGGCGAATTTGGATCGCTGATTTGAAAAAAACTGGAGGATGGAAGAAAATCGATGTCTGGAAGCGCGAGCATCTAACCGATCGCAGCAAGCAGGGTCCGGCGCTGGTGCTCGACTACGGATCCACTACGCTGGTGCCGCCCGCCTGGAAATTCCGAGTCGATCGCGCAGGCAACTTATTGTTGACAGTATAATCAGCCCATGATCGAACTCGACGTCGCGCCGCGCCGCACGAAAATCGAAGCCACGGCCGATGAGCCCGCTCGATATCTCGTGCTTGGCGATTTCGGCGGACGACATATGGAGTCTCCTCTCGCCGTCGATCGCGACAATCTTAACGATGTTCTCTCGATCCTTCAGGTCACCGCGGGCGGCATGCGCCTGCGCGATCTCGAAGATTTTCATCCCGACCGCTTGTATCTGCGCTTGGAGATGGCCCCCGCTGCCGCAGCGCCGGAGCCTGAGCCATCCGCTGCTTCGCCGCAAGCCGACATCGCGGAGCTGCTGCGCCACACCAGCCTGCTCGAACAGATTGCCGAGGGCGGCGATCCTTTTGAGCAATACGTGAAGGATCTCGCGCGCGCCCATGCCGCGCCGCAGCCGAAAAAAAGTGAAGACCGCACCGCCGCCTTGACGGAGCGCATAAACGCACTGCTGCACCATCCGCGCTTTCAAACGCTCGAATCCGCTTGGCGAGGCCTCGATTTCGCAGTCCGCCAGATGGACGACATCGCCGCGCGCATTCAAATCGTTCAGTTCTCCAAGGATGAACTCGCTCTCGATCTCGCGTCGGAGAATCTGCGCGCGACGCGCCTGCGTGCAGTACTCCATTCGCGACGCTGGACCGCGGCGATCGGTCTTCATTCGTTCGACGAGACGGAGATCGAGCTGCTGGGTCGCATCGCCCTGGTCGCCGCCGACGCGCGCGTGCCGTACCTCGCACAAGGCTCTAGTGAAATCGCGTCTGCCTTGCAGGAACTTCGCGACATCCCCGAGGCGTCGTACGTGGGTCTCGCGCTCCCTCGCCTCCTGCTGCGATTGCCCTATGGACCGCGCACCAGCCCCATCGATTCGTTCGAATTTGAAGAAATGCGGGGCGCGCCGGTTCACGAACACTATCTCTGGGGGAACGCTGCCCTCGCCTGCCTCGCGGTCCTCGCGCGTGGGGATGCGGACGACCTCAACCTCGACGATCTGCCCGCGCACACCTATAAACAGGACTCCGAATGGACCATGACGCCCTGCGGCGAATTCTTCATGACGGAAACGCAGGTGCTCGCGTTGATCGATCGGGGGCTGATGCCGCTCGTTTCTTATAAGGATCGTCCGCTCGTGCGCCTCGCCGGATTTCGCGCCGTCAACTCCGCGCGTCTCCCCTTCAATCAAGCTCCTTTTTAGCAAGCCCCTTCCACTGGCGAACATACGCCCGCCGATGGTTCGGCATGGTATCCACTGACTCGATACACTGCTTGAAAGCTTCGCGAGCCTCCCCCGTCCGTTGCAAACCCTTCAGAGCTTTTCCGTACCAATAGAGCCCTTCCGGATCGTACGACCGCCGCTCGGTATACTTCGCGAGCGCGGCCGCAGCCTCCTCGAATCGCGAAGTCCCGACATACGCCGCGCCCAATTCGCGCCAGACTTCGCTCGAAGCCAACTTGTCATTCAGCTTCGCCGCCGCTTGCAGAAATCGAATCGCATCCTCGAACCGTCCCTGCTCCCGCGCGATCCGCCCGAGCTGAAACTGCGCGTCGGGTTCCGAAGGATCGATTTCGATCGCTTTCTGAAACCGCGCGATCGCCTCGGTATACTGCCGCCTCTGCTGATAGATCAGCCCCAACTGGTAGTGCGCGTCCGCGTCTCGTGGATTCGTCGTCGCGATCTCCATCTGCCTCCGCAGATGCTGCCGGGTCCGCAGCCCGTCGCCCAGCGACGACACCTCCGACCCCAGCATCCGCCACGCATAGAACAGGACGAACGGCGACGCGAGAAAGTACAAGGACGATCCCACCACCCCAAAAAATCCCGCCCCGGCGATCGCGGCCGCACTGCCCGCCAGCGTGAGCCCGGCCGCGGATCCGAGCGTCGTCCCCAATACCGTGCGGATCGCCAGCGCCGTCAACGCCAGAAAATAGAGCGCGGCCGCCGCAAACACCGGGATCGAATGAATCGAGGTATGCGCGCCCGTGCTATAGGAAACGATCCCCTGTGCGATCGCGACCACCAGGTACACCGCGGACCAGCAGAACAGCGTGCACATCAGCAGCGATAAATAGTCCCGCCGCATCAGGACTCCGAAACTTCCGAATCCGGTCGCCGCGCGCAACGCGATGATCGCCGGTACCAGCGCCACCGCGATCGCCCAGATCGCCGAAAATAAACTCCACGAGTCATAGGACGTAAACCGCGCCACCGCGTCTTCCACGAAATGTGTGGGCGCGGGATGGTCTGCCTCCTCCTCCGCTTCTTTGAGCGATTTCTCCATTTCCGGAGTCAGCGGCTGCTCCTTCGATGCCTTCTTGAGCGTCTCCCGAGCCATGGGAGCCTTCAGATTCGCGCGCGCTCCCGCCGATGCCAGCGCCGAAGGATCGGACGTGTGCAACAACACCGAAACTCCGACCGCCGCCACTACCGCGAACCACAGCCGCCCCTGGTCCAAAATCCGGCTGATCGCCGCAATCGGCCTTATGTAAAGCAAAAAAAAGGCTGTTAGGTTCTCTCGCACAATGGATCTATCCTATTAGAAGCGTAAACCGGATAGGAGTGTGCCAAACTGAAGGATTGTGCAGAAAAAAGTGAAAATCCGCTCGACCACCATCCTCTGCGTGCGCCGCGACGGCAAAGTCGTTATGGCTGGCGATGGACAGGTCACCCTCGGTTCGGAGGTTCTGAAAGCCTCCGCCAAGAAGCTCCGCCGCCTCTATAACGGGAAGATTATCGCCGGATTCGCGGGCGCCACCGCCGACGCGTTTGCCCTCTTCGCGCGCTTCGAAACGAAGCTAGAACAGTATAATGGCAACCTCGCGCGCTCCGTGGTCGAGCTCGCCAAGGACTGGCGAACCGACCGCATGTTGCGCCATCTCGAAGCCCTGCTCCTGGTCGCCGACCTCGGCGCGACCTACATCGTCAGCGGCACTGGCGACGTTATCGACCCCGACGATTCCATCGCAGCCATCGGCTCCGGCGGCTCCTACGCGAAATCCGCTGCCATCGCGCTGATGGAGAATACCAAGCTCTCCGCGCGCGAGGTGGTGGAAAAATCCATGACCATCGCGGGCAAAACGTGCATCTATACGAATGACAACTTTGTGTTTGAGGAGCTGGGCTGATGGTGATCTATCTTCCCTCGCAAGCCGCCGACGATTTGCCCGTGCTCGATGAGTTGACTCCCCGCGAGATTGTCCGCGAGCTCGATAAGTACGTCATCGGACAGGCCGACGCGAAGCGTGCCGTCGCCATCGCGCTTCGCAATCGCATCCGCCGCCAGAAGCTCGAACCCGAAATGGCCGAGGAGGTGATGCCGAAAAACATCCTGATGATCGGCCCCACCGGCGTCGGTAAAACCGAACTCGCGCGACGCTTAGCCAAGCTCGCCAATTCGCCTTTCTTGAAAGTCGAAGCGAGCAAGTTCACCGAAGTCGGCTATGTCGGCCGCGATGTGGAATCCATGATTCGCGATCTGGTCGAGATCGGTATTGACATGGTGCGCGAAGAGCGTCTCAACGAAGTGGGCGAACGTGCGGAGCGCAACGCTGAAGAGCGTCTGCTCGACTTGTTAATGCCCGCGCAACCTGAGACCACCGACAGCGCCGACCGCACGCGCGAAAAACTGCGCGAGAAACTCCGCGCCGGCAAACTCGACGAACGTATGGTGGAGATCGACGTCAAGGAGCGAGGCCCTTCGTTTGAAGTCACCACCGCCACCGGCATTGAGGAAATGGACATCAATCTCAAGGATGTCCTGCCCGGCCTGTTCGGCGGACGCACGCGCAAGCGCAAAATGCGCGTCGGCGAAGCGCTCGATTATCTGGTTCAGGAAGAGGAGCAGAAGCTCGTCGATATGGATCAGGTGACGCGCGTCGCCATCGAACGCGTGGAGCGCAGCGGCATCATCTTTCTCGACGAGATCGATAAAATCGCCGGCCGCGAAGGCGGTCATGGACCCGACGTCAGCCGCGAGGGCGTGCAGCGCGACATTCTCCCCATCGTCGAAGGAACCACCGTCAATACGCGCTACGGTTTCGTTCGCACCGATCATATTTTGTTCATCGCCGCCGGCGCGTTCCACGTCTCCAAGCCCAGCGATTTGATCCCGGAATTGCAAGGCCGTTTCCCGATCCGCGTCGAGCTGAAGTCGCTCACCGAAGCCGATTTCATCCGCATTTTGAAGGAGCCGAAAAACGCGCTCATCAAGCAGTATCAGGCGCTGCTCGATACCGAGGGGATCAAGCTCAGCTTCACCGAGGACGCGCTAAAAGAAATCTCTTCTTTCGCGGCACAGGTCAACGAATCGACGGAAAACATCGGCGCCCGCCGCCTTCATACGATTCTCGAAAAGTTGCTCGAAGACGTCTCCTTCGACGGCCCCGATCTCAAGAAGAAGAATGTCAAGGTCGACGCCGTCTACGTACGCAAACAGCTAGCTGACATCGTCAAGGATCAGGACCTCAGCCGGTATATTCTCTAACGATGGAGATCTGCGAAAAAATGGGGACTGACCACTCTGTCCCAAGGCGCGCGCCATCCTTCGCGCAAGCACGCTTCTCCACAGCGCCGAGTGGACAGAGCGGTCTGTCCCCATTTTTTCGCCCAGTCCACAGATTTCATATCTGCCTTCTCGCGATCCTCCTCAATTCCTGCGGCTATATCGGCCCCATCCAGCCGCCCCTCCTCGATATCCCTTCGCAAATTCCCTACGTCAGTGCGATCGAGTATGGAGACAAAATCCAGGTCGACTTCACGCTCCCGGATCTGACCACGGAAGGAAACCCCATTCGCAACCTGCGGTTGCTCGAAGTGCGCGTCGGCCCCGGCGTCACGCCGTTTTCAAACGATCTGTGGGCGCAATCAGCGAAGTCGTATCCGATTCCGTCACCCGTCCCCGGCCCGTTCACGAAGGAAATCCCCGCCTCCGATTGGCTCGGCAAAGAAGTACTCATCTCCGTCCGAGCCGTCGGATCGAAGGGACGCCCCGCGCCCTGGGCGACACTCAAAATCCTCAAGGTCCAGCCGCCGCTCGAAACACCTGCCGCGCTCGCCGCCGCTAACGTGCAGCAGGGAGTCAAGCTAACCTGGAAAAGCTCCGCGCCGAAATACCGCATCTTCCGCGCGATTGCCGGCGCGACTCCAGAGCGCCTCAACGAATCGGATCGCCCCGAATTTATCGACGACACCACCGAGTACGACAAGACCTACCAGTATCGCGTCCAAGCCATCGCCGACGATCTTCACACCAGCGAAGTTTCAGCGCCGTACGCCATAACCCCCACCGATGAGTTCGCACCCGCCGTACCCGGCGCGCTGACAGCAATCCTCGGCGTCAGCACCATCGAGCTCGCGTGGACCCGCAACACCGAATCCGATTTCAAGGGATACAACGTCTACCGCTCCACCGACGGTGGCCCCTTCGTTAAAATCGGCGAACTAGTGGTCGCGCCCACCTTCAGCGACAACAAGATTGAACCCGGCAAAAAATATCGCTACGAAGTCTCCGCCGTGGATCTAAAAGGTAACGAAAGCGCCCACTCCACCCCCGCCGACGCATCAAATCAATAACACCGCGAAAATGGGGACTGGCCTCTCTGTCCCCATTTTTCGCCACTACGCCAGTGCAAACCCCACCGACCCCGCCCGTGTCGCCTCATCATGCAACTCCACCATCTCCCGCAACTCCTCGTGAACCACGCCCGACCCCTTGTCCAGTAACTGGCACGTCGCTTTCGCGCGGCTCGCCGCTTGATAGTTTGCATCCCAATTCGCGAACGCGTGCTCCTCGCGGTGATCCTGGAACGGCCACCGGGCCGGCGGATGACCGATTCCGCAGCGCCACGGCTTCGGCGTCAGCCGCGCACGGAAACACTTCTGCGTCTGGCACAGCTTGCGATATAACGGATCCGCGCCCATCGCCGCGAACACCTGCTCGCACACTTGATCGTCCGGATGGAACAGCGCATGGGTCGCCAGCAGCCGCACCCCAGCTTTGGTCCGGTAGATCCGCCAATTCCAGCCCGGATGCCCCTGGGCCCACGCGGCCGCCTTCGCCATCGGAGCCTTCGCGGGATCCTCAGGTTCCGCGTGCTTCCCGAACAATGACCCGAACAGCCCTGGTCCTTTTGATTTCTGCTCTGGAAAATCCACGTCGACGAAAAGTGCGATCGACGAGTTCAGCACTTGGCTTCCGTAGGAATTTCGCGTGACCGCCCATGCCAGCTCCCCTGAGGCATCGCGCCTTTCACGAAGCACCGGTTCCCGCATGGGCCGGTTCCCATAGCCGTATTTATCGTTAGTCAGTTCATTCGCCTCGAACTGTGCGGCTAGCCGCTCGGCCGCCGCCTGCGCCGCGATCTTGGCGTCATCTACGCTCGCATCGGACCACCGCCAGACCGAGAAGGCCCCCGATCGTCCCCGCGCCCAAAATTGTGGGAAATTCATAAAATTCTCCTTCGCAGTGTAACGAAACCAGCCCCTGCCTGTGGAGCAAAACTCATTTCCCCCTCCGGGTGGGGCGGACCCCCTGGTCCGCGGCCGATCCCCGGATCGTCCCGTTCGTATGTCCGCAGGCCGGATCGCGCGCGGACCAGTCGGTCCGCCCCACTTGGTTTCCGGAGGGAACTTAACAGAGTTTTTCAGCAGCCTCTGACATCCTGCAGGGCAGTTCCCTCGACGCGCGCTCGCCGCTTAAGATACCATGAACGCCAAAACAGAGGTGCTAAGAAATGTTTTATAGGTTCGCAAGGTTCGCTCTCCTGCTGACAGCGAGTGTTTCCTTAAATGCCACGATTCCCAACATCATCTTCACAACCGGCTCCTCGCCCTTCAATTTCTCGGCCAGCCCGCCTTTGTGATGGGCTGGAACCACCGGGGGGCCAATAGGCGGAGTGGAGGGAACCGTCTATCTGATGAATCAAATCGGGCCGGGCGCTACGACTGCCAACGAGGTAGCGCCGCCCGTGCAAGTCTCGGGCCTCACTAATTCCGGACTCTCGCTTCCGCCCTGAAACTATTATTTGGTCATGGTCGCAGCCAAATTTGAGTCCGATGTCCATGTCTCCGGAAGGAACGTCCAGCGCAACGGTGACGCCGGGAACTGGCGTGACCGCGCTAGGCGCAAATGCTCCGTCATCGCTCGCCGGATATCCACTGGCCTCCCCCATCACAGCCGGGCAACATTTTTTCAGCGCCTTTGGCACCTTGGCTCCGAACCCGGTCCCGTCGCCCGCGCCTTCGTCGCTGATCCTTTTATTCACCGGACGCTGTGGCTGGCCCGGCAGAAGCGCGGCTTAAGTGTGGGGCGGACCCCCTGGTCCGCGCCGGACCCCCCGGTCCGGCTCTGGTGTGTCCTCTACCCGTCCGATACGATCCCCGACCAATGATGGTATACTAGCCCGCTAAGTATCAGAGTTGTTAGTTTTTTGTCAATAACAGGGCGGGATTGTGTCCACGCGCAATACCCAGCTCGGAGGGAAGGTGATGCTTTGAACGATCTTCTCGTCATTCGCATCTTATTTATTGCCGTTCTCGGTTGCGCGGCCTTCTTCCTGAAGCCGTTCAATCTGACTGGGCCGATCGCTGCCGCCGTCGGTGCAGCGGCGGGACTCGGTGTCGTTGTGTTTGAAATCCGCGTCAAGCAGGTCAGCCTCACCCGGCTGATTGGCGCTGCGATCGGCAGTGTGCTGGGGATTTTCGGAGCGTTTCTCATTTCATTGGTGCTAGGCCGTGCCATACCCGGCAACAACACCACGATTCCCTTCATCGAACTGGTGCTGCTCGGCTGGATGACATATTGCGGCGTGATCGTGGGCGCTGCGAAAGGTGAATCGCTGAATCTGTCGGCGTTTGGCGGCTTGTTCGGTGTCGAAAAAGCATCCAAGTCGGTGTTCAAGATTCTCGATACCAGCGTTATTATAGACGGCCGTATTGCCGATATCGTTGAGACCGGCTTCGTCGATGGCACCCTCGTTATTCCTCAGTTTGTATTGCGCGAGTTGCAGTTGGTGGCGGATTCCTCAGATTCCATGAAGCGCAACCGCGGCCGTCGCGGCCTCGATGTTCTGCAGCGCATTCAGAAGATGCCGCAGCTAAACATCCAGATTTTCGAGGATGACTTCCCCAACGTCCGTGAAGTCGATCTGAAATTGATTGAGCTTGCCAAAGTGTATGGCTCAAAGATTGTCACCAATGACTTCAATCTCAATAAGGTTGCGCAACTCCGTGGCGTGGAGGTTTTGAATATCAACGATCTGGCGAACGCGCTGAAACCGGTCGTCCTCCCCGGCGAGCTGATGCGCGTCTTTATCCTCAAGGAAGGAAAAGAATACAACCAGGGCGTCGCCTACCTCGACGACGGCACCATGGTTGTGGTCGATAACGCCCGCAAGATGATCTCAAAGACCATCGATGTCGCCGTCACCAGCGTGCTCCAAACGACCGCCGGAAAAATGATCTTCGGCCGCTTCGACGAACGCACCCACGCAGTGCACGATAAAGATCGCCCCCCCGCACGCGAGCACGTAACCCCAGCCGCCAGCGCAGGAGCCTGAAAGAGCTTGTTCTGTGGGGCAACGCGAAGGTGCGCAAAAAATGGGGACAGACTTCTCTGTCCCAAGGCGCCACGATGTTCTCGACAATCACGCCAACCATCAACGCCCGTGGACAGAGCGGTCTGTCCTGGTCTGTCCCCATTTTTTGCCCCGTCCACATACTCAAGCTCTTCCGAGCCGTGACCGCAGGGAGCGGTGCCGCGCAACTCGGCACACAGTATGTACGCTAAAATCAAACTTCCTTTATGAAAGTTTCCGTCATCCTCCCGGCGGCAGGCCTCGGCACGCGCATGGGCCGGGAAAAATCCGGCACCAGCCGCAAGCAATTCATGCTGCTCGATGGCGCGCCGATCCTAATCCACACCATCCGTAAATTCTTGCAATGCAAGTCCGTTACCGAAATCATCGTGGCCTTGCGCGCCGAGGACCTCGACTGGGCGCGTGGTCTGGTCTTCGAGGAACGCCCCGTCAAACCCGTGCGATTTGTCGAGGGCGGCGATAGCCGTCAGCAGTCGGTCGAAAACGCGCTCTCGACGCTCTCTCCCGATACCGACCTGGTAGCGGTCCACGATGCCGTGCGCCCCTTCATCGATCCGTCGTTGGTAGAGCAGGTGATCGCCGAAGCCGCAGTCGCCGGTGCGGCCATTGTCGGCATTGTTCCGGTCGATACCGTCAAGCGCGTTCATAAAAACAAAATTCGCGCGACCCTCCCCAGGGAGCATCTCGTGTTGGCGCAAACGCCACAGGTGTTTCGCTTCGACCTCCTTCAAAAAGCATTCGCCCGCGCGCGCGAAGACGGTTTCGTCTGCACCGATGAATCCAGCCTCGTGGAGCGCCTGGAGCAGGTCGAAGTCAGCGTCGTCCAAGGCAGCGACCGCAACATCAAAATCACCAAACCCACGGACATGGAACTGGCGCGCTTGTTTCTCGAGGAAGAAACCGCCGGAAAACCGGCGTGAGAATCGGGCAAGGCTGGGACGTGCACCGCATTATAGCGGGCCGCCCCTTGATTCTCGGCGGCGTGACCATACCTTCAGACTTCGGCCTCGACGGCCACTCCGACGCCGACATACTTTCTCACGCCATCACCGACGCGTTGCTAGGCGCAGCCGCGCTCGGCGACATCGGCATGCATTTCCCCGATACCGATCCGCAGTGGAAGGGCGCGGGCAGCGCGCAATTCCTCGCGTTCGCCGCGTGGCTGGTTCGCGACAAGGGCTACGAGATCGTGAATGTCGATTCGACCGTAATTCTGCAGCGCCCGAAGCTCAAGGATTTTCGCATCCCCATTCGCGAAGCGATCGCTAAAACGATGAGCATCGAAGTGGAGTGCGTTTCGGTGAAATTCAAAACCGCCGAGCGCGTCGGACCGGTCGGCGAAGGCAAATCGGCCGAAGCGCAAGCAATCGTGATGCTCGAAAAACGCGTAATTTAAGGTCGATTAAGGCTCCGCACAGCGTGTTTGGTTGACGTTTTAAGCTCAAATAAGGAGGATTAGCTTCCCGGTTGTCTGCCGGCCCTCTAAATCCCGATGCGCCTGCGCCGCGTAAGCCAGTTCATACACGTGTTCCACCCGTAAAACGAGCTTTTTCTCAGCAATCCAGCTAAAAACGTCGGCCGCGCGCCACTCAAGCTCTTTCCGATCGGCGATGTACTGCACCAACACCGGTCGCGTGAAGAACAGAGATCCTTTTTGCGCCAGCAACAGCGGCTCAAACGCCGGGACCGCTCCGCTCGATTGCCCAAACGAGACCGCCATGCCACGCGGCCGCACGCAATCTAAACTCTTCATAAGAGTGGTGTTCCCAACCGAATCGAACACCACATCAACGCCCTTCCCTTCCGTCAATCGCCTGGTTTCCGCAACAAAATCCTGGCTCGAATAAAGAATAACCTCGTCAGCCCCCGCGTCGCGAGCCAAAAGTGCTTTAGCTTCGGTACTTACCGTGCCGATTACGCGCGCACCGGCGAGCTTTGCCATCTGCACCAACAGCCGTCCAGTGCCTCCCGCCGCGGCGTGAATCAACGCGGTATCGCCCTTTTTCAATGGATAAGTGGAATGCACAAGATAATGAGCCGTCATGCCTTGCAGCATCGCCGCCGCGCCATCTTTGAAACTGACCGCATCCGGCAGCACCACCAGCAACGACTCCGGCACCAACGCGTATTCAGCATATGAGCCGCGCGCCATTGCCCAGGCTACGCGGTCGCCTTTTTTGAATTGTGTGCCGGTCTCTACTGTGCCGGCGCCTTCGGAGCCTAGCACCGCGGGCAAGGGCACTTTGTACAATCCGCTGCGCTGATACGTGTCGATGAAATTTACGCCGGAGGCCGCGACCTTTACTAGCGCGTGTCCGGCGACGAGTTCCGGCTTCGGCATGTCCCCGTATTTCAGAACTTCGGGGCCGCCGGTTTGTTCAATGTAGATGGCTTTCATGGATCTTCCTTCGTAGATGCACTGCGCCCGCGTAGAGCAGCAGGTAAGTGAACGTGATTGGGAAAAACAACATGCGTGCGATGGCCGGGACCGCGGCCGCGCCGGTGAGGCCTGCGCGAAATAATATGAAATGCAAAATGAGGCGCCACTGGCCCCAATCGGCCCAGAAGAAATCACAGTTCTCGTTGACGATGAAAAGCTTTGCGGGGATTTTTGCCGCGAGCCACCATTTCCATTTGGTCATGATCGGCTCGGCCGCGCAGATGATTCCGATGGCGGCGTAGTCGCGAGACTTCAATTCGCTGAGCAATTGCGCGCGGCTTTCGGGCTTGGTGTAATCGGTCACGCGCGATACGGTTCCTCGAAAACCAACGGGCGAGCCGGCGAAGCACGTGATCAGATCGATCACGGTCTCCTCGCCGAAGATTTGATAAAGTTTGGGAATCAGCGTGTCGAAGAGATGGCGCGAGCCGCTCTCGACCAAGAGGATGCGAGTGAGGGGAGGGATGTCGCGGCGGAAGAAGTGGCGCAAGTCACGATTGTAGCGGAATTAAAATAGCTTGACAATTATCGGGATTTATCTGCATAATTGAGGCGTCACCCATCCGCGTCCGGCGGCAAAAAACCGCTCCTTCCTGTCGGAAAAATAACACACAGTCTGTGTCAATTGGAACCATTTTTATGACGCCTGTGAATAGACGTGTACTTCAAGAACTCTGTTTGACGCTGACCGCTCTGTTTGCAATCTTCTGGGCGATCCTGCGAGCCTGCGTGCAATCGGTCACCATCGACGAAGCGGATACCTACCTGTTCTTTGCGTCAAGAGCGGCGCAGTTCATCTGGTATCCCTCCTCGAACAACCATGTCCTGAATTCGTTGTTGATGTGGATCACGACGTGCTTGCTGGGAACTTCCAGTATTACGGTCCGCGCTCCGGCGCTTGCCGGGGCGATTCTCTATATTTGCGTCTGTTATTTCCTGTCTAAACGGATTACGAGTCAATTCACGTTACAGTTGTCTCTTTTCATTTGCTTGACTTATAATCCTTTTATTTTTGATTTTATGGTTGCCGCGCGGGGCTACGGCTTGGCGACTGGCTTTCTCCTGGCGGCGATTGCGGTGCCGCTGTGGCATCGCGAGAAGGAAGCTCGATCGCTTGCAAAATCGTGCGCGCTGGCGTCGCTGTTTCTGGGACTGTCCTTCACGGCCAACTTCTCATTCACATTCGTGGACGCGGCGGCGTTTCTGGCGATTGCCACCTGGGCATGCCAGAGGCGTGGCAGGGAACCGGTGACAAATATCCTCGTGGCCAGTGTGCTGCCGGGACTCTCCGTCGTGCTTGCGATCTGCGGATACACGATCTTGAACTGGCCGAAGGGACAGCTCTGGTGGGGAGCAACATCGCTCGCTCAGACGACGCACAGCATCGTCGAGGCATCGCTGTTTCAGTTGGACCCGCATTTTGAGAAGGCGGGTCTCTATCGTGCGATGAACTATTTGAAGCCCGCGCTGCTTCCTCTTATCGGCATCCACTGTGTGTGCCAACTTATCGTGACCAGGATCGAAGGCGCGTGGCTTCGAGATGCGAGTGCGCGGAGGCTGGGACGGTTTGCGAGCGCGCTATTGGCGATTGGAACGCTGGCGATTTTTACGCACTGGCTGGCATTCCACCTGTTCGGGCTGCTGCTGCCGAAGGGTCGAACCGGGATTTATCTTGTGCCTCTGTGCACGCTGCTCGCCGGAATCATCGCCGCTGTGCCCGCACGCAGTTGGGCCGGAGTGTGGTGCCATCGTGGATTGATCGCGGCGATGGTCACGCTGGCATGCTATTTTCTGCTCTGCCTTCGGCTCACCTATTTCGAGGAATGGAAATGGGACGCGGAGGTGAAGGACGTTTATCCGTTGCTGGCGCGCTACAACCACCAGGACGGAGTGACGGACATCGGATGCAGTTGGTGGTACACGGCCGCGCTAAATTTCTATCGCATGGCGTCGGGAAGGGAAACGATCGAGGAGATTAAATCAGGGGCGGAACCGATACGGGGTAAGCAAGTGTACGTGCTGCACGGCCTCTTTGATCGGAAATTTATCGAACAGGAAGGACTGGCGATTGTCTACAAGGGCGCTTCGACAGATATTGTCGTGGCAGTCAATCCGGAGGCGTCGCTGCGGCCGATTGCGATAGATCCCTGAGGGAGCGTAGTGGAGAGGAAAGTTGAAGAGCCGCCTGAAAGGGCGGCTGCCGCCAAAATTGGCTGCCCCACAAGAGTTTTGGGCGAGATTTAACGAAGATCGCAGGGGAAACCGCCTGCGCCACCTTGATCGCGACCTAACGATCTGTGCGCGGCACTGGAAAAGAGGGCCGACGAGGGCGTCGGCCGCGGTCCAGGGGGACCGCCCCACTCCGAACCAACTTCGGAGACAGCATATTCAGCCTGCCACAAGGCGTCGCCGGGTCACAGACTTTAGTCTGGGTTTAGAATTGCCATGGCTGAGGCCGCTGGCATGCTTCCGATTATGATGGAGCCCTGCGTGAGCGCGCTCGAGCGCGGGCCCGGGATGACGATGCCTGTAAGATTTAGCGGGTCGGCCAGCGCTACGTCTACTTCTTCGCCCATGTATGTGGAGCGGCGCACGGACCTCAGCAGATCGATTGCTTCGGGCCTCGCGAATTGTTCGCCGACGAATCCGGAGATGAAGCGGCCGCCGCGAATTTCGCCGCGGGCTTCCATTCTGCGGTAAGTCACGAGCAGATCGCGCCAGGCGGGTGCGAGAGGTTCGCGCGACAGAAGATCCCGAAAAACTACGCCCCAGCGGTCGAGAAGCAGCTTTGCGAAAAATACTACGTCGGTTGCCTCGGTTTCCGCACGGTCGAGCAAAGCCCAGCGTCCAGCGGAATGGCGGGGGCGCTGCGTTCCTCCGGCGCGGCGTTTGGGATCGAGCAGTGCGCGGAGATTATCGAATCCGTCGGCGGTGACCAGACCCGCTGCGACCAATTCCCACAGCGCATCTTCGACCTCGCTCGCCAGGCGTCCGCTCGATTTCACAAGCTCGACGAAGAACGATGCGCCGCGTTTTTGAAGCGCGACGAGAACATCGCTCGCCTGATGAGACAACGGAGTTTCGGTGCGCGGAGCGGCTAAAAACGGAAAATCCTCGCGTCGGAAAATCGCGATAGGCGCGATCCGAGTGGGACGGACACGCTTGGTGGGCGAGTCTGGATCGAACGCGCGATGAGGCGAGAGGCGGCCCCACGCGATTTCTCCCGACAGGCACAAACGGTCCAGCAGTTCGGGATCGTAATCGACAATGCGGCGGGGCAGCACGACGGATTCCCACGCGGCGGCGGGAATTTCGTAGCCTTGCAGTTGCCTGAGGATTTGAAACAGGCCGTCGACGCCGTGCAGTTGCGTGCCCCGCGCCATGTGCTGCCAGCGGCACAGAAATCGCATGAAGTCGGCCGCGCTGACCGGTTCGATTTCCTTGCGCAGGCGACCCAGCGTGAGGCGATGAATGCGCGCGACGATGCGGCGATGGCAGAACTCGGCATCGGAGGAACACCAGGAGCCTCGCAGGATCTGTCCTTCGGCTTCAAGGTGCGCGAGTGCGATCTCGACTTCGACCAGAGGCAGGCTGAGCCGTGTTGCCAGCGCCTCCGTCGTCGTGGGACCGATGGAATCCATCCATCCGCGCAGGATCGAGACGAAGTCACCGGTCTTATCAAGCCGCTCGGTCGCGACCCATTGGCCGTTGACTAGACTTGCTCGGCCCTTAGAGTGGAGCTGTTCGAAAAAGTAAGTCCAGTGTTCAACGGGCGGCAGGATGATGAGCGTTAGCAGTGCATCGTGCAGCTCATCGATATCGCGAACGACGGGCCAGGACTCGTCGGCGACCTGCGCGATTGCTGCGGGATCGAGCGCGCCGATGCCTCCCGCGTCGTCGGAATTAAGAGTGCGGCGAATCTGCACGGCTCGGGTGCGGCGTTCCTCAAGAGGCGCGTCGTCAAGATAGGCGTAGGGATTCGCGTTGAGAATCTCGTGGCAGAAGGGCGATGGCTCGGGCGTATCGACGGCGACGGTGCGGAGAGTGCCGTCGGCGATGCGATCGAGAATCCTGATGAGTCCTTTCAAATCCATCGCTTCTTCGAGGCAATTCGCAATGGTTTCGTTGACGAGCGGATGGTCGGGAATACGAATCTCTCCGGTGAGATTTTCGGCGCACGCCACCTGATCGGGAAAGACGGCGGCGAGAAGATCGTCGGCGCGCATGCGTTGCAGAGGCGGCGGAACTTTGTGGCCTCCCGCGAAGCGCAGCACGGCGAGCGCACGCTGCGCGTTCCATTTCCAGCGCGCGCCGAACAGAGGCGAATCGAGCATCGCCTGCGTGAGCACGTGCTCCACCGTGGGCGTTTTTAGGAAGGTGAAGACCAGTTCGAGGGGGAAAGAATGTTGATCGCTGAGCGACAGGACGAGTCCGTTGTCGGTGGCAGCGGCTTGCAGCTCGAAATTAAACGTGCGGCAGAAGCGCTTTCGCAGCGCGAGGCCCCATGCCCGATTGATGCGCGTGCCGAACGGCGAATGGATGATGAGCTGCATGCCGCCGCCTTCATCGAAAAATCGTTCGGCGACAATGACGTCCTGGCTGGGCACAACGCCGAGGGCTCGCGCACCGGCTTGTACGTATTCGACAGCTTGCTCGGCGCCGCGCTTATCGAGGGAGCATTCGCGTTGGAGAAACGCGACGGCATCGGTGTCTGTCCGCATGCTGACGCATGGCGGTTCAAGATTGAGAGGCGAAACCGCCTGTCCCACCTGTCCCACCAGCGATGCAAACTGAGGGTGCTTGGTGGCAACAAAAATGTCTTCGCGCAGACGCGATACTTCGTGCGAGAGCTCGACGGTGCGGCCGGGGGCTTCGCCCACCCAGAAGGGAATGGTCGGGGGCGCGCCGTGCGCATTTTCGACGCGGACGCGGCCCGCTTCCACGCGCTTGATGCGCCACGATGTAGTGCCAAGCAGAAAGATGTCGCCCGAGTGGCTCTCAATCGCAAAATCCTCATCGAGCGTGCCGACGAGCGTGTTCTCAGGCTCGGCGATCACTTGGTATTGCGTGGTTTCGGGAATCGCTCCGCCGTTGGTGATGGCGATGAGGCGCGCGCCGCGACGGCCTTTGATGACGCCGTTTACCTGATCGCGATGCAGCATCGCGCCGCGGCGGCCGCGCATGGTGGCGATACCTTCCGACAAAACTTCAATGACGGAGTCGAAACTTTTTCGCGTGAGATCGCGATAGGGATAGGCGGAGCGCGCGAGGTCGAAGAGATGGTCTTCCTTCCATTCGCCGGTGGCTGCGGCGGCGACCAACTGCTGCGCAAGGATATCGAGAGGCGCGTGAGGGATTTCAATTTTGTCGAGCAAACCGGCGCGAATGGCGCGGACCAGCGCGGCGCACTCGATCAATTCATCGCGCGTGGTGCAGAACAGGCGGCCCTTCGGCAGCGCGCCGACCCAGTGGCCGGCGCGGCCCACGCGTTGCAGGGCGGCGGCGATCGAGCGGGGCGATCCGATCTGGCAGACGAGGTCCACGGTGCCGATGTCGATCCCGAGTTCGAGAGATGCGGTGGCGACGACGGCGCGAAGTTCGCCACGTTTCAAACGCTGCTCCGCTTCGAGACGGAGGGTGCGCGAAAGACTCCCGTGATGCGGCAGGACGGCGGTTTCGCCCAGTCGCTCGCTTAGATGATGCGCGACTTTTTCCGATAAGCGGCGCGTGTTGACGAACACCAGCGTGGTGCGATGTTCGAGTGCGAGCGTCGCGAGACGATCGTAGATGTCCTTCCACATCTCATTGCTCGCGACCGAGCTCAATTCGTCGCGCGGCACTTCGACGGCGAGGTCCATGGCGCGGCGATGGCCGATCTGGATGATTTTTGGGTCGCGTCCAAGAAACTGCGCGACTTGTTCGATAGGGCTGACGGTGGCGGAGAGGCCGATCTTTTGTGGCGGTGCGGCGACGAGGGCTTCGAGTCTCGCGACGGAGAGCGCTAGATGCGAGCCGCGCTTCGATCCAGCGACCGCGTGAATTTCGTCGAGGATGAGCGTCTTCACGCCGCGCAACATTTTGCGTCCACCTTCCGATGTGAGCAGAATGAAGAGCGATTCGGGCGTCGTGACTAAAATGTGGGGCGCGTGCTTCATCATGCGCAGGCGCTCAGAAGCGGGCGTGTCGCCGGTGCGGACGGCGGTGCGGATCGGCGCGAGTAGAATCCCCTGCTCGGCGGCCAACTCCGCGATTCCGGACAAGGGCACGTCGAGGTTTTTCTGCACGTCGTTGCTGAGCGCTTTCAGAGGCGAGACGTAGAGAACCTCGGTGTGATTGTTAAGCTCGCCCGAACGGGACTTTCGGACTAAAGAATCCAAGGCGATCAAGAATGCGGCCAAGGTCTTCCCGGAGCCAGTGGGGGCGGAGATCAGGACATCGCGGCCGGCCTGAATTTCCGGCCAGCCGAGCAATTGTGGCTCGGTCACGGTGGGGAAGCGATCCGTGAACCAGCGGCGTGTTAAGCTATCGAAGCGGGAGAGCGGCACCTTATTAGGGTAACTCCACTTGAACGCGCCGTTGGCGGGCTGGAGTATCCTAAAATACTTGAACAAAACGCCCTTCGATAATGACTATCTGGTCCGGCTTCGCCAGGGCGATGCCGATACGGAGCGGCATTTTGTTGTTCATTTCACGAATGCGATCCGATTATCGCTGCGCTATCGTCTGCGATCGTGGCAATTAATCGACGATATCCGGCAGGAAACCTTTCTGCGGGTGCTGAATTTTCTGCGGTCCGATAAATTGATGGATCATCCGGAGCGGCTCGGGGCGTACGTACATTCGGTTGCGATCAACGTGATGATGGAGCTGCTGCGCGCCTCCACTCGCCATCCCGCGATGCCGGAGGATGCGCTTCAGATGGCGGACCGGAGTGCGAATCCTGAGCGCGAAGCGGTGACGCGGGAGCGCAAGGATCTGGTTCGCAGCGTACTGGATGAATTGCCGGAGAAGGATCGGCGGATTCTGCGAGCGGTGTTTCTAGAAGACGCCGACAAGGCTGATGTTTGCAAGCGATTCGACGTGAATCGGGACTATCTGAGAGTACTAGTCCATCGAGCGAAAATCCGGTTTCGGGCCGCGCTCGATAAAGATGGCCGGGATCAGCCGTGAAAAGCGTCGCGCGATGAAACGATGAGCGGTTTGAAGACATATAACTACGTGAGGCGAATGGAAGATGGATCACTTGGATGCGGAACAAGCGAAGGCAGTTGAGCGGTACATGCTCGGCGACCTGTCCGTGTCCGAGGTCGAAGAATTCGAACGACATTTCTTCGATTGTCCTCAGTGTTCGGAGGAGCTGAGGGCACTGACTATTTTTCAAGAGAATGCTCGCGCTGTATTTCTCGAGCAGGATCTGGCCCCGATTCCCGCGAGCGCGACCGTGCCGAAGAGCGCGGCAAACTGGTGGGGGTTTTCGCCTCTTTGGCAGAGTCCATGGGCAGTGGCGCTTGGCGCACTGCTGATTGGCATATTCGCGGGATACCTGGCGTTTGCCATGCGGCAAAACGCTCAGGAAATCTCGGCGTATCCTCTATATGCGCAGGCGCGCGGTGAGGAAACGTTTGTCTCGCCGGCGGCCGGGTCGAGATTTTACACGCTCTATCTCGACCGGTCGTGGGAGGGCGATTATGCGTCTTATCGCGCGGTGCTGCGCGACGCATCGTCGGGCGCGGAGAAGTTCACACTGCCTGTTACGGCCGACCCATCCGATGAAACGATTCACATGCTGGTTCCTTCGCACAAGCTAGCCGCCGGTCAATACATGCTGGTGATGCAGGGCGTCGATGGGGCGGGTAAAGAGACCGAACTGGCGCGCTTCCCATTCACACTTCGATTCAAGTAAGCTAATTCCCAACCACATGCCACCAACTTTTCTCTATCACACAGAGGCGGTCGGAGCCTCAGGCCATATTACACTTCCGGTTGTCGACACCATGCCGCTTCAGGCGTCGATTGCTTCTGCTATCGGCGCAGGATTCGGTAAGGTACGTGTCGAGAATTTCAGACATCTGGATTACCTTTCGATCGGGTCGATGGAGAGCCAAGTAGTCAGCAGCTACAGCGAGCGCGACAAAGCCCATGGCACACTCGCTTCGGTTGTGATGGAGGATCTGAACCTTCTCAACATCGTCAACTGCGATCGATTCGTGACGCGGCTCACCACCAAACATCCGGACGACGGAAGCTCGCCGGGGTCCTTCATCCTGCACGGAACGCGCTTTCACGGTCTCCGCATCGCGGGGCATGAAATCGACCTCGATCTCGCGGTCGGGTTGTTCAGCGAACTGAGCACCTGGGAGAAGCTCAACACCGCTTACGAGAACGATCCCGCGATTCGGAAGGAGCTGAACGACCTTGCGCTGTATCCCAAAAAGGGCAACAAGCTTCCGCTTCACAACGGCCTTTTCGCCTGTACCCTGGCGCGTATTCCGGCGAAGCTTCCGCGCGGGATGACGCGCAGAGGACACGGGATCTACGTTCCGCATTTCGGGACGATCCACCCAGCTTATTACTACATTACGGCGACATCGCGCAGGCTGCGGATGCTGCATGTGGATCTGGGTTGTACGGTGGAAGGCAGTAATGGTTTCGGCGACACGGGCGGCAACGGGGGGCAATTGCCGGGGGGCGGCTAACCCGCATTCTGCCAGATACAGATGCGACGCCTTGCGATCGTCTTCCTGATTCTTGCCGGTTGCGGCACCTCTCCCGACGTTCGCTATCAAAAAGGGCGGCTCCTGGTCAAGCAGGGCAAGCTGAGCGAAGCGATGCGCGAGGCTGAGGCGGGCCTGCGCGTGGAGCCTTCCTGGCGCTTCCGAATCCTCAAGTCCGATGTTCTGCTGGCACGCGGCGAGGCCAAAGAGGCGATGGGCCTGCTCGCCTCCCCGAAGCTTCCTACCGATCGGGAATCGTTGGCTCGTCTGCGGATGGACCAGGGCTGGGCGGAAAATCTTGCCTCCAACTATTCGACCGCCGAGGCGCTGCTCCAAGAGGCAAGCCGGATCGCCGAGCCGCTGGGGCTTCCTTCCCTCGAAGCGACTATCGAGATGCGGATCGGATCCGTGCAAACGCGGCAGGGCCAGATGGATTTGTCGGAGCGAGCGCTGCGCCACGCGATCGAGGTCACCACGGGCAACGATCCATATCTGCAAGCTGCGGCGATGAACAACCTCGGCGTGTTGTTCCAGAACGCTTTCCAGTTTGAGGAGGCGATTTATTGGCTCGATAAAGCCAGCGCGATGTTCCAGCAGCTCGGCTCCCTGGATTACTATTACGTTACGTTGGGGAATCTGGGATGGTGCTATCACCGTTTAGGCGATTCTGACAAAGCGCTCGCAAATCTTCAGGAAGCCGAGGACTACGCCAGGAAAACCGGCGACCGTTACTACCAGCAACTCTGGATCGGTGATAGCGGCTCCGTACTTTACGCCCGGGACGATTTCCCTCGTGCGGCGGAGAAATTCAAGCAGGCGCTCGCGGTGGCGCAGTCGCTCGATAAGAATGAAAAGGATTCCACCGGCTGGTGGTATTACAACCTCGCCTCCACCTCGATTGACCTTGGCGATTTCGACGCCGCCGACTCTTACAACAAAGAGGCACTCAGCCGCAGGCAAGCCATCGCCGACCACTCCGATTTTTATCCACGCGTCAACGAAGCCCACATCGCCGCCGGCCGCAAGGACCCGCGAGCTGAGACGCTCTACCGCGGGTTGATCGCCGAATATCACGAGGGACTGAATCCCGTGCCGATGCTCGAAGCGCACGCCGGACTCGCCGCGTTGCTCGCGGAGAAGGGACAATTCGATCCAGCCGATGCGCAGTTCCGCGCCGCCCTCGCGCATCTGGAGAGCCAGCGCACGGCGCTCGCCAACGCCGACAATCGCATGTCCTATTTAGCGAGCCTGATTCGTTTTTATGATCGCTACATCGATTTTCTGGTCGGTCGGGGCCAGCCGGAAAGAGCGCTCGAAGTCGCCGAATCGAGCCGCGCGCGCGTGCTCGATGAAAGACTGCAATCGAAGTCGACGCACGCAGTAGTCCAAGCCGCGCGGATGCGCGAGCTGGCGCGCTCCTCCCGCAGCGTTCTTCTCTCCTATTGGCTCGGCAAGAAGCGCTCGTTTCTGTGGGCCGTGACGCCGGACGGGATCGCGCTCCATGAATTGCCTCCGGAGAGCCAGATCGCACCGCTGGTGGCCGGATACCGGGCGTTCATCGAGAATCTGCGGGATCCGCTCAAGTCCGAATATCCAGCAGGACCCAAGCTATCCCAAGTTCTTCTCGGCAAGGTGCAGTCGCTGCTCGCCTCCGCCAATCGAGTGGTGCTGGTGCCGGATCGGTCTTTGCATTCGTTGAATTTCGAGACGCTGCCCGATCCCGGCGATCCATCGAAATATCTCATCGAGAGGATGACGCTGGAGATTGCTCCTTCGCTCGATATGCTGACGGAGGCTCGAAACCGGTCCAAGGCGCCCGATTCACTCCTGCTGATTGGCGACCCGGAGCAAGCCGTCGAAGAGTATCGGCGGCTTCCGTTCGCGGCCCGCGAAATCGAGTTGATTTCGAAAGCGTTCTCGCCCAAAAAACGAACCATCCTCCAAGGCGCGCAGGCGTATGCCGATGCTTATCGCGACGCCCGGCCGGCGCAATTTAACTGGATCCATTTCGCGGCGCATGCGGCGGCGAATCAGAAGAGCCCACTCGATTCGTCGCTGATCCTGTCGCGGCATAACGCCTCGTATCAGCTTTCTGCGCGCGAAGTGATGAATGTCCCTTTGAACGCGAACCTGGTGACGCTTTCGGCATGCCGCAGCGCCGGCGCGAAAACGTATTCCGGTGAAGGACAAGTAGGGCTCTCCTGGGCTTTCCTGCGAGCAGGCGCGCGATCGGTGGTAGCCGGATTGTGGGATGTCACTGACCGTTCCACCGCGGCCTTGATGGCGGATTTTTACGATCAGCTTTCGCACAACGTCGCGCCAGTCGATGCGCTGCGGCACGCCAAACTGACGCTGTTGCACGGCGGGGGAGCGTATCAGAAGCCGTTCTATTGGGGCCCGTTCCAGTTGTACGCGGGGACGATTTAGCAATAATCTCTAATCTCGTCTCTGCGGCACAAATCCAATGGCAACACAAACCATCATTACCGACCAGAACGCCCAGAACAGAGGCGACGCCGGATCGTGGAAATTCGCGCGGTTTGGTTCCTGCGCCGTATTGAACCCCCAATCGACTAGCAGCTTTATCCCGATCACCAGCACCAGCAGGTAAGCGGACGTTTCAAAGCGCGGGAACCGCTCCAGCAGCCGGATGAACATCGCGGCCGCAATCCGCATCAGCATCACGCCGAGCATTCCGCCCGTAATCACCACCCACAGTTTCGGATGTGGACCAACGTGCCCCACCGGCGCGCTGCCGACCAATGCGATGGCCGCGAGAATCGAATCGATCGCGAAGGCAATGTCGGTGACCTCGATCAGCGCCACGGTGGCCCAGAATCCCGACGCACCGGGAACCGCGTCGTCCGCGTCATCACTTGAAGGTTGCGGCTCCGCCTTCTTCAGGAAAAAATGCTGCAAGGAGATCCACAGCAGATATCCTCCTCCGATCAGCTTGACGATCCGCCAGTGCAGCAGGTACGCGGCCGAGCCGATCGCGAGGAAGCGGAAAACGAACGCGCCCGCCAATCCGTAGGTCAGCGCTTTCCCTCGCAGAGGCTTCGGAAGCCGCCTTGCCAACAGCGCCAGGACGAGCGCGTTATCGATGGAGAGAAGTCCTTCGAGCAGGACCAGTGTTGCAATGACAACGAGATCCGGCGGACTATAAGTTTGTCCGAACACTAATTCAGGGTCGGCGCGTAATAACCATGCCGGGCGCGGACCACCAGGTCCTTGCGATTTTTCACGCCGACCTTCACCGCATGGTAGAGACCGTCCGTCTTCAGCGGCTCCGGACGGAACAGCACGCTATACTGATGCCGCAATTCATTGGCGATATTTTCGAAATCCTGCGCCATGTCCTGCGCCTTGAATGGAAAAAACGCAAGCCCTCCGGTTTCCTGCGCGAAGTATTTCAGGATCTTGTCGCCGTCGCTCTCGATACCCAACTGGTTGGTCGAAATCGCGTAAATCACCACGTCGGCCTTGTGCGCCATTTCAAGAGCCTGCTCGCGCGTCCAGCGGCTTTGATTGTCCTCGCCGTCGCTCAAAATTACCATCGCGCGCCGGAACTTGTGCATCGGCTGATCCTGCATCAGCTTGTCGCGGCAGGCGAAAAAAATCGCGTCGTACATCGCCGTGCCGCCGCCGGGCCGCAATCCGCGAATCGCGGTGGCCAGCTTTTCGGTGTCGTCGGTCAGGTCCGCCACCAGTTCCGCGCTCATATCGAAGCTGACCACGGTCGCCTTATCCTGGCGAGGACGAACAGCCGTGTTGATAAAATCGATCGCGGCTTCCTGCTGGAATTTGAAGCGCTCCCGGATGCTGTTGCTGGTGTCGATCAGGATCGCCAGGCGCAGCGGCAGATTGCTTTCGGCGGTGAACTCAATGATCGTCTGCGTCTTCTTCGCTTCCGTGATTTCGAAATCGTCTTTCGAAAGATCATTGACGAAGCGCCCTTTTTTGTCGGAGACGGTAAACAGCAAGTTGACGCGCGTCACGTCCAATGAAAACGGTTTCTGATCGGTATTTTGCCCGGCCAGAGTCAGGGTCAACGCGAATACGGCAACAAACTGTTTCATGCGAGGTTAACTAAATTATAGCCCCCAGCCACGCCTGTAGTTCTTTCGGCAGAGGAGCTTCGACCGTCACGCGCTCCCCCGTCGCCGGACTATCGAAGCGAATGCGCCACGCGTGAAGGAAAATACGTTCCGCAACTTGGGCGCCGTACAGTTTATCGCCCGCGACAGGATGCCGGATGCTCGCCAGATGCGCGCGGATCTGGTGCGTGCGGCCCGTGCCGATGCGCACTTCCAGATACGTGAATTTTTCAAATCGCTGGAGGACGCGGTAATCGGTCAGCGCGTCGCGCCCATGTTCCAGGCGAGCCGTCATGCGCGTGCGATGCGCGGGATCGCGCGCAATCGGCTTGGTGATGCGCCCGGAATCCGCCTTCACGCGGCCCTCTACCAGCGCCAGATACGTTTTCTCGGTCGTGCGCCCCGAAAACTGCGCGGCCAGCGAGCGATGCGCCGCATCCGTGCGCGCGACTAATATTACTCCACTGGTTCCGCGATCCAGGCGATGCACGATGCCCGGCCGCAGCTCGCCTCCGATTTTCGACAACGACGCGAAGTGATGCACCAGCCGGTTCACCAGCGTTCCGGAATGGGCGCCCGCGCCCGCGTGCACCACAAGTCCCGCCGGCTTATTCACCGCGATCACCGCCGCGTCCTCGTACAGAATCTCGATCGGCGCATCTTCCGCTTCGGCTTTGAGAGGAGGCAGATCCGCGGGGCTCACCTCGATCCGCTCCCCGCCGTGAAGCGTCGTCGAGGATTTCGCGGGCGCGCCGTTGACGCTCACCCGGCCGTCCTTAATCCACGCCTGCAACCTCGCGCGACTATATCCGCCAAGTCGAGCCTGTAAGTAATGATCCAGGCGTTCGCCTGCGTTCGCGGCTTCGGGGATGAACGAAAGTGCCACTCGTGTATTCTGGATGATAAAGGAAAATTGTGATTCGAAGCGCTGTTGTTCCCGTAGCCGGCCTCGGTACCAGACTATTGCCCGCGACCCGTTCGCAGCCCAAGGAAATGCTGCCGGTCGCGCGCAAGCCCGTCGTCGAATATGTGATCGACGAACTCGCGGCCAACGGCATCGAACAGATTTTGTTCGTCACCGGCCGCAATAAAACCTCCATTGAGGATCACTTCGATCTAGGCGAATCCGCCGTCACAAAATTCTTTTACACCCGCCAGGGCTCGCCCCGAGGCTTGGGCGACGCCGTGCTCGCAGCCGAACATTTTGCCGGAGACGATCCTTTTGTGGTGGCCTTGGGCGACTCCATTCTCGGCCTGCACGCGAAGTCCCAAGCCGTCTCGCGCATGATCGAAGTGTTCGAACACAACGCCGCCGCCTGCGTGGTCGCGGTCGAGGAAGTTCCTCTCGCAGAGACCGGCCAGTACGGCATCGTCGCTCCGTCGGGTGTTGAAAACGGCGCGGTGCGCGTAGCTCATCTTATAGAAAAACCCGGTCCTGAGAAAGCCCCCAGCCGCCTCGCGATCGCCGGACGCTATATCTTCTCGCCGCGCATTTTCGCCGAAATTCGCCGCGTGGAAGCCGACCAGCGCGGGGAAATTCAACTAACCGACGCCATTGAGCGCATGTGCACCGCGGGCCTGCGCGTCTACGCCGTCCAACTGACGCCGGAGGAGCGCCGCTACGACGTCGGCAACTTCGCCAGTTACTTCGAAGCCTTCGTCGAATTCGCGTTAGCCGATCCAGTCCACGGCGCCGAACTCCAGGAAATGCTGCGAAAAAAATTCGAGGTATTGGCCGTCTAGTAAGCAGTGGTGCAGGCTGGCAGCCTGCGGCGGGTCCTAACCCGCCTGCGCGGGACATCCTCATTAGTGTCCCGTGGCGCGCGCGTCCACGCGTGCCGTGTCGACATGTTTTGACGCTAAACACCAAACACCGAACCGCCATGCGTCAGCATGCGGACAGACCCGCGTCACCCCCCCGAAAACAAAAACACCGCGACCTCCGACATCAAGTTCGGCAACAGAGTAACCTCGCGATTTCCAGCCAAAAAAATACGGCGCTCGACCCGCCAGTTCTGTTTTCCGAGTAGCGCCTCAAAATCAAGCACCGTCAAAAAATGAATATTCGGCGAGTTGTACCAATCGTATGGAAACAACTCCGTCTGGGGCGCTCGCCCCGTCATTAGGTGCGCCACCCGCACTCGCCAATGCGCGAAATTCGGAAACGCGACAATGCCACGTCTCCCGATCCGCAACATCCCCTTCAACACCCGCAAAGGATCGCGAGTCTCCTGCAGCGTCTGGCTCAGGATCACATAATCGAACGCCTGATCCGGATAATCGTCGAGCCCCGATTCCAAATCGCCCTGATAGACCGACACCCCGCGCGCAATCGCTTTCTGCACGCTCGCGCCCGTCAGCTCTACGCCGCGCCCATCGACGTTTTTGTGATCTCTCAGCCACGCGAGCAACTCGCCTTCGCCGCAGCCGAGATCCAGCACGCGCGTCCCCGGTTCCACCAGCTCGCTGATAATCGCGTAATCGCGCCGACCAAACACATCAAGCATGCTGCTCGACCCCGCGCAGCGTGCTCGCCAGGAATCCGCGCACCAACTCCGCCTGCTCCTTCACTTCGACCAGAAACGCATCGTGACCGTAATCCGACGCCAGATTGCAATACGCCACGTCGCAATTGCGGCTCCGCAGCGCGCTGACTACTTCGAGCGATTGATAGCTCGGATACAGCCAGTCCGATGTGAAACTAATCACCAGAAATCGCGTCCGTATTTTTTCGAACAGTGCCGCCAGCGTGTCCCTCTGCGTCAAATCGAAAGAATCCATCGCCCTCGTGATGTACAAATAGGAGTTCGCATCGAACCGGTCGACAAACGTGCTGCCGCGATATTGCAGATAGCTCTCTACCTCGAATTGATCCGGAGCCCGCAGTCTGCGCCCGAACTTTTCGCGCATGCTCGCGTCGCTCATATAAGTGATGTGTCCCACCATTCGCGCCACAGACAATCCTCGCGCCGGAGGCTTGCGGCCGTAGTAGTTGCCCCCGTTCCAATCCGGATCCGCCATGATCGCCTGCCGCCCCACTTCGTTGAACGCGATCTGCTGCGCGCTGTGCCGCGCCGTCGTCGCAATCGGCAGCGCAGCCCCGACGTTCTCGGGATACGCCACCGCCCACTCCAGCGCCTGCATACCTCCCATCGATCCGCCCGCCACCGCCAGCAGTTTTTTTATTCCCAAGGAATCAATCAACATCTTCTGCAGCCGCACCATGTCCGCGACGGTCACAACTGGAAACGACATCGCCCACGGTTCGCCCGTCTCGGGATTGATTGAAGAAGGCCCCGTCGTTCCGCGGCATCCGCCCAGGATGTTCGAGCAAATCACGAAATGCTGATCGGTGTCGAAGCCTTTCCCCGAACCGATCATGCTCGACCACCACCCGCCTTCGCCCGCGGCATGCGCATCGCCCGAAAAAGCGTGTAGCACTAGAATCGCATTGGATTTGTCGGCATTGAGAGTGCCGTAAGTTTCATAAGCGACCTCAACAGGCGCAAGCGTCACGCCGCAATCGAGATCCAGCCGTTCAAACGTGGAAGTAGCCACTGTAACAATTAGGGACAAATTCCAGTGTATGCAATCACGCACCCTCGAAAACACTCCGCTACGCCGCTCTTGTGGGACCGCCAATTTTGGCGGCAGCCGCCCTTTCAGGCGGCTCTTCTGGCGTTTTCCCGTCGTTGCCCAGCCCTTGGGCAGGGAAACACTCGTGCGTGCCGCGTCGACACTCGATCGTGATGGAAACCCTCGCCAACCCGCCGCAGGCTACCAGCCTGCACCACATTGACTATTTCAAATTAAAATTGTATGATCGCCTAAACGCCTTACTGTAACGGTACAGTCATCGTTAACGGTGGGCAGTGGAAAAGAGGGGTTATGTCGCGCTACGTTGCCGCATGCGTTCTTGTTTTCGCACTTGTCTCGCCGGCCCAGGATGTGACCGGCTCTATAACAGGCTCCGTTGTCGATTCCGCTGGAAGCGTGATTGTCGGGGCGAACGTCAAGCTCATTTCCGAGCAAACTGGAGCCGTTCGCGCCGAAACGACCAACGCGCAAGGAAATTTCGAATTTAACGCCGTCCGGCCCGGCACCTACACGGTGAGCGTCGGGCATGCCGGCTTCAAGCAGTATCAGAAGAAGCAGATCGAGCTGACGCCGAGCGATCACCTGTCCGTCGGAACCGTGTCGCTTGAAGTGGGTGCGGTGACAGACTCGGTCACCGTGAACGCTGAAGGCGCTGTGCTGCAAACCGCCAGTAGTGAGCGCGCGGGCATCGTCACCAGCCAGGAGATTCAGGAACTGACGGTGATCAACCGCGACTTCACCACCTTCGCCGAGCTGCAGCCGGGCGTGGTAATCAACCAGGGTGCGCAGGTCCAGACGTTCAGCGGCAACAACACGTTTAACGTCCTGGGCGGGCGCAACACGGGGAACAACATCCTGATCGACGGGCTCCCTTCGAACAACACCAATCAGGGCAACGCGAACACCACGATCAGCCTCGACAATACGGAAACGGTGGAGGTGAAGGTCGCCAACTTCGGCGCTGAATTCGGGCGCAACAACGGATTCACGGTCATGGCGGTCAGCCGCAGCGGAGCGCGCGCGTTCCACGGCGCCGGTTACTACTACGACCGAAACGAAGCGTTCAACGCTAACAATTTCTTCAACAATCGCGCTGGCCTGGCGAGGCCTGTGACCCGCGTCGACTATATCGGCGGCAATCTCGGAGGACCGCTCCGCATTCCGCACGTTCCCGCGACCAGGGGCAAGATGTTCTTCTTCATCTCGACTGAAGTGATTGGCGAGAAGCGCCCGCAGGCGCAGCAAACCGTGACTGTGCCCACAGCGCTCGAGCGGCAGGGGGATTTCAGTCAATCCGGGTCCAACGCCAAGCCCATCGTGCTGGGCGGCGCCGCGGTGACGATCAAGGACCCGACCACCGGGCTGCCGTTTCCCGGGAACGTGATTCCCGCAACACGCATCGTCCCGTCACTGCAGAAGTACCTGAACCTGTTGCCCGCACCCAACTTCCTGACCACGACCGACAATGCGATTTCCAAGGGCGCGTACAATTACGTGTTCCAGGAAAGCCTCAATGTCCCGAAGCGCCTGGACAGCGCGCGCCTGGACTACAACTTCACGTCCAATACAACGATGTACGCGCGCTTCAACTATTGGTATGAAGACCAGCAGGGCAATGGCGTCTCCGCGTCGAACACCAAGTGGGGATGGCTGCCGCAGCATTATACGGCGATCACACCGTCGGGCGTTCTGGGATTCACGCACATCTTCAGCCCGACGCTGGTGTTTCAGGGCAGCATGGGTTACGACCAGTTCAGCGAGGACGGCCCTCCCCTGACGCAGGCGGCGCTAGTCTCATGTCCCAGAAATA
>PNAJ01000142.1 GCA_003170295.1 Bryobacterales bacterium | reverse complement strand
GGCACCGCGCAGGAGTTCGGCGGCATCATCCGGCATGGCGCGAAACTCCTCTACGCCTACGCCGAGGCGACCGTCCCGAAGATCACCGTCATCACCCGCAAAGCCTACGGCGGAGCCTACTGTGTCATGGGATCGAAGCACCTCCGCACCGACGTCAACCTCGCCTGGCCCTCCGCCGAGATCGCCGTCATGGGACCCGAAGGAGCCGTCAACATCGTCTACCGCCGCGAGCTCACCGATGCTCCCGATCCCGACGCCGTCCGCCGCGCCAAAACCGAGGAATTCAAGGAGCGTTTCGCCAATCCTTTTGTAGCGGCGGAGCACGGTTTTCTGGACGACGTAATCGAGCCCCGCCACACCCGCCCCCGAGTAATCCGCGCCTTGCGCCTCCTCGCGACCAAAGTGGACACCATGCCGCGCAAGAAGCACGGGAATATTCCTTTGTGAGAAATCACGCGGGGAGGGTAGGACAGGCGGTCTCGCCTTCATTTCGAAATCGCGAAAAAAATGGGGACTGACCTGGATTGACCGCTCTGTCCCAAGGCGCCACCATTTCCCGCACAAGCACTCCACACCGCCGCGCCGGTGGACCGAGCGGTCTGTCTCCATTTTTTTATCCAGAAGCAGCCTTCTCTTCCCCGAGCTTCTCGAAGAACCGCTTGATCAACATCCTCGCCGTGCCGTCGATCAGCCTTTGTCCGACGGCTGCCATCGTGCCGCCGACCAGCGCGTCTCCTTCGTAGGACACCTCGGTTCCCGCGCCGCTCGCCGCCAGCTTCAATAGCCCGTTACCCCTCATGAACCCGATCTTTCCCGTGCCTTCCACCAGCAGCCGGAAGCTCTGTGGCGGAGTTTGATCCGTGATCCGCACTTTTCCCTCGAAGGCCCCGGAAAAGCTCGCCAGAGCCATCTTCATCTTCATGCGGTACTCGTCTTCTCCCGTCTTTTCCAGGCTCTCGCAGCCTGGAATCGCGCGCGCCAGCACATCGGGATCCTGCATCAGCGTGTACGCTTTTTCCGGTGGAAATTGGAGCGTGTGAGATCCGGAAATCTTCACGCCGTCCTCGCGAGGGCGGCCAGCAGCGCTCTGATAGTATGTACCACTGCCAGGTGTTTGCGATATTCCGCCGATGCGTGCAGATCGGAGTTCGCCTCAATGCCGTCGGCAACCACAGCCGCGGCGTTTTGCACCTCCGTCGCGCCGCCGCTCGTTCCTGCCAGCCCCTTCTCCACCGCCGTCGCGCGATACGCATGGTTTGCCAGACCCGTCACGCCCACGCGCGCCCACACGATCTTCCCAGCCTTCCTTGAAATTCGCACCGCGATTCCAACCACCGCGAACCCACTGGCCTTTTGCACTACTTTTTCGTAGTGCGTCCCGGTGCTTCCGTCCTCCACCGGAACGATCACCTCGCGGACAATCTCACCCGGTTCGAGCGCAGTCAGGAATGTGTCGAGAAAGAAGTCGGCCGCCGCGACCGTTCGCTCCGACTTCGCGCCCTTCAGCACGAACTTCGCTTCCAGTGCCTGCATCGCCGCGGGATAATCGGCCGAAGGATCCGCATGCGCCACGCTCCCGCCGATCGTCCCACGATTGCGCACCTGCGGATCGCCCACGCCCCCCGCCGTCTGCGCGAGCAGCGGACATTTCCCGCGCACCAGCGCCGACGAAGCAACGTCTTGGTGAGTCGTCGTCGCACCAATATGAAGGGCGCCACCCTCTTCGCGAATGTAGTGCAGATCCTTCAACCGCCCCAGATCCACCAGGTGATCCGGCGCAGCCAGTCTCAGCTTCATCATCGGGATCAGACTCATCCCGCCGGAAAGAGGCTTGCCTCCGCCGGCAATAATCTGTAACGCTTCCTCCAGCGTCTTCGGAGCCGTATATTCGAACGTCTGCGGAATCATAATCGCTCTCCCATTCTGGCTACTGGCTCCTGGCTACTGGCTCCTTGAACCAGTCGCCAAATTTTCTCGGGCGTCATCGGCATATCGATGTGCCTCACGCCTAAAGGCGACAGCGCATCCACCACCGAATTCACCATGGCAGGCGAGCACCCGATCGTCCCCGCCTCACCCACTCCCTTCACGCCCAGCGGATTCACCGGCGTCGGCGTGGTCGTGTGATCGCTCTCGATCCACGGCATCATGTGCGCTCTCGGCAGCACGTAATCGGTCATCTCACCGGTCACAAGCTGGCCGCTCTCGTCGTACACCGCCTCCTCCCACAGCGCCTGCCCCAGCCCCTGCGCGACTCCTCCGTGCACCTGCCCATCCACGATCAGAGGATTCAGAATGTTCCCGCAATCGTCCACCGCGATATACCGGCGAATCGTAATCCCGCCCGTCTCGCGATCGATATCCGAAACTACGATGTGCGCGCCGAACGGGAACGTAAAATTCGTAGGCTCCCAGAAGTGCGTCGCGATTAATCCAGGCTCGGTGTTCGCCGGCAGCTTCATTGCGCGATACGTCGCCCCCGCGATCTCCTGCAACGTCTTCGATGCGCCCGTCTTGTTGCAGGTCACCACACCGCCCGCCAGCGTCGCATCGTCCGACTCGAGCAGGAACGCCCCAAACTTCTTGATTTTCGCCTTCAAATCCTGCAACGCAAAATACAGCGCCGTGCCGCCGACCGCCGTCGCGCGGCTCCCGAACGTGCCGATGCCGTACTGCACAATCGCCGTATCGCCGTGCAGCACCAGGATGTCGTCGATATCGATACCCAGTTCATCGGCCGCGATCTGCGCGAACGTCGTCTCCTCGCCCTGCCCGTGCGGGGAGCAGCCCGTCATCACCGTCACCTTGCCCGACGGATCGATCTTCACCGTCGCGCTTTCCCAACCGCCCGCGGGCGTCGCGGGCGATGGACCGAACGCGCAAATCTCGCCGTAGGTCGAGATGCCGATCCCCATCAACTCGCCCTTCTTGCGCTTCTCGGCTTGCTCCGCGCGCAACTTTTCGTAGCCCACCATCCCGAGCGCTTTCTTCAGCGGCAGCGAATAATCGCCCGTATCGTAGGTCAAACCCGTCGCCGTCGGGAACGGAAAATCCTCTTTCTGGATGAAGTTTTTTAGCCGAATTTCCACCGGATCCATCTTCAGCTCCGCCGCCAGAATATCCACCATCCGCTCGATTCCGTGCGTCGCCTCCGGCCGCCCCGCGCCGCGATACGCATCCGTCGGCACGCAATTGGTGAACGCCCCGATGATATCCGCGCGAATATTCGCCGTCTTATAAAGACCCGGCATCATCAGCACGCTCAGCGTCGGAATCGCCGGAGTCAGCAGCTGATGATACGCGCCCAGATCCTGTATGATCAGCAGCTTGATCCCAGTGATCGTGCCGTCCTTCTTCGCCGCGACCTCGTAATAATCCACGTGCCCGCGCCCGTGAATCGTGCACAGAAAATTCTCGCGCCGCGATTCGATCCACTTCACCGGCTTCCCCAGCTTCATTGCGACGAAGCCCATTAGCGCCTCTTCGGCGTAGACATTCAGCTTGCTGCCGAATCCTCCACCGACTTCCGGCGTCACCACGCGCAATCGATTCTCTTCCAAGCCAAGCATCTGCGCCACCAGGCTGCGCATCAGATGCGGAATCTGCGTCGAAGAATACAAATTCAACTGCCGGTCCGCCGCGCGCCACTCCGCCACCACACCACGAGTCTCCATCGCCGTCGGAATCAGTCGCTGACTTGTGATGCGCTGCTTCACGATCACGTCGGCTTCAGCGAATGCTTTGTCGACGTCGCCTCCTTCCTGGTGATGCGTGAACGCTTTGTTATCCGGCCATTGCGGATGCACCGGAGGCGCTCCATCCGCGATCGCCTTTTCCGGATCGGCCACCGCGCCCCGCACGTCCCAATCGATCTCGATCAGATCCGCCGCATCTTTCGCGACGTAGCGATCCGTCGCGACCACCACCGCCACCGGATGCCCCACGAAATAAACCCGCTCCGGCGCAAGGATGTAATGATGCGGCACCCTCAGCCCCGGGAGCGACGAGCCGCACGGCACCGGACCCACCTTCTCCGTATCCTTTCCCGTGAATACCGCCGCCACGCCAGGGTGTTGCGCCGCTTTCGAAACATCCATCGACTTGATCGAAGCCGCCGCGTGCGGACTTCGCACAATCACCGCGTACAGCATCCCCGGCATCTTTATATCGTCGACGTACGTCGCCGTACCCGTGATCAGTCGAGGATCTTCGCGCCGCCGCAGCCTCTTCCCGACCAGTAACTCAGGTTTCGCAATAGTAGTTGCCATATCGTTATGCCCCCGCCTTCGCAGCCGCTCGCACCGCGTTCACAATGTGCTGATACCCCGTGCACCGGCAAACGTTTCCTTCGAGGCCCATCCGGATTTCCTCATCCGTCGGATGCGGATTACGATCCAGAATCTGTTTCGACGCCATGATCATGCCCGGCGTGCAGAACCCGCACTGCGCCCCATGCTCGTTCCAAAACGCCTCCTGCATCGCGTGCAGCTTCCCGTCGACCGCGAGCCCTTCAATCGTGGTGACGTTCGCTCCATCCGCCTGCACCGCGAACATCGTGCAACTTTTCACGGCCTTCCCGTCGCACTCAACAGTACAAGCGCCGCACAGCGACGTCTCGCACCCCACGTGAGGCCCAGTCAGCCCAACCACTTCACGCAAATAATGAATCAGGAGCAGTCGAGGCTCCACATCGTCGGAATGCGTCTTCCCGTTGATCTTTAGGTTAATGTTCATGGCGATCCTCTAGCGCTATTGAAGATATCAAAAATCGAGCGTACGATGAATTGGGAGTGGGTGCTTGGAGAAAACTGATTTAATCGCCTTATCCCTGGCGACTGCGCCGGATGACGATGAGATCGAGACCGAAGCGGAGTTGGCCGCGGTAGAATCAGCGCGCCGCGAAACCGGTCCTGGCACTCCTCACGAAGACGTCCTGCGGGAGTTCGGCGTGTAACATGAAAGCCTCTTTACGGACAAAGGCCCACGACAGCGATCGCCAATTGCGCGCTGCGGTGCGATCCGGATTTAGATCTGTTGATCGCGGAGCGTACACCGATTACTCCGCGAGTTCGATCCGGGATTGCGCATCGCGGGTAAAGGCCAAAGGACATCAGTGCCTCGCCGCTAAACGAGAATCCCAACCCGATGAAGCTTTGGAGAGCCATTCTGACTCCTGACTCCTGACTTCTGTCTCCTTCTCGCTATACTAACTTCCTAGTGCAGCTCACACCCCTCGACTGGACCGTAGTCGCCCTATACTTCGCTTTCAACATCGGCATCGGATTCTATTACAAGTCCCGCGCCGGATCCAGCGTCAACGAATTTTTCCTCTCCGGCCGCAACGTTCCCTGGTGGCTCGCCGGAACCTCCATGGTCGCCACCACCTTCGCCGCTGACACGCCTCTCGCCGTCACCGGCATGGTCGCGAAAGGAGGCATCGCCGGAAACTGGCTCTGGTGGTGCTTCGTCGCCAGCGGCATGATGACCGTGTTTTTCTACGCGCGCCTCTGGCGCCGCTCCGGCGTCATGACCGATATCGAGTTTTCCGAAATCCGCTATTCCGGCCGGCCCGCCGCTTTTTTGCGAGGTTTCAGAGCCCTCTACTTGGGAATACCGATCAACTGCATCATCCTAGGCTGGGTCAATAAAGCCATGGTCGATATCCTGATGCTGATCCTCGGCGTCACGAAGCTGCAAGCCCTCGCCATCGTCATCGGTATGATCGTCCTCACCGCCGGAATCTCCACGCTCTCCGGACTCTGGGGCGTCCTGGTCACCGACATGTTTCAGTTCGTCATAAAAATGTCCATGGTGATCGCGCTCGCCGTCTTCGCCGTCCAAGCCGTCGGCGGCATCGATCAAATGAAAGTGAAGCTCCTAGCCATCGACGCGACCCGCGGAAATCAAGGCAGCGTCCTCAGCTTCATCCCCGACCTCGACTCCGCCTGGATGCCCATGATCACGTTCTTCGTTTATATTTCTCTCAACTGGTGGGCCACCTGGTATCCCGGAGCCGAACCCGGTGGCGGAGGCTACATCGCCCAGCGCATGTTCTGCGCCAAGGATGAAAAAAATTCCCTGCTAGCCACGCTGTGGTTCAACATCGCGCACTATGCCGTGCGCCCGTGGCCCTGGATCCTGGTCGCGCTGACGTCGCTCATCTTATTTCCCGGCTTGAAAGATCCCGAAACCGGCTATATCCGAGTAATGATCGCCTATCTCCCTCCGTCTCTCCGAGGCCTGATGGTAGCCGCCTTCGCCGCCGCCTATATGTCGACCATCGCCACGCAACTCAACTGGGGCGCAAGCTACATCGTCAACGATTTCTACCGCCGTTTTCTAAAACCGAAAGCCACCGATCATCACTACGTAGTCGTTGCGCAGCTCGCCACGATCCTCCTGACCTTCGTATCCGCTGGCGTGACGTTTTATATGGACTCCATCTCCGGCGCATGGAAACTCCTCATCGTCACCGGAGCGGGCACCGGCAGCGTGCTCCTGTTCCGTTGGTATTGGTGGCGCATCAACGCCTGGAGCGAAGTCTCGGCGATGATCAGCGCATTCCTAGTCTCCGTCGCTCTGCAAGTCGGCTTCCATTTCGATACCGACAAGCCCGTCGACTTCGCCTACATAATGATGATCACCGTCGGTATCACGACGGTTGTCTGGCTCTCGACCACGTTCCTAACCAAGCCCGAACCGCAGGACCTGTTAATCGCCTTCTATCGCCGCACGCGCCCGTCTTTTTTGGGTTGGCAGCCCATCGCCCGCCTCGCCCCCGACGTAAAACCCTCGCGCGACGGACTCTCAAACCTGCTCGACTGGATCTCCGGCTGCGTGCTGATCTACGGAGTCCTCTTCGGAGTCGGCAAACTCCTCCTCCACGAAACCACCATCGGCCTCAGCCTACTGGCGTTAGGCCTGCTAGGCGGCGTAGTAATTTACTGGGACCTAAACCGCCGCGGCTGGAGCTCGGTTGTGGATTAGTTCCGTGTGGCGCGAGCTTCAGCTTGCAGCGTCGGCTTCAGCCGGCGTTTGGAGAACCAGGAAGTGCCGGCAGCGTAGCGCTCTACTACTGCTGCTTTTTGAAGAGTAATCTCTGAACGCCTCCGCCGTCCGGTTCCTTGAAATCGCGCGAGACCACCATCTGTTTGCCGCCGTCGGTGAGCTCCCAGGATTCTTCGATCTCACTTGTTCCGTCGGGCGTCTCCAGCTTCGTAACGATAATCAGCTTATTTCCAGCCCACTTGGATGTCGACTTCGCATCCCGCGGGCCGAGCCTGTTCACGCTTTCTTTGCCGTCGGTAGTGTAGTGCCTCTCCCACGAAGCCTCGCCGCCGGGCACGGATGCGCTCCTAATCGTCTGCGTCAGCTTGATATTCGGGCCCTTGTGTTCGATGACGTTGGTCTGAGCATCGGGGACCGGGAAGTGGCTGAAATCGCTCTTCTCTATAGCGAGCAGCCAAGTTCCAGTGAAGTTTGGCTTGTCCTGAGCGACAGCCGCCAGCGACAACAGCAAGACTCCAACGATTTTCATAATGGTACTTTCTCCTTTAGCCGCAACCGGCTCGTTCTACTCTCGGCGCTTCTCCATCGAGAGCCGGATCTCATTCACCAGATCTTCCTCCGTCACGAATCCCTTTCGTGCCCGGTCCGCGCCGTCGAGGAGGTCGCGAAATCTCACCGCCAACATGCTTTTTCTTTCTGCCGGCGAAATCCTGCCGTCCCCGTTCTTGTCCAAAGCGAACATGATGTTGGACGCCATCAGAACCGCGGCATCCGGCCGAACCTCGTTCTCTACCAACTTGCCATCGCCGTTCGCATCGAGCGTCCGCAGCGCAGCCGCCGCGTTCCTGATTTCATACTCGGAAATTTCTCCGTCGTGATTCGTATCCAGCGCCGCCAGCACCGGATGAACCCGCATAAACGCCAGACGCATCCGTCCCAGCGTCAGTGGATCGAGATTGGGATCGGGCTTCAACCCGCACTCCTCCGCGCTCAATTTCCCGTCGTGATTCTTATCGAGCTTCCACAGCGATGCGGGAGCGTTGTCGATCTCCGCCGCCGAGATCACGTTGTCCTGATCCGCGTCGAGCGCGCCGAGCACCAGCATCAGCCGGAAATACGCTGAAACCGGAGGCTGATAGGGATAAGGCTTCATCTTGACCTCCGCCGGCAAATCCGCGATAGGCTGCGCGTCCGTGTGCGCCGGAAGCAAATGCGATAGGCTCGGATGATGAGAACCGATGATGAGACCCGACTGCCTCCATCGATGACTCATCACGAAGCAAATCGTTCCGAACAGGAAGAAGGTAATCACCGCACCCCGCATCAGGGCGCTCAATCGAGGAATCTCAGGCTCGGTCGAGTAAAACAGCAGTACACCGTCCGCCGCGGTCGTCGGGGAAAACGTGACCGCACGCTCCCGCAATACCCACTGCCGGGCGAGCGACAGAAAACCATCGACCATCAGCGAACTTTTCTCAGCCGACTGGTCGAAGATCCCCAGCATCTCGTCGCCGAATCTCTGCCGGAACGTTCGTGGATGTAACCACAGTAGCCGAATGTAAAGCCACCGCGTCATGACGACCTCCGTAGATGTAACCGCGCCTCTCGAACCACTCCTTCCAGACGCGAAATTTCCGTCGAGAGCACCTTGCGTCCCAGCGAACTGAGCCGGTAATAGCGCCGCCGCGGATCGTCGCTAGTAACTTCCAGCACCATCCCCTGATCCATCAAACGTTGCAGATTATCGTAAAGCGTACCCGGCCCCAGCTTGTAAGCGCCTTCCGATTGCCGCGCAACCTCCTGCATAATCCCGTACCCGTGCATATCCTCGCCAGCCAGCGCCAGCAGAATATGCAGCGCCGCAGGCGCAAGCGGAAGAAACTTGCTGAGATCGTCTTTCATAGCTCGATTTCCGTTATATCGGAAACCGAGTGTCAAGTCAAGCCCCGTCTTGCCCTGCAACAGTCAGGGTGGGACAGGCGGTCTCGCCTGTCGATCGAACCGCCATGCGTCAGCATGCGGACAGACGCTTCTATCCGGCGCCTTGTAGCGCACGCCCCCCCCATTATTACTGAACTCTGAGAGGCCATCGGTGAGCATGCGGGCGTCTACAGAGCCGCGACCAGCGGGAGCGGTCAGTAGCCCGATGTTTCGAGAGTGTCGGTGCCCGGTCCCTGATCTGACCCTGCCATTCGGCCATCGAAATTTATTCGCTCCCGATGCGTCCACGTTCTATAATTTAACGAAGTATCCGCATACTTCCGAATAGTTTGGCACTACGCGACCGGTTAATTGGAGAACTTCAAATGAACCTGAAAGTAGCTGCGGTCTTTCTTGGGATTGCCCTCGCGCCCTCCGCTCCATTGCGGGCGCAGGGGGTTGGCGGTCTGTCCGGCGCCATAACGGACCCTTCGGGTGCAGTCGCACCCAACGCTAAAATCTCCGTCAAAAACGTGGCCACCGGTCAAACCACCGAAACTCAAGCCAATGCGTCAGGGATATACAACCTATCGGGCCTCCTGCCGGGCGATTACGAGGTTTCCGCCTCAGTGGAAGGGTTCAGCAAAGTCGCCAATGTGACTGTCACGGCGGGAGCCAAACAAACATTGGACCTGGCTTTACTTGCGGCATTGCCTTCGCTGGGCGATTTGGGCTTTCCTCCAGAGCAATCCCAAGGAAATGCCAAGGATCAGGCGAGACTCGACAGACGGTCGCACATGCTCAAGATGCATCAACGGTTCGGCTTGATCACGCTCGCTCCGTTGATCGCCACCATCGCCGTTTCCGGCCTTGCCTCCGGAAAACACAGCACCGCGGTTGGCCGCGATGTGCATGCCGGTCTGGGTTCGCTTACGGTGGATATGTACTCCATTAGCGCTTACTATGCAATCCGCGCGCCCAGGATACCTGGAACCGCAACCCGCGGCCAAATTCGCTGGCACAAGGCCCTGGCGTGGATTCATGGGCCTGGGATGATCCTGACCCCGATCCTGGGGGAGATGGCTTTTAGTCAGGAAGACAAAGGGCAAAAGGTTCATGGTATCGCCAAGGCGCATACGGTGGTCGCCACCACGACCTACATCGCGTATGGGCTCGCGCTTCTGTCCGTATCCATTAAATTCTAGGCAGGGCTTATGAACATGAAAATGTCGATGGCCGTCTTGCTGCTACTGCCTCTCGCGTGCGCCCAAGCGGACCGCCAGTGGGCTCTTGAACAATCCACTATCACCTATCATGTGTCGCACCCGCTGCATCAGACCGAAGGCGTCAGTCATGCGGCGAGAGGCAAGGCCGTTTGTCACGCCGGGCAGTGCGATTTGCTGATCGCCGCACCGGTTAAGTCGTTTGATTCGGGAGATAGCAACCGCGATCTCCACATGCTTCAAGTGACGCGCGGTGCGCAATTCCCCATGGTGACTGTGCGGACCCGCTTACCCGAAACGGCTGCCGCATCGTCTACCATCCAGGCGGATCTGGAGGTCCAGTTTGCCGGCCAGACCTTCCAGTATAAGCAGGTTCCATTTCAACTGGCGACTCAAGGAAACCAGATCCGGATATCAGGGACAATTCCAGCTACGCTCGCTGATTTCAAGATCGACCCACCGTCGCTCCTGGCGGTCGCTGTTAAGAACGAAATGCCGGTGCGAGTAGAGATGACTTGGCGTCCACAGTAAACGGCGGGGATCTGAACCGCCGCGGCGGGAGTAGACTAGGTCGCACGCTTGTTTCATGTGGCGCGCGCACTCGTGCGTGCCGCGTCGACACTTGTGTCGCCGCCTCGGGACCATCGCGATTTCCTACCAACCGTCAGGGACGGGACGACCATCGATCCCTCCCCTGACGCTAATAAGTACTAGTTAACAGGCGGCCAAACAACGACAGGTTCTCCCATAGTGATTCCCCTTTCTGCCGAAAGAGTAACCGGGGAATTCCACCTCGCAGTGTGGTTGAAACCGCGAACCCATTCAAAACTGACGATATTTAAAATTGAAAATATACGAACGGCAAAGCCTTCTCGGTCACGCCGATCAGTTCGATGGTCAGCAGCAGCAAGATCGTGAAGGCCGCGTACGCCCAGGCCGGTCCGCGCGACAATCGTTCGGTCCATGCAAACTTCTCTTCGATCACCGCGATCGCCAGCGACGCGAAGGTCATGTACACCAGCCATCGCGGCAACAAGGCTTGCACCTGTCTCGCTCCCTGAAAATGAATGAGCTGGCTCAACACATAACTACTGTCGGCGAATGTCGCGGCGCGAAAGAATACCCATCCCACCGACACCAGTCCAAACGTGATCAACGCACGCAACGGATAGAGCCACAAAGGAGGCCTCTTCTCAAACTCACGCCTCCCCATCATTCGTTCCAGACTGAGCAGAGCGCCGTGATAGCCGCCCCAAATCACGAAGTTCCAGCTCGCGCCATGCCACAAACCACCCAACAGCATCGTGAGCATCAGATTTCGATAGGTCATCAGGCGTCCATGACGATTCCCGCCCAGAGGAATGTACAGATAATCCCGCAGCCAGCGTGAAAGTGAGATGTGCCAGCGATGCCAGAAATCGGTAATGCTGAACGCGAGATAGGGCCGGCGGAAGTTGACCGGAAAGTGGAACCCCAGCAGCAGAGCCATGCCGATCGCCATGTCGGTGTAGCCCGAAAAATCGAAGAAAATCTGCATCGCAAACGCCAGCACGCCGCTCCACGCCGCGAAGGCTCCGGGATGTGAGCTCAGATCTTTAAAATAAGAATCCGCGATCTGCGCGAACTGGTCTGCGAAGGCCATCTTTTTGGTCAGGCCTAAAACAATGAGCAGAACGCCGCGCAAAACTTCTTCCTGGTTCGGATGCTTCCAGGCATAAAGATCGGAGAAGAATTCACGGGCGCGCACAATCGGCCCGGCCACCAGCTGGGGAAAGAAAGAGATGAACAGCGCGTAGTCGATCGGATTGTGAATCGCGACCTGCTCGCCGCGATAGACGTCGACCACATAAGAAATGCTCTGGAACGTGTGAAAACTGATGCCCAGTGGCAAAATGATCGAAAACGTCCAGGAATGCGAAGGATAACGAAGCAACTGCGCCAAGTTGTCGGCGAAAAAATTGTAGTATTTGAAAAACCCGAGCATTCCCAGATTCGCTGCAAGACTGATCAGCAGGAAAAGCTTTTTTCGGCTCGCCGGCGCGCGCTCAATCGCAATCCCGGCTATGAAATCCACCACCGTGAGTCCCAGCAACAGCACCACGAACTTGTAATTCCAACTGAGATAGAAGAAATAGCTCCCGACGAGAAGAATCACCCTGCGCCAGGAGCGAGGCGCCGCATAAAACAGCGCCAGCACAATCGCCAGAAAAACAAAAAATTGTGTGGTGTTAAAGAGCATCGAGCGTGCGGCTGACTTCTTTCGCCAGGATGCGCGAAAACTCCCCGCAACCCGGACCGTTCATGTGCATTTGATCGACAAACAAGCCAGGCCGCTCGATCGAATCGAAAAGGTGTTCCGGCATTATGATCACGCCCGGCATCTCGCGGATGGAGCTATGCGGATTTACCTCGGGCTGATCGGGACGGATAAACGGGCCGCGCGGCAAACGAAGAAACACCAGGCGCGTTTTCGATCCTCGATAGTGTTCGTAAATCTTTCCGATCCACTGATGCATATAGGCGCTGTTGACGCCGGTATACGGCGGCCGCTCAGCCAGGAATCGCAACTCATAAGCCGCTTTTTGCGCATCGGTAAACCCCGGCGGCACCGTCAAGGTGCGATTTTTCCAATCGATCGCGACCCCTTCCATGTTCTGATTTGGGCCGACATAGTTGTAAACCCAATAGTAGGAGTCCTTGCGTGCAAGCATGGCCATCTCGATCCGCGCGGTCGGATGGAGCAAGAATTCCTGAAAATCGCGCTTATAGACCAAGCCCTTCAAAACAATACCGCGCGCCGCCGCCCATTCCAGCTTCGGATCGTGATGATAAGAGCGCGCAAATTCAGGGATATCGGAGTATTTCAATCGCGCAATCAAATAATACAGATCGGCGGCGCGGACGGAAAGATCCTCGGCTGTTTCGGAGTCGTCATAATCGCCCAGAGCGACTACCACCGCGGAATAGCGGTTGGCGGATGGATCGGCGCCGCGCAGCATGTAATACCAGTCGCGCGGAGTGGCGCCGCCGAGCGCAATCGACGCAAATTCGTAGCCGGTATGCATTCCATTGCCGATGCGAGGCTGAAAGCCCATGCGCGAATCGCCGATGGTGAGGATTTGACGTGGATTGTTGCGAGTCCGCCGCAGTTCGTTACGTAGGCTCGTCTCGACCGATCCGGTGGAGGAATCGTGGCGCAGAATGGTGGAATAAGCGCTTGAGTGAAATAGGGCGAATTCGACGGCCCAGAAGCCGCAAACGGTCAAAATAAGGGTAAATAAGGCTCGCACGAGGCACTAAAACGATACTTTAAGATCAATTAAGGTCATTTAAGCTCGCCGCCGACGGGGCGGGTGCCATTTTTCTTCCATTCGCGGAGTTCGTCGAAGCCGCGCGAAATCTCGGCGGGAGAAATTGCGCAGTGGCCGTCGTGTTTGACGAATTGCTGGACGAAGAGGCTTTGAGTGCCGGCCAGTTCGACTAGCGTCGAGTAAGTATTGGGAATCGTCACCGGCACCAACGGATCGTAGCTGGTGTGAATGGCCAGCATCGGCTTTGAAATTTTGCCGGTCGGTGTGTAATTGGAGCGCAGATAAGCGATCGCCTGCGGATCGGCGGCGTAGCGCGGGATGGCGCTGTTCAGCGTATTGTCGTCGAGGGTGCCGCTGTAAATCATGTTGCGATTATCGAAAGGATTGCCGCCCGAGCGTTGGTTGATCTCCTTCACGAGGTAAACAAGAAACGTGAGCGTGCCTGCAAGATCCTTATTGCTTTTGAGATTGTTCTGATGGCGGAGCGCGGCAGCCTTTTCGGGCGCGGCGTCGAGCGCTTGGGTGACTTTGGCCAGCAGCGCCTTATCGCCAGTGCCGGTTACAAAGTCTTTCGGAATTTTTGTGGGATCGGGCAGGATGCCGGGGAAATAGTAGTTAAAGAGCACGAGAGCGTCAAAAGCTCCGCGCGACTGGAAGGATTCGCTGGCGGCGAGCGGGCCACACAAGGGCAAGCCGGCATCGTACACCGTCGGATAGGTTTCCATGAGCATCATGGTGAGGAATCCGCCCATGGAGTGGCCGGTTAGATATGTTTCCTTCGGCACGCCGTATTTCGCGATGAAGTAGCGGCGGAGGCTTTCGGTGTCGACGGCGGCTTCCTGAATGGCCCAGCCTCCGGTGGCATAACCGGATTGCGCGACCGCGTAGCCCTGATCGGTGAAGGCCGCGAGAAAAGGAATGGCCACGCCCTCTTTATAAGTCACGGGAGATGGACTGTAGCCGTGACAATAGACGACCAGGCCTCCATTCCAGTTTTCGGGGACATCGATGCGGAAAGCGGCGCCGTTTATGATTCCGATTTCAACTTTAGGGGCGGCGGCAACAAGGCCCAGGAAGGTAATAAGAGCAGCGAGGATCTTCATCGGCTGAAGGTACGCGATTGGAAGGGGTGGTGTCAAGCGCGGGGCAATTGATGGCGGAGGAGGTGAGATTCGAACTCACGGAACCCGTAAAGGTTCAACGGTTTTCGAGACCGCCGCATTCGACCACTCTGCCACCCCTCCGCGCCTTCAGAGACTATTCTACCACTGCGGAATGCGCGGGGAGTCCGAATTGCGGCGCCTAAGAGCCGGCCGGGGGGCCGGCTGCGGACCAGGGGGTCCGCCCCACAAGGATCGGCACTGCACAAGAATGGGCACTGCACAAGATGGGACTCCACAAGGATGGCGTTACATATTGCGCAGGAGGGCTTTGGGTGCGGGGGCTTTGCGGTCGCTGGTTATCCATTCCAGGCGTTCGAGCAGTTCCTGCTTCTTTATCTCGCCCTGGACGCGGGAAAAGATCTTGCCGTCCTCATCGAGGAAGGCGGTGCATGGCACCGCTTCGCCCATCGCCAATCTCGCCAGGTCGTCGCCGGTTGCGCCTTTCCAGATCGGAAAATCGATTTGGAAGGTCTTTACAAAATCCGGAATGTTTTTCTGGGAGGCGCGATTATCGAGCGATGCGCCGATGAATACGATACCCTTGGCGGCCCATTCCTTTTCGACTGCCACAAACATCGGCATTTCTTCCTTGCATGGGCCGCACCACGTCGCCCAGAAATTTAATACGACGATTTTCCCGCGATAATCCTTCAAATGCACTTTCTTTCCGCTGAGATCCGTGAGATTCAACTCGGCGGGGGCACAGAGGAGCGCGAACTGCGCGACCAGTCCGACGATCACGATTCGTTTCCACATGTAGTGTCTTCGTATTATTGCTTCTTTTTGACTCTCTCCGTAGGATTAGAAAACTATGAAAAGCAGCCTGTCAATCCTGTGCGCGCTGATGGCACTTGCGGCGATCGAGGCCGCATCTGGCCAAGGATGTATTGTCTCACGGTCGAACGGTGAAATCGGCGGCCCGGAGAGCACGGGCGGGTATCTGCAGCCCGGCGATTTCGAATTCAGCGATGGGTACCGCCACCAGTTCTCGTTCCGCCATTTCGTGGGTCCGCAGGAGCAGACTTACCGGATCGAGCAGGGCACGCAGGTGATGAATAAGCTGAACCTACAGAACTATTCGGTGACCTATCAGCTCACTCCGCGCTTCAGCCTTACTGCCGATGTTCCGCTGATGCTTGCCAGCCGCCATTCGCACAACTCGCCGATCACGTACACGTCATCCGGGATCGGGGATTCTTCGTTCATGCTGAACGGCTGGATCTGGGATTCGCGCGAGAATACGCGGGGCAACGTGCAGCTCGGAATCGGCCTGCTGGCGCCGACGGGAAAAGACAACATCTCGAATTATGTCGACGCATTTGACGGCAAGGGGCCGCACACCCAGATCGTGGACTATTCGATTCAACCGGGGCAGGGCGGATGGGGAATGCCGTTGCAGTGGTCCGGATTTAAGAACGTGGGATCGAGCCAGTTGTATTTCAACGGCGTTTACACGGCGATGTTTCAGAGTATCAACAGCGTTTATCGAACCGGTGCCGCGCCCAATCCGCTGACGCTGACTCAGTTCAACGCGATCAGCGACCAATACCTGATGGAAGCCGGAATTGCCAAGCCGATCTCGAAGGTCAAAGGGCTGACGCTCACGTTTGGGCCGCGCATGGAAGGGGTACCCGCACGCAATCTTTTTCCGGGCGACAACCTAGGATTCCGGCGGCCTGGATTTGCGATCTCGCTGGAGCCGGGATTTCAGTATGCGCGGGCGGGCAATGTGTTCTCCTTCACCATCGGCAAAGCTTTCTACAGGGACCGCACTCGCAGCGTGCCGGATGTGCTGACCGGCGGCCACGGGGATGCGGCGTTTGCGGATTACGTGTGGCTGGCCAGTTACTCGTTCCGGTATTCGCGGCACGCGCAGTCCATGGGTCAACATCCCGCGGATACGAGCAACGCGAATCCGGCGGCGGGGAAGCCTACGGTTTCCGGCAGCACATGTATGTAGGGGGCTGTCGCTGGTGGTTACGGAGATCGCGACGGTCCTGGGGCGGCGACACTCTCGAAAACACACGCGGGAAGAGCCGCCCAGAGGGCGGCTGCCGGCTAAATAGCCCGCCCCACAAGCCTGCACCACATGGTTTTCATCGCTATCGGTGCGACGCGACACGCACGAGTGCGCGCGCCACATTCACCCCTAGGCGATCACAGGGGAGGGCCTAGTGTGCCCTACTCAAGCCGGTAATTGGGGGCTTCCTTGGTGATGATGACGTCGTGGACGTGACTTTCCTTCAATCCGGCGGAAGTCACGCGGACGAAACGGGCGCGCTCGCGGAGATCCGCGATGGTGGCGCAGCCGCAATAGCCCATGCCGGCTCGTAATCCGCCCACCAGTTGATAGACCAGGTCCGAGAGCATCCCTTTATACGGCACGCGTCCCTCGATGCCTTCGGGAACCAGTTTGCCGCTCGGGTCCTGATCGTAACGGTTCGAGGTCCCCTGCGCCAGCGCACCCATCGAACCCATGCCGCGATAACTCTTAAAGGTGCGGCCCTGGTAGAGAATCGTCTCGCCCGGACTCTCCTCGGTTCCGGCGAGGAGGCTTCCGATCATCACGGCGTCGGCGCCGGCCGCGATGGCTTTCGTGACATCGCCCGAATACTTGATGCCGCCGTCGGCGATGACCGGCACGCCGGTTCCTTTCGCGGCTCTTGCACACTCGGAAATCGCTGTGATTTGCGGCACGCCCGCTCCGCTGACGACGCGCGTGGTGCAGATCGAGCCCGGTCCGATGCCGACCTTGATCCCGTCCACGCCGAGCGCGATCAAATCGTGCGCGCCATCAAACGTCGCCACATTACCGGCGAGCAGGTCGACCTCGGGAAACGCTTTGCGGATGACCTTGATCGCATCCATCACGCGCGTGCTGTGTCCGTGCGCCGAATCTACGGCCAGCACATCCACTTTTTTCTTCACGAGCTCCTGAGCTCGCTCCAGAAAATCGCCCGACGAACCCAGCGCCGCGCCCACGCGCAAACGTCCTTGCGGATCCTTGGCGGCGTTCGGATACTTCAACTTCTTCTGAATATCCTTGACGGTGATCAGGCCCTTCAGCATGTACTGATCGTCGACGACGAGGAGCTTTTCCACGCGATGGCGGTGCAGAATCGCCTCGGCTTCCTCAAGCGTAGTGCCGACGGCCACGGTGATGAGATTTTCCTTGGTCATCACGTTTTGGATGGGCAGGTCATAGCGCGTCTCGAAGCGCAGATCGCGATTGGTGAGAATGCCGACCAGCTTGCCGTTTTTCGTGACCGGCACGCCAGAAATGCGATAGCGCTTCATGACTTCGAGCGCGTCGGAGATTTTTTGTTCCGGGTCCACCGTCACGGGGTCGACGATCATGCCGCTTTCAGAGCGTTTCACGCGATCGACCTCTTCGGCTTGCTTATCGACGGGCATATTGCGATGGATCAATCCGACGCCGCCCTGCTGCGCGAGGGCAATCGCGAGATGCGATTCCGTTACGGTATCCATGGCGGCGCTGAGAACGGGAATGTTCAGTGGGATGTTACGGGTCCCCAAGGTGCGGGTGTCGGTCTGTGCGGGAACGACTGCGCTGTGGGCGGGCAGCAGCAATACGTCGTCAAAAGTGAGGCCTTCCGGGATCGTTTCGAGGATCATGCGGTGTAGCTTTATTCTACCGCACCCCTCTGCCGCGCCCCGATTTTCAGGCCTTCGCGGACGAGGAGTCCCCCTCCCTCACAGTCGGGGTTCGGTGCCGGATTTTGTGGAATTGACGCTCTTCTTCAGCGAGCTTCTTCGTCGATGGAGATTTTGAGGGCTCGGAGGAACTTGTGATCCTGCGACGTGAGCTTGATTTTGCCGACCTTGCGGCGCGTGGTCTCAGGCGGCGCTTCGATCTCGACGCCATCTACGTCGTCGGACTCTTCGCCTTCCTCGCGCTTATTGAAGCCGATGGTGGCCTCGAGGACCAGGAAGACGTCGTAGCCGGCGCGTTTGATTTCTCCAATCGCGGCGGCAATTCGGTCGGAATCGGAGAGCGACTCGTTGATCGCGTTCCCCAGTTCCTGCATGAGCTCCTTTAGTCGATCTTCCAAAAGCTTTCCTCGATTCTTACCGGTCCGGGCACCTGGGAAGAAGCCTCCTTCAGCATATCATCGCTACTTCTAACTGATGCCACCCACGGCGGTCCCGTTTCAGTCAACCTACAGGGTGTATCGGCCTTAAAGCCGCTAAATGTTAGGATGAGTATATCAGCCAATGGCGAGCCAAAAAAGCAAGGCGGGGATGGTGAATCGATTCCTGGGGCACGTCCTTCCCGGCATCATTCGCCCGATGCATGCTCTTTGGAACGAAGTAATCGGCTTCATCTTCATTGTTTTGGCGATTTGGGCGGCCCCTTCGGCCTGGCGCAACGTGCGGCTGGTGGACGGCAACTCTGAAAGCTTTTTCAAGGCAGCGATCTCCGTGGCCTTCGCTCTGCTGATGGCCTATTTCGGGATCAGTTCGTTCCTGCGGGCCCGAAAGATCTCGCGATCATGAGTGAGCTGCCGGGCGCGTTTCCGTACACGCGTGGCATTTATCCCGACATGTATCGAGGGCGGCTCTGGACGATGCGGCAGTACGCCGGTTTCGGGAGCGCGGAGGAAAGCAATCGCCGCTACCGGTATTTGCTTTCCCAAGGCACCGAGGGATTGTCGGTCGCGTTCGATCTGCCGACGCAAATGGGCCTCGATTCGGACGATGCGCTGGCTGCGGGTGAAGTAGGCCGCGTGGGAGTCGCGATCTGCTCGCTTGCCGACATGGAGACGTTGTTCGAGGGCATCCGGCTGGACCAGATCACGACGTCGATGACCATTAATTCGACGGCGGCGATTCTGCTGTCGCTCTATGTTCTGGTCGCGCGCAGGCAAGGCGCCGACGTGCGCAAGCTTTCCGGGACCATCCAGAACGACATTTTGAAGGAGTACATCGCGCGTGGGACCTACATCTATCCGCCGAGGCCGGCGATGCGGATTATCACCGACCTGTTCGCCTGGGCGGGCGCCGAACTGCCGGAGTGGAACACTATTTCGATCAGCGGATACCACATTCGCGAGGCGGGATCGACGGCGGTCCAGGAAGTCGCGTTCACGCTGGCGAACGCGATCGCGTATATCGAAGCGGCGGTGAAGGCGGGCCTCGACGTGGACGCTTTCGCGCCTCGGCTGTCCTTTTTCTTCAACGCGCACAATAATTTCCTGGAAGAGATCGCGAAATACCGCGCGGCGCGGCGCCTATACGCGCACATCATGAAGGAGCGATTCGGCGCTAAGAATCCCAAGTCGATGATGCTGCGGTTTCACACGCAGACCGCGGGATCGTCGCTGACCGCGCAACAACCCGATGTCAACGTGGTTCGCACAGCGTTGCAGGCGATGGCCGCGGTGCTGGGGGGAACGCAATCGCTTCACACGAATTCGCGCGACGAAGCGCTGGGCCTGCCGACCGAAGAATCCGCCAGTCTGGCGCTGCGCACGCAGCAGATCATCGCGCATGAAACCGGGATCACCAACGTTGCCGATCCTTTTGGCGGCAGTATCGTCATCGAAAAGATGACCGATGAAATCGAACAAGGCGCACGCGCCTATATCGAACGGATCGACGCGATGGGTGGCACGCTGGCTGCGATCGAGAACGGATTCCAGCAAGGCGAGATTCAGAGCGCGGCCTACGAATACCAACGCGCCGTGGAAGCGGGCGAGACAATCGTCGTCGGCGTGAATCGGTTCCGCCAGGAAGGCGAGCAGTCGCCGCCAACATTTCGCATGGATTCGGGAATCGAGAAAACGCAAATCGCGCGGCTGCGCGAAGTTCGGGCGACACGGCTACCGGTCGAGGAGAAACTCGACGCACTCGAGCAAGCGGCCCGGGGCTCAAACAATCTGATGCCAAGAATTCTCGATGCGTGCGAAGGGTATGCGACGGTCGGTGAAATTTCAAGTCGCCTACGCAAGGTTTTTGGCGAATATCGCGAAGCTTAATCGATAACGGATACAAGCTTTGAATCGATGATGCGCTGATCTGACGTCAGAAGACGCAGGCCGTGGACGCGCGCGGTGGCGACGATCGTACGATCGGCTGAGTCTCGAAGCATCATCAAGGCACCTGCGTCGAGGGCGATCCGGATCGTAATCGGCAGTATTTCGAACATCGGATTCGTTTCCAGCGCCGAGAAAATTTGGTCGGCGCGGCCCGTGATTTTGCGGGCGCTCTGCGCCAACATTGCAATCTCGATTAAAGAAAAGGCGCTAATCGCAACCGTCTCTCGATGTCTCTCAGCTTCGCGAATTACGCGGGTTTGGTCCGAGGAAAGTTTCTTCGGCGATGACAACCAGCGTATGACGACGTGGGTGTCCAGGAGAAATCTCGGCGTCACCTATATTTCTCGGGGTTGAGTACCCGATCCGGATTGGTTACTACTTCCCAAAGATCTGAGAAATCGGCATTCACAATATCGCCGACAATTTTCACCTTACCCGCCAGAATCCCTTCAGACGTCTTAAACGGCTTCCTCTTCACCGGTCCAACGGTCGCTACAGGCCGCCCCCGCTTGGTGACCGTCAGCGTCCCGCCCTCCTGATCGATCTGATCGAAGAAAGCCAGGCATTTCGCCTTGAACTCCGTCGCGCTGACAATCTGATGCCTCATAAAGTCCATGGTAGCATCGCCAACTGGTCATCTGACCAGTTAGAGCGGTTGAATCTCTTCCCTGACCGGATCGAAATGAATCTGCCGCTTCTGCAAATACGCGATATTCCCCAAATGCGACGCCTGCGCCGAGCGATGGCCAATATACACGTCGCCGTTGGGGCGCTTCCTGGTCCGCATGCAATCGAGGAAATTCTCGACGTGGTCGATGGTGAGCTCACGCTCGGCTTTGACGATTTCCGTCTTCGCGCCTCTTCCCACCGGCGTGAATTCGAACTGGCCGCGCGAGATCAGCAGCCGCCCTTCGGTCCCGCACATTTCGATAGCGGCGCCCTGGATGCCCGGCGCGAGGGTCGCTTCGAACGTCGCGGTCCATTCTTTCGGATATTCCAACAGCACGTTGATGGTATCGGGAGCCGTGCGGCCATCCTTATAGTTGTAGACTCCGCCCGCAGCCGACGCGGAGATGGGGTCGTCCTGCTTCATGAACATGTGCACGGCGTCGATCCAGTGCGTGAACAAATCCGTCACTTGGCCTCCGCCGAAATCGAGATATGCGCGGAAGTTGTAATACTGCTGCGGATCGTACTCACGCCATTTCACCGGGCCCAAAAACCGTGCCCAATCCAAGTTCGATGGCTGCGTTTGCAATGCCGGGGGCGCTTTTCGCAAATGATAGCTGTTGCCATGCCACCACGTCCGCGCTAGCGTAATCTTTCCCAGCTTGCCCGCTTGAATATACTCATCGCGAGCCTTCATATAGTGCGGACCCGACCGCTGCTGCATGCCCACCTGAAACACCCGATCGTGAATCCGAGCCTCCTTCACGATCCGCGGACCCTCTTCGATTTTGAGCGTCAGGGGCTTTTCGCAATACACGTCTTTGCCCGCGCGCACTGCGTCGATCGCGCAGCCCGCGTGCCAATGATCCGGTGTGGCGACGAGCACCGCATCCAGCTCCTTCATCTCCAGAAGCTTGCGATGATCGTTGAATCCCTTCGCGCCTTTCGCCTTGGTAAGCGCTTCGTCGAGCCGCGTGCCATAGACGTCGCAAACGGCCTTCACGTCGACCGAAGAATTCTTCTGGAAAACGCTCATCACGAAGCTCCCGCGATCGCCCGCGCCTACCAGGCCGAGGTTGATGCGGTCATTTGCGCCAAGGATGCGTTGATAGGATGCAGCGGAAAACACGGCTGCGGTGCGAAACAAGTCGCGGCGGTTCAGCATAATGGAATAAGCATATCTCGAATTGCATAAACATGACGAAAGAGGTTCACATTATCGGCGGGGGTCTCGCCGGGTGCGAGGCGGCATGGCAAGTCGCGCGCGCCGGCGGAAGAGCGATCCTTTATGAAATGCGGCCGGAAAGGCAAACACCGGCGCACAAGACTCGATGGCTCGCCGAACTAGTATGCAGCAATTCGCTGAAGACGGAGCAGGACAACAGCGCGCCCCGGTTGTTAAAAGACGAGCTGCGGAGGCTCGGATCGCTGCTGCTCGACATCGCAGATCGTAACCGCGTCCCCGCCGGGCACGCTTTAACCGTCGATCGTGAGATTTTCGCCACTGAAGTCACTCGCACCATTGAGAGCGAGTCAGGCATCGAAGTGCGCCACGAAGAGATCGTGTCGCTGAGCGCCGACCGTACTTGGATCATCGCCAGCGGTCCGCTTACTTCCGACGCACTCGCCTCCGAAATCGCCCGCGTTACGGGATCGGAAAGATTGTTTTTTTACGACAGCATCAGCCCCATCGTCGACTCGGAATCGATCGACACAACGGTTGCGTTCCGCGCTTCGCGCTACGGAAAATCGCTCGACGGCACCGACGATTATCTGAATTGCCCCTTCGATCGCGATGAGTATGAGGCTTTTCTCGATGCACTGCTGGGAGCATCCAGCGTGCCCGCGCACATTGAGCAAGACAACGCCAAATATTTCGAGGCGTGTTTGCCCATCGAAGAAATAGCGCGCCGCGGACGCGATACTTTGCGGTTCGGTCCAATGAAACCGATGGGCCTCACCGACCCTCGCACCGGCCGGCGGCCCTGGGCCGTGGTTCAACTGCGCCAGGAAAACGCGCGCGCGGGAAGCTGGAACCTGGTCGGCTTTCAAAACCACATGCGCTTCGGCGATCAGGCCCGCGTGCTCCGAATGATTCCGGGCTTGCAAAACGCCGAGTTCCTGCGGTATGGCCAGGTTCATCGCAATACTTACATCAATGCGCCGGCGCTGCTCGATGGAACACTGCGGCTGCGCTCTCTCCCGAATATTTTCTTCGCCGGACAAATCTCCGGCGTGGAAGGTTATGTCGAAGCCATCGCGACCGGCCTGATTGCAGGCATCTCTGCTTGCGTTGAGACTCCTCGCGCTTTTCCTCGTGAGACCGCGTTGGGCTCGCTTTGCGCCTACGTCTCAGGAGCGGACCCGACGAATTATCAGCCCGCGAACATCACTTTCGATCTCTTGCCGAAGCTCGAACATCCGCCGAAGGATCGCAAACTGCGCCAGTCAGAAGTCTGCCGCCGCGCCCGAGCCGCGCTCGATGAGCACTTACTCGCTTATGTCTGAACTTCGGCGAGCCATCGATCGATACCTCGACAGTTTGCGCCAAGCGAACGCTTCTCCGCATACGCTGCGCAACTACGCCACCGATCTCTTTCAATTCGCCGACTATTTCTCGCCTCCCGGCACGGACCCTCCGCCGCCTTCGCGCATCGATTCCCTGCAATTGCGCGAGTGGCTAGGCGGTCTGTATCAACGCGGCCTGGACGCCATCTCGATCCGTAGGAAGCTCGCGGCGGTGCGATCGTTATTCAAGTTTCTTCTCCGCGAAGGGACCGTCGCGACCAACGCAGCCAGGCTGGTGCGTACGCCGAAGGGCGCGAAACGCGTGCCGTCGGTGCCCACGGCGGAGCAGACGAATATTCTGGTTGAAGGAGTAGCCGCCGATACGCTCGACCGTCCTCATCCGGAACGCGATCTGCTGCTGTTCGAGCTGCTCTACGGCTGCGGCCTTCGGATCAGCGAACTGGTTGGCCTCGACCTCAAGGATTTCGATACGACGGAGCGGTGGATCCTGGTAAGAGGCAAAGGCCGCAAGGAACGGCAGACTCCTTACGGCTCCAAGGCGGCAATTGCGCTTGAGAGATATCTGGCGGTCCGCGCGTCGGCCGAACAGGCGCTCTTCTTGAACCACCACGGCGCGCGCCTCACGGACCGGGGAGCCCGAGGCATCGTGAAACTGTACGCGGGGTTACTGACCGGCGATTCTTCCCTTCACCCGCACAGCCTCCGTCATGCGTACGCGACGCACCTGTTAGCCGACGGCGCGGATCTACGCGCGATTCAGGAATTATTGGGACATGCCCGCCTCTCGACCACGCAAAAATACACCCAAGTATCGCTCACGGACCTGATGGCCGTCTACGACCGGGCGCACCCTAAAGCCAAAAAAAACGCTACCCGCGCAGCTCGCGGCAAATAACGATGACGGCGTCTTTCGGAAGTTTCGAGCGGCCCGTGACTTTGATAAGCGCCTCGAACTTTGGAAATTCCTTCGCGCCGCCCGGCAGCCGATGGCGAAGCTCCAAAACAGACGCTTCATTCGAGAGAAAATCCATACCGGCATTCATGGCGCTCCCGCCGGTGCCGGAAACCATTAATACCGTTCCGGTACCGGTGAGGTTTGGAACCAGGGCCACTCCGAAATAACCTTCGTGAGGCTCGATCGAGTTGGCAGAAACAGGAGTGGGGGAAATTAATTTACCGGAGTTCCAGATGTCTTTGGGAACGAACACCTCCGCATTGGAATCGTACTCCCATCGCAATCCAAGCTTTTGCTCAAAGGGCTCGATCCAGAGGTTGGTCCGGCTGTTTCCCACTAGGAGCGCGTTATTGGCTTTCAGATCGCGAAAAGAATATTCGCGCGCAAAGTGAAGCGTGGCGCGGCGATAATCGGGAGGCGCGGATTCCGCAAGCTTCCAGAGAAAGCTGACGCTGGAATAGCTGGTGTGGCGGCGCAAGACGATGGAAGAGGCGAGCCGTTCATCGATGCTCGCGGCCGCGGCCGTGCCGGGTAGACGCCGCAGGTAATCGCGATCGAAATATTCCGAGAGAGTCAACGAGCGGCCGGTGAGATCCTGATAAAGACCGACGGCCGCATCGTCGAGGACAATGTCGACTGGGCGATCGGGGCGAAATACCTGTGACCAGAACAGATCGACAGTGGGCCGTGTCTGATGCGTCACATTGGCGGGCCTCCTCCACAAAAGCCACACCGTGGAGCAGGCGGAGACAGTGAGCAAAACGGCCAGCACCGGAACCGCCCATCGCCGCGGCTGCCCGGTGAGGAGAGGCGGCTCCAAGAAGATAGGAGTGACGGGCTCCGTCTCGCGGCGTTTATAAAAAATCGGCGCGTAGTTCCCCTTGGGGAGTTCCAGAATGACCGGCTCGCTGGCGCCTTCTTGAGAAAAATATTGCTCCAGGCGTTTGCGAAGCATCGACGCGTGAACCCGAACGATATTGTCAGTCGCGGTGTCGTAGTTGGTGGAGCGTCCAAAAACCCTGGACCCGACTTCTTGCTCATGGATCTCGTCCACTTCATGCTCGAGGACGCGTTCCGTCAAGTACAGCAGGAGTTCCTGACGGCGGACCGACTTGTTGAGGTAGTGGCTCGCGACTAACCGCGCTATCAACGCCCGGTGCGTTTCAGTGATTTCCAGACTGCGAGGCATACGACCCACTCTGTCGGCTCTTCTCAAAAGTATACGCCGTCAGAGTTTTCGCCGACCGGATCACCGTTCCGCAATCACGGGATTTCGCAACTCGCCCAAACCTTGAATGCGCACGATGCACTCGTCGCCATCTTTCAAATAGCGCGGAGGCTTGCGCGCGAAGCCCACGCCCGATGGGGTGCCCGTAGAAATGATATCCCCAGGTTCCAGCGTCACCACACTGGAGATAAACTCGATCAATTCCGGAATCTTGAAAATCAACTCACGCGTATTCGACTTCTGCAGGATCTCTCCTCCGATTTCAAGAGAAATATCGAGCGCGTGCGGATCGGCGATCTCATCCTTCGTCACGATGGCCGGACCCATCGGCGCGAACGTGTCGCAGGTTTTGCCCATCAGCCATTGCGTCGTCGCCATTTGCAGATCGCGCGCGCTCACATCGTTGACGATGGTGTACCCAAATACGTGATCCATCGCCTTGGACGCGGGAATGCGCCGGCCTCCGGGTCCGATCACTACCGCAAACTCAGCCTCGTAATCCGGCTGCGTCGATTCGCGTGGCAGTACGATACTCTCGCCCGGCCCAATTACGACGTTCGGAAATTTGTTGAAAATTGTTGGCACTTTCGGGATCGCCATATTCGACTCCATCGCGTGGTCGCGATAGTTCAGCCCGACGCAGATAAACTTCGGCGGGCGCGGAATGGGCGCCAGCAGAGTCACGGAAGAGAGGTCGAATGATTCCTCAACGGCATCGGGCGCTGCTCCAGAAAAAATCAACCGCAGCATATCCGTGCCGAGGCTTGTCACCCTATTTCCAGCGAGAACACCAGCCATGGCACCACTGCCTCCGTGGCGGAAAGTTACGAGTCGCATAACTTCTGAGGGTACACTAAAAGAAAATGAATAGAGACGTCATTCTCCGCTCCATTCTCGATATCGGAGTGGTCCCCGTTGTTCGCACCTCCAGCGCCGAGAGCGCCATACTCGCCATCGAAGCCGTGTATCGCGGAGGCATTCGCGCCGCCGAAATTACGATGACCGTTCCCGGAGCGATCAAAGCCCTTGAAAAACTGGCGGACGCGTTCGGCGACAAACTGGTGCTGGGCGCAGGTACCGTGCTCGACCCGGAAACTGCGCGCATCTGCATGCTCGCCGGAGCGCAATTCTTCGTGACGCCCGCACTCAACTTGAAAACCATCGAGATGGCGAAGCGCTATTCCAAAGTTATTATGCCCGGCGCGCTGACGCCCACTGAAGTCGTGACCGCGTGGGAAGCGGGCGCCGATTTCGTGAAAGTATTCCCGTGCGGTGCGCTCGGTGGAGCGAAATATATTAAAGCCCTGAAAGCTCCGCTGCCGCATATCGAAATGGTGCCGACTGGCGGCGTGAGCCTCGAAACCACGGCGGATTTTCTAAGAGCGGGCGCGGCCGCGGTTGCCGTCGGCGCGGAATTGATCGACGCCAAGACAATCAGCGAGGGCCGTTACGAAGTGTTTGAAGAACGCGCCCGGAAGTTCCTGGCGGAAGTTGCCAAAGCTCGCGGGAATTAAAGAAAGCCAAAAATGCCTCGCATCGAACGCGCGCTCTTGAGCGTGACTGACAAGACTGGTATCGTCGATTTCGCCCGCGCCCTCACGTCGCTGGGTGTCGAGATCGTTTCCACCGGCGGAACCTATCGCATTTTGAAAGACGCCGGCATCGCGCCTCTCCGCGAGGTCGCGAGCGTCACTGAATTTCCCGAGATGCTCGACGGCCGCGTGAAGACTATTCATCCGCGCATTGCCGGAGGGATTCTCGCGATGCGGTCCAGACCCGAGCATATGAGCGCGATTAAAGCTCACGGCATCCCGAAAATCGATCTCGTTTGCGTGAACCTCTACGAGTTCGAGAAAATTGCCGCGGACCCGGATGCGCCCCTCGCCGAGTTAATCGAAAATATCGATATTGGAGGCCCCACGATGATTCGCGCGGCCGCGAAGAATTATCAAGATGTCGCAGTAGTCACAGCTTCCTCCGATTACCCGTCGCTGATCGAGGAACTGCGCGCGACTGACGGTTCGCTCTCGCCTGAAACACACTGGAATCTCGCGAAGAAGGCCTTTGCGACCACCGCCGCATATGATCGGGCTGTTTCCCTGCGCCTCGCCGAAATTCCGCCGGCGAATGAGCCCTTGCGCGCGATGCTCGACATTCGCGCGCCGCGCACGATTGCGCTCCGGTATGGCGAAAATCCTCATCAAGCGGCCGCGCTTTATGCGAACGGCAAGACTGGGATCGCCGGAGCCGAGCAACTGCACGGCAAGGAACTTTCTTACAACAATTTGGTGGATCTCGACGCCGCCTGGCAGTTGATCGGCGAATTCGACGCGCCCGCTTCGGCGATTATCAAACATACGAATCCGTGCGGTTGCGCCGAAGCCACGACGCTCTCCGAAAGCTATCGTCGTGCGTTCGAAGCCGACCCCATATCTGCGTTCGGCGGCGTGCTGGCGTTCAATCGAGAACTGGATAGAGAAACAGCGGAAGAGATTGCGAAGACTTTCATTGAAGCGATCGCGGCGCCGGGCTATTCCGAAGACGCACTTAAGATTCTCAACACCAAGAAAAATCTGCGTCTGTTGCGCGTAATGCGGTCGGCCTTGGAACCGGTCGTGAAATCGATCACCGGTGGCTACCTCGTCCAGACGCCCGACGTTCATCACCTCGTTCGCTCCGAAGCGCAGGTAAAAACGAAGCGTGCGCCGAGCGACGAAGAATGGGCCGCGCTCGAGTTCGGATGGAAAGTCTCGAAGCACGTGAAGTCGAACGCGATCGTCTATGCGCGCGCCGGACAATCGGTCAGCGTGGGCGCCGGACAGATGAGCCGCGTCGATTCGGTGAAGGTCGGCGCCATGAAAGCGGTGCTGCCGCTCAAGGGAACCGTGCTGGCCTCCGACGCATTCTTCCCCTTCCCCGACGGTGTTGAGGAAGCCGCGAAACTCGGCATTACCGCGGTGATTCAACCGGGAGGATCGGTGAAGGACGCCGATGTCATCGCCGCCGCGGACAGATTAGGCTTGGCGATGGTATTTACCGGAGTTCGCCATTTTCGGCATTAGAACCGTCCGGCACTAATCATTTCTCGCTTTCCATCACCACCAGGTTGTTCTGGACGCTGGTCACGCCCTTGATCTTCTTGGTGATTTTTTCGGCTTTTTCCTTGCCGCGCTCCGTGTGGACTTTCCCGCTGAGCGTTACCAAGCCGTTTTTTACCGCGACATCGAAACCCGCGCCTTTGACGTCCACGTCATTGGCCAGCTTGCGGCGAACCTCGTCGTAAATCCGATCGTCCTCGGTGTGCTTCACTGGCGCCGGCGCCGGTGCCGGGGTCTGCGCAACCATGATGGGAACCATGAGCAAAGCCGCCAGAATAATTGAGAGGACACGCGTCATATATATAATCCTGCCACACCTATTGGCCCAACATGCTGCGCCAGTCGATCGCGGCCAGAAACTCCGGATCCTGCCGCCAGTTCGGTTTCACCTTCACAAACGTCTGTAGAAAAATCTTGCGCCCGAACGTCTTCTCCATCTCGTAGCGAGCCAGCGTTCCGATTTTTTTTAACCCCGCGCCACCCGCGCCGATCAGGATCGCCTTCTGTCCCGCCTTCTCCACGTAAATCGTCGCCGCGATTTTCAGAACCTTCGGCGTCTCCACCCAGGTCTCGATCATCACCGCCACTGCGTGCGGCACTTCCTGCTGCGTGTGATGCAGAATCTTTTCGCGCAGGATTTCCGCGGCGAGAAAGCGCTCCGGTTGATCGGTAAGATGATCCTCGGGATACATCGCCTCGCCCTCCGGGAGGCGCTTCACGATTTCCTTGAGCAGCGTATCCGTGCCGGTGCCCTTCATCGCCGAAATTGGTATAAACTCGGCGAATTCGTGCAGCGTGCGAAGTTGTTCGATCAGCGCCAGAAGTTTCGTCTTATCTGCAAGCTTGTCGACCTTGTTGAGAATTGCAATCGCCGGCGCCTCGATCTTTTTCACCAGATCTACTGCCTGCGCGTCCTCGTCGCTGAACGGTTCGAGAACATCAACCAGGAACAACACCACGTCCGCGGCTGCCGATGCGCGGACCGTGTCCATCATGCGCTTGTTCATCAGCGTATTCGACCGGTGAATCCCCGGCGTGTCGACGAATACAATCTGATAATCGTCTGCCGTCAACACGCCCTGAATCGAGGTCCGCGTCGTCTGCGGCTTCGCCGTCACGATGGCCAGCTTCTGCCCCAACAGCGCATTCAATAGTGTCGACTTCCCCGCATTGGGACGCCCCAATATCGATACGAATCCGCTCTTCACTTGTCTCTCTTCATTTCACAGCCGCTTTCGCGACTCGCACCTGATCCACGCGCAGATGGTTCGCCGCCAATACTTTGATCGCGATGCCTTCGCGCTCCGTCTCTTCGCCCACCTCGGGCACATGACCCAGCCATTCCGTAATCAAGCCGCCCACTGTGGTCGACTCGGTATCGTCCTGCGGATGAAAATCGAGCAGCTCACGCAAACGGCCCAGATCGAAGCTGCCGCTGACGACGTAACTGCCGTCGGGATCGCGGCGGAAGTCGCGTTCGGGCTCGTGTTCGTCGTGAATCTCGCCCACGATCTCCTCCACCATGTCCTCCATGGTGACGATGCCCGCGGTCGCGCCGTACTCATCGACGACCACCACCATATGCGCTCCCTCTTCCTGCATTTCCCGCATCAGATCGTTCACCGGCTTCGACTCCGGCACCGCGCGAATCGGGCGCATGATGTCGCGCACCTTGCGTCCGGCGCGCTGTTCGTCGTTGAGCTCGAACAGATCGCGGACGTGCACAAATCCGGTGATCTGATCGATCGATCCGTCGTACGCCGGAATCCGCGAGAACTGTTCGTGGATCACAAGGTGGCGCAATTCTTCGAGCGATGCGTCCTCCCGAATGGCCACAATGCGCGGGCGGGGAGTCATCACCTCGCGCACCGTTTTATCGCCAAACGCCACTACGGATTGGATCAGCTCGCGGTCGCCTTTTTCAATGATGCCCTCTTCTTCGCCGGCCGAAATCAGCGCCTCAATGTGCTCTTCCGGCCGCGTCGGCTCCTCGTGCGTCTGCCCGTTGCCCAGCTCAAACAACGATTGCAGGAACTCCAAAGCCCATAAAAGCGGCATCACCGCCAGCAACGCCAGGCGAAATAGCGGAATCATCGGCCCGAGAAAATGCCCGCTGCTCCGGCGGTAAAACAGTTGCGGAACGATATAGGTTCCAATCACCGTGTAGAATCCGGAGATCAGGCACGCGATCGCGATGGACTCGCCGAGACCGTTCTGCGCTACCACCGCGATTGCCATCGTCAGGCATCCGATGATCGCCAGACCGATGTGTTTCACCAGCGAAAACGCCAGCGAGCCGCGTTCCGTATCGATTCCGAGCCTTGCCTCCAGCGTCTCTTTGAAAAACTGCAGCGCCGGCAGCTCGCGCGCGCGGATGCGCAGCGATTCCAGATACAACACCTGCAAACACGTGACCAGCATGACCACGATCGCGGTCACGGACGCAAGCGCGATGAGGAGCGCCATCATTGCGCACGCTCAATCAGGCCCGTAGGCAGGCCGAGCCGTTTGCGCCATCGCGTTTCCGCGCGCTGCATCTCACCCGAATCGGTTTCGTGATCCAGGCCGCATAAATGCAGCACGCCGTGAAGCATCAGAATGCGCAGTTCATCGTCGATCGAATGACCCAATTCCTTCGCCTGCGCCGCCGCGCGATCGAGCGAAATCGCCATCTCATCCGGCGGAAACGACAACACGTCGGTTGCGTGATTCTTTCCGCGAAACTGACGATTCAACCGGCGCAGTTCCGCATCGGTTGTGATTAAGCAGGTAATCGCGAGTCCGCGCGCCACGCGGTTTTCGAGCTTCGTCAAAAAATCGCGCAACGGCGTCCTTCGCACGCGCCGCGACGAATGACGGAACAATAGATGAGGGTCGTCTGGAGACATGATCGCCCTTAGGCGGCTGGTGCTTCGCGAGGCGGGAGTTCCGTCGCCACGGATCCCGCGGCGGGATCCGTGAGCTTCAGCGACAACTGCCGGTTGGCGCCGATCGCTTCGTTATATCGTTCGTAAGCACGTACGATTTTCTGCACCAGACTGTGGCGCACCACGTCTTTGTCGTCGAACTGCACGAAGCTGATTCCTTCCACGCCGCGCAGAATGTCCACCACTTCAATCAATCCGCTCCGCAATCCGCCCGGCAAATCGATCTGCGTCGTGTCGCCCGTCACCACCATCTTCGAATTGAAGCCCTGGCGCGTGAGAGCCATCTTCATCTGCTCCGGAGTCGAGTTCTGCGCCTCATCCATAATGATGAACGCATCGCTCAGCGTGCGCCCGCGCATAAACGCCAGGGGAGCGACCTCAATCGTGTTCCGCTCCAGCAGCATCTTCACTTTTTCCGGATCGAGCATGTCGTAGAGTGCGTCGTACAAAGGACGCAGGTACGGGTCGACCTTCTCTTGCAGCGTGCCGGGCAAGAACCCTAGCCTTTCGCCCGCCTCCACTGCCGGACGAGTCAGAATGATACGCGTCACCCGCTTCGATAACAGCGCCGAAACCGCCATCGCCACCGCAAGGTACGTCTTCCCCGTGCCCGCCGGGCCGATGCCGAACACCAGATCGTTTCGTTCAATCGCGTCGACGTAACGACGCTGATTCATGGTCTTCGGGGTGACAATTTTCTTTCCGAAACTGCGCTGCTTGCCGCTGTCGACCAGCCCCCGCAGAGTGGTTTCCGAATCCGCCGTCACCACGCGCAAGAAACTGTTCAGATCGCCATTGTGAAAAACGTGCCCTTCCTTCACCAGCGCCGCATAATCGTTCAGAATCGAGGAAGCCCGCTCCACCGCCGCGTCCTCGCCCTCGATCTCAAGCGAGTCGTTCAGCAGGCGCGTCCGCACCTTCAGCCCGTCCTCGATCAGACGAATATTCTCATCCCGAGTCCCGAAGAGCGACTCAATGCCACGGCTGATCTGTACGTTGGACTTCATTCGAGGGATTTCAGTTCAGGCGCAAAACAATAGCGGGGAACCTTGCAGAACATCCGCTGACGCGGAGGCAGGAAACACATCCATATAAAGGATAGCAGAAATTTGATGAGGCCTACCGGGACCTTTTCTCCCACCCCGCCTTAAACAGCGGCAGCGAATTTTCCTGCTGATACGGATGCTTCGCGATCTCTTCGAGATTCAGATCCGTCCCGAGCCCGGGCGCCTCCGGCACTTTTATATAGCCGTCGACAACTTCGACTGGATGCGTGACGATGTGTTTCTCCCAAGGTTCGTTGAACTCGTCGAAAATCTCGTGGATGAAGAAATTCGGCAGCGACGCATTCAACTGCACGCACGCCGCCGAGCAGATTGGTCCCTGCGCGCTGTGCGGCGCGATCACGCCGTAGTGCGCATCCACCATGTCGGCGATTTTACGCGTGGCGAACAAGCCGCCGAGGTTCAGCGGCTCCGGTTGCAAAATGCTGACGGCATTATGTTGCAGCAAATCCGCAAATTGCTGCTTGCTCGAAAGACTTTCCCCCGTCGCGACCGGCACCGGACTCCGCCGCGCGACCTCCACCATCGCCATGGTATTTGTGTGCGGCACCGGCTCCTCGAACCACGCCGGCCGCTGGGGATGCATCGCCATCGAGAATTCCACCGCAGTCGCCACGTTGAAGCGGCAATGCCCCTCGATCAGCAAATCGACGCCAGCGCCGACCGCCTCCCGCACCGCGGTGATGATGTCGAGACTCAGGTCGAATTCATTGCGCGGCAGCATCCGCCAGTTATTGCCGAACGGATCGAACTTCAGTGCCGTGTAGCCGCGTCCGGCGACGATCTTCGCCTTCGCCGCGAAGCTTTCCGGAGTGCGTGGACCTCGATACCAGCCATTCGCATACGCGCGAAGCTTTTCGTGACACCGGCCGCCCCACAAATTATAAATAGGCTGATTGGTCGCCTTGCCGATGATGTCCCACAGGGCGATCTCAATCGCGGCGACGGCGCACATGTGGATCTGCGCGCCCTCCGAATAGACGTCGCGGATCAGCTTCTGGCTGATCGTCTCGACCTGAAACGGGTCCATCCCGAGAACCAGCGGCGAGAGTTCATGAATCGCGGCTTCCACCGTGCGGCCGAAATAGTTGAGCGTTCCTTCGCCCACCCCGTGAATGCCTTCATCGGTCGAAACGCGGGCAAAAAGCCAGTTTTTCCAGGGATTACCAGCAATAAATGTATCGATCGCCGTGATTTTCACTGCCTCCCATATTACCCTGCCGGGCCCACCTTGTGATATTTTAGTAACTGACCGAAGTGACCCTCAGCGGGGACGTAGCTCAGTTGGTTAGAGCGCCGGCCTGTCACGTCGGAGGTCGCGGGTTCGAGCCCCGTCGTCCCCGCCATCTCCTACCGCCACGGCGGGATTGACCCTCCCTCGCCAATCGACTATCTATATATGGAGGTTGTTATGAAAAACTTGGGGATCGTTGTCATCCTGTCGGCCCTCGGGCTCGCCGGCGGGAGCCAAAATCTCTCCGGCAAATGGGAAGTTCAAGTCGAAGGTTACGGCGCGCCACGCACGCAGAAATTCGAGCTGAAGCAGAAAGGCGAGGAGCTTTCGGGCATCTACGCCGGCAAGTTCGGCGAATCGAAGGTCAGTGGCACTGTAAAGGACTCCGCCGTTGAATTCGAGATGCGCGTCATCGAAAATGAGCACATCATTCTGGTCCATTACACGGGAACGGCGGCGGACGACGGCCTCAAGGGAACCGTCACGTTCGGTGACCTCGGCAAAGGAACCTGGGTCGGCTCCAGAGGGACGCCGTCCCACAAGAAATAGACGAAACTATAGGTAAATGGCGCATACTCGTAAGCTCGGACATTCAGGACTCGAAGTCTCTCCTCTTATGTTGGGAGGCAACGTCTTCGGCTGGACCATCGATCAACCCTCCTCTTTCAAGATTCTCGACGCGTTCGTCGACGCCGGTCTGAATTTTATCGACACCGCGGACATCTATTCGACCTGGGTGCCCGGCCACACCGGCGGCGAATCGGAGACCATCATCGGAAACTGGTTGAAGCAATCAGGCAAGCGCTCGAAAATTGTGCTGGCGACAAAGGTCGGCATGCAGATGCCCGCCGGCAAAGGTCTGAAGAAGGATTATATTCTTCATGCCGCAGAAGATTCGCTGCGGCGATTACAAACCGATACCATCGACCTCTATCAATCCCACGAGGACGATCCGTCGACTCCGCTCGAAGAAACGCTGGACGCCTACGCGCAACTCATCAAGCAAGGCAAGATCCGGGCCATCGGCGCGTCGAACTACAGCGCGGACCGGCTTGCCGAAGCTCTGAAGGTGAGCAAGCGGCACGGGCTCCCGTCGTATCAAAGCTTGCAGCCGAAGTACAATCTCTACGAACGCGCGGAATACGAATCGACGCTGGAGCCGCTGATCTTAAAGGAAGGGCTCGGTGTAGTTCCCTACTACGGGTTAGCCAGCGGATTCTTGACTGGCAAATACCGCTCGGAAGCCGATCTCGGCAAGAGCCCCCGCGGCGCCGGTGTGAAAAAATATCTAGATGACCGAGGGTTTCGCATCCTGGCCGCGCTCGACGAGGTAGCGAAGACTCACCACTCGACGCCGGGCAAAGTGGCGCTCGCATGGCTGATCGCACGGCCAAGTATCACCGCGCCAATCGCCAGCGCAACCTCGCTCGAGCAACTTCACGATCTGGTGGATGCAACGAACCTCGACTTGGATAAGGCGTCGATCGAGACGCTGAATCAGGCCAGCTCATGAGGCGGGATGTTGAAAAAGGCGAAGACGTCGGCTGAAGCCGACGCTGCAAGCTGAAGCTCGCGCCACGAAACCCGGAGACACACTACAGCCTTGCGAAAAGTCGCGCGCGGCCGGCTGACTTGTGAGATCAACCGGCCGCCAATGGATCGAGTTACCCGCTAGGATTGGAACAAGTCCAACCTTCCGGTTACAACCCTCTGAATCCTCGGTTTTACCCGTGATTTTATGAGATCGATCCCAAGATACCTCCATTTCCAGAGGCTCAGGACCACCGCAATACGACATTTCCTGCGCAGGAAAAAACTGTCAAAAGAGCCCCGGTGGAGACTCCTTCTGATGGGAGGGTACTCGAAGAACGGAACAAGGCAGTTCACGCAAAGCCGCTAAGCTTAAGACAAAAAAGAAGATAGATTTGTTGGAACCCGCGTTACTCGCTCCGCAGCGTGTCCGCCGGATTCAACCGCGCAATTCGCGACGCGGGAATCAGACTCGCCAGCGCCGTCGCCAACAGCAATCCTAAACCCACGCCAACGAGCGTGATTGGATCGCCCGGCTGCACTCCCCAGAGGAAACTTTTCAGGAATCGCTCGAATCCCAGCGCCGCCGCAGCGCCCGCCGCAACTCCGCACAGCACCCAAATCAACCCCGGCCGCAGAGCGACCTGGATGGCCGCGCCAACGCTCGACCCCAGAGCCATACGAATGCCCAGTTCCTTGGTTCGCTCCGTCACCAGGTTCGAAATCAGCCCATAAATTCCCATCGCGGAAAGGATCATCGCAAGCGCGCCGATCGTACCCGCAAGCACGGCCAACAGCCGCTGCAATGTGAGCGCATTTGTCTTCACGTCGCGCACGGAACGGAAGGCCGCCAAGGGCAGCGTCGGATCGGCGGAGCGCGCGGCGTCTTCAATCGCCTTGGTCACCTGCGCGCCGTCGAGCGAACTGCGCACGATCCAGCTCGGTGAAAACCAGGTGTGCAGCAAACTCAAATGTTCGGTTTGAGCCGCCGGAATGTAAACCATCGGGATGGCCGCTACAGGTCCAAAATCGCCCCAGCCGGCCTGGGCTTCAAGTACATCGCCGGCAACGCCCACGATCACCCCTCGGTTGATCTGCTTGCCCAGAGGGTCGCCATCCTTGAAGTAGCGTTTCACGAACGCCTGATTGACGATCGTGACCTTCGCCGATTCGCCGGAATCCGCGATGGAGAAGGCACGTCCGCGCAGCATCGGGATGCGGAGCGCCGTGAAGTACTCTGGCGTGACGTACGTCAGGTTGGTGATGACCGCGCGTTCCAAACCGGTAACCTTGACGTTATCGTTGAGCGCCCGTTCATAAGGAAGGGTCAGCGAAACCGCGGCGGCCTCGATGCCGGGAGTTTCGTGCAGCCGCGCAATGGCTTTGTCGTAGAGCTGTGTCATCTGCGCCGCGGTCTTGTATCGGGCGTCCTGGAGCGAAAACTTGGCGGTCAAAACGCGATCGGGATCGAAACCGGGGTTCATGTTCCACAAATGGAGAAACGTGCGGAGGAACAGACCCGCGCCGAATAGAAGAGGAACCGTGAGCGCGACCTGCCCGCCCACCAGCGCTCCCAATGAAATAAATCGCTTGCGTCCCGCGACGCCGCGGCTGCCGGATTGGGCGGAGCGAAGGTCGACCCTCGTCGCCTGCCACGCTGGCGCGAGCCCGAAGCCGATGCCCGCGATCAGCGTCAACGCGAGCGTGCCCCCGAGCACTCGCCAGTCAAGTTCCACCGTTTCGAGAAACGGAAACGTCAGGGCGCCAAATTCGCGCAACGCGGCGAGCGCTCCCCATCCGGCCACCGCTCCTGCCAGTCCGCCGATCAGGCCGAGAGCGGTGCTTTCGATCAACAACTGCCGTACGATTCGGGAGAAAGGAGCGCCCAGAGCCAGCCTCGTTGCAATTTCTCCCACGCGTCCGGAGGCTCGCGCGAGCAGCATGCCTCCGATGTTGACGCAGCCGAGGATGAACACAAATCCGACGGCGGCCCAAAGCAGCATCAGAGGTTGCCGCAGGTCGCTAGTCAGGCCCTGAAGGAACGGGATAATGTCCATGCGCAGATCCACAGCCTTGCCAAAAACACCCTCGCGTTTCAGATCGTCGGTGATCACGGCAAGCTGCGCCGAGGCTTGTTGCCACGTAACGCCAAGCTTCAGCCGCGCGATGATGTGATAGTTCGTTCCGCCGCCTTCGCCGTTCCGAGACGGGCGGATGGGCGTCCAGACGTCCGCTTTGGTATTGGACCGAAAGCCCGCGGGCATGATACCGACCACCGTGTAAGGCTCACCGCGGAGCAAAATTCCCCGGCCCGCGACGCCAGGGTCGCCATGGAAATATTTCTGCCAGAGCGCGTGACTCAGAATCACGACGGGCGCTCCGCCGGAACGGTCCTCGTCGGGCGAAAACTCGCGTCCGATCATCGGAGCAACGCCAAGCACGCGGAAAAACCCTGCGCAGACCCGCTGCTGTCTCACATAGACCCCATCGCCATTGACGCCGAGGTTGACCCCGGTGGCGCTGTCGGAGTAGACAGCAGCATCGATGGACGACGCGCGATCGCGGATAGCCTCCCAACTGGCGCCGTTGAAGTTGTCCTTGGTGCCCTCTTTGCCCTCATAGTGATATTTCACAATAACTTGCGTGAGCCGCTCCGGCTCAGGATAAGGAAGCGGCCGCATCATCGCGCCATTGACGACGGCAAGAACGGCAGTATTGGCCCCGATGCAGAGGGCAAGGATCGCAATAACAGTGAGCGAAAATCCCCAGTTCTGGCGAATCAGGCGGAAAGCATAACGCAAGTCGTGCATCTCAAACACCTCGGTTAAGAGTAAGACGAAAGATTCAGGATACTGTTCCGCGAAGTTTTCGTTACACCTGGGCCGGTGTCACGACCAAAATTCATCGCCGATGCGGATTTGAATGAGGACATCGTCGTCGGGGTACGCAAGCGGGAGCCAACTATGGATTTTCTAACCGCGAGAGAAGGAGACATCCAAGGGCTGCCTGATCCCGAGGTGCTGGCCCTTGGGGTGGCTACGGGCCGGATCATCGTTTCGAGCGATGTCAACACCATGCCTCGCCACTTCTGGAGATTCGTCGGCGCTTACAATATTCCTGGTCTCGTTATTGTGCCGCAATCGGTCGAAGTGGCGCGGGCGATCGCCGAGATCGTAGCGATGTGGAAGGACTTCAGTGCTGAAGCGCTGGAGAATCAGATTCGATGGATCCGGGCGGGAAGCTAAGAGCGTCGGGCTAAGGCTGCTTCCCTGGCTGCGTCGAGCTTCGCGTAAAAAGCAGGATCTTTTGCTCGGGCTTCCTCGTAAAGCCTTTCGTACTCGATCCTCTGTTGGCGAAGATATTCGTCAATCATCGGACGATTCGCAAGGTAGAACGCGATAGCTCCGTTGATCTGTTCCACCGTCAACGCTTGGAACGAATCAGCAATGCCCTCCGGCGACTCCCCTCGGAGAAACCCATACACCACCGAATCCAGCGACACCCGAGTCCCCGCCACATAATACCCGCCATTGCGCTGTTCGACGTACTCCATGCATCCAGTATACGCCGTGTTACACTTGAGTTTTTGGTTTCCCCCGGTAAACCGAAGCATAAACCCCTTGGAGGAGTCTTTCAGCGTGGCAGAAAAAATGCGGCATATTTTTACGTCCGAATCCGTGACCGAGGGTCACCCGGACAAGATGGCGGATCAGATCTCGGACGCCGTGCTCGACGCGGTGCTCACCGAGGACCCGACGGGCCGCGTGGCCTGCGAGGTTCTCGTCACCACCGGAATCTGCGTGGTTTCTGGGGAGATCACCACCAAAACGTACGTCGATGTTCCGAAGCTGGTGCGTCAGGTGATCAGCGACATCGGCTACACCGACGCCGACATGGGTTTCGATTCCAAGACCTGCGGCGTCCTCAACACCATCCAGAGCCAGTCCCCCGACATCGCCATGGGCGTCGATACCGGCGGCGCGGGCGATCAGGGCCTGATGTTCGGCTTTGCCTGCAATGAAACCCCGGAGCTAATGCCTCTTCCCGTGATGCTGGCTCACAAATTGGTCCGCCGGTTGAGTGAAGTGCGCCGCGCCGGAACTCTCAAATTTCTTCGCCCCGATGGCAAAAGCCAGGTCAGCGTCGAGTATATCGACGGCAAGCCCGCTCGCATCGACGCGGTTGTGGTTTCCACTCAGCATGACGACGATGTTTCCACCGAAACCCTCCGTATCGAAGTGAAGAAGCACATCATCGATCCCATTCTCCCCAAGAACATGATCGATAAGAACACCAAGTTCCATATCAATCCCACCGGACGTTTCGTCATCGGCGGACCTCATGGCGATACCGGCCTCACCGGACGCAAAATCATCGTCGATACTTACGGCGGAATGGGCCGTCACGGCGGCGGCGCNNGGCGGCGCGTTCTCCGGCAAGGACCCGACCAAGGTGGATCGTTCCGCATGCTACATGGCTCGCTACGTCGCCAAGAACATCGTCGCATCGGGTCTGGCCGACCGTTGCGAAGTGCAACTCGCCTACGCGATTGGCGTGGCCGAGCCCGTCTCGGTGATGGTCGACACCTTCGGCACCGGCAAAATTGAGGAAGAGCGCCTGGTCGAACTGGTGCGCGCGAATTTCTCGCTAACGCCGAAGGGCATGATCGATTCCCTCCAGCTGCGCCGTCCCATTTATCGCACCACTGCCGCATTCGGCCATTTCGGACGCACCGAAAAGTCCTTCACCTGGGAAGCGACCGATAAAGCCGCCGCGCTCAAGGAAGCCGGTATGGCCACCGCCGTCGCCAGTAAATAATTTTAATCGGAGAAAAATATGAGCACCGCAACAACAACAGTCCCTTGTGACGTAAAAGATCTCTCGCTCGCGGATGCCGGCAAGCGCCGCATCGAGTGGGCGGCGCAATCGATGCCGGTTCTGGCCACGATTCGCAAACAGTTCATCAAGACGCAGCCTCTGGCTGGCATTCGCGTGGCTGCTTGCCTGCACGTCACCACCGAAACCGCCAACCTCATGATCGCCCTTCGCGACGGCGGCGCCAATATCACTCTGTGCGCGTCGAATCCTCTCTCGACCCAGGATGAAGTCGCCGCATCGCTAGTCCGCGATTACTCCATCCCGACCTTCGCCATCAAAGGCGAATCCAACGATTCCTATTATTCGCACCTCAACGCCGCTCTCGATTCCGCTCCGCAGTTCACCATGGACGACGGCGCGGACGTGGTCACGCTCCTTCATACCAAGCGCAAGGATCTGCTCCCAGCCGTCATCGGCGGCACCGAGGAAACCACTACCGGCGTCATCCGCCTCCGCGCCATGGCGAAGGACAAGGTGCTCGCCTACCCGATCATTGCCGTCAACGACGCCCTCACCAAACACCTCTTCGACAATCGCTACGGCACCGGCCAGAGCACGCTAGACGGCATCATTCGCGCGACCAATATTCTGCTAGCCGGTATCAACATCGTCGTCGCGGGCTACGGTTGGTGTGGACGCGGCGTCGCGATGCGAGCCAAAGGCATGGGTGCGAACGTCATCGTGACCGAGATCGATCCGACCAAAGCCATCGAAGCCGTGATGGACGGATTCCGCGTCATGACCATGGCCGAAGCGTGCCCCATCGGCGACGTCTTCGTCACCGTGACCGGCAACAAGAGCGTGATCGCACGCGAGCATTTCGACAAGTTAAAGAGCGGCGCGATTCTGTGCAACTCCGGCCACTTTAATGTCGAGATCGATCTCGATCAACTGGCCGCCGTCGCATCCAGCCGCAAGGAAGCCCGCCCCTTCGTCGAAGAATTCTCGATGAAAGACGGCCGCAAGCTCTACGTGCTCGGCGAAGGACGCTTGATCAACCTCGCCGCCGCCGAAGGCCACCCGGCTTCCGTAATGGATATGAGTTTCGCCAACCAGGCCCTCGCAGCCGAGTATATGGTGAAGAATCACGCCAAGCTAGAGAAGAAGGTTTACCCGGTGCCGGAAGATCTCGACAAGCGGGTCGCCAAGATGAAGCTAGAATCGATGGGCTTCTCCATCGACAAATTGACGCCGGAGCAGGAAGAATACCTCGCCGGCTGGTCCGAAGGAACGTAGGCGAGGAGTCAGGAGTCAGAATTCTGAGATCCGCGAAAAATGGGGACTGACCACTCTGTCCCAAGGCGGGCACCACCTCCCGCGAAAACACTCATCTGCACATCGCCGCGTGGACAGAGCGGTCTGTCCTCATTTTTCGCGGGTCCGCCGTGGAGCATAGAAAATCATGCCATTACTTGAAGGTTGCAAGCATTCGCTCGAAATCACCGTCCCCGTGGTTGATGTCGAGAAGGAAACCGAGCGCGCCGTCGCCGAAATTCAGCGCAAGGTCAAGCTCCCCGGGTTCCGCCCCGGCAAGGCTCCCGTCGGACTCGTCAAGCAGCGCTTCGCCGGAGACATCCGGCAGGATGTTCTCGAAAAATTGGTGCCGCGCTTCTTTCGCGCCGCCGCCGATAAAGACCATCTCGAAGTAGTCGGCCAGCCCAACGTCACCGACGTGCATTTTCACTCCGGCGAGCCGATCACGTTTAAAGCCGAGTTCGAAGTCGCTCCAAAGTTCGAGCTGGGCGAGTATCGCGGCATCGTCGTCACCTATAACGAGCCCGAAGTCAGCGACGCCGAAGTCGACGCCCGCATCGAGGAGATTCGCGAGCAAAAAGCCGAGTATGTGAATGAAGACCCGCGCCCCGTAGTCGATGGCGACTACGCCGTAGTGTCGTTAGAAAGCCTCTCCGGCGTAGCCGAAAAAGTTTCGCAGGACGAGCTCATGTTAAAAATCGGCGACGACGCGACCATGAAGGAATTCAGCGAGAACCTCCGCGGCGCTTCTCCAGATGACACTCGCGAATTCGACGTTACCTATCCCGAAGATTACGATCGCAAGCCCCTGGCCGGAAAAACCGTGCGCTTCAAAGCGACCCTCAAAGCGGTCCGCCGCAAGGAGCTCCCCGAAGTTAACGACGAGTTCGCCAAGGATTTGGGTGACTATCAAACCGTCTTCGAACTCAAGGAGGCCGTAAGAAAGTCCCTAAAGCACGACCGCGAGCACAAAGCGCAAGACGACGCCAAGCACCAGTTGCTGGATAAGCTAGTCGACGCCCACGGTTTCCCGGTGCCCGACACCTACATCGACCGCCAAATCGAGATCAATGTCGAAAATCAATTGCGCTCCTTAGCCGCCCAAGGCATCGACCCAAAAGGCATCAAGCTCGACTGGGCCAAGGTCCGCGAAACACAAAAAGATAAAGCCGCGCGCGACGTCAAGGCATCTCTATTGCTGGACAAAATCGCCGACCGGGAAGCCATCGGAGCCACGCAGGAAGAGATCGACCGTGAAGTACAAAAGATCGCAAGACAGCAGCGCGAAGCAGTAGCGTTGGTGCGCGCAAAACTTCAAAAGGACGGCGCCATAGGCCGAATTGCCGGCCACATCCGCACCGAAAAAACCCTAAGCTTCCTGTTCGAGCAATCGCGCAAGGAAGCCGCGAAGCCAGAACCCACAGTCACGGAATAAGCAGCCATTCCGTGGTGGCGCGAGCTTGAGCTTGCAGCGTCGGCTTCAGCCGACGTTCCGGTTAGCGTTGCCCGACCGTCCAATTGCCATCTATATCGAAGTTGCGATCTTGGGTGTCCACACGCGTTCCAGATCATGTCAAAAAGAGGCCTCAGCATCGTCGCCGGCGACTTCGACTTGTACTCAATCGTCTTCTTCTCTGGTATTTTGTTCTCGATCAGTAAGAGAAGATCCTTCTCATTGATTTCGTGCAGCGGCCGTTGAATCATTTTTGCTCCACCGCAACCATCCTATCGATTCCCCGTCAGCAAATACACCGCAAACGTAGCCAGCCAGTGAGCCCCCTCATAATGCTCCCCCGTAACCGCAGCCAGTCCCGCTTGAGCGTGCAACTCCGCAAGCGCCGACAGCTTGTCTCCTGCCCGCAGTCCGCCCGCAATCCCCCGCAACATCCAAGCCCGGCTCAAATTCAACCCATCGAGATGAGAAAACTTTGGATCCCCAGGATCCGGCGACACCACCGGCGTCAACCCCGAAACATCCGGCAGGAACTCCGCCAACCATGAAGCAAACTTGTCCGCCGAAAGCACCCGCCGCATCACATCCGCCTCCGCCAACGAAGGAGACAGAAAATCTTCCCCCGAAGGCTCATACGCAAGCGGAGCATTCCGATCCCTGAAATAAAAATCCCGTGCCCTCTGTTCGAAGAATTTGCATCGATGCGAATCGAGCACCAGTCCCAGCGCGAACGCAGTATTGCTATGCTCCCCCGACCGCACCGGATAAGGCAGTTTTTCGAGCCACGTAGAAAATCGCTCCAGCACCGCGATCTCCAGAGGCCGCAAAACTTCAGACCGCAACTCCGCAGCAAGCGTCAACAGCCAAGCCAATCCATAAGGACGCTCAAATGCCGCCCGCCCGATATCGTTCAAATAGCTCACTTCAGCCGCAATATTCTCTTCCGTAATGTTCCGCGCAAGAGCAGCCCGCGCCTCCGCCGCAAACTCCGCCTCCGGAAACAGCCGCGACAACCGAGCCAGCAGCCAATGCCCATGCACCGCGGAGTGCCAGTCATAGCACCCATAAAACGCGGGCGTGAGCACTCGCGGCGCTGCTATATCGGAATCCGACTGAAGCGTATGCGCGATCTTGTTCGGATACTCGCGCATAACGCAGTCCAGCGCGAGCCTCGCAAATCGCGCCGCCATATGTTCGTCGAGTTCAATCGCCATACCTTATTCGCCCCGCGCTTGTGGCGCGCGCATTCGTGCGTGCCGCGTCGACACTCGTGTCGCCGCCCCGGGACCATCGCGATCTCAGACGACGTTCACAAAAGCTCCCCATTATGTTCCCCAAGACGCGGCGCGCGACCGAGAACGCTTCCAGGCGTCTCGCTCAACTTCGGGATGCATGGGGCAGCGCCATGCGCCGCGAGAACCGGCGTAACGCAACAATCTTTGTCGCCGATGCGCAAAAACCATTCCTCCGCCGTCGTGACTCTAAATATGCATTCCAAAGCCGCAATCACAGCCCCCTGATCCGCCGCAAACTGCTTCTCAATCAGCTCCTCACATCCCAGCTCCCGGCACAAATTAGCCCAAAACTTCGCTTCCAGCGCTCCCACCGCTACGAACGAATCCTCCGCCGCCGCATAAACGCGATAACAGGCGTACGTCCCGCTCAGCAGCTTCACCGGACCTTGACTTCGCGCCACCGGCAACAGCGCCGCCGAGCCATCCGTCATCGAGACATCGACCCTCTGTCCCCGACCCGTCCGATGCCGAGCCTCCATCGCCAACAGAATTCCGATGATCGCCTGCATCGATCCGCCCGCAAGATCGGCGATCTGCACGCCAGGAATCACAGGCCGGCCATCTTCCGCGCGGATCAAATCCAGCACTCCCGACATCGCGAGATAGTTTACGTCGTGACCGGCAAGCAACGCATGCGGCCCATCGCTGCCATACCCGGTGAGCGCAACATAAATCAATCGCGGATTCACCTCGCGCAGCGCCTCGTAACCCAAGCCCAGCCGCTCCATCACCCCCGGCCGAAAACCCTCCAGCACAACATCGGCGCGCTCGGCGAGCCTCAAAAACGAATCTTTCTGACTCTTCAGATCGATCTCAACGCTCTTCTTCCCTCGATTGGTCTGCTCAAACAACGCGGCATAACTCTCTCGCGCATAATCGCCAATCGAAGGCTGCTCGATTTTGACGACCTCCGCGCCAAACTCCGCGAGCCACTCGGTAGCAACCGCGCCCGGCAGCAGGCGCGTGAGATCGAGAACGCGAATACCTTCTAATGCTCCCGGCATTTGACCATCAACCGGTCGAAATATACCAGGACCGGCTTGCCATCCTGATTCAGCACCGTAGTTTCAAACGTAACCAGCCCCCGAATCCCGTCCTTGCTATTTTTAGCAACCGTCTTCTTAGTAACGTGAATCGTATCCCCGATAAAGACAGGTTCCAAGAAACGCAACTGGTCGACCCCGCGAAACGCGACGATCGCTTCGTGATTGGAAGTCATCTGCACCATCAGCCCCGTCGACATGGAAAAGATCAGCGCCCCATGCGCGATCCGCCGTCCGTAGGGCCCGCGTTTGGCGTACTCTTCGCTCACGTGCAGCTCGACAAAATCGCCTGAAAGGCCAGCAAAATTGACGATATCGGCTTCCGTAACCGTGCGCCCGCGCGAAGTGCGGACTTCATCGATGGTGTAGTCTTCGAAATACATACGCAGTACGTTATAATCGCACTTCTATGCGCAATAAAGTGACGGTAGTAGGCGGAGGCAACGTGGGCGCGAGCTGCGCCATGAACCTCGCGTTTAAAGAGTTAGCCGATGTTGTTCTCATCGATGTAGTGGAAGGTGTGCCGCAAGGCAAAGGGCTCGACATGCTGCAATCGGGGCCTATTGAAGGCTACGACGTCCACATCACCGGAGCCAATGATTATGAGGCGACGGCGAACTCCGATGTTGTTGTGATTACGGCAGGTTTGGCGCGCAAGCCGGGCATGAGCCGCGACGATCTTCTGTTTGCGAATTACGACGTGGTGAAAAGCGTCACTGAAAAGGTCGCGCAGCATTCACCCAATGCGATTCTTGTACTGGTGACAAATCCGCTGGATGCAATGTGTTGGACTGCATACAAGACTTCGAAATTTCCGAAACATCGCGTCATCGGAATGGCTGGAGTTTTGGATACCGCGCGCTTCCGAACCTTTATTGCCGCGGAGTTGAATGTTTCAATCGAGAACGTAACCGCCGTCGTACTCGGCGGGCATGGCGACACGATGGTGCCGATCGTACGGTTGTCGAGTGTATCCGGTATCCCTTTGACGGAATTGATTGATCAGGCAACGCTCGACAAGCTCGTGGAGCGCACGCGCACAGGTGGCGCTGAAATTGTGAAGTATTTGAAGACGGGCAGTGCGTATTATGCGCCGTCGGCCGCGGCGGTGGAGATGGTCGAATCGATTCTTAAAGATAAGAAAAAAGTTCTGCCATGCGCGGCGCTGCTCGAAGGCGAGTACGGCGTCAATGGACTGTTCGTGGGCGTGCCGGTGAAACTGGGATCTAAAGGCATCGAAAAGATTTACGAGATCAAGTTGACGGACGAAGAGAAAGCGATGCTCGCCAAGAGCGCCGCGGCAGTGGAAGAGTTGGTGAGCGTTCTCAAAACCAAGGGAGCATAGCGTGGAACCTACAACAATCGTGCAGATCGTAGCGGGGGTTCTGATGGTTCTCTGCGTCGCGATTATCATCTGGCGGCGGAAGGGCAAGAAGAAAAAAGAGGCCGAAGACGACTTTTAGCGGATCTTAAACGCTCTTAAATCGTCACAAACGACGCTCGAGGAAGTCTTAATCGACCATAATTCAAGCGTTCGTGAAAAGCCCGGTTTTCTCGTCATAAGCGGTTACTTGGCCGGAACCGATGTGATAAACCCAGCCATGCAACGCCAGATCGCCTTCTTCCAATCGAGCCGCGACCGAGGGATGCGTGCGCAGGTTTTTTAATTGCGCGATTACGTTGTGTTCGGTGTGCGCGAGAAGGTCGCTCTGCTCCACCTCCGCGTACCGCGACACATAACTCAACCAGGCGGTCACGTTAGGATAATCCGCGAGCGCTTCCGGATTGAGAGCGCCTTTCATGACACCGCAATCGGTGTGGCCGCAAACGATGACGGCCTGCACTTCCAGAACTCCGACGGCATATTCGATCGTCGCTGAAACGCCACCGACCGCATCGGGATACGGCGGGACGATGTTGCCGATGACGCGGCAGATGAAGAGTTCACCGGGTTTGGTTTGCGTCAGCAGGCACGGGTGGATGCGGGAATCCGCGCAGGTGATGAACAGAGCGTCGGGGCGCTGGCCTAGCGCGAGTTTTTCAAACAGGTCCTGATGCTTGGGATAGACGTGTTTTTGGAATTGGGAGATGCCTCCCAAAAGTCTATCGACAGGCACCGGGAAGATGATAGCAAACTAGCCGATAGTGGGACACGATTGTGCTTGTCCGCATGCTTACGCATGGCGGTTCGGTGTCGGCGCATTTGCGTTAGCCGGCTGATAGTGTCGGCGCTGAACCGTCATTCGATGCCCATTTGCGTGAGACGGTAGCGAAGGGCGTTGCGGGTCAGGCCGAGGAGGCGGGCGGCTTGGCTTTTGTTGCCGTCGGCTCGCTTGAGGGCTTCGCGAATGAGAGATTGCTCGTAACTGTCGAGTGTCATTCCTTCGGGTAAGAACTGATCGCCGGACGTAGCGGACGCACGGGAGCGGCTGTCGGTGTCGATGCGGACGTCGGCGGCTTCTACTCGTGGACCTTGTGCTAACAGAATGCTTCGTTCCACCACGTTTTCCAGTTCGCGGACGTTGCCGGGCCAATGGTAACTCATGAAGCGGTCGAGCGCGGCTTCGCTGATTTCTCCGTTGAACTTTTTCGAGAAATATTCGACCAGATATGGGATGTCCTCTTTGCGTTCACGCAGAGGCGGGATATTCAGCGGCACGACGTTCAAGCGGTAATAAAGATCTTCGCGGAAGGTTCCTTGTTCCAAGGCGGCTCGGAGATCGACGTTGGTTGCGGCGATGACGCGGACGTCGATGTGAAGAGTCTTGTTGCTGCCGAGGCGCTCGATTTGGCGCTCCTGTAGCACATTGAGGAGTTTTACCTGGATGGTGGGAGGAACGTCGCCGATCTCGTCCAGGAAAACCGTTCCGGTGTCGGCGGCTTCGAACTTGCCGGGTTTCGAAACATTCGCGCCGGTAAATGCGCCTTTTTCGTAGCCGAATAGCTCGCTTTCCATCAGATTTTCGGGTAGAGCGGTGCAGTTGATTTTGACGAACGGCTTGTCGCGGCGGGGCGAGTGGTGATGGATGGCGCGCGCGATCATATCCTTGCCGACGCCGCTCTCACCGGCGAGGAGCACGGTGGCTCGGGTGGGCGCGACGCGCATAACGGTGGCGAAAATTTCCTGCATCGGGCGGGAATGTCCGATGATGTTTTCAAATTGATAGCGCTGGCCGAGGGCTTCACGCAGCTCGCGATTTTCGTCGCGCAGTTTGCGGACTTCGAGAGCTTTTTCGACGACGACGGTGAGGTGGTCGAGAGAAAAAGGCTTGGGGATGAAATCGACCGCTCCTTTTTTCATCGCCTCGACTGCGTTTTCGATAGTGCCGAAGGCGGACATCACGATTACGGGGGTGTGGGTGTTCTGGCTGCGGATTTGTTCGATGAACGCGAGGCCGTCCATCCCGGGGAGTTTTAAGTCGGTCAGGATGAGGTCGACGTCGGAGGCGAGCTTGAGTCCGTCCTCGGCGGTGGCGGCGGCTTTGACGTCGTAGCCGGCGGAGGAGAGATGGAGGCCGATGACCCGGCGGTATTTTTCTTCGTCCTCGATGACGAGGATGGCTTGGCGCGGCATCGTTATCTATTGTGCAACTTTGGGGGCGAGGCTAACGTGGAGGCTCCAGCGCGACGAGAATCTCCGTTGGGGCAAACGGCTGGATCCTTCGAATCTTCATGTAGAATACGATGTGCCCGGCGTCCCAACTCGTCATGATGCCACACATCATCGCCGCCCAGTTCCATCGTTTCATGAAGACTGGTCGTACTTCACCCGCCCTGTGCGGATGTGAAGATGAGGCGGGCGAACGATCGATGATTTCGTAGTCAAGCTGCGCGGAGGTCTCGATACTGGACAGAATGGCCTCGTGTCCGAATTGATTGCCTCAAAGTTGGCGACATACTTCGGCCTCACGCCGCCTGACCCAGCATTGGTCCGTATTGACGCCGATTTTGCCGAGTTGGTGGCGATGGCGGAGCCGCAGCGCGCGGATCGGATGCGGAATAGCGTTGGGTTAAACTTCGGCTCGCGGCTCTTATCTGACGCGACAGAGTGGCCTGTCGATCGAGCGATCCCGGTTGCGATGCGGCAGACCGCATTGACCGTCTTCGCGTTTGACGCTCTGATCCAGAACCCGGACCGTCGCTTCGACAATCAGAATCTACTGACACGAAGCGATGACATTTTTGTATTTGACCACGAACTTGCTTTCTCCTTCAGGCTTGACATCCTGCCTTCGCGAACGCCTTGGCGACTCGACGGGCAGCCGTACCTAACCAATCACGTTTTCTACAGGCAATTGAAAAAGAAGCCGATTGATCTGAGTGAGTTCGCAACCAGGCTCATCTCACTCCCCGGTACAGCTCTACAGGGTATCCTGGCAGAGTTGCCGACAGAGTGGAACAATGAGATATCGCCGAAGATTGAACATCACTTGCGGAGCGTCAGCGAACACGCCCTTGAATTTGTCGAAGAAATCAGAAGGAGGCTGGCATGAGAATACCGTATAGCTTCAGCATTCTACGCTACGTGCATGACCCCGTCACCCAGGAGTTCATCAACGTCGGCGTCGCTGTGTTCTCACGCGAAGCCGGATTCCTGCGAGTGGAATGCACGACCCATTACGCCCGGATCACCCGCATGTTTACGAAGATCGATGGCAACCGGTTCCGTGAATTGACATGTTACATCGAGGATAAACTCAATGCGATCGGTCACGACCTCCTATCCAGCCTGCCCTTTGAGCCGGGCTTGGCGATCGAACATGTCCTAGCGAGAGTACTTCCGCCCGACGACAGTTCCGTGCAGTTCTCTCATGCGGGTGTCGGTTTGAGTCATGACCTAGAAAAGACCATGACGGAATTATTTAATCGGTATGTGGAGCGCTACGCAATACCCAGTGATGCAAGCCGGAGAGACGATGAAGAGATTTGGCGGGTGTTCAAGGAACCGCTGGCAAAGAGACAAGTCTCCCCATATCTACAACAAAAGCGGATTTTCGCGCCTAACTACGATTACAAATTCCAACATGCGTGGAAGAACGAAATCTGGCATCTGTACGAGCCAGTCTCCTTCGACATGGTAGATGGTGGCACTATTTTGGAAAAGGCCAATCGTTGGCTTGGCCGAGCGACCAGCCTCAATGACAGCCCCGAAAACTTCAAGCTCTACCTTCTCCTTGGGGAGCCACAGGATAAACGGCTTAGGACCAACTTCGACAAGGCCCAGAATATTTTGAACAAAATGCCGGTGAAGAAAGAGTTCGTCCGGGAGAGCGAAGCGGAAGCGTTCGCCGAGGAATTCGAGCAGGAAATTCGGCACCACGAAAAGGCGGGCTGATCTCCGCGGCCCGCAGTTGGCACATTGCCAATTGGAAAGCCGGGAGGCAAATTCCGCTCGCGATGGTCGTGGCTCGCCAGGGTATTCGATGGCCCCGGGCGGCGACACGAGTGTCGACGCGGCACGCACGAGTGCGCGCGCCACAACGGACGACAAGTTGCCTTACGGTGGATTTTCCCGTACCTTTGGGACATGGAAGTCCATTTCACTCCCGAGCAAGAGGCACAGCTTGCGCAGATCGCGACAAAGTCGGGTACCGATACTGAGTGTCTGGTGAAGGATGCCGCTCTGCGTCTATTGGCCGAGGATGCTCGGTTTCGCGCCGCTGTGCGCGAGGGGATTGAACAGGCTGACCGCGGGCTGTTCATTGAAGAAGCGGAAATGGACGCCCGACTAGAGGAAATGTTGCGCTCGTAAGATGCGCATTCGGTGGACGCCCGCCGCCGCAGCGGATTTAGAGAGCATCAGTGACTACCTCAAAGACCGGCATCCCCGGCTCCGGCACTCGACTGTGCGCAAGCTGTATGAAAGGGTCCGTTCCTTGAAACAATGGGCGGATCGTGGACGTCCCGGAAGCGAAGCCGGCACCCGCGAGCTTCTTTTCCCGCCCCTGCCGTACGTGGCTGTCTACCGCGTAGCTGACGAGACAGTCGAGGTACTTCGGATCTATCACACCGCCCAGGATCGGTCTTAGGCCCTCCTAAAGCGGCAGGATCACGTGGAAGACGCTGCCTTCGCCTGCCGTGCTTTCTACCGTGATGTGGCCGCCGTGCTCGTCTACTATTTTTGAGCAGATCGCTAAACCTAAGCCGACGCCTTCTGGCTTCGTTGTGAAAAACGGGTTGAAGATGCTTTCCAGATTTTTGGCTTCGATGCCGGAACCTCTGTCGATGATGCAGACTTCTACTTTATCGTCGAGCAATTGAGTTTTTACCGTCACGACGCCGCCGGGGGGGCTGGCTTGAGCGGCGTTTAGGATTAGATTTGTGAAGACTCGTTCCAGAAGTTCGGCGTCGAATTTTATTTGCGGGATGCCGGGGGCATAGTTTTTATAGATCTCGATGCCGGGCAGGCTCGCGATGGATCGGTCGAGGAGCGCGGAGATGTCGCCGGGTTCCAGGCGCAGATGTTTGGGGCGGGCGAAATCCAGGAAACGCGTGATTAGCGAGTTGGTGCGGTCCACCTCGGTCGAGATGTAGCTGGACATTTCTTGCGCGATTTGATTTTCCTTCGAGACGCTGCGGGCCAGCAGTTCGGCGGAGGTTTTCATGGTGCCGAGGGGATTGCGAAGCTCGTGCGCCAGGCCCGCGGTGAGTTGTCCTAAGGCGGCTAAACGCTCCGAGCGGCGGACCTCGGCCTCAGCGGTTTCGAGTTTGGCGGCCGTCTCCTGAAATCGGCGCGTTTCGCGGCGGCTGGCTTCGGCTAGCTGGTTTACTAAGAAGCCGACGACGATGAGAATCACCAGGCGAAGCCCGAATTGGCGGCCCTCCGGATCCCAAGGTATGGACTGCGCCTGTTCGAGCAACAGGAGGAAGGACGCGTTGTGGAGGCACGCTAGCAGCGTGAAGATGGCGGTGCCGAGGAGACCAAATTCCGTGGCGGCGGAAATGACCGGAAGCAGAAGAATCACCCACAAGCCGCTCTCAATTTGGCCGCCGTAGTAAATCATGATCCAGATGAGCGAGAGCTTGATGAGGATCGAGGTCGCGGGGGCCATGCGGGAGTCGAAGATCTGGAGGACAGCCAAGGCGGCGAGCGACCACAGCACTTTGGGGTCGCGATAGGGGCTGAAGATGCCGGTGGCCGCGAGGGCAAGGAGCCATACGAGATCCTGGGGCCGGAGGTAACGGCGGAGGTCGGGCACTGAATCGATGATAAGACACGGAGACTCGATTTTTGGAACAATAGCGCATGGCTCGAACGTATTCTTGACAGGGAAAGAGGGATCGCAATGTTCTGCAGCAAATGCGGTGCGCAGGTAGGACCGGAGGCTCGGGTATGTTCGCAGTGCGGAACGCCGCAGGCGCCGGTGTTCACGAATGCTCCGGTGTGGACGGCTCCGGTGGGGGTGAAGGCACAGACGGGGCGGTGGATTTCCGCGGGCTGGAAGATGGTCACGGCGGACCTGGGTAACTTCATGCTGGTGACGCTGGTATTCGTGCTGGTGAACTCAGTGGCGTCGATTGTGACGCAGGGTCCGCTGCAGGTCGGCTTTCATTCGTTCTGCACGAAGAAGCTGTACAACCGGAGGGCGGAGATCGGAGAGCTGTTTAAGGGCTTCGATTTTTTCCTGCCTGCATTTGTCGCGGCGCTACTGATCAGCATATTCGTGTGCTTTGGCGCGCTGCTCTGCATCATCCCCGGCCTGGTGGTCGCGAGTATGTACAAATTCACCTACTTATTCATTTTCGATAAGCGAATGGATTTCTGGCCCGCGATGCAGGCGAGTCACGATGTGGTGAAGAACGATTATTTCGGGTTCACTATTTTCCTGCTGGCGATGGCGGGGATCAACATCCTTGGTTTCCTTGCCTGCATTGTCGGGCTGCTGGTTACGATCCCAGTGAGCGTCGTCGCGATTACGATCGCTTATCAGGAACTCGTGGGGTTTGAGCAACGGACCGTGGACGCGCTCTAAAATGATTCGCTGGGCGATGGCGGCGGCTCTCTACGGCGTGCTGTTTTTCTTCACGCCGGCGGCGGAGCCTCGGTTTCGGTTGTGCGGATTCTACTGGCTGACGGGGCATCCGTGCGCGCTGTGCGGGCTGACGCGGGCGATGTTCGCGATGGCGAAGGGGCATGTGGCGGAGGCGGTGCGATTCAATGCGCTGGCTCCTCTGGGGTTCGCGATGGTTTTCGCGCTGTTCTGGAGCGGAAAAATCACGGGGCGGATCTGGACTGCGGGGATGGCGGCGTTCGCGGTTTACGGAGTGTGTCGTGTCATCTTCTCCTGACCATTTGCTCCTGACAGTATGACACAATAAATAAATCCCGGTTTTCCCGAATGTCCCACTCTAAAATCTCTGATCCGCCCGAGATGTCCGCGAACGACAACTCTTTCGGCGACATATTATCCCAATTCGAACAAACGCATAAGTCGCGGGGCGAGACTGTCGATGGCACCGTGATGACGGTTACGGCCGACACGGTATTCGTCGATATCGGGCGCAAGATGGATGGCGCGCTGCCGCGCGATCCGGCGATGGATCTGAAACCCGGCACCAAGCTGCGCGTTTCGATTCGCGGACGCGACGAGGATGGGACGTATCAGCTCTCGACCACAAAGGTGGAGCAGCCGCGCGACTGGAGCGCGCTCGAGGCCGCGTTCGCCGCGAAGACCATCATTGGTGGGACAGTGCTGGAAGTGGTGAAGGGCGGGCTGCGCGTGGATGTCGGCGTGAAGGCGTTTATGCCGGCTTCGCAAAGCGGCGTGCGCGAACAAGCGGAGATGGAGAAACTGATCGGGCAGCAGATCGAGTGCCGGATCACGAAGCTCGATACGGCGAGCGAGGATGTGGTGGTGGACCGGCGCTCAATCCTTGAAGAGCGCGAGCGCGCGACGAAGCAGGAAGTTTTCGGGACGCTGCAGGAAGGCGCGATCGTACGGGGCACGGTGCGTGCGCTGATGGATTTCGGGGCGTTCGTCGATCTGGGCGGGATCGACGGGCTGCTGCATGTTTCCGACATGGCGTATACGCGCAATGTGAAACCGTCCGACGTGGTGGCGGTGGGCGATACGGTCGACGTCAAGATTCTGAAGATCGGCAAGGAAACGAAGAAAATTTCGCTGGGCTTGAAGCAGTTGATGCCCGATCCGTGGTCGGTGGTCCCGGGAAAATATCCGTTGGGATCGCGTGTGAAGGGCAAGGTTGCGCGGGTGGCGGATTTTGGCGCGTTTGTGGACCTGGAGCCGGGCATCGAGGGATTGATTCACGTGTCCGAGATGTCGTGGACGAAGAAGAATGTTCGCGCGCAGGACGTTGTGAAGGAAGGCGACCATGTTGAGGTCGTCATACTCGGCGTGAATCCGGCGGATAAGCGGATTGCGCTGGGCCTCAAGCAGGCGCTGGGCGATCCTTGGGAAGAAGCGGTGAAGAAATATTCCGTGGGCGCGGTGGCCGAGGGCAAGGTGGCCAGCATCACGAAATTCGGCGCGTTCGTCGACCTGGGCGACAACATCGAGGGGATGATCCACATCGGCGATATCAGCCGCGACAAGCGTCTCAATCATCCGAATGAGGTGCTGAAGGTTGGGCAGACGGTGAAGGCGCAGGTGCTCGAAGCGGATAGGGAGCGGCGCCGCATTCGGCTGGGAATCAAACAACTGATCCCGACCAGTATCGACGAGTACATTGCCGAGCATAAGGCTGGCGACGCTGTCTCCGGCAGGCTGGTCGAGGTTTCAGGGCAGAAGGCGAAGGTCGAACTGGGCGAGGGAGTGTTCGGCTGGACGAAGCTTGTGAGCGAACAAAAAGCAAATATCGCGGCCAGTGCGGGCAAGGCTGATCTGGGATCGTTGACGGCAATGCTTTCTCAGCGCTGGAAATCGGGCAGCAGCGGGGACGCAGCGGTGGCAGAAGCTCCGCGCGCGGGGCAGGTGCGCAGTTTCAAGATCTTAAGCGTGGACGTGGCGGCGAAGCGGATCGAACTGGAGCTGCAGTAAGCAGCACCCAGCCGGGCGGTACGTTTATCCCGTGCTTGCGTCTATATTAATAAGTTGAACCGTAAGAGTGGAGCCGCGTCATTGGCCCAAAAGATAGCTGGGCAAGTGGAGGAGACGGCGCTGATCCGGGCTGCTCAAGGGGGGGATCCCGCCGCGTTTGAGCAACTGGTGCGCGCCTACGACCAAAGTGTGCTCCGGCTGGCCATGAATTTACTCCGGTCGCCCGAGGACGCGCAGGATGTCTACCAGGATGCGTTCCTGAGAGTTTATAAGAACCTCGATAAATTCCGCTTCGACTGTAGTTTTCATACCTGGCTGTACCGGATCGTGACGAACCTCTGCCTGGATCACATGCGGAAACGCAAAGTGCGGAAAGAAGAGCCGACGATCGTGGCGACGGCGGAAGGACCGCTGGACCGGATGGACGCGGTGCCGGAGGAGCGGGTGGACGGCGATCCGCAGAGGTTCCTGTTCAGCGGCGAGTTGCGAAAGCGTGTGAAGGAAGTGCTTGCGGAGATGACTCCGCGCGAACGAATGGTGTTCGAGCTGCGGCATTATCAAGGGTTGCGGCTGCGGCGAATCGGCGAGATTTTGGGGACGACGGAAGAAGCGGCGAAAAACTGCCTGTTCCGGGCGACGCAGAAGATGAGGGCTGCTTTGGGAGATTTTGTATGAGCGCTGAAAACAATTGCGTGGCGGTGAAGGATTCTTTTGCGCTGTATCTCTACGGCGAGCTTTCTTTCGACGAAGAGGAGCGTGTCGAATCGCATTTGGATGCGTGCGCGGGTTGCCGCAAGGCGCTCGAGCGCCGGCGGGAAGTGCAGGTGGCGCTCGACAACATCGCGATCGAACCTGCGCCGTCGTTGCTGCGATCCTGCCGCGAGGAACTTCATATGCGGCTGGCCGAGGAGAGGCAGCCCGTTGCGAGGCATGGATGGTGGGAACAGTTCACCGACATGCTGACGGGGCGTTCGGGTTTCGGACACTCTGGATGGCTGAAGCCGGCGGGCGCGTTGACGCTGGTTGCGCTCGGCTTTGGGATCGCGCGAATGGTGCCGGTGGGTGCTTTCGGGATAGGCGGAGCCGCGGAAATGGGAGTTATGGCATCGCGCGTGCGCTACGTGGAACCGGCGTCCGATGGACGGGTGCAAATCGTCCTTGACGAGACCAGGCAGCGCATTGTTTCGGGCCCTCTCGACGATCAGAAGATTCGCGTGCTGCTGATATCGGCCGCGAAAGATCCGTCGGACCCGGGGCTGCGCGCGGAAACGGTAGGGATTCTGAATACCAGCGCGCAATCCTCCGAAGTGCGGGATGCGCTGGTATTCGCGCTGCGGCACGATCTGAACGCGGGTGTGCGGTTCAAGGCGATGGAAGGATTGAAACCTTTCGCGCAACAGCCGGAGGTGCGCGCCGCCATGACGCAGGTGCTGCTGAGCGACGCGAATCCGGGATTGCGCCAGCAGGCGATCGATCTTCTGACGAAGGGACTGAGCCGGGACAGCGCGCCACAGGGGTACGACCGGCAGGTGATCTTCGCGATGCAGGAACTGATGCAGCGAGAGAACAACACCTACGTGCGCGAGCGTTGCAAGACGGCGCTGGAATCGGTGAAGGCGTCGACGGAGACGTATTAGAAGAAGCCAGAAGCCAGAAGCCAGGAGCCAGTAGCCAGTAGCCAGAATGTTTAGAATTGCTTTATTTTCGTTGATCACTGCACTGCTTTGCGCGCAGGACTCGTCGCAGTTGACGCGCGAGGGTCCATATTATGTGCGGACGATGAGCGCGCCGCTCACGAGCCGAGTTCCGGCGCAGCTTCGCATCGTGACGCGCGGGAATGTGGTGGTGCGCGGGGGGAAGGGCGAGCAGATCGTCTATAAATTCGTGCAGCGCGTGAAGGCGCGCTCAGATGCGGAGGCGCACCGTCTCTTGGGATCGGTGAATGTCTCAGCGATCACCCCGCCGATGATCAGCATGACCACGCTGACCGTCATTCCTTTTGCCGGCGAACAGGTTTCGAACGATCTCGAAGTAAGCGTGCCGCGGCAGGTCGCTCTCGCGATCGTCATGACGCAGCAGGGAAGCGCGGAAGCTTACGATCTGGACGGCAGCGCGCAGATGATCGCGTCGCTGGGAATTCGCTGCGACCGGATTCGCGGCAGCGTCAATGGACGCACTGGCGGCGGCGAGATGCGGCTGGGCAAAATCGGCGGCTCGGCGGTGTGCGTATCGGGCGGCGGATCGATCTTCATCGATAGCGTGGGCGGCTCGGCCAGGTGCGAGACGGCGGGCGGAGAGATCGTGGTCAACGAAGCGGGCGGGCCGCTGCTGCTGACCAATGTGAGCGGCAACATTGAAGTGGGTCGCGCGGCGTCGACGGTGGAAGCGCATACAGGCGAAGGAGTGATCGAGGTGAACCAGGCGGGCGGCGCGGTGATCGCCGACACGCGCGGCGGCTCGATCCAGATCGGCTCGGCGCGCGGCGCGCGATGCGAATCGGCGGCGGGCGCCATTCGGGTGAAGAACGCGTCGGGTCCGCTGAATGTGCAGACGATGATGGGGAGCATTCTGGCGGAGCTGATCGCTGGGTCGCGCCTGGAAGATTCGATGCTGAGCGCGAGCTCGGGGGACGTGACGGTTCTGATTCCATCCAGACTATCCTTGTCGGTGATGGCGCGGAACGATTCGGGAGCCAACCCGCGCATCGAGTCCGATTTTAGGGAAGTGCCGGTGAAGTCGTTCGGATTCAGCCATCCGCCCACGCTGGCCGAGGGGCAGATCAACGGCGGAGGGCCGGTGTTGCGCATTAACGTCGCGGCGGGGATCATTTATTTGAAGAAGTTAAAACAGTAGCCAGTAGCCAGGAGCCAGTAGCCAGAATGCGGAACGGAATTATATTTGTGATGTGTGCCGTTTCAAGCCTTGCGCAGACGCCTCGAGTGGCGGCGGCGGGGGGCAGCTACATCGGCGTGATGATGCAGGAGGTGGATAGCGAGCGCGCGAAGGCGCTGAAGCTGCACGACGAGGGCGGCGTCGAGCTGACGCTGGTTGAGAAGGATGGTCCAGCCGAGAAAGCAGGATTGAAAGTGGGCGACGTCGTGCTCCGCTACAACGGCCAGCGGGTAGAGGGCAATGAGCAGTTCGTGCGGTTAGTGCGTGAAACGCCCGCTGGACACGAGGCGAAAATCGAGATCAGCCGCGGCGGAGCGATGCAGATCGTGATGGTGCGAGTGGCGCAACGGAAGGCGCCGCGAATCGAATGGGGCGGCGGCGATGGCAATGCAACACCGATGCCGATGGAGCGCTGGGATATTCATCTTCCGGACTTGCCGCGCACCTTCATGACGTTGCGCAGTTCGGCTCTGGGCGTGGAAGCGGAATCGATTGACGGGCAGTTGGCTCAGTATTTCGGTGTGAAGGATGGCGTGCTGATCCGCTCGGTAACGAAGGGTTCGGCGGCCGAGAGGGCGGGCATCCGTGCCGGGGACGTGATCATGCGCATCGATGACGCGCGCGTCGCGAGTCCGGCGGACATATCGGGCAAGTTACGCACTCTGCGCGGAAAATCGGCACAGGTAGTGCTGATGCGCGATCACAAAGAGTTGACGGTCACGGTGACCATCGGCGACGACGACCCTCCGGGCAGGATTCAGATTACGCCGTTTCAAGTGATTCCGAATCAGCCTTGATCTGAACTGGCATGCGCGGCACGGGCCTTGCCGATCGATTGCACGCGAATCAGCAGTTCCACTTCCTGGCGAGGCACTCCGAGCGCGGCGGCGATGTGAGCGACATCCTCGCCCCTCCGCAGCATGCGCATGGCGTGGACCCTCTTGTTGAGATTCAACCCGGCGCGCAGCGGTGTGGGCACAAATGCGATGGCCGCCTCCGCGAGGGCGGGCTGCGGTGCGCGCTCCGCTTTGTAAAGCCGGATCGCCATCGCTTCAAAGCGCGTCTTTTGGCGCTGCGCACCGCGGAGTATCTCACGCTTGAGGGTCAAGAACAAGGCGAGCGTGGAAAGCAATCCCGCCGCGATCAGCAATAAAGGGAGCAGCGATATCAGTTTCATTTAGTTGAGCGTCCGCAATCTTTCCTGGCGGCTGATCACATGATGGACCCGCACGCCGAAGTTTCCTTCCACGACCACGACTTCTCCGCGCGCGATGACGCAATTGTTGACGATCACTTCCACCGGTTCGAGAATAGAGCGGTTCAACTCGACGATCGAACCCGTGGTCAGCTTCAACACATCCTTGAGGGGGACTTGCGCGCGGCCGAAAGAGACGCTGACCGGAAGTTCGACGTCGAGCAGCAGTTCGAAGGTTCTGGAATTGACGGGTCCTGTGATGCCTCCCGCCGCCGCGGCCGCCGCCGCTACCTCCGCGAGCTTCGCGGGAGAAACGGCGTCGTTCATAGGCGAGCCCGCAGGTGAGGCGACCATGGCGGTTACCAGCGCCACATCGAGACCGATGGCGATCTTTGCCGTTTCCGCACCCAGATCGATTCGCAGCACGGCCCACGCGGCGTCGAGCGCGGGGGCGGACGATTCTTCACCGGCGGCGCAATTTACTTCGTGGCCGAGACGTCCCCCCATGGTGCTCGCGATGCCCGAAAGCGCCTGGTTGACGGTTTCAAGATACGTGGATTTGAGACTGGCGGGATCGTTCTCCTCGATTCCGGCGGCGCGGAGCACGTGACCTCCCGCAGCCATCCATCCGGTTTCCGAAGCGGCGACCCAGACTGCACCCGGAACACCGGAGAACGGCTGACGGTATCGCAGCGCCGCGTCGGCCGGAGGCATTTCTGAAACCTGCTCGATCTCGATCCGCGGACGCTCTCCCGCCATGGTCTCGAACACCGCGGCGAGACGCGACGAGAAGTCCTCGAAGAGCCAGTTGCGAATGTCGGCGGCGTTATTCACGGCTTAAATCCCACGCCCGGTGGGCCAGCGCTTTTCCATATAAGAACGAAGCCGGAGGATGGCTTGCGATTTGAGTTGCGAGATGCGCGATTCATGCAGGTGGACGATTTTCGAAATCTCGCGCAAGGTCAGTTCTTCGTGATAGTAGAGACTGAGTACGGTCTTTTCAACCTCGGGCATTTTCGTGATCGCCTCAGCCAGCAGCTTCTGCAGCTCGGATCGTTCGAGCAGGCGCGATGGCCAGTTTTCCTCGTCGCCCGAGACGTACTTCAGCAGGTCGCGGCTGTTATTCTTGTCATCCTCCGGGGCGGCGCTTTCGAGACTCCCCAGGTTGAGGCCGCGCACATCGATCAGCCACTCGTGATACTCGTCGATGGTCAGGCCCAGTTGCACGGCTATCTCTTCTTCACTGGGCGAGCGGTGCAACAGCTGTTCCGCGCGCGAAATGGCGGCCTCGATCTGCTTGGAGCGTTTACGCTGCTGGCGCGGAGCCCAGTCCAGGCCTCGCAGACTGTCGAGAATCGCGCCGCGAATTTTGTACTCGGCGTAGGTTTTCAACTTGACGTTGTGCGAGGAATCGAAGCGGTCGATTGCCGAGATCAGCCCGACGATTCCGGTGGACACCAGATCGTCCAGGCTCACGCTCTCCGGCAAACGGTCGTGAATGCGGCGGGCGATGAGTCGCACCTGCGGCAGATGTTCGAGAATGAGTTGCTCCCGCACTTCCGCGGAAAGCGCGCCAGCCCCATAGGCCTGGGTAGCATAAGGATTCGGGGTCATCGGGATGGTTTCTCTTTTTGTGGCTTGCTTCATGCGGTTGCTCCGAGCGTGCGAACCGGCTGTTTCCGATTTACTCCGCGCACTTTATCTGCGATGAATTCCTTCGATGCGGGTTCCAGATCGTCGGGGATCTGCTGGCCGGTTGCCAGAAATGATATGGGAAGCGACCGCCGCGCGGCTTCGCTCACCAGGGCTCCATGGCGATCCGTCTCGTCGAGGCGCGTAAATAGAAGTTTTTTCGGTTGGAAGATTTCGTAGCGATCGATGACCCGCGAAAGATCCGCAGGTTTCATCGACGCGGAGAGCACCAGGTGCGTATCGATCTCCGGATGCGAGGCGAGCAGCCGGGCCAGATCCGCGCCATCTTCCATTTCGCCCGCGGCGAGTCCCGGCGTATCGATGAAGACCCAGTCTTTCCCGCGATGCTCCTCAAGAGACTGTGCGAGCGCCACAGGAGTTTCGACAATATCGAAGCCGATTCCGAGGATCGCCGAGAGCGACCGCAGTTGTTCGGCGGCGGCGATGCGATACACGTCGGCTGACAGTATGAATGCCGGCTTGCGCGCCAGCAGGCCAAATCGCGCGGCCAGTTTCGCGAGCGTGGTCGTATTCCCGACGCCGGGAGGTCCCACGAGGGCCACCACGGAGCGCGTCGAGCCCCGCTTGCCGAGTACCGAATCAACCTCGAAAAGGTCTTCAAGCGCGGTTCCCGCAGCCACCTGTTGCGCGAGCGAAGCGTCGAGTTCGTTCTCGATCCGCAGATTGTATAAGTCCGTCGATCCCTGGGTCGATGCGTTTTGCGGCCCCGATATGCGTCCGACGCGGAGCGATTGCGCCATGCGCTCAATCTCGCGCTTCAGACCCGCAACATCCTGCGCCAGATTCTCATTGGAAAGGACGCGGGCGGAGGCATTTCCGAGCTTCGCGGCTACGGCCGCCTCGTTTCTCGGAAGTACACCGAACACCACTTCATAGGCACCGAGGCTCCTCGTCTCCGGCGTCGACGGCCGCGCGTTCACCAACAGCGCGTCCTCGCCCAGTTCCTTGTGCGCCAGCTCCATCGCTGCTTCCACGGTTCCCGAAAAATAACTTTTAAGTCTCATTTAGAACTCACTGAATTAGCCCCATCGACACCACCCGTACGCCGGGCGGAATTTCGTTATGCGAAAGAATGGAGAGGTTTGGAATCTGCCCCTCGATCATCTGCCGCAGATAAAAGCGCGCCGAAGAACTGGTAACCACGGCCATCGGAGAGTCGCCCGACCCGACGGCGCGCGCCACCTTGTCGAGAATCTCCCGGATTTTCGCCGGTGCCAGATTGATATGGCTCGATTGCTCGTTGTACTCGATCGCGCGCTCGACCGTCTGCTCAATCTGCGAATCGACAAAAAATGCAGGCAATTCGCCCGATGGATTCAGATACGGCTTGACTAAGGTGCGGCGGATCGCTTGCCGGGCATATTCGGTCAGCAAAATCGGATTCTTTGTCATCGCCGCTGCCTCGCCGAGAGACTCCAAAAGAGTAACCGCGTCCCGAATCGAAACGCGCTCTCGCAACAAGTTCTGCAATACCTTCTGCACGGTAGCTAGAGGTAGCAGTTTTGGCACCAGATCTTCGACAACTCTTGGGTTTTCTTCCGTAACGCGGTCCAGAATATTCTTAGTGTCCTGACGCGAGAGCAACTCGAATGCGTGCCGACGGATCAATTCCGCTAAATGAGTCCCGAGAACACTAACGGCATCGACCACGGTGTATCCCTGGGCGCGAGCATCGTCGGCTTTTTCCGATGGAATCCAGAGCGCCTGAATCCCGAATGCCGGTTCTTTCGCAGGAATCCCCTCCAGCGCCGGCGCGTTGCCGCCCGGATGGATCGCGAGATCGCAGTTCTGCATCATTTCGAACCGCGCGATCTCCGCTCCCTTGAGCAGGACCACATACTCGCCCGACTTGAGCTGCAAATTGTCGGTCACGCGGACCGGTGGCACCATATAGCCGAGGTCAGTGGCCATCTGCCGTCGAATTCCCGAAATGCGGCGCAGGAGCGGCGAATTCTGAGCGCCTTCAACCAGCTTCACCAAGCCCAGTCCCACTTCGAGCGCGAGCGGTTCCACTTTGAGCAGTGTTTCCAGATTTTCCTTAGTCGCCGAGGCCGCACTCGCCCCGGCAGCCGGAACCTCCTCCTCTTCGAGCTGGGCTTTCTGGTGCATTTTCCAGCCGAAAAATCCCACACTGGAACCGAGAATCAAAAATGGAAGCGTCGGTAAACCAGGGAACGCCGCCATGGCGATCAGGACGCCGCCCGAAAGCATCAAAGGCTGCGGATTGCTGAACACCTGCTTCTTCATATCCGAGCCAAGCTTGTTATCCGAACTGGCACGAGTGACGATCAGGCCACCCGAAACGGAAATCATCAGCGCCGGAATGACGGTGACAAGACCATCGCCGATGGTCAGAATCGTGTAGGTCGCCAGCGCGCGCTTCAGATCCATGCCGTGCTGAAACACGCCAATGAGAAATCCCGCGACGATGTTAATGGTCGTGATCAGAATGCTGGCCACCGCATCGCGCTGCGTGAACCGGGATGCGCCGTCCATGGCGCCGTAAAACTCAGCCTCCGCGGCCAGATTCTTGCGTCGCGCCCGAGCCTCATGCTCGTCAATCAGCCCGGCGTTAAGGTCGGAATCGATCGACATCTGCTTGCCCGGCAGCGCATCCAACGTGAAGCGCGCAGTGACCTCGGAAATACGCACCGCGCCATGGTTGATGACCACGTACTGAATCGCGATCATCACCAGGAAGATCACGATGCCGATAATGTAGTTGCCGCCCACCACGAAATTGCCAAACGCCTCGATCACCTGTCCCGCGGCGCGCGTACCGCTGTTTCCATGCATCAGAATCAAACGAGTAGATGAAACATTAAGTGCGAGCCGGAACAGCGTAAGCAGCAACAGAGTTGTTGGGAAGACACTGAACTCCACTGGCTTGGTGATATACATCGAGACGAGCAGCACAATCACGGCAAGCGTGATGTTGGCGCTAATCAGAATGTCCAGCATGAAGGCCGGCATTGGCGTGATCATCGCCATAACAATGCCGAGGACCGCCAAAGGCGCGCCAATCTCACTTAGGTTCCCAAATCGGGACCCTTTTTTAGCCTTCTTCAATACAACAAGTTGCGGCTTCGGCGCGGCACCACGAGCAGGCCTTGGTTCAGAAACAGGTGCGGATTTAGAAGCTGCGGCCATCTAAGGCCGGAGTAGAGCACTTCATGAGCCTTATAAGGTCGCAAAGAGCACGGATTATTCCTGCTTTCCGCTATGTACGGTGAAATAACGTACAATAGATCAAATGCCGCAGCAGCGCACAAAAACCGCCCGCCTGGAGGCGCGAATCACGAAGAAAGGTCTTGCCGTCGTGCGCCGCGCCGCTGAAATTCAAGGCCGCTCCATCAGCGATTTTGTCGTTGCCGCCGCCCAGGAGGCAGCGCAAAAGACTGTGACGGAAATCGAAGTGATTCGCCTTTCGCGCGAGGCGCAGGAGAAGTTCGCGGCGTTGCTCGTGAAGCCTCCCAAGCCAAACCGGGCGTTGAAGAAAGCCTTCGCGCTTCACCGTGACCGAGTCGTTTCGCGTTGAACCGTTGTCGGGGGACCATGACCGCTCCGAATTCAGGAGCGGCTCAGATGCCCTCGACCGTTATTTTCGCGAGCAGGCGTCACAGGATATAAAGCGGCGCATCGCGACCTGTTTCGTCGCGGTGGGCGTCACGTCTGGGGACCTAGCGGGCTATTACACTCTGACAGCCACCGGAGTCGCACTAAATGCGCTGCCGCCGGAGACCGCCAAGAAACTGCCGCGTTATCCGGTGGTCCCCGCAGCGTCGCTGGGACGGCTTGCCGTGGCCAGTCACTACCAGCGCCAAGGGCTCGGAGGAATTCTTTTGGCCGATGCGTTGATGCGCGCGGCCCGAGCAGAACTCGGCATCTTCGCGATGGTGGTTGATGCCAAGGATGAGGCGGCACAGCGTTTTTACGAGCATTACGGATTCACGCCCTTGCCCGGCGAAACGCGGCGGCTGTGTCTCCCGATCGCCACAGTACTTCAGCGTTGGCATTAAGTCTAATTTTCGGAGGGCCTTTCGGCTCGGTCTACGACGATCAGGTCGACCGGAACCTTGCGTGACTCCAATTTAAGCCCGAGTTGCATCTGAAGCGCGGCGATCAGGGCGGATTGAACCTCGTTCGTATCACCTTCAACAGACCACTCGAGGAATCGCCCATTACATGGCCGCGCTAATGGACCGACCGCTGCATCCAACCAGCAAAGGTGAGCAGTGCAACGAAGAGCGTCAAATTGATACCATCAACGGACCGACTATGCCAGTTCGGACCAGGGAGGGATTCTCATGTCAGCAGCAAAGCGCCCGAATTTCGGGATGTTCGCCTTTCTTGGCCTTGCGGGTGTCCTCAACTTAATCGGGTTGCCCAACGTCGCCTACGCCCAGTCGACGGCAGGGTCACTGTACGGGGTGCGGTTCGTCGGAAGCACCTGGACGCTGTTTCGCCAAGATATTGGGAGCGGTGCCACCACCCCCGTTGCGAATGTGGCAACCGCCCCTCAAGGATCGTACGAATCCGCCATCGATCCCACCAGTCGCCGCTTTTTTACTTTTGTCATCGATAATTCGAACGTGACGCGGCTGTACGCCGTGAACGTCGACACCGGCAGCAGCACGTCAGCCACTGTGAATCTAGGTCTCGGTGGCATTCAGTTCGATCCCGTTACCCAAGCCCTGTACGGGGTGCGGTTCGTCGGAAGTACCTGGACGCTGTTTCGCCAAGATATTGGGAGCGGCGCCACCACCCCCGTTGCGAATGTGGCAACCGCCCCTGGAGGATCGTACGAATCCGCCATCGACCCCACCAGTCGCCGCTTTTTTACTTTTGTCATCGATAATTCGAACGTGACGCGGCTGCACGCCGTGAACGTCGACACCGGCACCAGCACGTCAGCCATTGTGAATCTAGGTCTCGGTGGGATTCAGTTTGTTCCGCCAGCGTCTTTGTTTCCGACGCCCGCCCCATCTAGTTTCGTGCTCGTTAGCGCAGGCCTGTTCCTCGTGGTGGCCGCCATGTACGGACGTCGCGGTTTATCGAAGATTCGTAAGCGCGATGCTTGACATCTCTCGGTTAATCTTTGGGGAAAACTGGAGGGGGGAACTGAGGAAGCCCGCGTGTTCCTAATGTTCCGCATCAATGTTCCGCATCGAATAAACCCACTTGTCCCGCGAGACTCGCGGTTGCGGCAGCCGCGCTCCCGGAAAATCCGGGGAAATCCAGGAGGGAAATCCAGGGAAAGGAGACCAGAGACATTTTTCCAGGGAAGGACGTATGATCGAAAAGAGAGCCCATCGTGACCGTCCGCGAAAATGTTCACCAACTCGTCGACACGCTGCCAGAGGACCGCTTGGCGGATGTGCTCGACTACCTAGCGGATCTCAACGACACGGACGATGTCAGCGCGGAAACCGAAGCCGCCATCGAAGAAGGCCTCGAAGACATTCGCGCCGGCCGCACCATTCCCATCGAGGAATACCGCCGGACTCGCAGTCTGTGAAGGACTCCTGGGGAAACGCGGGGAGATACACTCAAACCCCTTACCGGTAGGCGTCCCGTCGATGCAGCACACGGAGGATTTACAGCCACCCGCCGTGATCGTGGAAGCGGATGCGGTAGTCACCCAGGCGGAGGCGCAGTTCCGGTGGGTTTACATCGGTCAAGCGCTCGACATCGCCATAACCGGTGAGAACGTAATCGGCCAAGCCTTCGAGCAAACCCAGCGCGGTCTGACGATCGATCCGCTGCACGTCGGCTCGCGCCTGCGGCGTCCACACGATCCGCTTCTGCATCCGGATCAGCCCGTGCGGCGCTGAGCGCGCTCCTCACCCATGCGTCGGAAGTCGTCCATGGTGAGACCAAAGTCGGCCAGGACCTCTTCGTGCGGGATTCCCTTGCCGCCGTTTTCGCGCAACCACTGCTTGGCTTCCTCAACCGCGCGCTCTTCGTCCTCACCCAGCATAGTTTCGAGCAACCCGGCGACAGCGCTGAGTTGCGCGGGCGGCAGCCGGTCAATTAGCTCATGCACATGTTGGCGCTCGTCGCTCATCGTGTTTTCAGTGTAAGCGCAATGCGCGGAGCGGTCAAATGACTCGTGTCGTGCATCCCTCTTGTGGGGCGGGCCCCCCGGCCCGCAGCCGGCCCCCCGGCCCGGCTCTTCGACCGACAATTCCCCCACCCCAACTCCCCCCTTTTCAACCCCTTCCCACCTCCAACCGCTCCCTCCCCAAATCCCCCGATGCTAAACCAAAGCATGTCCACACCAAACCGAACCGAAATCAACCGAGCCAATTCACAGCACTCCACAGGCCCCAAAACCCCCGAAGGCAAGCACCGATCCTCTCTCAACGCCCTCCGCCACGGACTCACCGGCCAACTAGTCGTCATGCCCACCGAGGACCTCCAAGCCTACCAGCTACACCTCACCTCTTTCACCGACGAATATCATCCCCAAGGCGCCACCGAAGCGCATCTCGTCCAAGCCCTTGCCGACACCTCCTGGCGCCAGAACCGAGTAGCCGCTCTCGAAGCCAATCTCCTCACGCTAGCCGCCGCCAACCAGCCCGACGTTCTCGACGACGCTCCCGCCCAGGTGCAGCAAGCCATGGCCATCGTGGCGTCTCTCGAAAGCCAATCGAAAGCGTTAGCGAACTTGAGCCTCCACAGCCAGCGCCTCTCCCGTCAATTCGAAAAGACCGCCGAGCAGCTCCGCGACCTCCAGAGAACCCGTCTGGCCGACGAGCGTATGGAGCTGAACGACCTCCTCGACATCGTGGAAATGTACGAGGACAAAGGAGAAACGTACTCCCCCTCTGACGATGGCTTCGTTTTTTCAAAAGCCCAAATCAACCTGGGCCTTCGCCGCCGCAACCGCGAACGCCGGATCGAGGAAGCCGACGATTACTGGAACGACAGCGCCGCCGCGTAGGTACAATCGCTCTCGTACAATTAATAGATGGCCGCAACCGCCGACACCACCTTTCACACCTCCGGCTTCATCCGGTTGACGCGGCCCCAACTCGTCGGAACCATGGGCGGATTGCTGCTCGCTCTGCTCGTCGCCGCGCTCGATCAGACCGTCGTCGGGACCGCCGAGCCTCGCATCATCGCCAGTCTCTCCGGGTTCGATCGTTATCCCTGGGTCGCGACCGCATACATGCTCTCGATGACCGTTTCGGTCCCGATCTTCGCCAAGCTCTCCGATATTTACGGCCGCAAATGGTTCTTCCTCACGGGATTGATTCTCTTCGTCATCGCCTCGGCATTCTGCGGAGCTTCGGGGCAGATTTCGTTGCCGCTCGACGGCATGAATCAGTTGATCCTGTTCCGCGGCATTCAGGGCATCGGCGCGGGAATCCTGTTCGGATTGACGTTCACCATCGTCGGCGACGTCTTCTCGCCGATCGAGCGCGGGAAATACCAGGGAATCTTCGCCGCCGTCTGGGGACTCGCCTCGATTTTCGGGCCCACGCTCGGCGGCTTTCTGACCGACCATTACTCCTGGCGCGCGGTGTTCTATGTCAACCTGCCCGTAGGATTGATCGCCGCCATCGCCATCTGGCTGGAGTTCCCGTCGTTCCGTCCCCAGGGTGTGGAAAGAAAAGTCGATTTCGCGGGAGTCCTCACGCTGACCGCCTGCCTGGTTCCGCTGCTGCTCGCGTTCACCTGGGTCACCGATTACGGCTGGACCTCCACACGGGTCGAATCGCTGCTCGGATTTTCCATCCTCATGCTGGCCGTGTTTCTGTACGCGGAAACAAAGGCCTCGGAGCCGGTGATCCCTCTGGCGTTGTTCCGCAACCCGATCATCGCGATCTGCTCGGTTGCCTCCTTCGTGCTGGGCATGGGAATGTTCGGCATCATTATCTATCTGCCTTTGTTCATGCAAGGCGTGATGGGCGTGTCGGCGACGCAATCGGGATCGCTGCTGACGCCTCTGATGATGGCGGCGGTGGTGGGAAGCATCGCGGCCGGTCAGTTCACTTCGCGGACCGGGAAATACAAAATCCTCGCCATGTGCGGATCTTCGCTGATCGCGGTGGGGATGGTCCTGTTCGCGCGCATGACGGGGGACACGCTGCGCATAGAAGTCGTGCGCGGCATGGTGATCGTAGGATTGGGGATCGGGCTGATTCAGCCGGTGTATACGTTGGCCGTGCAGAACTCGGCTCCGCGCGAACACATGGGCGCGGCGACCGCTTCGACGCAGTTCTTCCGGTCGATCGGCAGCACCATGGGCGTATCGATCTTCGGCAGCGTGCTGCTGACGATTTATAAACGCGACTTCGCAAACGGAATTCCGCATGGCACTCCTGAGCTCGCATTAAAACCGTTTTCGAATCCTCTGATGCTCCAGCAAATTCGCCCGCAGCTCGAAGCCGGATTCGGGCGCTATCCCGGCGGCGCGGAATTGCTAAAGCTGTTGCTCGGCAACGTGCGCGGTGCGCTGGTCGACGGTATTCACGCGATCTTTTTCGCGGGCGCGATCGTGATGTGCTGCGCAGTAGTGCTGAACGCGTTCCTGCGCGAAGTGCCTCTGAAGGGGAAGATGCAGGCGGAGCCGGAGATTGGGTAGTGGGTCGGCTCGAAGCCTGCGTTGGGTGATTAGCGTAGGTCGGTATACACAAGCGCGTTTATCGTTCCTAATCTTGATCCTTGATTGATCCGAAAGAATCCTACCCGGCGACTCTACACGGACCTTGCATCCTGTTTCCCTGCCAGACAGGTACAAGCAGCGCCACGACGGGGCTGCAAACGCAATCGCGCCCTTGGCGGTCAAGCATTCGGTGTACGAGGAGATCTGGAAATTGGCGGTTCCGATTTGAGCTGCTGTGATGCTTGACGAGTACGCTTCGGCGATGAGGGCCGCGATGGACGTTTCAGTTCGAATTGCGCCAACATGGATTCGAGCCGCTCCCCATCAGCCACTCGGTCGTGTGTTTTTAGAAGAATAACCGTTACGAATATAGCCACTATTGTCGTCGTGGCTAAATTCACAGCGATCATTTCGTCGGGATAGGCGGATTGGAGATCATCCCGGCTCAGTCGTGAATTAACCTGCATGCGTCCGCTGTGAGTGAAGTCGTTTTGGTCTTTCCAACTGTTTGCCTTGAAGTTCTGGAAGAACGTCTCCCCCATGGCCTTGTCGATGCCGTTGACCATTGCTCCCATCTCCGGAAACCGGAACTTCCCCTTCTTGATCTTTTCGATCTGATTGGGCTTGGCGCAATGATGAATCCATGCAGCGCGGTAGAAAATCTCGAAGATAGGGCGAATCAGAGCAACAGCAGACCCACGCAGGCCGTGTCGAATCAGCAGAGTCATCGCCTCCTGATGTTCAAGGGCGATGCTGGCGTATGCGAGAAAAAGCTGGGAGCGAGTGTCCTTTAGCGTGAACGGTCCTTCGATGGCCTCCCATGCGGCTCGCGTCGCAGCGTCGGCACGGTCGAGCTGTTCGTTTAGCGTCACCAGGAAAGCGTAGCAACAATCCAGGGTGCTGTGGCAGGGTTATGTTTCTGCTGAGTGTCGTCGGCTTGGCTCCATCATCCCGACTCTGCAACACGTCGAAGATTCGGCTCGCCAGACCGGCGGTTTGCGCGTTTATGGGTAGTAATCCATCAGGCGGCCGCCTCAGGAGACCTCTGTCCGAGTGGCGCGTGACTCGCCCGGAACCGCCGGATCGGGAGTGCCAAACGATCACGTTCAGTTCATCATCGCCCATCACGCGAGTGCAGTTCCAGCGTCGATCATTCGACGCGTACTGACCGTCTCAAGCTGACAAGGTTCATTGCCGACGCAAAATGGCCGTTCGTTCAGAATGTCGCCAAGCGCTGACCGTTATCCGATAAGGGAAAAAGGAGACTCGAAAATGTAGCACATATTATGATTCAAGTCTGACCAGGTCGCGTGCTGGGTCGATGCACGATTAATATGATGGATGTTCCCGCGGTATGGCAGACCAAATCTCGCATGAGCATCATTACGTTCCGCGCTGGTATCAGAAGCGGTTCCTTGCTTCCGGCGAAGAGAAACTCTGGTACCTCGATCTGAAACCCGAAAAGGTGGTCTTCGACCAGCGGAGGTCCTACACGAAGCGGGCGCTCTTCAGAAGTTACCCAGCGCAATGCTTCTGGCTTCAGGACCTGTACCTGCTGCGGTTCGGGAAAACCGTCAATGACGTAATCGAAAAAGTCTTTTTCGGCAAGGTGGATGATCACGGCGAAAAGTCAGTCCGCTTTTTCGCGACTCAGCCTATTGATCGGGCAGAACTGAACCCGGCTTATCAGGGACTCTTACGGTTCATCGCGGCGCAGAGGTTGCGAACCCCTCGCGGGTTGGACTGGCTCAGAGTGCAGGCGGGCGTAAAGGAACAAAACCGCGTATTAATCGTAATGCGGCAGATGTTCGAGGCTTAGAACGCGATGTGGATGGAGGGGACGTGGGAGATTGTCAGTGCTCAGAATTCGGCGACGAAATTCATCATCAGCGATGATCCTGTGACCTTCTTCAATCGGAAAATCTATCCCGGTGAGGCGGCCTATCCGGGTGGCGACGATTTCCCGAAGGTCGGCACGCGCACAATCTTTCCGCTTGGTCCTGATTTCTGCCTGATCATCACGCACCTTCAACTCATTCGCAATCCCTGGTGCAAGCCTCTCGACACGCGGCTGAACGCACGGCTCTTCGGGACCACAGTCGGTTATCTCGTCGGAATCCAGCATGGCCGCGAACTGGAGGAAATCGAGGTCGCGCGCATCAATTACATTCTGAAGAAGCATGCCACAAAGCACATCGCGGCAGGGAGGGAAGCGGATCTATATCCGGAAAAGGCCCTTGGGAAAGTGGAGTGGTCCAAGCTCGACGATGACTGGTTCCTGCTACCTAACGTGTGGAAGGTCCATTTCACGACAGGTATCATGATGGGGACGGCCGATGGGCGGCATCTGGCGATTGATGAATACGGCCATAATCCCCGGCATCCGGACTATCAGGATAAGAAGCGCCGAGCAAAAGAGCATGAAACATTCGAAGTGAGCAAGCGCGAATGGGCGAAAAGACGCTTGGGAAAACCGCTGGCGCAGACATTGGACGTCGGCCGCGAGAATGAGGTCTATGACCGCCTCGTGCGGGAATACCTGCAACAAGAAGATCTCTTGCCTCCTGAGGAAGCTGCTCCCGAGGGATGATGCTCGCAGCGCTAGAATAACGCCCAATGGCGGCCAGAAACCCAAATTTTGCGAAGCGGCCAACTATCGGCCCGCTCAGCGAGTGTCTTGAGCGGCTTAAGGAACTGCGCGAGGTCTGGGGTCTGGATGATGGAGATGGCCGTCGTGGGGACGCGGATCCTCTGTGGTTCCGTGGTCACGCCGATGCCGGCTGGAAGCTTACACCAAAGCTCTACAGGTCGGAGTACCGCGGCGCCACGACAGGATAGGTACCGGGAAGTCGGCTTGTGTTTATCAATCGGCTGGCGTGCTGGCTACTTCCGCAAAAAGGATCGGCGGTCCGGGTCGGAGGGGGCCGGACCGCCGCTCTGGATCAACCTGGACCCCATAGGAGGGTGACTGCGTCCAAGGTTATCCGAGGTCAAGAGGAGAACTACTTACTTCTCTATCTGGAGTTGGTTCACAACTGCAAACGCTCCTGGAACAGCACTGGCTCTCATGTAGGCCAACTGCTTGTCCATATCTGTTGAGACGAATCCCGCGAGCGTTACGTTGCCGTTTTTCACGATGATGTGGATCGATGGCTGCGCACCCATGCCATATCGTTGGAGCGGCGCGTATCCGTAGATCGCACGCGCGGTTCGTAAACGAATTCCGTCATCGAAACTCGATAGCGGTAGCACCTCAATCTGATTCTCGACGCGCGCAACGCCTTCCACGCGCTTCACGACATTCCCTGCATCGCTCTTCAGGATCGGCTGGGTCACTTCGCCAAACAGAGTGACCGTGTTGCCATCGACCCGGAACGATATATCGTCGAAAACATTGAGATAAGGCAACATCACCAGCTCATGCCGGACCTTGTTTTCAAGCGGGCTGAGCGTTCCATTGGGCGCGGCGGGAACCAATGCCGCCGCAGCCACCAGCGCCGCCGCCATCAGCCATTTGCTCCTCATTTTCTTGTGCCTCCCACTTCATTCGACGAAATGATGGCAGGAAAGTTGCAGATCGGTGTGGAAATAAAAAGGAAACGAAATGGGCCCGAAATACGTCTCTATTTCGACGTTTTCGTAAATAATCCCAGCAACCCGCCGAGCGACGAACTCTTTTTCTTCTTCGCAGTTTCGGTCTGGCCGCTGAGTTTGTCGGCAAGCTGCATGATGCTTTTTCCGAAGCTCGTGCTCGGCGGCGCGGGCTTTCCTTCCATCATCGACTTCTGCACCGCTTCGTAGTCGCTCGGGAAAATGTCGTAGACCTCGGTGTGCAGCGCGGTCGAGATCACCTCGCGGCTCAAGCCCACGTCGCGCATGTATCGATTCACGATCAGACGAATCTTCCAGCGCCCGATTCTATTCGCATCCAGATACGATAGCGCGCGCTGCGCCGCTTGAAGCGCCGGCAGTTCGTTGGTGGTCACCAGCAGCAGCTCATTGGCCATCCGCGCCTGGTTCAGGTTCCATTCCCCGTAAACTCCGCCGGCATCGATGATGACCGCATCGTAGTTATGGCGCGCATAATCGAGAATCGGAGAGGGATCGCGCAGATCGTTCGCGCCCTCAACCAGAATCTCCGGCGCCAGCAGCACGTCGATCCCATGGACATGCGTCACCATCGAGTTCCACAAATCGTGATCCAGCTCATAGGACCGCATCAGCACGTCGGCGAAGCTATAAACCGACTTAATCTTCAGCAGAAACGACAGCGTTCCGGTCAGCGGATCGAGATCGGCCAGCAGAACCCTCTTGGCCCCGCGCCGTTTCCACTGGAACGCCAGGTTGGAGGCGATGGTGGTGGCTCCGCAGGCGCCCTTAGCCGGCATTACGACGAAAATCTTAGCCGGCTCCTTCCCCCCGCCTTCCGACGGTAGCGTACGAGCCAGCTTCGCGAGTACCCCCTCGACTTGTTCGGGGGTAAATGGCTGGATCAGGAAGTCGACCGCCCCTCCGCGCAGGCAGCGCAGCATCGCGTCCGGATCGTTGCCCGCTAACAGAGCGATCACTTGAATGGATGGTCCCATGCGGGCCATTTCGCCCAGAAGTTGTAGAGCCTGCTCAGGATCCGTCACCACGTCGAGAAAACACAGGTGCAGCCCGCCGCCGCCGATCGCTCCCCCCAGGTCCCTCGGCGAAGGATACCCGCGGACATGGCTCGATGGCACGCCCGGTAGATGGGTCGTTAGGAGCGGAGACAATTCATCCGCCATCCGCGAATTCGGACTAATGACTACAGCCCGCTTCGAGGATGCTGAGGGGACCTCACTTTTGGGCATGGTGACTATTGGACCACTTTGGGAAAGGTTCCAAAGTAGTAAATCGGCTACAAGCGATCATAACATGAGAGCCATCCGCCCCTCCTTGTACTAACAAAGTGATACCACCGGACGATGAGGGTTCCAACACCGGTTTAGACCGTTCCGTTTTACTTTCTGGGGCGTACTATTCCGTTAAAAAGGTTCAGCATGAAGAGGAAGAGTGAATGACCAACTTGACAGAGATCACCGCACCCACGACGAACAGGCACCAGTTCTCGCCCATTAAAAAAGTCTGCGTCTGCGACACGCAACCCGTGACCGCGGAAGGCGTCCGGACCTTGCTGGCCGGCTCCCCTGATTTGGTGTTCGCCGAAGTGTCCGATTCGCTCGCACAAGCTCTGGACGTAGTGCGCCGCACCTCCCCCGACGTGATGATGCTGGATAAAGCGTTCGGGATTCAAGCGATCCTCGAATGGCTCACGGACCTGAAGGCCAGTGAACTTCGGGACCCGAGCATCCATCCCACGGCAATTGTGATCTGGGGCGTCTCCGTCACCGAGGCCGAGGCACTGCGCTTCCTGCAAGCCGGTGCGAAAGGAATCTTGAGAAAAACCGCCGAGATTCCCGTGGTCCTCGCCTGCCTGCGAACGGTCGCGCTGGGCCGCAGTTGGATGGAGGATTGTGTATTTCGCGATTCCGCCCGCGCCGATCGCTATCCCCGCAGCGAATTGACCTCGCGCGAGCAGCAGGTACTCGAACTGGTCGAGCAGGGCTTCAAAAACAAAGAAATCGCCACGGATCTCGGCATCCGCCCGGGGACCGTCAAGATCCATCTCAAGCATATTTTCGAAAAAACCGGCGTCCGCGGCCGCTATGGCCTCGCACTCAGCGGATTGAAGGATCGGGGACTCGTGTCTATTCCAGCTTAACTTCTCCAGCCTAACTTCGCGAGCCTGATATCCTTATATGTAAGTGCGGACTCTAGTTGTTGTTTCTTTTCTTGCGACCTGCGCCTACGCTCAGTCGCCGCTCGTAAAAATTCTTTCCGACGAACTGGAACGGAACTTTACTGCCCTCAAGCAGAAGGCCGACCCCGTCCCCTATTTCCTCGGCTACGAAATCACCGACCAGGAATCCGACGTGATCCTGGCCAGCCGCGGATCCCTCGACGGCCAGAATCATAATCACGACCGGATTCTCGACACCACCATCCGCGCCGGTACCCCGAAGTTCGATAATTACCGCCGCGTCCCGGGCGACCGTCCGCGTTTCACGCTCGCGACCCGAATCGCCCTCGACGATAACCCCGAGGCCATTCGCAAAACTCTCTGGCTCACCACCGACCGCGTCTATCGCGGCGTCGCCCAGCGCCTGATCCGCATCAAGGCCGACGAAAAGCTTCGCTCCGCCGCCACTGACGGTTCCGACGATTTCTCGTCCGAGCAGCCGCAGACGTCGTTCTCCGCCCCTTCCAAGCTCAAGTTCAATGCCTCCGAATGGGGCGCCCGCCTGCGCAAAGTGTCCACCGAAATGTCGAAATATCCTGGAGCCATCAACTCCAATGTCGCGGTGGAGGCGCAGCGCATCATGACCACGGTCGTCACCTCGGAGGGCACGCGCGTCGAATCCGGCCGCCTCTTTGCCCGCGTCATGATCACCGCCCGAGGCAAGGCGACCGACGGTATGGATCTCGCGTCGCTCGAAACCTTTGAGACCGGCGATCCCTCCACGCTTCCGAAGGATGCGGAAATTCTCGCCGCCGTCGAACGCGCCGGGAAAAATCTCACCGACCTGTTGCACGCCCCGCCCGCCGATCCCTTTGTGGGACCAGCCATCTTATCCGGCCGCGCCGCCGGCGTATTTTTTCATGAGATTTTCGGCCACCGCATTGAGGGCCATCGTCAAAAGGACGAAACCGAGGGCCAGACCTTCACCAAGAGCGTCGGCAAGCCGGTGCTTCCTACCTTTCTCTCCGTAATTTTCGATCCCACGCGCGCCGAATACAACGGTATCGCGCTCAACGGGACGTACCAATATGACGATGAGGGCGTGAAGGCGCGCCGCATCGTCGCGGTCGACAACGGGATTCTCAAAGCGTTCCTGATGTCGCGCTCGCCTATTGAAGGTTTCCCGAACTCCAACGGTCACGGCCGCCGTTCGCCGGGCAATGAAGTGGTTTCGCGCCAATCGAATCTGATCGTCGAATCCACCAACAAGGTAACCGACGCCGAGCTTCGCAAAATGCTAATCGAGGAAGTGAAGAAGCAGAACAAGCCTTACGGGCTCTATTTCGATCAGGTCACCGGAGGCTACACCACCACCGCGAGCCGCGGTTTGCAGGCCTTCACCGTGATTCCTCTGGTGGTCTATCGCGTCTTCGCCGACGGCCGGCCGGACGAGCTGATTCGCGGCGCCGATATCGTCGGCACGCCTCTCGCCAGCTTCGAGAAAATCATGGCGACCTCCGACAAGATGGACGTTTTTAACGGCATCTGCGGCGCCGAATCGGGCAACGTCCCAGTCTCCGCCGTCGCGCCCGCGTTGCTCGTCTCGACGATCGAAATCCAGCGCAAGGAACGCTCCCAGGATCGCCCGCCCTATCTTTCGCGTCCGTCCGCGGAGGGTCAAAAATAATGATCGCTCGCGTTCTTGCTATTTCCAGCTTGCTGGCCGCATCCGCTGCGTTGCTGCTTCCCCAAAAAACCTCCTCTGAAAAAGACGACAACGATGTCATCCTGCGCGCCATGCGCGACGAGCTCGACCGCTCGCGCGAGCTTCGCGTCATCGGCGGCGGCGACGATGCGCCGTATTTTTTCAGCTACGACCTCACCGATACCAGCCAGTTTCAAGTCGCCGCCGTGCTGGGGTCGCCCATCTCGACTTCGCGTGTCCGCTTCCGCTCGCCCCAAATCGAGGTGCGCGTCGGCAGTTACGATTTCGACGACACCGGCCACATTTTCAGCGGCCGTTATACCGGAGCGCGCTTCGATACGTCTTTCCCGCTCGACGACGATTATCTGGCGCTGCGCGACGCGTTGTGGCTCTCGACAGACACAGCCTATAAAACCGCGGTGGAGTCCATGTCCCGCAAGCGTGCCGCGCTAAACTCCGCTGCCGCGCAGACCGATCAGCTTCCCGATTTTTCCCGCGTCGCGCCGGTGAAAAGCCTGGCGAAAATCACGCGCCGCAAGGTCGACGATGCGGCCTGGACCGCGCGCACCGCAAAACTGTCCGCGCTGTTCGGCGCGGTTCCCGAGGTGATGGCCTCCGGCGTCGATCTGCAGATTCTCGATGGAGTCACCTACCTGCTCACCAACGAAGGCGCCTCGATTCGTTATGACGACAGCCTCGCGCGGCTGTACGCCCGCGCCGAAGGCCAGGCGCCGGATGGAATGATGGTGCGGGATGCCGTGTCCTTCCAGTCGCTCGATATCGACAAGCTTCCCTCGGAAGCGGAAATGCGAAAAGGGCTGACCGCAGTCGCTGAAAACATCCGTGCGCTCGCGCATTCTCCGGTCGGCGAATCGTTTTCCGGTCCTACATTGTTTGAGCCGCAAGCCGCCGCGCAGCTTCTCGCGCAATTGCTGGGCGATAATCTCCGCGCGCCGCGCAAGCCTCTGGCCGAGCCCGGCCGCAATATTAACTTTGTTCCCAGCGAGCTCGATACCAAAATCGGCTCGCGCATTTTTCCCGATTGGGTGGATATTGTCGACGATCCGGCGCAATCCGCCTGGCAAGGCAAGCCCCTCGTCGGCTTCTACCAGTTCGATCTCGAAGGCGTGCCGGGCAAAGCCGTTTCGGTGGTCGAGAAGGGCGTGCTCAAGAGTTTCCTCACCACGCGCCAGCCGATTAAAAGCTCCGCTACATCCAACGGCCATGCACGCCTGCTCGGAAATTACGGCGCGCGCGCAGCCGCCATCGGCAACCTGTTCGTAAAAACGTCGCAAAACGAATCTCTCCCGTCGCTGAAGAAAAAGTTGATCGATATGTGCAAGGAGCGCAACAAGCCCTACGGAATGCTGGTTCGCAAGCTGGATTATCCGTTCTCCGCCGGGCGCAATGAATTGCAGGCCCTGGCGCAGAGCGGAGCGCAATCCGGCGGCTCGGTTCGCCCTCTCAGTCCGCCGGTGCTGGTCTATCGCGTCTATGCCGATGGCCGGGAGGAACTGGTGCGCGGCCTCCGCTTCCGAGGCGTTTCGACCCGTTCGCTGCGCGACGTTCTCGCCGCGTCCCAGGAAACAGCGCTTTTCGATTTCGTCAACAACGGCGCCCCGCTCGCCATGTTCGGCGTGGGAGGAATGCTGGCCCCCACCTCGATCGTCGCCCCGGCTCTTCTGTTTGAAGAAATCGAGTTCGAAGTGCCGCAGGACCAGTTGCCGAAATTACCAGTGGTCCCGCCCCCCGGCCCTTCTCAGTAATTCCATGCCTCTCCACACTGGTGCACTTCCGAGCCCGCTAGTGAAGTGCATCGTAAGGTGGGGCGGACCCCCTGGTCCGCGGCCGACGCCCCCGTCGGCCTCTGGCTGTAGCCGGACAGCCGGACCAGGGGGTCCGGCGCGGACGAGGGCGTCCGCCCCACATACGGCCCAATCTGTGAGACGCAATACACTAGTAATTTCATGCGTCTGATCAGTCGCACCATTTTTCGCGAAATCTTCGTCACCGCGATCCTGGGCGCGGCCCTCTTCACCTTCGTCCTCTTCCTCCAACAAGCCGGACACCTGTTCGAATTCCTGGTCCGCACCTCCGGCCCTCCCAAAACAGTGGCGTATCTGTTCGCACTGGTCTTCCCTGTGATGCTTCCGTTCGCGATCCCTCTTGGAGTGCTCATCGGGACCCTCGTCACCCTCAGCCGCATGTCGGCCGACGGAGAGATCACCGCCATGCGTGCCGCGGGCGTTCCCGGCCGGCGCGTCGTCCCCTCGATTATGCTGTTCGGCGTTCTGGCCATGTGTTGCGCCGCCGCCGCATCGCTCTGGCTGACGCCATGGTCGCTCCGCGAAGAGCTTCGCATCAAGAACATTCTGATCGCGAGCGAGCTCACCGCGGACGTGCAGCCGCGCGTGTTCGAAGAACAGTTCCCTAACAAGGTCCTCTATGTCGGCGACGTGATTATCGGCCCTCCTTCCCGCTGGCGTCAGATCTTCGTCGCCGACGTGACTCCGCCGGGCGAGCGCGGGCCCTCCGCCGCGGAGCGCGGCGACAATCCCATCATCACGCTCGCGCCCGAAGCGATTGCCATGCCCGACCCCTCCGCCAACCGCCTCCAGCTTTCACTTCTCAACGGCAGCACCTACGAAGCGGGCAAGGATCCTGGCGATTATCACATCAGCGAGTATTCCGGCCAGGGCGATCAAGCACTGTACGCGGAGAAACCCAAGGCCGCCACCATTTCGAGGCCGGTCATGGAGATGGACACGCGGCCTCTCTACCGCATGGCGTACCGCACTCCCGCTCTCGACAACACCGCGAAGCTCGACGCCCGGATTGAATTCAACACGCGCTTCGCACTGCCCTTGGCTTGCATTCTGCTGTCGCTCGCGGGCGTTCCGCTCGGCATCACCACGCGCCGCGCCGGAAAATCCGGAGCCGTCGTGCTCACCGTTGCCCTGGCTCTGATCTACTACATCGGTTTGGGGACACTGGTGAAATTCTCGCATCAGGGCAAGCTGTCGCCCGCGTTGGCGGTGTGGCTGCCCGATCTGCTTTTCGCCCTCTTCGGCATCGCGATGCTTCTGCGCCTCGAAAAGCCGGGCGATCGCGACGTTCTAGGCCGCATCCTGCTCTACATTCGCACCTTCAGCCGCACCTCGCAGCAGCAGCGGACGCAACGAGCTTTGGACCGCCAACAGGCCAAGATGCTGATGCGGCGCTTCCCTTTGGTTCCTCAGATTATCGACGGCTATGTACTTGCCAGTTTTCTGTTCTACTTTCTGATGCTGCTCGTCACCTTCGTGGCGATCTTTCATATTTTCGAATTCTTCCAGCTCTTGAGCGACATCATTCGCAACGGCATCGGAGTCAAGACCATCCTCCAATACCACCTCTTCCTGACGCCGCGCCTGATCTACGATTTCACGCCCATCGGTGTTCTGGCGGCCGTTCTGGTGGTCTTCGCCATTCTTAGTAAGCACAACGAAATTACGGCGTTCAAGGCCTGCGGCATCAGCGCTCATCGCCTGGCCGTGCCCATCCTCACCGCCTGCCTGTGCTTGAGCGGCGGACTTTTCGCGTTCGATCATTTCTGGGTTCCCGACTCCGATCGCCGTCAGGATCAGCTTCGCTCCGTCATCAAGGGCAAGCCTCCGCAAACCTACCTGAGGCCGGACCGCAAGTGGATCAATACCGAGCACAACCGCATTTACTACTACGAGTACTTCGATCCAGCCTCGCGTTTGATGAGCGGCGTCAATGTTTACGAAATCGACCCCACGCCGTTTCGCTTGAAGCGCCACATTTTCGCCAAGCGCGCGCGCTGGGAGCCGACCCTCAACAAGTGGGAGTTTCTCAACGGCTGGTATGTCGATATCCAAGGCACTCGCACCACCAGGTTCGATGCGTTCACGAGCAAGTACTTTTCCGAGCTGGAAGAAAAACCCGATTACTTCCTCCGCGAAGCCAAGCAATCGCGGCAGATGAATTTCGAGGAGCTGCAATCCTACATCGCCGACCTGCAGAAAAAAGGCTTCGACACGGTATCGCTGCAAGTACAGCTCAATAAAAAATTCTCGGTGCCGATGTTCGCCTTCATCATGGCAATGGTGTCGATCCCGTTCGCGTTTCTAGCCGGCAATCGCGGCGCCATGGCCGGAGTGGGAGTCAGTCTTGCCTTGGCGATCGCTTATTGGTCCGTAGACAAACTATTTGAACAGGTTGGCGCTTTGGGCCAGCTGCCTCCGCAGATGGCCGCGTGGTCGCCGGACGTGATATTCTCACTAGCCGGATTGTATTTCCTGGTTCGCATGAGGACATAAATGGATGTGTTTATAGTAGATGCCATCCGCACTCCCATTGGGCGCGGAAAACCGGACGGAGCGCTGCACGGCATCCATCCCGTCGATTTGCTGGCTCACACGTTGAGCGCTTTCAAATCGTATCCGGTGGAAGACATTATTTGCGGATGCGTCACCGCGACGGGAGAACAAGGCACCAACATCGGCCGCCTCGCGGGACTGAAGGCTGGATATCCCGTTGAAACGCCAGCGCTTCAATTGAATCGCTTTTGCGGATCGGGGCAGCAGGCGATTCATTTCGCGGCGCAAGCCATCGCCGCGGGCGATATGGAAATCGCCATCGGATGCGGCGTTGAATCGATGAGTCGAGTCCCGATGGGCACGGACGCCGCGCTGACGGAAGAATTTCGCGCCAATTTTCCCATCCCATTGCTGCATCAGGGGATCTCCGCCGAGATGATCGCGGAAAAATGGGACATTTCGCGCGAGGAGATGGACGACTTCGCCGTCGAAAGCCATTGCCGCGCTTCGGCCGCGGATATCAGCAAGCAAATATTTCCCATAAACGGCCTTAATCGCGATGAAGGGGTCCGCGCGAATCCAGATGTGGCGCGAATGCGGGCGCTCAAGCCTGTTTTTCGGCCCGATGGTGTGGTAACTGCTGCAAACTCAAGTCAGATCTCCGATGGCGCGGCGGCGGTTTTGCTTGCGAGCGGTGCGGCGGCGGAGAAATTCGGCCTTCGAAAACGAGCCCGCATTGTTGCACGGGCCGTGGTCGGCAGCGATCCAGAGCTGATGCTCACTGGACCCATCGCTGCAACACAGAAAGCTCTCAAAATGGCGGGGTTAGAAGCGTCGGATATAGACGCTTTTGAGATCAACGAAGCCTTTGCGGTCGTGCCCATCGTGTGGTCGCGGGAGATTCAGCCGCCTCCGGGACGCTTGAATATCCAGGGCGGAGCGATTGCACACGGCCACCCTTTGGGGGCCACAGGTGCGGTGCTGATGACGAAGCTCGTAAACATCCTCGAAAAAAATGGCGGCCGGTATGGCCTGCAGTCGATGTGTATCGGCTTCGGCATGGCGACCGCCACTATAATCGAGCTTAATTGACCTTAGATGGCTCGAAACGAGGCTTGATGAAGCCTTAATCGACCATAATTACACCGCTCCCTGCGGTCACGGCTCGGTAGGGAGCGGAAGGTTCAGAACTATTCTAGAAGATGAATTTCATCGACCACTGAACGATGCGCGAAGTCACACCGCCTCCGCGGGCGGTATCGAACGTCGAGGTCAACTGCCCGAAGGTAGTCGAATCCGTCGACAAACTCGGCCCCGCGAAATTCGCGTTGTTGAAGACGTCGAACGCTTCGAGCCTTGCCTGGAAATGCAGGCGCTCGAACAACTGGATGTCCTTGATCATCGAAAGATCCTGATCGAAGAAGTGGGGCCCTTCAAATCCGTTGTAAGGCAGGTTCCCATAACCTCCGGGAGCCGGCTCGGCCCAGCAAGGCGTGGTCTGTCCTGCCGTGCAGAAGTTGGCGGTGCTCCCGGTTCCCTTGATGGTAAAGAGTCCCGAGTTCGGATTGATATAGTAAACGCCGTTTCCGGTGCGGTACACACCGATGTTGTTCTGCAACTGCTGGAGCGTCATGTTCTTCAGGACCGGCGTCTCCGCAATTCCCGACCCGTTGGTATTGCGGTTCGAGGAGATTGTCAACGGCGCTCCGACCGACCAGTGGGTATTTCCATTGATGGTCCAGCCGCCGACGATATAGTCGAAGGCTCTGTTCATACCCGAGCCGAACTTCTTGCCGCGACCGAATGGCAGCGGATAGGAAGTGGTCATGCCGAAGGAATGCCGCACGTTGATCGCCGACACGAATTTGTCGAGGGCCGTGTTCTGTAGCGATTGATAGTTCTGGCCTTCGCTCTGCGACTGCCCGAAGGTGGTGTCCGCCAGCACCTTGCTGAAGCCGTAATTGGCCAGCAGGAAGAACCCGTTGGAATAACGCCGGCGAACTTCCACTTCCAGGCCGTCGTAAGCGGACCAGCCCGCATTATTGTACTGAAGGGCATTATTGGCCCAGGGATTCGCCACGAAGAAGTTCAGCGGAATGCCGTTGGCTGCGCCCAGGCCGTTCGCCCCCGTGACATTCACGCGGTAGGTGGGCGAGGTGCGGATGGTGTTGAACATCGATTGAATGTTGTTCTGCGTCAGGTTCGTGATGAAACCGCTGCTGCCGTAGGCGGAGGCGGTGGCGAGGCCAGCGAACAGTTTATCGAGTATAGGAGTGGCAACCTGCCCGGGCAGATTGTTGTTGGCGAATGTACCCTTCAAGCCGTTTGCATTATCGATGTTGTAATTGGTTAGAGCGTTGTTGAATTCATTCACCAAGCCGTTGTAATTGAGGTCCAGCTCATTGATGTTCCAATTGCGATATTGCTTAACCGCATGGTTGCCGACGTAGCGGACTTCCATGGTGTACTTCTTCCACAACTCGCGCTGAATCCCGAGACCGAAGTCGAGCACGTACGGAGTCACGAGACTGTGATCGTAATTCGTCACCGACGTCTGGCTGCTCAGCCAATTGGAAAGCTGCGAAACCGGGAACCCGCCCGAGCCGGCCGGCGGCGTTGGATAAGGAAGACCGGTATTGTTGTAAACACCGGTCGGCACATTATTTGTAAACGTGCTGAACAGGCCGGTGTTCGCGGTGGTGGCAGGGGTGTAGAACGTGAATCCGTCCTGAACATAGTGCTGCGCGAAGTGGGCGCGGATCACCGTTTTGCCATCGGCGAAGGGCGTATAAGCGATACCCGCGTACGGCCCGAAATTATTCAGATCCCGCTTGGCGACCGGCGAACCGTTGCTGCCGCCCTGAAGCGTCAGGAGGGTGTCGGTAGCCGCGTTGACGTTGCCCGGCTGGAAGAGATTGTTGACGGGCGAACCGGTGATCGGCGTCGGACCGAACAAACCGGAGAGGTTGCTCTGCGGCAGCAGCACCAAGCCGTTGCGCGCGTCATACGGTCCCTGGTATTCCCAGCGTACGCCGTAGGTGACCGTCAGATTCCGTCTCACCTTCCAGGAGTCCTGCCCATAGAACGCGAAGTTCTGTTGAATCGGCGTGTATATCTCCGGAATACCCGATGCATAACCGGAGGTGGGAGACGTGTGGTTGAATCCCTGGCTGATGTTGCCAAGCAAGCCGGTATCATTCCCGAAGATCGCCTGCGCGAGGTTCAATTCCGCGGCGCTGATGCCGGGCAATGTGGCGGTGCTGAGGTTGTCCGGATTCGAAGCGTTGAGGTTCGTGCCCGCGCCGATAATCACGCGCGGATACACAGTGTTATACAAGTAGCTGGTCGCGAGATCCCGCCGATATTCGCCCCCGAACCGCATCTGGTGGTTGCCCTTAACCCAGCCAAGATTATCGAGGTACTGCTGCACGGGAGTATTGCGGCCCTGAGGGAAATTCGTGGATGTCATGATCGGACTGGTTACCGTCGCGTAGGCAATCTGATTGCCGCCCGTATTCGAGAAGTTATATCCGTAGGCGAAACCGACGGGCGCGTGCTGGTATCCGATGCGGACTTCGTTGTTCATGGTTGGGCTGATGGTGGTGTTCCAGGCCCAAACAAAATCCTCGCGCGCGGAGATCTGTCCGCCAGACCAGGGTGCGCCGATGAACGGCGGCTGATTGCCGTTCAAGAAATCCGGCGACGTGTTGAAATTCGCGCGGTTCCAGATGAACTGAACCGAGTTCCTCTGGCCGATCTGCTGGTCCATGCGGATCGTGTAGCGGTCCTGATTGTTGACACCCGACTCATTAAAACTGAGGCAGCGAATATTGACCCCGTCCCCGCTACCGCATCCCGCGTCGGTATAACCGGATTGCGGCACGACGGTGGTATAGACGCCAAACGATTGCGAATTGATGACCGGCTTGATGCCCGTATTCCCGATGGTTCCAATGTTCAGGAGGTTGACCGTTTGAGGCGCGCCACCCGAAGGTGTATACGTGAACAAGCCCTGCTCGGCCGAGGGCGTCTCCACCGTGCGCGTGGTTGGCGAGGAGCGCGGTTCGCGGTAGGCTTCGTAGGCGAAGAAGAAAAAAGTCTTGTTCTTTCCGTTATAGAGTTTGGGGATACTGGCCGGGCCGCCGATGGTGGCGCCGATGTGATTCTGCAACTGGAAGGGCCGCTTCACGCCGGTTTCGTTATTGAACCAGGTGTTGGCGTTCAGGAAGCTGGTGCGCTGGTACCAATAGACCGTTCCGTGATACTGGTTGGTGCCCTTCTTGGTGACCATGGAAACCTGCGCTGCGCCGAATCCGCCGTCCGTTCCGATGCCGCCGACGCTGACGTTGATCTCCTCGATGGTATCGGCGACCGGTGCGCTGATCGCAAAAAAGGCGCTGGTCTTGACGAAGTTGTCCTGGACGTTGATGCCATCCTGCGTGAGGTTGGTATCGTTGCCGCGCAGACCGTGGACGAACGCGTCGCCGCCGGTGACGGCGGTGGTGGGCGGCGTCAGAATACCGGCGAACATCTTCACCAGGTCGAGCGGGTTGCGGGTGGGCAGCGGGATGGTATCGAGCTGCACGGCTTCCACCGAGTTCTTCAGCTCGGCCGAATCCGACTGCACCGAGGTCTGCTGCGCCTCCACCACGACTTCGGTGCCGGTCCTGGCGATCTGGAGCTTCAAATTAGCGCGCGACGTCTGCGAAACGAAGACTTCCACGCGTTCCATCTCGGTTCTTGAGAAACCGGGAAACTCCACGGCCACTTTGTAAAAGCCGTTCGGCAGGCCGTTCGCGACGTAGATGCCGGCCGCGTCGGTCTTCTCTTTTGTTACCAGACCAGTATCCAGATTCGTGACGGTAATCGCAGCGTTGGGCACCACCGCGTCGGTGGAATCCGTAACGGTGCCGGTTAGCGTTCCGGTCAATACCTGTGCCGGTGCTGAACTTACAGCCAGCAGCACGACCAAGGCGAGGAAGAAGGCGGAAAGCCGCCGGGAGAACAATACGTTTCTAGAGCTTACGCAGTGCATCATAAATTTTACCCCCAAACCAAATAGCTTACAGCGGTTTCATTTAGGGTACCGTATGATGGCACCAGCTTCAAGTGGTTACCGGAGTAACTTTACAGGAATTCACGCAACTAAGTACAAATAGTGCTAATTTAGGCGATCCGTGGGTTATTTGTGGCACAAGAGTACTAAAGCAACCCTCTTGCGAGCCGCGACCATAGGAAGCGGTTCCGTGGTGATGGCTGCTAACGGGGATGACCGCTCCCTGTGGTCGCGGCTCGTGGTCTAAGCTTTCTGTTATCGGGGTGCTGCGATGATTTATCTCATTACGTTCGCGTGCTATGGGTGTCACCTGCATGGCGATGCGACGGGTTCGGTGGATCGAAAGCACAATCTGACGGGGAGCCGTCTGGCAGCGCCTGACCCTAAGAGAGTTGCCGCGGAGCTGTTGCAGATGGATCAAACGAGGTATTCGATGGACGAAAGCCGTCGGCTGGCAGTCCTGGCGGCTTTGACGGAACGCTGCTCGGATCGCCAATGGATTTTGCTGGCTGCCCATGTGCGGACGAGTCACGTTCACGCAATTGTTGAGGCGGAGGCTCTTCCGGAAAGAGTTATGAATGACCTGAAATCTTACGCCAGCCGGCGACTCAATCAGCTTGGATTTGACGGGGCAGATCGAAAGCGATGGGCTCGGCATGGAAGTACTCGGTGGCTGTCTACGCGCGAGGCCGTTTTAGCTGCGATCCAGTACGTGATTGATAAACAGGGAGAGCCGATGGCTGTTTATGAGGCATGACCGCTCCCTGTGGTCGCGGCTCGTGGTCTAGGCTATCTGTTTATCAGTTGTTCTTGCAACATCTCTGCCGCGCGTTTATTTGTCTGCGCGATGCTCGCTTCCTTAATCTGCTCGTAGCCGCGGATCTGGTCGGGCATAGCGGCGATTTCGAGGGCTCGGGGATGGTTTTGCTCGATTACCTGCAGGATCAACTGGCGATACCAACCGATTAGTTCGCGCTCCATCCGGCGGTGCCGGGAGCGTCCGAAAATATCGAGCGGGCCGCCGCGGAGTCCTTTCATTGCGGCTAACATTTTCAGAGGCCGGCGGAACCAGGGGCCTAACGCGATCTTCTTCTTGAAGATTTTCCGGAGGAGTGGAGGATGCAGGTTATAGGAGATCGATTCCACTTCGGTCCAGGTTTCCCGGATTTGGTTTTCGAAAGACGGCTTGGTGAGGAGACGCGCGACCTCATACTCGTCTTTGTACGCCATCAATTTGTACAAGCCGCGGGCTACGGGTTCGGCCAGCGCGGGGGCGCGCCGCTCGACATCGGCGACAAAATCGGAAAATTGTTTGGCGTAGGCGGCGTTCTGATACGCGGTCAGTTCGGCGACGCGATCGAACTCGGCGATGGGCTGGAACTTGGGTGACAGCAACTGCTCGACCGACGCGGCATCGTGATAATATTTGCGGCCCCAGGTGAAGACTTGCAGATTTTTTTCGATATCGACGCCGTTGAGGCGCACCGCTTGCTCGATCGCGGCGAGGGTGAGAGGGATCAGACCGCCTTGCCACGCGACGCCCAGCATAAACAGGTTCACGGCCATGTGGCTGCCGAAGAGTCCCTCCGCGAGACGAGTGGCGTCGACCACGATGTTGCGGCCGCGGCGGGTGACGATTTGCACCGCTTCTAACATGCGTTCGGGACCTGCAATCGGGGTGCGGGAGCGAATGGTGTCGATGGTCGGGGTGACGTTGGTGTTCAGCACCGCCGTGGTTTTGTCGGGAGAGGCGGTTTTCAAGAGGTCGGCATTGGCGACGCCGATCAGGTCGAATCCGAGAATCACGTCGGCGTTTCCGGTGTTGGTGCGCGCCGGGGCTTCGACGGGACGGCGGCTCAGCATAATGTGCGAGACGACTGCTCCGCCCTTTTGCGCGGTGCCGGTTTGATCGAGCGTGGTTACATAGAGGCCGTCGATCCAAGCGGCGGTGGCGAGGAGAGCGTTGATGGTCACGACTCCAGTGCCGCCGATACCGGGACAGACGATGCGATAGCCTTCGCCCACCGCCGCAATTTCGCGGGGCGCGGGGACTTCGGCGTCTGGGAGCTTGGGCAGAGTCTTGCGGCGAAGACCAGTGCCTTCCTTGATTTTCACTGTGACGAACGACGGGCAATCGCCGAGGGCGCACGAGTAATCCTTATTACAGGACGACTGATGGATGCGCATCTTCTGGCCCAGCTCGGTCGCGACCGGGTTGAGGCTCATGCAATTGGATTGTTTCACGCAATCGCCGCAGCCTTCGCAGACTTCTTCGTGGATCATGAGGCGCTTGACGGGCTCGGCATATTTCCCGCGGGAGCGTTTGCGGCGGACCTCAGCCATGCACTCCTGGTCGTAGATCATGGCGGTGACGCCTTTTTCTTGCGCCAGTTCCGCGAGGGTTTTCTCAAGCTCTGAGCGATCGCGCAGCTCGGCATTGGAGGCGAGGTCTACATATTGATAGCGGGTGCGGTCTTCGGTGAGAACGATGGTCCGGCGCACGCCTTCGGCTTCTAGCTTTTTCGTTAGCTGCGGGACGGGGAGAGCGCCGATTGCGTCCTGTCCGCCGGTCATCGAGACGTGGCCGTTGTAGAGAATCTTGTAGGTGATGTTGAGGCCGCTTGCGACGAGGGCCTGCACGGCGAGGGAGCCGGAGTGGAAGAACGTCCCGTCGCCGATGTTTTGAAAGACGTGATCGTGGCCGACAAACGGGGCCATGCCGATCCACGGGGCGCCTTCGCCGCCCATATGCGTCAGATAGGAAAACGCGCGGCCGGAGTCGGTGAGGCGCATCGCCATGGTGTGGCATCCGATGCCGCCGCCGCCGATCTGTCCTTCGAGCAGCAGGGTCGATCGATTGTGGGGACAGCCGGAGCAGAAGTTCGAAGCGCGAATCGACAGGGGCTGGTCGCGAGGCTTTTGGGCGATGTCTTCGAGAAACTGAACGCGCGCAACCACTTTTTCAGTCGTACGGCGCTTCGCTAGTACTCCGCCCACGACTCGGGCGATTTTATCGGGGTCGAGCTCGCCTGAGGGTAAGAAGAGCGGCGCGCCTTGGGCATCGATCTTGCCGAGAATCGCCGGGCGGGCGGCGGTGGCATAGAGGGCGTCGCGCAACTGCAATTCTAGGAAACTGCGTTTTTCTTCGACGACGAGGATGGTATCGAGACCGTCGGCGAACTCGCGCGCGAATTCCTGATCGAGCGGGAAGGTCATGCCGAACTTCGCTACGCGGATTCCGAGGTCCTCCAATTCGGTGTCACCTATGCCGAGATCGCGCAGCGCTTGCGCCAAATCGTAATAGGCTTTTCCCGCGCTCGCGAGCCCGAGCCATGCGCCTTGTTTCTTGCCGTGCCAACGATTCACTTTGTTCAAGCGGGCGAACTCGAGAACCGCTTGCAAGCGTCGCGCATTCACTTCGTATTCGAGCGCGAGAGTGATCGGCGGGACCAGGCGGGCGTCGACGGTTTTTTGATAAGGCGTTCCTTGAACAAATCCGGGAATGCGGATTTGTGGCTGGTCGGGATCGACGATTACAGTGGCTCCGCCGTCGCACACGTCGGTCACGAGTTTTAAACCCACCCAAGCGCCGGAAAAGCGTGAAATAGCGACTGCTAAGAGTCCATAATCGATGATTTCCTGCACATTACCGGGGAATAAGAACGGAATTCCCGCGTTCAGGAGACTGAAATCGCTTTGATGAGGGATGGTCGAGCTTTTGCAGCCATGATCGTCGCCCGCGAGGACCAGGGCTGCGCAATTTTTCCCAGTACCCGCTAAATTTGCGTGCCGGAAGATGTCGCCGCTGCGGTCGACGCCGGGTCCTTTTCCATACCAGATGCCTAAAACGCCGTCGACATTGGCTTTGCCGGCTACGTCGAAAATCTGGCTGCCCATGACGGAGGTCGCGGCAAGATCCTCGTTCAATCCGGGATGAAAATGGATGCCATGTTCGTCGAGCAGCTTCTTCGAACGGGCGAGCGCGAGGTCGTATCCGCCAAGCGGAGAGCCTTCGTAACCCGAGATAAAAGCGCCTGTTTTCAGGCCCGCGCGACGGTCGCGGCGCATCTGATCCATGGGCAATCGAACCAGCGCCTGGATGCCTGTGAGGTAATCGCTGCCTCGCTCAACGGTGTACTTGTCGGAGAGGAGCATGCCAACGTTGTATCGTATCACAGGGTAACGACAATTGGTCATGTGACCGGGTATGGTCACAGCGCGCCAATCCAACCGCTGATCCTCCCATGGAAAAACCCTTTGGCACGGGAAAACCCTTTGGACCTACACCTGCATTGACCGAGCGTCAGGCGCGGCTGTTGTCTGTCGTTGTTGTCTGTCGTTGTTGTCTAACCAGGAAAGCGGTGAAAATATGATTCAACTGAAAAAAACACCTCACATCTCACTTCTGTTGGCGCTCTTTTCCACATGGGGAACCTGCGCTTACGGCCAGTCCTCTCGTTCCCTACGCACGCTGACGGGTCTGTCGGACCAAAACATGTCCTTTCTTGCCTGGATCGTTCTCGGCCTGATCGCAGGGTTTATCGGCAGCAAGATCGTAAACAGGAGAGGCGAGGGCATCCTGCTCGACATCCTGTTGGGTGTTGTCGGCGCTTTTGCCGGTGGCTATCTATTCCACATTTTCGGCGCCCCTGGGGTGAGCGGACTCAACCTCTACAGTCTGTTCGTGGCGGTTGTCGGTTCCGTGGTGTTGCTGGTTCTCTATCACGCCGTCAGACGGAGAAGATCCTGGTAGCTTCTTATTAAGGTTGTATAGTATCGAAAAGTGCTTACGCGAATCGTTCTCTGCTTTCTGTTGCTCGCCGGATGCAGCGGCCGCAAAGAAGCGGGAGTGCGGATCGCGATCGGCGGGCAGGCCCAGCTGATTTATCTGCCGGCGACCCTCGCCCAAGAGCTTGGCTTCTATAAGGAAGCGGGGCTCGATGTCACACTGCTCGATTTTCCGGGTGGAGCGAAGTCGCTCGAAGCGCTGATGGGCGGAAGCACGGACGTGGTCTGCGGATTTTACGACCACACCATTCAGATGGCCGCCCAGGGCAAGGATTTGCGGGCCTTTGTCGCGATGCTGCGCTACCCCGGGCTGGTTCTGGTGTCGCCCACCATCGGCCGCATTGAGGATCTGAAGGGAAAGACGGTCGGTGTTTCCGCGCCCGGCTCCTCGACGCACATGTTCCTCAACTATGTTCTGGTGGCGCATGGCCTGAAGCCGGAGGACGTGAGCAACGCGTCGATCGGCATGAGCGCGACCGCGGTGGGAGCGGTTACACATAATAAGGTTGACGCGGCGATCATGACGGACCCGGCGCTCGCCATCGTGCGCAAACAGATGCCAGGGCTGCATATTCTCGCCGATACGCGAACGGCGGAGGGAGTGCGCGCCGTGTTCGGAGTCGAGAGCTATCCGTCGGCAGTCCTTTATTCGAAGGCGGAGTGGGTCGAGAAGAATCGGGAGACGGCGAAGGAGCTTGCGCTCGCGATCACCCGGACGCTTTCCTGGATGCGCTCGCACACAACGGAGGAGATTCGCGCGAAGATGCCGGCGTCGTTTCGCACGGAGGATGTGCAGACGGATGTTGAGGTATTGCGGACGGCGCAAGGGATGTTGTCGGCCGACGGGAAATTTACGGCTGAGGCTGTCGAGGCGGTTCAGAAAGTGATGAGCGTTTCGGTGGAGGCGGTGCGAAATACGAAGATCGATTTGGGGAAGACGTACACCAACGAACTAATTCCCTAAAGCTTCGGCCTCCGTTTTTCGTTCGATGGGCGAATCGAACGCTTCGCGCTCAACGATCCGGATCGTGATTTCATCTCCGACGCGAAGCTCGCTCTTTGCCCAAATTAGAAATTTCGATGCCGCCAACGCGGATCCCATTTCGTAGTAGACCTCCGCTCGTCCAACGACGTTTATGATCGTACTGAGAACACCGTCGATGCCGATGCCGGCTGTACACTGTTTGTTTCCGTTGAGGTGAACTTCCATTCCGCGCATTCTACAATCCTACTAAGCTCCGCTTCCTGCGGTCGCGGCTCGCTAGAGTACTGGTTCGCCATGGGCGGGTATGATGAATTTGGACTATGGCGAAGAAAGCGAAGTTGCAAACCGCGCGTGGACGCAGCATCCTGAAGGGACTCACCGAGTTCCGGGAATACCTCGAAGGCAACCGGAAATTGTGGGTTTACCACTACGACGTTCCCGACCCTATCGACGTTCGGGCGATCCGCGAGCGAAGCGGTCTCGGACAAGGCGAGTTCGCTCGCCGGAATCCAACCGCTGTTCGACGTGCTCTTGCACAGCGCGTAAAATAAATCATGCACCGCTTCCTGCTTCACAACGACGACATTCGCGACACAGGGGACCGTATCGTTTCGCCGGGACAGGTCGGCTTGATGAACGGATGGGGTGTGTTCTCTACCATTCGCGTCAAGGATGGCGTGATGTTTTGCTGGGAGCGGCATTGGGCGCGGATGGAGCGCGATGCGGCGCGGATGCGGGTGCCGTTTCCTGACAACGCGAAGTGGCTCGAAGAACGGCTTTATCGATTGATCGACGCAAATCATGCCTCGAATTCGACCTTGCGGGTTATGATTGTCCGCAATCGCGGAGGCATGTGGGAAGGGCCGGCGGAGCGAGCTTTCGATACCATCGCGTTTACGGCTCCGCTGAACGATTGGGGCGACGCGGTGAAACTCGGCATCGTACCGAACGCGCGACATGCGGCTAGCGAATTTGCGGGGACGAAATACCTTTCCTGGTCGGAGAATCTGACGCGGTATGAGCGCGCTCATGAACAGGGCTTCGACGAGGTGGTGCTGCTCAATGAACGCGGGGAGGTGGCTGAGTGCAATTCGGCGAACATCTTCATTGTAAAGGACGGTCACGCATGGACGCCGCCGCTTTCCTCCGGATGCCTGCCGGGCATTACCCGAGCGTTGCTGCTCAAAGAGATTGAGGTCCAAGGGCTTACTGCATCGGAAAAAATACTCCTACCATCCGACCTGGAATCTGCCGATGAAGTATTCATCACGTCGACGACGAGGGATCTGATGCCAGTCGCGTCGGTGGAAGGTTTGAAGATCCAGCACGGGCGCCGGGTACGCGACCGGTTACAGCAGGCGTTTTCGGCGTATACCAGCGCGTACGTGGCGGCCCGGGTGCGTGAGATTGAAAAAGTCCTATGAGGACTAGTTGGATTTGAGTGATTCGGTTTATACTTCTAACAAGGTAGTCGTTTGGCGGTCTGCGATTAATGCAACTCTCTTGTCCCAAATGTGGCACACGCGATGTTCGGGTCTCGCACAAGCAGAGTTTTGGGGAGGAAGTTCGCGCGCTGTTCGGAATCTACCCGCTGCGGTGCCGCCGTTGCCGCAATCGTTGGAAGACCAGCGTGTGGGCGGCGGGAGCCTGGAAGTACGCCCGGTGTCCGCGGTGCTATCGCCAGGAACTTACAACATGGAGCGAGCAGTACTATCATCCGCCTCGCTGGACCGTTTTCATGCTTCGTTGCGGAGCTACCCCTTACCGCTGTCCCGCGTGCCGCTGCAATTTCGCCAGTTTCCGTCCGTGCAAGGAAAAGCATAGTTGGCGCGCGGGGGATGCTCCCGACGCCGAAGAGCAGGCCAAGCAGTCGCTACCTTAGTTGCCGCAGCAGAATTTACGCATGGTCAAGTTCGTGAAAGATGGAGGAGTTGCGCGGCAGGTGGGTCAAGTGAACGAAAAATGGTTCCAAGTGACCCGTTAGTCAACTCGTTCTCCAGTCGGCATGCACGACTAGAACATGGCATCCGGAAACGGCGTGACGTTAGGCCCCTTAGCTCCCCACGGCTGGTTTTATCCGGCCTCGGATCGATGCTTCGGTGCGCGTCCGCTGTCCCGTTCCGGTAGAAACCCGCTTCTCGATACGGCCTTTCGCTCTCCGTCAGCGACGATCTGCCTTGCGGCAAACCTCCGCGGCCGGGTCAACGTTCCTGGCCTTGCATCTTCGAAACGATTCCGAAACTTTTCTCAGCCCGTTCGGTCTTGAACTCCCGTCCCCGTTTGGCTTTTTTATTGCCGCCTGGGGTACGATCACCGCTCGCAACCCGTTGCTAAGTCCGATCTCGGAACTCAACGCCTGTTGTCAGGCCTCCGCTCCCCGTCGGGATTTTTCAATCCCTTCGGATCGTAGCGCCCAGCCCGATTCCAAACATTAAGGCTTGCCCTCGCGAGTCGCCCGATCTTCCTTCGCTCCCCGTCGCGCTTGAATAATTACTTACCCCATGCGCTCCGGATCATCGTTCCAGATCCGCTACTTCCCGCCAGGCTCGCTGTCCTTCGAACCTCTTGGAACCATAGTCATAATGCGCCGAGACTCAGTTACAGTCAAGTAAAAAGCGATTCGGCGCGGGCGTTTCCATCAAGAAATATTTGCTTTGTAATCAACTAGTTGTGAGGGCCGGCCCGTGGATCAATTGTGGATAAAACAGCGCTGAGCGAATCTGTTTTGTATTCAAGCTTGGGTGGAGGCATAGCGGAAGCAGTGGGAAGTCAGTTCCCGCACCGGGAATGGAAAATACTCCGCCATTAACTATTGTATTTCGTTTAAAAATGCAGTAGCCTTATCGAGATATTCAGATAAACAGTTGATTTTCCCGGCGACTGGCGGAGGATTCGTTGTCTTATTCTTTGCTAATCTGGCTCGCTAAATGGGAAGTAATTCTCATCGTGGGCGGTCTCGCGGTGACGATTGCGCTGAGATTCCTCACGGGCGGGATCAACTTGAACCATCTGTTGTACGGGCGGCGCGATGGCGTTCCGTACTTCAGTCCGGAGCGGGTGCAATTGCTGCTCGCGACCCTATGGATTGCTTTCCAATACCTTCTGAATGCGGTTCATACGGTGACGGGTCAAATGCCCACGCTGCCGAACGGATCGCTCGAATTGCTCGGATTGAGTAATGCTCTTTATCTCGGCGGCAAGGGTTGGGCCGCCTTCCAATCGGTGACCACCCCGAAAAAGGAGAAAACATAAATGCCCACTCCCCCTGTTGGACAGAGCTTAGCGCTCGCCGCTGGATACGTTATTGTCGGCTTTGTCGGCCTGGTTGGCCTGATCATTATATGGCGAATCTGGCAGGAGAAGATTAACATCAACATGCTGATCTCGGAGCCGAACGGAGACGCGAGCATGTCCCGGCTCCAGCTTCTGATCTTCACCGTGGTCATCGCAATGAGCCTTTTCCTGGTGATCATCGGCGGTCCTCATGGACCCGCGTTTCCTGCGACCATCCCCGATCAGATTCTCACTCTGCTCGGCATCAGCGGCACTTCGTACCTGGTGAGCAAGGGAATCCAGTTTTCGGATCCGGCCGGTCTTAAAAAAGCGGTCCCGGCGCTGGTTGTTACGCCAGCAACTTTCGCGCAAGCCACTCCGGCGGATACGCAGGTGTTCACCGCCGCCGCGGCCAATGCGGCGCCAGGAGCTCCGGCGCCGCCTCTTCAGTGGTCTCTGGAGGCGCCCGCACTCGGTTCGTTGACACCGCTCCCTCCAGACCGGGTTCGATATAATCCGCCCTCCGGTCCGGTCTCAGCCATGGAGAAAACGGTCACTCTCCGCGTGACCTCGCCTGGATTTGAGGACGCCGTAGTGAAGATCACGCTCGCCTGAGCCCCGCGGATTTCTTATGAAACCGATGCATGCACTTGCCGTTCTCCCACTTGCCATCGGCCTTATCAACGAGGCCGTTCGGACTCCCGCGGCGCCGGCGCCGGCCATCGCAAAAACAGCCGGCGCCAAACAGTTCACGATCCCGCTCAGCAGTCTGCAGGATTGGTCGCAGGCGGTGGTGGTGACGCTCGATTCGGTCCATATTGAAGGCCACTCCGCTGTCCATCCGGTTGCCAGCGATTGTGAGATGCACCTTGGCGCGCACACTATTAGTTTTGCGGGCGATCCCGATGGCCTGGTTCTCGAGCCGATGAACGCGTGCGTGCAACCTTTGCTGCCCAATACCCCACAGAATAATAAGGACTGGACCGATTTTGGGGATAAAATCACCGGTACTTCGGTCACCGCTTCGGGGGTTCCGCGCATCTGGCCGGAGCATCTGATCGGCGGCGGCGCTTCCAATCCCAACCACGCTGTGGAGCTGCATCCGCTCACCGAACTGGTCTCCGCCAGCGGCACGTTCGACTTCGCGCCGAACATTTTCGCGGGTGGTTTTCAGGGCGGTCTGTCCGAATCGACCGCACTCAAGATCGTTCAACAGCTGGCCGTTACGGTAACCACCAACGGCAAGTTCGCGGATATCAGTTTCAGCGCAGGTACAATCGGAAACTTCACGGTGCTCGATCTGGCGATCGACCCGAATTCGATCAGGGCGGACGCGGGAGGCAGTTTCCGCATGGACGGCGAGGTCGACAGCGTCCCAGTCCGCCTCGTGACTGCGAAGGGGAGCCTGATTAACGACGAGATAAAGAAGCTCCAGTCGGGCGGCGGGCCGACCGCCAACATTCAGGCCCTGGTGCTATTCAGCCTCAGCCCCGAATCGTTGCTGGCGGCGGCGAATAAGAGCAACGGCAGCCCGACTCCGGTGGAGCGCCCCATTCAATTGATTCTCTACGGGCCACCCGAATAGATTTACGGCCGCGCGAGCGTCAGGATCATCCCGGTATCGGTGGCCACCCAAACGTGGTCCCGATCGGGTCCGGCAATGATCACGGACCTGGCCGCAGCCTTATAATCGACCGGCATTTCGGTCCAGGTCTTGAAGTCGCTGCTTTCGAGAATCTTGACCTTGCCGGGAATCGTGGCGGTGTTCATTTTCCCGGTTGGCTCGACTCCTGCGAGATAAATGTGCGGGCCGGGATAGAGCGCGGCGTCCATCACGCGCGGAGTTTTTTCGCGAAACACGCGGCCTGTATCCTTGTTCGCGAGGCGGTACACGTCCGACGGCCACTGGAACGATTCGCTGAACCCCATGACCATCAACCCATCCGTTCCCGTGAACCGTAAGCTGGTAATCGTTCCGAACAGCGGAGCGGTGGTCGGGTCCCAGGTGGCGCCGCCGTCGCTGGTCTGGGCGAGTAACGTAAGCGTCGGGACCTGCTTCCGTTTCGATGCGCGCTCCGGGTCCATCCATGCAGGCAGCGAGCCGCGCATGCCTTCTTCGCGCCGCGGAGGTTGGGAACCACCGGCAATCACGCCTCGCCTCGCGTTGGCGAACACGATGTGGGTGTACGCGGTGTAGGCCGGATTGCCGGCAGGTTTCGCGGCGGCTTCGACCGGGTTCCAGGTGCGTCCGCCGTCCGTGGTCTCAACGATGGTCTTTTGCAGGCCCACGCCGAAACCGTGCTTCGCATCGAGAAACCATACCCGCAGCAGCAGGCCGATGGTCGTCTGCGGCATCAGGTTCTTGTCTGGTTTGATTTGCTCGCTCAGCTTCTTCCAGGTCCGGCCGGACTCCTCGGTGAACCACAAACCCTTATCGGTGACCATCCAGCCGATCGAATCGTTCAGAAAGAAAATCGAGCGCGGATATTCCTTCAAGGTCTCGAGCGACCAGTGCAGGCCGCCGTCGCTCGTGACCAGCGCGGTGTACTTCTCGTGACCGCTCCCCTTTTCGTAAATAGTGCCGACCGCGATGCCACGCTGGGCGGAGGGAAACGCGAGATCGGTGATCTCCAACTCCGATTTCAGCTCATCGTAGAAATATTGGATCTTCCACTTTTGTGCGGTGGCCGGCAGGATCAATGCGCAGCACAGAAGAAATTTTTTCATCATCCTCGAGGAGCCATCACCAGGTCCATGACGCTCATCGATTGTAACCGCAAAGTGTCGACGACGGCGAGCGCGGCCAGACAACCCACCTGTTCTCCGACGGTAGTCAACAATTCCATTTCGCCGCCGGTGTGAAAATGCGGTTGGCGGTGCTGGACGTTGATGACGCCGGCGACGCGGTTGCGCACGATGACCGGGGCGGAAAGAAAAGCATCGAAGGTGTCCTCCGGCAGGTCGGTGAACAGTTTGAATCGCGGATCGAGGTAGGCTTCGCGGGAAATCGAGAGCAGACGGCGCTCCCGCGCCACCCATCCGGTCAGGCCTTCTCCGAGTTTAAGGCGCACTTTTCCGATGGTGTCGGGACGCGGATTATTCGACGCGCACAGCACCAGTTCGTCGCGCTCGAGTAGATAGAGCAGGCAGGAGTCGCACTCCATGAACTCGACCACCAGTTCGACCACTCCGTGAAACGACTCGGCGAGCCCGATATCGCGGACCATGAACCGGGATATTTTTTGGAGAAGACGGAGCTGCTGTTCCGTACTTTCGAGCCGGGACTCCAACTCCTTGAAGCGGGACACCGAAGATTATTATCCCAGATTTCAGCGTGCCCGCGACATCACCACCCGAAGAACGTTATTGATGCGCGTGGAGTAGCCGGCGCCGTATTGCTGGAGCCACTCGAATACGTCGGCATCCAGACGCACGGCCACCAGTTTCTTGGGAGGACGCCGGAACTGGCTGAGCTACTTATCCGTGAGCGCCGGAATATCGGAATAGTCGATCACAGCCGCGTCCGCTCGCTTCTGTCTCTTTCGAACGCCCTCTAGGGTCGCCTTCTGGCGCTCAGTAAGGGGCTTGTTCCAGACAGACTCGGCGCTCGCGCGGATCAGCTTCCCGGGCTGAGATGATCCGGATAATTTCTTCGCCATTTGGGTTCTCCTCACGATATACATGCACTACGAGCAGCGCAGCCTTCCGTACGGCGCCGATCCCATGCCAACGTTGCTCACCGTCGACCACGCGGTCTTTGCGAAGCATGTCTTTGCGAAGCATCAGATTCGGATCGGCGATGTGATAGAATTCCACTCTACCCGAACATGCTTGCCCGCAGCAGAAGGTTCTAATTACGAAAGGAGTGCTTGAACGAATGTCACCATTCACCCGGAGATTTTTTTGTGCGCTGCTTCTATTGCAGGGACTCTGTGCAAGCAGCCAGCCTCTAAAGCTCACCAATAGTTCGGTCATTCAGATGGTTGGTAGCGGCGCGGCCGAGGAAACGATTCTAACCATGATTAAGAGGTCCGACGGACAATACTCACTCGGGACGGATGATCTGGCACGATTGAAAAGGGCGGGCGTCTCAAACCGAGTGATACAGGCGATGACCGATAAGATGACGAACGTTGAGCCTCCCAGCTCGGAGCCGGCTGTGCCCGAGCCGGAACGTGAAGGTGTATTTTACCTATTCGACGAGGCCAGCAACCAACTTAAACCCTTGTCGGCAGAAACGGGCATGATGCGCGGGAAATCTAAGCTCGCAGGCTTTGGTGGAGCAAAGGTTGTGGTCGATATTAATGGCGGTGGTTCCGCCACTCAAATAAAGGCATCTGACCACTTTACCTTCTTACTGCGAATCCCAGGTGGGTCCAACGCTCTGAGGTACCTGCCGGACAACGCCGACCTTTCGGGGATGGTTGGCCAACTGCACGCATTCGTCAGCAACAAGGGGAAGCGCGAGCGCACCGAGCTCAATATCACATACTACGGTGTTTGGACCAAAAACAAGCCTAAAACCGGTGCGGATGTCTCGGCGACTATTTCACGTGCGGCCGGAAATATTCTTAAAATATCGGTCAAGGCGCTTCCTGCAGGGGAATATGGATTCAACGTGATCGAAAGTAGCCCCGCGATGCCGCAATACTACACACTCGCAGTCGTGCCCTAGGGACAAACGGGGCCTTAGGGACGGACGAGACCGTCCCGCCGTTCATCGACTCTTTGAAGCAAGTGCTGCCAGACCCACGCGGAAGATCAGAAAACTGAATCTTCGGCGACGGAATCCTTCCCGAAAATTACACGGATCAGGTCGCGCCCGGCCTCATTCTTACGCTCCGGTTCCACTTCCTCAACGAAGTTCCGATAAGCGGCCTTGAGCTGCTGCTTCGCCTCCGCCTCGGCGCGAACTCCACGCTCGGCCAGCACCACCAAGGCCCGGCTCATGGTCACGTGGCGCTCCTTCGCAACGCGGCGCACATCCGCCGCCAAGGTCGCTGGTATCGTGACGCTTTGCCGAACAGATTTTGCCGACTTGCTCCTCGTTGCCATATTCTCAGAATACCAGGAGTGCACCAGTGTGGTGCGCTCTACTCCAACCGCTTGTCACCATAAGACGCGCACTGCATACTGTTCGATCTCCGAGTCAGGCGTAAGAATCGTCATCCCATGGACGACGGCCTGCGCAACCAGCATTCGATCGAACGGATCCCAGTGGAGCCCAGGCAGCCTGCCTGCGTGTAGGGCGGATTCCTCATCGATGTCCAGTGCGATAATACCGCTCGCATCGCGGACCATCGGGACAAAGATGTCCGGTCGTTCAGGAAGGGGAAGACGCCCGGCAGCGTGTTTGATGCCGATTTCCCAGGCAGAGGCGGCACTCAGGTAACGTTCGTTGTTCCGATCCAGAAAGACGGCGGCAGCGGTCTTGCTCAGCCGCGGAGACTCAGAAGCGATCCAGAGAAATGTGCACGTGTCTACCAGAAGTTTCATTTGCCACGGAAGGCTTTCAGGATCTCGTCGGGCAAGGGCTCGAAGAACGAATCGGGGACTACGAATTCGCCCTTGGCTGCGCCGATCCGCGGCTTACGGACCGCCTTCTTGCGAAGCAATCGGAGTTCCGCCACCGGCTGATTTCGGTTCGAAAGCACCAACGCCTCGCCGGGCGTCAGTTCCGCTAAATAGCGCGATAGATTGGTTTTTGCGTCGTGGATGTTGACTCGCTTCACAACTATATTCTGAACTATGAAGTGAACTAAGTCAATTACGGGCCGGATGGGATGGGCCGGAGGGACGGACAAGACCGTTGCCATATTCTCAGAATATCAGGAGTGCACCAGTGTGGTGCGTACTGCGCCGCTTCCGGCGTCGCCACAAGACGCGCCGGGCGTGACTTGGCCGTTATCAACTCATCCCCACAGCTCGTTCACGGGATAATACTGCACCGGGTCCTGCTGCGGCACGTATTCGAAGCCTCGGCCCAGGTTCGATCCGTGGATCACCTTGGTCCAATCGATCCCCAGCGCGGAGTAGATCGTCGCTTCGATATCTTCCGGCCAGATGTACCGCTGCTGCGACCAGCCGGGATCGCTGACATCGTCGCCGGCGGCATTGGTCGCACCGATGGCTTGGCCGCCCTTGACTTGCGCGCCCGCGAACATCGCCGCCTGCTGTACGTGATGGTCGCGGCCCGCGTTCTGGTTCAGAGGACCCACTGTGCGTCCGAACTCGCCGAACGCGACGATCATCGTATTGCCGAAATTGCCGTCGTTTTTCAGATCCTGAATCAGCGCCGCGATCCCCGCGTCAAACTGCCTCGCCATCGATTGCAGATTGGTATTGGGAGTGTAGATGTTGCCGTGATGGTCCCAGCTTCCGAAGCTGATCTGGATGAACCGTGCTCCATTGTTGGCCCGCAATAGATTGCGCGCCGTGATGCAGGCGTTTCCGAAACTCGTATTGCCGTAAGTATTCCGAGTAGTTTGGTCGAACGTGAAGATACTCCCGATCGCCGGGTTATACATCATCGCATTCGCCTTTTCGCGGAACACTTCGAGCTCCGCCGGACCATTGCCCAGCGGCTCGTTTGCGATCATGTCCGCATCCAGTTGGGTCAGCAGGCCGAAGCGACGATTGTAGGCGGCCTGGCCGTCGGGATGCGCCGTGTTGGCCAAACCATTCCCGCTCGGGCTGACATAAAACGGTGCATCCGAGGGCGGAAGAAATCCGTTGGATGGACCATTCGCAGCATTCAGCGAAATGAACGGAGGCATGGTCGCTTTGGGATCGCCTAACTCGAGCGACACCACCGAACCGATATGCGGAGCGATCGTATTCAACCCCTGGATCGGGTTCCGGCCGATTTGCACCCAGGTTTGCGCCAGGCTATGCGCCGTGGCGTGCGCGCGAATCGACCGCACCAGCGCAATGTCTCCGATGGTGTTCGCCAGATTCGGCATGAGGCCCTGCGGAAACGCAATCCCGTTGTAGGTATTAGGAGCCATGAACGCGGGCGTCCAGGGACCGACCTTCAGGTCGAAGGTATCGACATGCGCCGGAGCGCCGGTCATTAATACGAAAATCACGTTCTTCGCCGTGCCCACCGGCGCGATCGCCGCCTTGGCTTGAGGAGACGGCAGCAGCATATAGCCGCCCACCGCCGACGCCGCGTGCCGGAAAAACATTCTGCGGTTCACAATCGGGCGTTTCCAGAAGCGGAGCCCCACCGGCCGGTTTTGTTCGTTGCCGAATTGATCTTTCATAGGAGACTCCTAATAACTGAACACAAATTCCAGCTTGTTGATCAGCGACCACGCCAGATCCTCCAGCGCCGCGTTTTTCGCCGCCGCGGTGGCTGCCGCGCTCAGATACGCCACGGCTGCCGTATTCTCCGACGCGCTCGGCATTCTGCTGAGATACGTCAGATACAGTTGCTGCACCTGCGCCGTTGCGGTGGTTAGCTTGGCCACAGCCTGCAAATTCGGCGATTGGGCCATGTGGAACTTGGCGTTGATGAAGCCGTCGTTCATCAGCGCGCCCGATTGCAAAGTCGTGGGGTCTGTCGCGCGCGGAACGTTGTCGCGATTTCCGCGCAGGAAATAATTCATGAACGTGCTGGCGTTGTTGGTATTGCTCGACGGCTCCGATGTGTCGGGCATCTGCATCGCCCACACTACCGGAGCCGTGAACCCTCGCGGTGTGTACTTTGCGAATACGCCCGTCGACTGCGCGATCGCGTCGTGAACTTCTTCACCCCACAGCCGCCGCGGGTAATGCCGCGCGAACAACCCCACGTTATTCGGATCCCAGGTCCCCGGATATTCCGAACTCAATTGATACGCCGAGGAATTCGCGATGAACCGCAGCATCCCTCTGAGATCGTAATTCGATCTCGCGAATACGTCCGCGAGCTGGCTGAGCAACGCCGGATTGAACGCCTGGAAGCCCCACGGCGCGGGCGGAGGATTGTTCGGATCCAGGCGCGCCGGATCGAGCGTATCCACTGTATCCACCTGCCCCAGATTGAACATCGCTTTCCACAAACGGTTCGCGAAATTGATGGAGAACAACGGATCGTTCACCATCGACGTTGCGAATTCGGCGCGCCAGGCTGCCGCTGCCGGCGTCTCCCCGGTGCGATAAACAGGCGTCGCCGTGGTCGACGTGCCGATGAGTGAACGATTCGGACGATTCCCGTAATTGGTCGGCAGTGCGTAGGCCGCCGTCGTGTTGTCGCCAACGATCCAGCTTTGATAGTAGAAATTGGCCTGCTGGTCGGCAGTCGACGTTCCAGTCGGGAAGGTAAATAGAGGCCGGTTCACGCGCGCAAAAAACGCCGCCATCTGTTCCGCCTGCGACCGCGTTTGCTGCGATCCCCATAAACTCAGTGCGTCCAGATGCCCTCGGCCGTTGTGGCACAGCAGGCAATCGTAATGATCCAGGCCCAGGAAAGCCTGCGCGCTTTTCACCAGAGTCATATCGTAGGTGTCCTGGTTCGGACCGCCCGGAGCGAAGCCGTTGAGGACGAATCCCGCGGGGCTCGGCGAATCGTAGCTGTTGCCCGTCGCCGTGACAATCTCATACGCCATTTCTTTGAAGGATCCGCCAAACTGCACGGCGTTAAAAATGTACTGGTAAAACGCGTTCCGGCCGTTCACGTTGCGGTTGATCGCCACCGCCGACGCGTTGTTTTGCAGCAGATCGCCCAGCCACATGGTCCATTTATCGGTGAACGCGCTCGAAGCCAGCAGCTTCTCGATCAGGATCGACCGTTTGTTCGCGGTCTGGTCCGCCTCAAACGCCAGAATGTCGGCGGGCAACGGAATCCTTCCGGTCAGGTCCAGATTGATGCGGCGGAAAAATTCTTCATCGCCTGCGACCGGCGCCGATTGCACGCCTGCTGCCGACATCGCGGGGAAAATTTGATCGTCAATGAAGTTCGCGTGAGGAACCGTGGCCGGATCGATCGGCGCTAAAACCGGGTCCGCGCTCATCTTCCGAGCTTTATCCAGCGCCGACAACTGATCGTTGATGGCTTTGATCGCCCGCGCCGTCTGCCCTTGAAACTTTGCCGGATTCTGTTTAAAGGTGCAATTTGCGCCGGAGACGGCGCTCAAATCCTGCCCCTGTAACCCAAACCCGGCCAGGGCCGTCAACGTATATAGCAGTCGTGTAATCCCCGTCATTATTAGTCGTTCGTTGTTCTAACCCGTTACTCTACCCGAAGTAGCGCCCCTGAATCCACTATTTAGCGCGCCAGAAGCCCCTCACCTTAAGACTTTCGACCATGGCATACGCCATTCTTAATACCTAGGCGAAACCTCAAGTTTTTGAATATTCCCCTTAGACCCTAAAGTCTAGTCCTTAGCCCACCGATGTCAAAAGGGTTACCTCCATGCTTGAATTGTGGCTCAAGCTTAAAACTTCTGCGAAGTTGGTTGCCTGGGCCGCGCCTCACGTCGAGCAATGGCATAAAGAGCGTAAATTCAACCGGGTCGAGGGTGACCGCCAACTGAAAGCCCACAATTTCGCCGAGGCTGAAGCTCATCTGACCGTCGCCCTCGCCGAATACGAAGCCCGCGGCGGTTCCCCCAGCACCCGCATCCGGCTCCGGTTGCAGTTGGCGGAAGCACAACGAAAACAGGGCCCCGAGAAGCCCACAAAGCTCGACGAGGCAGAGGCCACGATCCGAGCCGCCCTCGATTTGACTGCCCGCGTTTCCAATCCCTCCGGGTACGTCCAGTGCCTCGACGCGCTCGCCGAAGTGTTTCACGACCGCGGCAATTACCGCGCCATGCAAATCCTGATCGAAGAGGGCGTTCGGATTGAGGCGTCCATGCCTCACCCCGACCCCACCCGCATGGCCCGCCGAGTTTATCGCCTCGGAATCGTCCGCGATCTGCAAGGGCAAGATGGGATTCCCGCGCTCAAAAAAGCCGTCGAACTGCACGAACAGACCTTCGGTGAAGATCATCTCGAAACGGGAGGCGTGTTGAGCTCAGCCGGCATCCGCTATCGCGCCGAGGGCCGTCATGAGGAGGCTCGCTTCTATCTCAGCCGGGCCTTGCGGATTCATCAACAGGAAATTGGCCCCGATTCCCCGGAGGCCATCCGCGATCTGCAGAACCTCGCCGGTTCGTATGAAGAAACCGGGGATATCGACTCCGCCGCCACCTACTACGAACGCGCGCTGGAGCTGAAGGATCGCAACTGCGGCACCAACCAGGAGGAACTGGCTGAGATGCAGTTCGACGTCGCCCGCCTGTATATCAATTGGGGAAACTATTGCCGCGCCCGCGAGCTGCTCGCCATGTCGATCGGCACGTTTAAGCGAAAAAAGGGCGCCCGCCTCGCGGTTGCCTACGAAACGGTGGCCCACATCGAAGAATCGTCAGGCCGTTATCCCGACGCCATCTTCGAACTGGAGCTTGCCGCCAAAATCTGGGAATCCTGCGGCCCGGAGCGCGCCTCGGAACTGGCGACGAACATGGAATACCGCGCCAGCCTATTGGACCAATTGCATAGTAAAGATTCCGCCAATTGGCTTCGCGAGATGGCCGCGGCAGCGCGCGCGGGCGCCTCCGAATCTACCTGATGGGCGGACTCGCCACCGTGGCAGGCTCGGCGGTGTAGTTATTGCGCGTCACCAGCGTCTCATCGGAGAAGAACGTCCTGCTCCCCGTATTCCCGAACCGCTCCGGCACAGCCGTCACCGTATATCCGGTGGGTGTTCCGGTCACCGTGAACACATACCCGCTCGCTTTACCGTCGGAAAGATTTTTAGGAATAATACCAGCCGCCGCGGGACCGTCCGCTCCGCTCGCCGGCGGCCCCAGCTCGGTTAAATTCTGGGCATAACGGCCGAATTGCGAGTTATATTGCAACTGCGCCTGATGGATGGTCTTAACCATACTGATCGCCGCCGTCTCATGCGCCGACATGAGCTGCTTGTTCACCTGGGTGGTGGCGATGCCCGCGAGAATCAGGATGATCGCGATCACGATCAGCAGCTCGATGAGCGAGAAGCCTCGGCGAAGGCGGTTTTTCCCCATATCAATATCTTAGACGCAGTTCGGCGCCAAAGTGTGCAACCGGTCGGCCGTCATCCCTTTCCCCAGAAAGCAAACCCTACAGCCCCCAGGACGCAGAGGAACGACGCCGCGTAATTCCAACGCACCGGCTCCCCCAGGTAGAAGTACGCGAAGACGGTGAAAACCACCAACGTTATACACTCCTGGATCACTTTTAGCTGGTAGCCCGTGAACTGCCCATAGCCAATTCTATTCGCTGGCACTTGAAAACAGTACTCCCCAAATGCAATCAGCCAACTCACTACGATTGCTGAAACAAGGGGCATGGATCGGTGCTTTAAGTGTCCGTACCATGCAAACGTCATGAAGGCGTTCGAGATTATCAACAGGATAACGGTGATCATAAGTAACGCGAAAATTTTATCATGGGCTTGACTTTGGGAGCTTCCCGTCTTTGCGTGAACCTCTTTTTTCTTTCTTCCCCAGCGTTTACCGCTTTCATCCGTCGTGCTTCCCACTTTGCGCCGCTATCCTGCAATCGAGAGGTTGGCGCTCTGATCGGCGCCCAGCCCACCGGAGCGTGAGTGACCTAGGCAACCTCATCGACCGACGTTATAACGGTTAGCGCGGGCAGCGAGCGATACTGCGCGGCATTACCGTATGCGCTAATTAAACGGACGGAGCTCCGATGAATATGTCCTTCAATATTCGAGCCGCTTGACGAAGCGGCTCACAGCGCGGCGCGAATACGCAACAGCTTTGCCCATAGCGGAGCAAGAACATCCAGCCGCAGTGCGTTCGCGCCGTCCGACAACGCGCGTTCCGGAGCCTCGTGCACTTCCATGAAGACCGCGTCCGCTCCAGCCGCCACCGCTGCGCTCGCCAAAGGTTCAATGAACTGCGGCTGCCCGCCAGAACCGCTGCCTGCCGAGCCCGGAAGCTGCACGCTATGCGTCGCATCGAACACCACCGGCCATCCGAATCCGCGCATGATCGGAATCGACCGCATGTCGACCACCAGATTGTTATACCCGAATGTCGCGCCGCGCTCTGTCAACAGAATCTTGCTATTCCCTGTCGACGCGACCTTCTCCGCCGCGAGCCGGATATCGTGTGGCGAAACGAACTGGCCTTTTTTGATATTGACGATTTTCCCCGTGCGCCCGGCCTCGACTAATAGGTCCGTTTGGCGGCACAAAAAAGCCGGGATCTGCAAAATGTCGACCGATTCCGCCGCCAGCGCGGCCTGCGAGGGCTCGTGAATATCCGTCAACACCGGAAACCCCGCATCGCGGACACGTTTCAGGATGCGCAGCCCTTCTTTGAGGCCCGGACCTCGATAAGCCGTCACGCTCGACCGGTTGGCTTTATCGAAGGACGCCTTAAAAATGAATGCTCCGACGATTTTCTTGATTTCCTGCGCCAGAAAGTGAACGTGTTCTTCGCTCTCAATCACGCAAGGCCCGGCAATCAGCGCGAGCCCGTCACCAATATCCATGCCGGGCAATGATTTCAGCATGTCCCCTCCCTGACGGTCAGGGTTCGGTGGGGAGTTATCAAGCATTCGCACCGAACCCTGACCGTCAGGGAGGGGACGCGGCAGTCTCGGCTAAACAGCGATGTGGCTCGCGCCAACGTTGACAATTTCCTTCTGCATTTTCCGCCTCTGTTGATCGAGCGCCGCTCCGATAAACGCGCTGAATAAAGGATGCGGTTCGAGCGGCTTCGACTTGAACTCCGGATGGAACTGGCAGCCCAGGTACCACGGATGGTCGGCCAACTCGCAAATTTCGACGTACACACCGTCAGGCGTCTCGCCCGTCAGTTTCAGCCCGTGTTCCTTCAATATCGCTTCAAACTCGCGATTAAATTCGTATCGATGCCGATGCCGTTCGCTGATCTCGGCCGTTCCATACGCCGCCCTTGCGAAACTATCTTCCTGGAGCACGCACGGATACGCGCCCAGGCGCATGGTGCCGCCCAATTCATCGACGCCTTTCAACTCGCGCAGTTTATAAATGACCCGCTCGTTGGTCGCCGGATCGAACTCCGTCGAATTAGCATTCACCAACCCGCACACGTTGCGCGCGAACTCGATCACCATCGTTTGCATGCCCAGGCAGATCCCGAAATACGGCACTTTGCACTCGCGCGCGTAGCGGATCGCGCACAGCATCCCTTCGACGCCGCGCTTGCCGAATCCGCCCGGCACCAGGATGCCGTCAAAGCGTTCCAGTGTCGCGATCGCATCGGGCCAGGCCAGCCTTTCCGATTCGATCCACGTGATATTGACCTTCGTTTCGTGCGCCAGACCGCCATGCAGCAACGCTTCTTTCAGGCTCTTGTAGGAATCCTCGTATTCGACATATTTCCCAACCAAGCCAATCGATACCTGATGTTTGGGATGCTTCAAGCGGCCCACCATTTGCGTCCACCGCGACATGTCGCGCGGGCCGACTTTATCGTCGAGGTCCAATAAACGCAGAGCCATATCGTCCACGCCCTGCTCGGCGAAAACGATAGGACACTCGTACACGCTCGCGACATCGACTGCAGTGCCCACGGCCTCGACATCCACGTCGCAGAACAGCGCGATCTTCTCCTTCATGTCGTCCGGCAGTTCGCGCTCACTGCGGCACAAAAGGATATCGGGCTGAATACCGATCGCGCGCAATTCCTTCACGCTATGCTGCGTCGGCTTGGTTTTTAGTTCCTGCGCGGCCGCAATCCAGGGAACGAGAGTGACGTGCACGAACAGAGTATTCTCGCGTCCCAGCTCATGCCGCAACTGGCGAATCGCTTCGAGAAACGGCAGCGATTCGATATCACCCACCGTACCGCCAATCTCGACAATCACGACATCGATGGGCGACCCGTCGGTTGCCATCGAAACTCGTTTCACCGCGCTCTTGATTTCGTTGGTCACGTGCGGAATCACCTGCACCGTCTTGCCCAGATAATCGCCGCGCCGCTCGCGCGAAATGATCTGTTCATAGATGCGTCCGCTGGTCAAATTGTTGGCCTGGGTCAGCGGCGCGTGCGTGAACCGTTCGTAGTGGCCCAGGTCGAGATCGGTCTCCGCGCCGTCGTCGGTGACGAACACCTCGCCGTGTTGAAACGGACTCATCGTGCCCGGATCGACGTTTAGATACGGGTCGAACTTCTGCAGCGTCACCTTGAGGCCGCGGCTTTCGAGCAGGCAGCCGATGCTCGCCGCGGCGATCCCTTTCCCAAGCGAGGAAACCACGCCACCGGTGACAAAAATGTATTTGGCCATGTTAGTCGGTCACCATGAGTTTTTGAGGCGACCCCAGCACCGCTCGCGCATCAAAAAGCCCCGATACCCTTTCCCAATCCTCCGGCGTGTCCACGCCGAGCGATTCGTACTCTGTCTCCACCACCCGTATCTTGAAACCGTTTTCGAGCGCTCGCAATTGCTCCAGCCGCTCCGCTTGTTCGAGCGGACCCACCGGCAAATCCGAATACGACAACAGAAATTCCCGCCGGTACACGTACAGCCCGATATGTTTGAAACAAACTGGAGCCGCGCCGTCCATCCGTACATGCGGAATCGCGGCGCGCGAAAAATAAATCGCGTTGCCCGCAAGATCGGTCACCACTTTTACAACGTTGGGATTCGTGATTTCATCGGCGCGCTCGATTCTCTTCTTGAGAGTGCCCATGGGGATGTCGTCGGCGTCCAGGAGTCCGAGCACGGCGGTATCGATCGCAGCGGGATCGATCAAGGGCTCGTCGCCTTGAATGTTAACGACGATATCGACGTTCGACGCCGACGCCACCTCTGCCACGCGATCGGTGCCCGAAGGATGGTCCTCGCGCGTCATCATCACGCGCGCATGAAATTTTTCCGCCTCGGCGCGAATACGCTCGTCGTCGGTGGCGATGGTGATGCTGGTCAGATACCGCGCCTGCGAAGCCCGCTCCCAAACGTGCTGGAGCATGGACTTCCCACCGATAGAGACGAGGGCTTTCCCTGGGAATCGTGAAGAGGCGTACCGGGCGGGGATTACGCCAAGAATACGGAGCGGCACACTCGATTCTAGCAAGTTAGAGGATGAGTTGGTAGCTCAGCGCACAGACTGCGGATGCAGCGCTCGAATCTCGCTGAACCGGGTAAAGTCCCCGGTGTCGAAGGTTAGGATTTTGTCGATCCGATTTACTACCATCACCGCGACCGATCGGGCATCGTGCGCGTTCTTCCCGGAGACGCGATAGGTGCTCATCAGTCGTTCCCACTGCGGGAAGATCAAGTCGCTCTCCGATAGAATCTGAAAGCGATCCTTGAATACGGCAATTTCTCTTGCCGCGAATTTTCTCTTGTGGGTCGAGTCGCGACGACCCAGAATTCGATTAGATTTTGAACTGCGACGGTCATTGCCTCTTGGTCAATGAGAAGTGCGGATGAAACGACTGGACTAAGCGCAGAAGAATGTTCGTGTCGAGCAGCACAGCCATCTACAGGCCGCGATCGCGATAAATCGATTCGCGGCTCATCGCTTCATCGGAAAGCACAGTCGATGTCGAATGGCTGTCAGCCCAGGCATTGAATTTCGCAATCCATTCCTCGGCCGTCTCGGATTCCCGGCTCACCGCTAGTTTGCTCCGCAGCGTCTCCAGACCGATGTCCAACGCGTCCTCAGGGCTATGGATAAACCCCGCCTGGATTGCTTCGGTCAGAATCCGCTCCTGCTCCTGTTTTGGGGTGATCGTCATACTGGCCTCGTCCCTCCCATTGTCGCAGTTTTTGCAATTCGCCCGACGCCAATCCTTGTTCCGGGCGCTTGTAGGGCGGCCATTCCTGGCTGCAGCCGCCTTTCGAGGCGGCTCTCCGCGCTTTCGCCGCGCCCCTAACTCACTGCCTATCGCCTACAAGAAGCTTTCAAACGCCGAAAACCCTCCCCCCAGGGCTTAAACTGAGCTTGAGGAGTATTCGTGAGATTCACGTCTTCAAAAGGCGTCGACGGACAACCCAGCGTTATCCCCGCGTTATTTTAACGCGGGCGGCTTTTTCGGCCCTTTTCACCGGGAGCCGGTCACCGAATATGTTCGCAGTTTTTTTACAATTCGCCCTGGGCCAACACTTGCAAACCGCTGGTATACTTATGGCAGATTCGAGGAGGATTCGATGCGTTCCGCTCCAACGCTCGGACTCATAACTGTTTTAACGGCTGCGCTCGCGCAGCAACCGCCGATCGATATCAAGCCGCGCATCAAGGGCGCCGCCGTGGCCCCCACGGAAACATCGATCGATCGCAAGGCCAACATCCGCGTGGATACCACGCTGGTGCTGATTCCGGTGGCGGTCACCGATCCCATGAGCCGGTTCGTCACCGGCCTGGACAAGGAGAATTTCAAGCTCTTCGAGGACAAAACCGAGCAGGTGATCACTCAGTTTTCGAGTGAGGATGCGCCGCTGTCGGTTGGCATCGTGTTCGATACCAGCGGCAGCATGGGCAGCAAACTCATGAAATCCCGGCAGGCCGTATCGCAGTTCCTCAAGACCGCGAATCCGGAGGACGAGTTCTTCCTGATCTGTTTTAACGATCGTCCGGAGCTGGTGGTCCCCATGACGCCCGACACCGAGGAGATTCAGAATCGCCTCACGTTCATGAACGCCAAGGGCCGCACCGCGCTGCTCGATGGCGTCTACATGGCGATGAATCATATGAAAAAGGCCCGCAATCCGCGCAAGGCGATCCTCATTATTTCAGACGGCGGCGACAATTCCAGCCGCTATACCGAGAGCGAGGTTCGCAACGCCGTTCGCGAATCGGACGTGCAAATCTACGCCATCGGCATTTACGAACCCATGGCCTCGCGCGGCCGGACGCCGGAAGAGATGGGCGGACCGGGCCTCCTGCGCGAACTCGCCGAGCAGACCGGCGGCAAGGATTTCGGCGTGGACAATCTGGCGGAGCTTCCGGATGTGGCGGCCAAGATCGGACTTGAATTGCGGAATCAATACGTGCTCGGCTATACGCCCAAAAATTTGGTGAAGGATGGAAAATATAGACGCGTCCAGGTTAAGCTGGTAAAGACGGTAGGGTTGCCTCCGTTGAAGCCAGCGTTCCGAACTGGATACTATGCACCTACGCAGTAACGTTTTTTTTACGGTGGCAGCCGCCGCGATTCTCTCGGCGCAGACACCGCCTCCGGCGCAGGACGACACCGCCACATTCAAGTTAGACACGCAACTCGTCGTTCTGCATGCCAGCGTGCTGGATAAGAGCGGCAGGCTGGTGACCAACATTCCCCAGTCTGGGTTTAAAGTATTCGAGAATAACGTCGAGCAGCCGCTAAAGATTTTCAATCGTGAAGACGTGCCCGTGTCGATGGGAATCATCATCGACAACAGCGGCAGCATGCGTGAGAAGCGCCCGAAAGTGGCCGCGGCCGCGCTCGAACTGATTAAAGCGTCGAATCCGCAGGATGAGGTCTTCATTGTGGATTTCAACGATCAGGCGTTCCTCGACGCGCCGTTCACCAACAATATAAAAAAGCTCGAACAGGTACTGGACAAGATCGATACCCGCGGTGGCACCGCGATGCGCGATGCGATCAGCATGTCGATCGATTACGCCAAGGAAAACGGCAAGAAGACTAAGAAGGTTCTGCTGGTGATCACCGACGGCAACGACAACACCAGCACCGAAACATTGGAGCAACTGGTGCGCAAGGCCCGGCAAAGCGAGGTGCTGATTTACTGCATCGGACTCCTGGCCGATGAGGAGCCGCGCGAAGGCCGTGCCGCCAAGCGAGCGCTCAAAGCGCTGGCTGAGGCTTCCGGCGGGCTCGATTATTATCCCAAAACGCTGGCCGAGGTCGAGAGCATCACGCCGCAGATCGCACGTGAGATTCGGAATCAGTACATTCTGGCGTATTCGCCGACCAACGCCGCGCTCGACGGCTCGTTCCGCACGATTAGGGTAACGGTGAAAGCGCCGGGCAATCCCACGGTGCGCACGCGCAACGGCTATTTCGCCAATCCCGCCGCTCCCGCGAAACCGGGCAAGCACTCGGGTCCCGGCGAAAAGTAATGTTGCGGATCGCCTGGCGGCTCTCGAAAGGGTACCGCCTGCGTCCGTGGCGCAGTCCTTATTTGTGCTGGCGCATGGAAACGTACTGGGGCATGCACGCCGATCGGATCACCGCGCGGGATTTTTGCAGGATCGCCTGGCGCGAGCGTCGCGAGCTGATTCGCTATCTTCGTTGGGCGGATAGAATGGACCGATGATCAGGCTCCTCGCATTCGCATTGCTCGCTGGCTCGATTCACGCTCAGGCGTATCGATTTGGACGCGTCTGGGATGGCGAAAAACTGCTGACCAACGCGGTCATCGTAGTCGAGAAAGACCGCATCAAGAGCGTGGGCGCGCGCGATGGCGACGCAATCGACTTGACGCGTTATACTGCGGTGCCCGGAATGATCGACGTCCATACTCACTTGACCTACGTGCTCGAAGCGAATCGTCTGACGCAAGCGGGACGCGGCGCGGCGGCGGTTTATCTTTCCCAGGACAACGCGAAAAAGACGCTCGAAAGCGGCGTGACCACGGTCCGCAATCTGGGTGCGAGCGACTACGCCGATATCGCCATGCGCGACCTGATCAACGCGGGATTGATGACCGGTCCGCGCATGTTCGTCTCCGGCTACGGACTCTTCATCACGCGCGGAGGCCGCGGCGGCGGTCCCGGTACGGCCGACGGAGTGGCGGAAGTTCTCAAGGTGGTGCGCCAGCAAGTGGGCGCGGGCGCCGACGTGATTAAGATGTACGGGTCGACCGGATCGGGCCAGGATGTTTCGGGAGACCAGACGTTCATTTATGAAGAGATGAAGGCCGCGGTCGACGCCGCGCATGCGCTGGGGAAGCGAATCGCGATTCATGCGTATGGTCCGGCAGGCGCTCGCGATGCGGTTCGCGCCGGTGCGGATTCGGTGGAGCATGCCGCCGACATGGACGACGAAACCATCGCGCTAATGGCGCGCAAGAAAATTTTCTACGTGCCGACCATCGATCACAATCGCTATTACGTCGACAACGCGCAGATGCTCCGCTATCCGGAGGGCGCCACTGGTCCGCTGAACGATTTCATCGCGCGCAATCTGGAAACGGCGAAGAAAGCATTTCGCGCGGGCGTGCGTTTCGCGATGGGATCGGACGCGGTGTATACGATGTTCGGAGAGAACACGCGCGAGCTGGGCTGGTTCGTCAAGGCGGGCATGACGCCAGAGCAAGCGCTCAAAACCGCGACGGTCGATGCCGCGCAACTGTTGGGAGTCGACGATAAGTTGGGACGGCTGAAGCCCGGTTATCTAGCCGATATCGCCGCCATTGACGGCAATCCGCTCGAAAACATCGACGTCGCGATTCAGAAGGTCCGCTGGGTCATGAAGGCGGGCGCGGTCGTGGTCGACAAGACCAAACAGTAGTGTCCTGTCGCAGAGAAATCGTGACTGGCATCCCCTTCCTGACGGTCAGGATTCGGTGGGGAGTACTGCTGACAAACGAGATTGCGCTGACACCGAACCCCGACTGTAAAGGAGGGGGACATCTAGTATCCTGTAAATCGCGATGGTGAATCCCCTGGCTCACGCCAGGGGTTATAACCCCGTCCCGTGAGGGCGGGGATTCAGCGAACCGGCTGACTGCTGAGCAGCATCATCGCTTCGAGCGCCCGCCCTCGCTGCAGGTCGTTCATCACCATATAGCGATGCTTTCCATTGGCGGCGGGAACCAAGGTAGTCACGCCGGATGCATCCACGTTGATCGAACCGGGTTCCGACAACGAAAAATATCCGTCGTTCGGCCGGACCGCGTAGAGCGCGGCCGTAATATCCCACGTCGGCCGGTCGTACGGAAATCTTTTGTAGTTCCGATACGCATCGGCGACCGGATGATCGGCAGGGAAGTCTCTCCCGATACTCGACGCGGGAAACAGCATCGAGTTCCCTATTTCAAATCCACTCGCGACGATCGGCGTCGGCCAATCGCGAAGCAGTTTTTGCGCCGACGGAATATCCATCTTAATGTTGTATTCGGGATTGCGCTTGGCGAAATCGCCGGCCATCATCACCAGCAGCTTCACCTTGCGAGCCACCAATTCAGCCGAATCGTTGAGCAAATGCGCCAGATTCGTGCTAAATCCAACTTGGACGATCACCACGCTGTGATCCGGCTCGGCCTCGAGAGCCTTGCGCAGGACAGCGACCGCATCCGGAGCGTCCGCGCCGCTCAAGACTTTGTGAGGGTAGACAAACGACCCATCGGGACGCTTGCGCTCCGAGGGAACCTGGATCATGGCGCTCGCCTCCGGAGTGACACCACTGCCTTTCACCATTCCGATGGGAATTTCGGGGCGGCGGTAGAACGTGTTCACCAAATCGATGTAAGGCGCGGCCCACGGATTATCTTTTGTGATCGTGACGGCGATAATCCGGCATTCGCCGCGGCTCTCGAGCGAATGCAGCAGCGCGAGCGCTAGCGCATCGTCGATGTCGTTGCCCATGTCGGTATCGAAAATCACAGGCACTTGTGCGAACGATGTGCCGCAGGCCAGCAATAATAGGAGGAGATGCCGCATAAATTCCTTTCTATATTACTGCTCGCGCTTGCGCTGTGCGCCTGCACGGATAAGCATGGGTTCGCGCCCATCGAGCAGTACAAGCTCGATGGCGCGATCGTCTCGCTCGATCCGAAGGCGCACATCGCAAGATCGATGGTCAAAAAATCGAAGGCTGGATGGAAGCCATGACCATGGACTATCCCGTCAAGGATCAGGTTGAGTTTGATGCTCTGCATGCCGGCGATCGCATCACAGCGACGGTATTTGTGCAGGGTCTCAATTTTTGGATCGGTGAAATTCATCACGTGCGATGAGTATGGGGATGCGTGTGAATTCCAAGTGCCGGGTGCGCGTGGCGATGCTCGTGAATCAAATTGCTGCCACGCAGTAACGCTTCATCGTTCAAAATCCCGGCAGGCGCTCCGTGGGCGACGACCTTGCCGCTTTGGAGCAGAAAGCAGTCGTCGGCGATGTCTTCTACAAGGCCGAGATCGTGCGTGGCGGTGATCACGGTCTTCTTTCCATCGCCCCAGCCGATCAACAGATCGATAATCTGACTCTGGCTGCGCGGGTCGAGCGCGCCGGTCGGCTCGTCGAGCAGCAACACCTCGGGATCGAGCACCAGCACGGAGGCGATCGCGACGCGCTTTTTCTCGCCGCCCGAAAGCCGATGCGGCGGGCGGTCCTTCAAGTGCCGGATCTCCATCGTGTCGAGCGTCCCTTCGACGCGCTGCCGAATTTCGTCCTTGGACCAGCGCATTTGCAGGGGTCCGAACGCGACTTCGTCGAACACGGTCGGATTGAAAAGCTGCACGTCGGGGTTCTGAAACACCAGCCCCACGCGGCGGCGGAACGCAAGCGCGAACGTGTCGTCTTCCAAGCTCAACGGATCGATGTTCTCGCCGCGAAACGAAATTGTTCCTGATTCTGGAAAGCAGAGCCCATCGAGCATCCGCAACAGCGTCGACTTTCCAGACCCGTTCGCACCGAGCAGCGCGACTCGTTTTCCTTCTTCAATCACGAGCGAGACGTTCTCCAGAGCGACTACCGAGCCATATCGAAATGTCACGTTCTCGACTCGAAACATTAGCGTCCCACCCAAATGACGGTCGCGGCGACGGAGATAAAAAGGAACAGCCAGCACCAATCGATGTGCCGGATCGCAAAATCGTCGAGCATGTAAACCTCGCCGCGAAAACCGCGCGATTGCATGGCCAGATGCACGTCCGCGCTCAGATGGTAGCTCTTGCTGAGTAGCACTCCGACGGTCGCCGCCGCCAGACGCCGCCGGTCTGGACCGTCCAATACGCCCACCGTGCGGCTCTCCCGCGATTCGAACATGTCGAGCGCAGTTTCGAGGATTAGAAAAAGATAGCGATACGTCATCCCCAGAATCACGACGAAAACTATGGGGAGCCGCAGCACGCGCAGAGCCTTCAGAATATGCGCCCATCGCGTGGTCAGAACCAGCAATGTCGAAAGGCTGACCGCGGTCTCGGCGCGCAGCAGAAGGAAGCTCGCGGTGCGAACTCCCTGCGTCGTGACCGGCCAGCCCGCGTGGACTGGCTCGCCGTGCGTGATGAAAATTGCTGGCAGAGCAATGCAGCCGGTGAACAACAGCACCGGAAACCAAACCCATCGCGCGAGATCGAGCGGAGAAATACGCGACGCGGCTGCGAGAGATAGGGCGATGAGAAATACGCTCGCAATCGTGAGCAGACTGTGTGTCACCGCAACGGAGACGATCATCGCCAGCATGCCGACCACTTTGATTCGCGGATCGACGCGTTGCAGCATGCCGTTCGATCGGGCCGAATCGTCAGCAAGGGCGGCGAAATTCATGCCCTCCGATAAACTGCGGATGGTCCGCTCGACGAACGTCATGACCGGACCCGTGTGAATATCCACGCGCCGCCGAGAAACGCCAGGACGATCAATCCCGTTCCCACCATCGCCGAGAGAATGTAACCCAACCGCGCACTCTTCAAAATCGGAGGCGCGTAGCGAGGCATGGGAGCGGTCCAAACGGTCGCGAGTTTTCGCAATCCTGCCGGAGCCTGCGCGGGCGGAGCCTGATTGCCCGATGCCGCCGCGATCTGCTGACGCGTTTTCTGTGTCGAAAAATCCTCGGGTGCCCATTCTCCCCATGCTGCGCCCGCCGCTAGAACTCCGAGCGGTGTCAGGATCAGCAGCACCGCAAGCGCTATCCATAGCGGCCGCGTACTCGCCCATCCGAGGGCGTCTCCGCCGACGCTCGCGCCGGGAGCTGTGGTCTTTAGCAACGCAGGCTCGGCGCGCTGCAAGTATGCGACCACTCCTCCGGACACGACCATCTCCGCGAGGCCCGCGACAGTCAGATGACCGATCATCATGGCAGGCACGGCAATATGCAGCGGATAAGGTGCGTAAAGAGGCGTGCCCGACGCGTCGTGAAACAGCCTCGGCTGGATTCCGAACTCCAGTGCCGCGATCAGCGCCGACGCATTAATCGCGCAGTATCCCGCGATCGCGGCGGCAACAACACGGCGCGGCGATTCGATGGGCGTTCGACCCGCGATGAGGCGATACACGGCGTAGGCGACCAGCGATCCGACAATCGCCATATTGAAGCAGTTTGCTCCGATGGCAGTGATGCCTCCGTCTCCGAAAAAGATCGCCTGAATCACCAGCGCAACCGAGATCGCAAGAATCGATCCCCAGGGTCCCAGCACAATGGCCGCGATCGCGACCCCAACTGCATGACCGGTGGTGCCGCCGGGCAGAGGCAGATTGAACATCATAATGACGAACGAAAACGCTGCGAATACCGACAACAACGGTACAGCTTGCGAATTCAATCGCCGCTTCATTTTCTGGAGCGAGACATACCAGAACGGAGTCGCGCCCGCATATAAGGTGGCGCAAGTGGAGGGGCTCAGATATCCGTCGGGGATGTGCATGCTCTCTCTTTATTACGCAGTGACACGGCTGGACGGTTTTAAAATACTCCCGTAGCACAACAATAACATTCGTGACACTCACAAATCCGGCTACAATATCGGGATGAGGACGACGATTGCTCTAGCGATTTTCGCGGTCCCGCTGCTGGCCAGCGATGAATGGAGTCCCAAGGGGGCGGCCGCGTATTTGGATCAGCGCGCCGATTGGTGGATCGGCTGGAAGTCCGCACAGCGGGATCACGATACGTTTTGCATCTCCTGCCATACGGCGCTGCCCTATGCGCTGGGCCGGCCTGCGTTACGGTCCGCGCTTGCCGAGCAAGCTCCATCGACGGGCGAGCGGCAGTTGCTCGCGAACGTCACCAAGCGCGTTCGTATGTGGTCTGAGGTGGAGCCTTTCTATAAGGATAAAGATAAAGATCCCAAGACCGCGGAATCCCGAGGGACCGAGGCTGTGCTCAACGCCCTGATTCTGGTCAGTAACGATCGCAAATTGAACGACGACACCAAGCTCGCGCTCCAGAATATGTGGAGTCTTCAACTGCAAACGGGCGAGAAAACAGGCGCGTTTACGTGGCTGAATTTCCACAACGAGCCGTGGGAGGCCGACGATTCGCAATATTGGGGAGCGACGCTCGCCGCGATCGCGGTGGGGAGCACGCCAAAGGAATATCAGGCGTCGGTTCAGGGAAACGTAAAGCTGTTGAGCGAATATTTGCAGCGCGAGCAAGCCGCGCAATCGCTGCTGAATCGCACGGTGCTGCTGTGGGCGTCGACGAAATTACCGGCGCTGTTGAAGCCCGAACAGCGGAAGGCGATCGTCGAGGAACTGCTCGCGAAGCAGCAGCAGGACGGAGGATGGAGCGCGTCGTCACTGGTCCTCAGTACATGGAAACGGAGGGATTCGACGGCGCTGCCATCGATCAGCGATGGGTACGGCACTGGATTGGTCTTGTATGTTCTGGAACAGGCGGGCGTGCCTCGCACCAGCGCGCAATTGGAGCGAGGGCTGACATGGCTCGCGCGAAATCAGGATAAAGTTGCGGGTCTTTGGCCCGCGACGTCGTTGAACAAACAGCGCGATCCCGCTTCCGATGCGGGAAAATTCATGAGCGATGCGGCGACTGCGTACGCGGTCATGGCGCTGGCGGACAGCAAGTAAGAAGCCGACTGGAAGGCGGCTGCCGGCTGAATAGCCCGCCCCACAAGGCCATGCGGACCGGATCCGCTAGCGTTTCCAGGCGGCGATGTGGACGTGTGGCGGGAGTTGCGCGTGGGTTAGGTCAAGATTGTCGGAGGCAATCGGAATCACAATCGAAAGCGCCGGCCCGGGCGCGGGACCGCCGCTCGTGGTGAACGATAATCGCAAGCTTACGGACTTGTCGCCGCGCGCCGTCATGGTGCGCGTCTCATCCGCGAAGGATCTGAGGAGCTGCGCTTGCTTAGGATCGTCGCACGTGATCAGCGCCTCGCGAATGATCTTCTCGTCGGAAGCGTAGGTGAGCACGGCGACCACGTGAGCTTCTTTGAGACGAGCGTCCTTTGTATCGTCCGCTGCGACTTCAAGCCCCGTATATCGCCGCTCTCCCCATTCGCCTAATTTGACCAGTGGCACATAGGTATCGAACAGGTGCGCGCCGTTCGCGAGTCGATACACGGACCACCACTCCACTTCTTCCAGGCCGCGTGACACCACGAACAGGTTGTCCTCGACGACGCGACTCTCCGAACCTTCGACTGACACCGAGTACAGAGGCTTCTCTTTTATATTGGTTCCGAGTTTCCATGCTTCGGTCGTCGTCGACGCCTCCATGCCGATGTCGCCCAGCACCTGTTTGGAATGCGTCGTCTCGCGAAGGACCAGGGTATTATTGGCGCGGCCGGCGATCTCATAATTGACGTTGGTAATTTCGATGGTCTTCTCGTCGCCCTTCACGGTGTAACGATAAGAGGACACCGGCTGGGCGGCGAGCGAGCAGGCCGCGGCGGCGATCAGTATGATTCGGCTCATCTGTGACTCATTGTACTAATATGGATCGCGTGAACAGATTCGTTTTACTTCTCGCTGTGTTTGCGATGAACGTGCTGGCTCAAGGCCGCGGAGGCCAGGGAACCAGGGATTTTCTCGGGCTTGGTGCGCCGCCCGATCCGGTGGCGGCGGAGCGGGGCGAAAAATTGTATACGCCCAACTGCTCGTTCTGCCACGGGCTCAAGGCGAATGGCGCGGAAGGGCCGGATTTGGTCCGCTCGCCCCTGGTGCTACACGATGAAAAAGCCGATCTGATCGGACCGCTGATTTTGCAGGGACGTCCAGACAAGGGAATGCCCGCATTCGCCTCGATGACGGCGTCGCAAGTTTCCGATATCGCGCAGTTCCTGCACATGCGCGTTGAACTCGCGGTGAATCGAGGGCTCTATAAGGTACAAAACATCGTCGTCGGCGACGCGAAGGCGGGCGAGGCGTATTTCAATGCTCATTGCAAAACGTGCCATGCAAGCGATCTTGCCCACGTCGCGACGAAATTCGCTCCGGTCGATTTGCAAGCGGCCTTTTTATGGCCTGCATCGGGGCGGGGGCGCGGCGCGAGATCCACCAAGGCGACGATCACACTTTCAACCGGTGAAAAGCTGACGGGAACATTGAAACGCATCGACGATTTCGACGTTTCGATGGTCGATGCCGATGGCGAATATCACTCCTGGCCGCGCGACCGCGTGAAGGTCGAGATCCCAGATCCGCTGGTGGGGCATCGCGAGTTGCTGGCGAAATACACGGACGAGGATATGCACAATCTGCTGTCGTATCTGGTGACGCTCAAATGAAGATTCGCTTTTTCCTGGGAGGCTTTTTCACCGCAACCCTGGCCATCGCGCAGGATTGGCCGACTTACAACGGCGATTTTTCGGGACGCCGGTATAGCGCTCTTTCTCAGATCAACTCATCGAACGTCGGATCGCTCGCGCTTCAGTGGATGTATCGCGTCAACGTCGGGCCACTGCGTGGCGTCGGAAATGCGCAGATCAAATCGACACCGATTGAAGTCAACGGCATCCTCTACTTCACATTGCCGGATCATGTCTGGGCCGTCAACGCGCGCACGGGCGAGGAGTTGTGGCATTATTCGTGGGTCGATCACGGCGGGCATCTGGTCGGCAATCGCGGCGTCGGGATGTACGGCAACTGGCTGTATTTCCTGACGCCCGACGGCTGGTTCATTTCGCTGAACGCGAAAGACGGCAAGGAGCGGTGGCGTAAAAAGGTCGCCGACGAGAAGCTGCAATACTTCACGACCATGGCTGCGATGGTGATCGGCAAGCGCGTCATCATCGGCGTGGGCGGCGACGCGATGGACGTGCCCGGCTATTTGGAATCGCGCGATCCGGAAACGGGCGATTTGCAATGGCGCTGGAATTCGGAGCCTCGCCCCGGCGAGCCAGGCTCGGAAACGTGGCCGAGTAAAAGTTCGATGGAACACGGCGGAGGCATGACGTGGCTTCCCGGCACCTACGATCCGGAGTTAAACCTGCTTTATTGGGGCACGGGTAATCCGAATCCGGTGTATGCGGGCCAGAGCCGCAAGGGCGACAATTTGTACACGTGTTCGATTGTCGCGCTGAATCCCGACACGGGAAAACTGGTCTGGTATTTTCAAGCATCGCCGCACGACACGCACGATTGGGACAACGTCGAGACGCCGGTGTTGTTCGATGCGATATTCAACGGCCAGCCGCGCAAGCTGCTGGCGCAGGCAGCGCGCAATGGATATTTTTTCGTGCTCGACCGGACCAACGGAAAGAATCTGGTCTCCGCCGGATTCACCGGCGTGAACTGGTCGAAGGGCGTCGATCAAAAAGGGCAACCGATTCCCGATGTCGCGAAAGAACCGAAGGAAGCCGGATCGCTGATCGACATTCCGGGAGGCGGCGGCACCAACTGGCCTCCACCGAGTTTCGATCCCGATACCGGGCTCTTCTACGTCAACGCGAACAAGGGGTATAGCGTCACTTATCTCACCGATACCGATGAAAAACCCGAAGGCTACGGCGGATCGGGCCGGACGCTTTTCTCCCAGTCGGCGCTCGAAGCGATCGATTATCAGACCGGCAAAATTCGCTGGAGCCATGAATATCAGGGCGCCGGTGGAGGCGGCCTGGGCGGCGCGGGAATTCTGACCACCGCCGGAAAGCTCCTGTTTACGGGCGATCCAGCGGGCAACCTGATTGCATACGATCCAGCAACGGGGAAAATTCTGTGGCATTTTCGCGTCGGCTCGAACGTCAGCAACGGGCCGATGACGTTCCTGCTCGATGGCAAACAATACTTGATTGTCGGCGCGGGAGATACGCTGTTCGCGTTTGCGATACTGAAGCCTTAATGCCCGTCACACTCAAGAATCAAATCGTACTCGTCGTCGGAGCGTCCAGTGGAATTGGCCGGTCGATCGCGGTTCAGTTCGCGCGCGAAGGCGCTACCGTCATGGCGTCCGCTCGCCGCCAGGATCGTCTGCAGGCCCTGCAAAATGAGCTTGCCGAAGAAAATATCGAGATCGGGATTTCCACCGCGGATGCAACGAACGCGGCTGCGATGGAGGAACTCGCTTCGCGGACTGTCGAGCAGTTCGAAAAGATCGACATCCTGGTTTACGCGACCGGCACCAACACGCCGGATCGCGCGATGACTCGGCTCAGCACAAAAACCTGGGATGAAGTAATCGGCGTGAATCTCAACGGAGCGTACTACGCCACACGGGCGGTCTTGCCCGCGATGCGCGAGCGTAAGAGCGGACACCTGATTTACATCGCGTCGATCTCGGGGCTGGTTCCCGATATTTCCGGCGCGGCGTATCAGGCATCGAAACGCGGGATGCTTGGCCTCGCGCATGCGATTCGCGTGGAGGAAAAAGAAAACGGCATCCGCACCTGCGTCGTCTGTCCGGGGCTGGTCGATACGGAGATTTTAGAGAAGCGTCCGGTGAAACCTCCGCCGGAGATGCTCGCGAAGGCTCTGCAAGCCGACGACGTCGCCGAAGCGGTGCTGTTCGTCGCCAAGCTTCCACCGCGCGCCGCGGTGCCGGAGATGCAGATCATGCCGACGATGCTTTAATAGCGTACTGCCTCGAGAAACAATCCCGCCGACGGCGCTGTCCACGATGCGACGTCGAGCTTGGCGTCTTTTTTCCCGGCGAGCAAACTGCGGAATTGGTCGAGTGTGATCTCGCCTAGTCCGACTTTAACGAGCGTTCCTGTCAGCCGGCGAACCATCTTCCAGAGGAAATGCGATGCTTCGATGCGAAATACGACCATGTGACCGTCGAGTCCGACCTCGGCCGAGTTCACGACCACCGTGGTCGGCTCGCCCGGACGCGATGGATCGGGGGCGCAGAATCGCACGAAGTTGTGACGTCCTGCGATCAGTTCGGCAGCGGTTTGCATCGCTTTGATGTCCAGAGGCTCCTTGATCCACCACGCGAATTTCTTCGAGAGAGCGGCTTTCCGAATCGAGATCTGATAAAAATACGCTCGCGAGGTGGCATCGTGGCGAGCGTGGAAAGTCTGCGGCACAGTCTCGCATTCGACGACGGCGATGGACGAAGGCAGCTTGTCGTTCAGCTCGATCATCAAGTGCGAAGGCGTGTATTTCCGGCGCGAATCGCGAACTTTGATGTGCGCCACCTGTCCCAAGGCATGAACACCAGCGTCCGTGCGGCCCGCGCCTTGGACATCCACGGCAACTCCGAACAATTCGTCGGCAACGCGTTGCAATTCTCCTTGCACGGTGCGCGCGTTCGTTTGCACCTGCCAACCGGAGAATTTCGAGCCGTCATATTCCAAAGTCAACTTGTAGGTCATGAAGCAAACATTATGACGTGTTGCTGCGAAATCTGCGATTTCGCGCAGCTAGTTTCTTCACGAAAAGCCAGGATTCGTTGAATCTAAAGACTTTCTAAATTGGCACTGAAGGTGCATCAAAGATTCGTGTTGGATTCTGGAAGGAGAATTTAAATGTTGAACTGGGCGTTAACCTTCTTTATCGTCGCTTTGGTCGCGGCGGTCCTGGGTTTCACCGGCATCGCGGTAGCCGCGGCCGGAATCGCGAAGATTCTGTTCGTTATTTTTCTGGTGTTGTTCCTGGTGTCTCTGATCGCGCACACGACGCGCAGAGTGTAGCAGCCGGGCGCACAGGCTGACCTCGGAGGATCAGCTTGTGCGCCCGAAATCAATAAATCCCCGCTGCGCATCCGTCTCCAGCAATTTCACCTGCACCTGATCGCCGACATCGAGTCCTTGCTCGCCTCGCACGACGCGACCTTCGGCGGGGGGATTCAAGATGCGAACAAACGTCCCCTTCGGGGTCACTCCGGTGACCACGCCATTGAAAACTTCTCCGATGCGATTGCTCAATACCACCGCGGCGATGCGTTTCTTCATCATGCGCTCGACCTTCCGCGCCGCATCCTCGCGCAGCGTGCAGTTGCGCGCGATGACGTCGAGCTCGGCGGCGCCGTACGCAGCGGCTCCCGCTTTGATTAACCGCTGTGTTACCAAATCCGCGAAGCGGCGATTCGGCGCGGTGGCGTGGGTATAGTCGTGCACCGCGAGACCGAAGTGGCCTTGCGGAGGATCGCCGGGCCGCTCCACCACGTATTCGCCCGGTCCCATCAGCTTGACGATTGAGAGCGAAAGGTCGGGCGCATGCACGGGGTCGGCCGCTTTGCGCTTCATCAGGAAATTATTCAGCGCCGCGGAATCGGGCGCCTCCGGCAGTTTTTCGCCGAGCGCGGCGGCGAGCTCCACGATGCGAGGCCACCGCTCCGGCGTCTTCACGACTCGTCTTATCGAAGCCACATTGCGGGAGGAGAGCAGCCGGGCAATCACCTCATTGGCGCCGATCATGAAATCCTCAATCAACTCCGTGGCGCGATTCTTCAGCATCATCTGGAGGCCGGTGACCTGGCCGTTCGCGATCGATGGCGTTGTCTCGATGCTATCGATCGAGAGGGCTCCGCTCGTGAATCGGGCCGCGCGCATTCGCTGCGCGACATCGTCCTGAAGCTTGAGTTGCTGCTGCAAATCAGCCGAGGCGGCGACCTTGGGCGGAGCGCTGCCGTTCTCAAGCCATGGTCCGACGCCGCTATACGTTAACTGCGCGCGATTCCGCACCAGCGCGCGGTAAGCTTGACCGGATTGAACGATTCCGTCGGCGGTCACGGATATTTCGATGACCACCGATGCCCGGTCAACATTTTCGTTCAACGACGTCAGCCCGGTCGATAGCTCCTCAGGAAGCATCGGAAATGTCTCGACACCGGTGTAGACGGAGACGCATTCGGCCGCAGCGTGCAGATCGATGGGCGAGCCTTTTTGAACGGAGCCATCGACGTCCGCTATGCCGATCAGCACTCTGGTGGTGCCATCCGGCTGCCGCTCGGCGTATTCGATTTGATCGAGGTCTCGGGAAGTATCGTTATCGATTGACGACCACAGGAGGCTTCGTAGATCCTTTACAGCAGGCCCGGGAACAGCGGGTGCGGCGGCGCGGATCGAGGCGATTTGGGTTTGGATTTGCGGAGGGAAATCGGGGTGGAAGCCGTTGCCGAGCATTTCCTCATGCGCGGCTGCTTGCAGGTCTTGGTGATTCATGAGCGATGAGAGAAGGGTAACATTGTCACTCCGGAGGCGTCGCTCAGGAGGCGCGGGGACAAGGGGGTGTCGCACTCCTTGTCCCCCGCAATCCGCTATTTGGTGGTAGCGTGATGGGCGTGTTCGTTAGCCGTCTTGTAAGATTTCAACCATTCGTCAGCCTTCTTCTGAGCGTCTTCCTTCGCGATGCCATAGCGCTCCTGAAGCTTGCCGACCAAAGTGTCGCGTTTACCGGCAATCACTTCGAGATCGTCATCGGTCAGTTTTCCCCACTGCTGCTTCGCAGCGCCCTGCATCTGTTTCCATTTACCACTGAATTGGTCTGTATTCATAAGAATTACTCCTATTCTCAGGTTGATCGCTGGGTCAACTGAGCCCAGTCTCGAATCTGTAGTGCAGTCGTGGGGCCGTTAACCCTTCTTCATCGACTTGCAGCCAGGCGGCGTGTGCGATCCGGAATATCTTGCCGCTTTTTTAACGGTAAGATTTGCCTACAGTAGAAGAATGGCGGAACAGTTCGGCATCCTGGTGCGGATCGTGGTTTTAGTCGTGGCGACGCTGCTGCCTCTGATCAATCCTGCGGGATCGGCCGCGATTTTTCACTCGATGACGCTCGGTATCCCCGAAAACGAGCGCCGAAAGATGGCAAGGAGTATCGGCATCAGCAGCTTCGTTCTCGTCGTTGCGGCGACGTTCATCGGCTCCTACGTGCTCGATTTTTTTGGCGTTTCGCTGACATCGGTCAGGATCGGCGGGGGACTGCTGGTGGCTGCCAGCGGCTGGAAATTGCTCAATGCCGAGGAAAAAACCAGCCCCGTGGTAACGGATGTGAAAAAGGTCGAGGCGCGTGCGTTTTACCCGCTCACCTTTCCTCTGACGGTGGGCCCCGGCACGATCTCGGCGGCGATCACGATCGGCGCGAGCCTCAAGGAACCGGGCGTGGTTCTGTGGCAGAGAGCGCTGGCCAGCCTGGTGGGCCTGGCGGCGGTGGCGTTCACGGTCTACTTCAGCTTCCGATTCGCGGCTGCGCTGATTCGATTTTTAGGTGCGACCGGAACTGTGGTGATGCTGCGCCTCTCGGCGTTCATCCTGATGTGCGTCGGCGTGCAGATTATTACCAACGGAATCATTGTGGTGGTCCAAGGGATGGAACATCACTGAAAAGGGTAGTGCGACAATGGAGTTAACTTGGTCATCTACGGTATCTATTACTCTGCGGCGCTGCTCGCGGGTGCGGGCGTGGTGACGTATCTCACCGCTTGGTACTGGGCGCTGCCATTCTACATTTTGGCGGCGTTTTGTTTGTATTTTTTCCGCGATCCGGATCGTGAAGTGCCTCCCGGACCCGTCGCCGTTTCACCCGCCGACGGAAAAGTGGTCGTCGTGAAGCCGGAAAATGGCGGGCAGCGGATCAGCATTTTTCTGAACGTGTTCGATGTGCATGTGAATCGCACGCCGATTCCCGGGCGCGTCGCGGATATTCGCTACCAGGAGGGGCAATTTCTGGTCGCGAGTAAAGAAGCGGCGAGCCATTCGAATGAACAGAACACGATTACGGTGGACGGTACGGTCGCGGGTGAGCCGACGCGTGTGGTGTTCAAACAGATCGCCGGATTGATCGCGCGGCGCATCGTTTGCTATAAAAAACCCGGCGATATCTTGGCCGCGGGGGAGCGCATTGGACTCATCAAGTTCGGATCGCGCGTCGATGTGCAACTGGGTCCGGAATGGGAGGTCGTGGTGCGCGTGGGTCAGCGCGTCGCCGGCGGTTCGAGCGTGATTGCGAGGAAAAAATCGTGAGCCTGCGCGATCGCCTGGTCGATCCCAACTCTCCGGAGCGTCGTCCGCGTCGAGCGGCCTATGCGCTGCCGACGCTATTCACGGCGGGCAATGTGTTTTTCGGATTCTACGCGCTGATCGAAATTTTTCAGGGCGCGATGGAGATGGTGACGGCCTCAGCTTCCCCCAATCTCGCCAATCAGCATTTTGTGAAAGCATCGCTCGCAATCGGACTGGCGGTTTTCCTCGACGGCCTCGACGGACGCATCGCGCGCATGACGAATACGGTGAGCGATTTCGGGCGCGAGATGGATTCGCTCGCCGACGTCATCGCATTCGGCATTGCACCTGCGGCATTGGCGTTTGTGTGGGGAGTGCGGTTCGTCGAGCCAGTCACGACCCTCAATCCGAAAGTTTTCGAGTATCTGAACAGCGCGGGATATTTCTTCTCGTTCATCTTTCTGCTGTGCGGCGCGATGCGCCTGGCGCGTTTCAATATTCAAAAGAATCCGATGCCAAAAAATCCTGGGCGGCCGGACCGGAAATATTTCGTCGGCCTGGCGATCCCATCGGGAGCGGCGGTCGTTGCCAGCGTCGTGTTCGCCTCCGACGGTGTGCCGCTGCGCGCTTGGACATTTTCGGCTGCCTGGCTGGTCTTACTGGCGCTGCTCTCCTTCCTGATGGTGAGCACGTGGCGCTACCCGAGCTTCAAGGATCTGAGCCTGACGCGCCCGCGCTCGCCTGTGACGATTATTCTTTTTGCCACTGTGATCTTTCTCATCTGGCGCTTCCCGCAGGCTGCGCTGCTCGCGATGTCAGCAGGCTACATGGTGAGCGGCATCGTCATCCGCATCGGCGGCATCTTCAGGCGGAGATTCAAATCGCCGCCCCCGCAACCGGAGCATCAAATTGGCTGAGCCTTTTCTAGTGCGGCCGTTAGTCGCTGTGGTGGGCGGCGATACACTGCTGGCGCGCGAACTGCGCGAATTGCTGGCCGAAACAAGACCCGCACCGCGCGTGGAATTGATTTCGGGTATCGCGGAGCAGCTAGCTCCGGAGGAAGAAGAGCCGGTGGTGATGGTCCCTCTCGCGGCTGCGAGTTTCGAGGGCGCGGCGGTGGCGTTTCTCGCGGGCTCGCACGCATCGAGCCGAAAGGCGTTCAAGATCGCGTCGAAGAACACCGTGTTGATCGATTTGACGTCGGCGCTCGAAGAACAGCCGACCGCTCGCCTGCGCGCGCCGTTTGCCGAAAAAGCTCCCGTGAAGAATCTTGCGGCGGTGCAGGTGATCGCCCATCCGGCGGCGATCGCAATCGCGATGTTCCTCGCGCGGCTCGCGGAATGCGCCCCTCTGCGGCGGTCCATCGTGCATGTATTCGAGCCGGCCAGCGAACGCGGACAAAAGGGACTCGACGAACTGCAGCAGCAGAACGTCGCGGTTCTGTCCTTCCAAAAACTCAAGACCGACGTGTTCGATACGCAGCTCGCGTTTGCGATGCTCGCCCGTTACGGCGAGGAAGCGGACGAGCCGCTGGAAGGAATCGAGCAGCGAGTCGAGCGGCACTTGGCGTCGCTTCTGGCCGCATGGGATGGCGTCCCGATGCCGTCTTTGCGCGTGATCCAGGCGCCCGTGTTTCATGGCCACAGTTTTTCGGTGTGGGTAGAGTTTGAAGAGAATCCGGGCGTCGAGGCGTTGAAGCGAGCCCTCGATGGCGATGGAATCGACGTGCGGCCGGACGATCCGCCGACCAATATCGGCGTGGCGGGACAGAATGGGCTGAGCGTGGGCGCGATCGCGGTGGATCCAAATCAGGCGCGCGCCTGCTGGTTCTGGATGGCCGCCGATAATTTTCGATTGTCAGCGGAAAACGCGGTCGCGGTGATGAAGGAATGGGTATGAAGGGTCTGCTTTTTACCTCCGCGCTTACGCTGACTTCTTGCGGCTATCACGTCTCCGGGCACGCCGACCTGATGCCGAAAACGATCAAGACCGTCTGCATCCCGGCGTTTAAGAACGCGTCGTCGCGCTACAAGCTGACCGACCGTTTGCCGGAAGCGATCTCGCGCGAGTTTATTTCTCGCACGCGCTATCACATCGTTTCCGATTGCGACGCTGCCGATGCGGCTCTGCGCGGCACCGTAATGAACTATTTGGCGAATCAGACCACGGTCGATCCGGCGACGGGACGCGCCACGGCCGCGGATATCCACGTGATTCTCAGCGTCACTTTCACTGAGAGAGCGACGGGGAAAGTGCTCTACAGCAATGCGAACTTCGACGCGCGCGAGCGCTACGAGATCAGCGTCGACCCGATCGCGTATTTCGAAGAGAGCGACGCCGGGCTGAATCGCGTCGCATTGCAAGTATCGCGGCAAGTGGTGAGCGCGATCCTCGAGAAGTTCTAATGACTCCCGACCAGTTTCTCGATCGTCTAAAAAAGAACGGACCCGCGCCGGCGTATTTATTCCTCGGTCCGGAGGCGTATCAGCGCGAGCGCTGCCGGCGCGCTCTGCTCGATGCCGCGCTCTCCTTGGAAGAGCGCGATGAGGGCCTGACCCGTCACGATCTGGACGAAATTCCCCTTGCATCCGTAATCGATGACGCCCGATCCATGTCGTTGTTCGCCACCAAGCGCGTCATCTGGATTGCGAGCGCGGAAGCGGCGCTGCCGCGCGGAAGGGCAAAGGCGTCGGACGACGACGAGGATGATTCTTCAGACGCCTCCCAACTTGCCGCGTACCTGAGCGATCCCACGCCGGGCACCGTGATCGTGATCGAATCGAGCCGCTACGATTTTGAGGGCGAGGATAAAGCCAGAATCGAGCGCGTCCAAAAGTATTATTCGTGCGTCCCTCAACAAGTGGAGTTTCGCCCGTTCGACCCATCCGAGGCCCGCGTGCTCGCGCAATCCCTCGCAAAGAAGATTGGTTTGCAACTCGGACTGGGCGAGCTTGCTCTGCTGCTGGAAGCGACCGGAGGCGACGCGGCGCGGATCGCGGTCGAGATCGAAAAGTTGTCGCTGTACGCGGGCACGTCGCGAAAAGTAACGGCGGAGGATATCGCGATGCTGGTTCCCGATGCGCAGCAAACCACGGTTTTCGCGCTGGTCGCCGCGCTCGGCCGAGGCGATCGGACCCGCGCACTCGAAATCCTGGACACTCTGGCGCGCGAAGGCGAGTACATGCCGCTCGCGCTGACTTTTTTAGGCACTCAGTTTCGGATGGCGCTGGTGGCGCGCGAAGCAGGATTACGCGGCGCGGGGCAAATTCAGGCGCATTTCAACAAGATCGGCGCCCGGATGTGGCCGGAGAGAGCCCGCCAAATCGAGCAGACGGTTTCGTCGTTCCCGAAGGCGCGCCTGGAACGCGCACTGGTGCGATTATTCGAGGCAGACCGGTCCCTTCGCGATGCACGGCCAGACGACCGCATCGTGATGGAAGAGATGATTCTCGCGCTTACTACGCCGTGAAACTTAAGCAGCAGCCAGCTTACGAAGACGAAGCGTGATGCGGCTCTTGTACCGCGCAGCCGTGTTCTTCTTGATGATGCCCCATTTGGCGGAGCGGTCAATCAGGGAAAACGTCTTCGGCACGATAGCCGTGGCGCTTTTCGCGTCCTTGGCTTCGAGCAGGCGGCGAAGAGAACGAATCTGGTGGCGCAACCGTGTTCTGCGAATCCGGTTCACTTCCGTTCGCCCCTCGGTGATGCGCACACGCTTCAGGGATGAAACTGTGTTTGCCATCTAAGTGACAATCATAGCGCGCGGAAGGGGCGAGGGTCAATCTCGTCTGCTTTACACGTGAATCGCGCTCGTGCCATTCTATGTGGATTGGGGAGATCGTTAATGACCAAAAATGTTCTGTGGGTGCTGATGCTGGGCGCCGGAGTTTCCAGGGCGGCGGACAATTTGACACCGCTTGATGTGAAAACCGGATTGTGGGAAATCACGACCATTGGGGAGCGAAGCGGCACGCTGCCGATCCCTGCCGACGCCCTTGCTAAAATGACGGCGGAACAGAAAGCGCGACTGGAGGCATCAATGAAGAGCGTTCCTGCATCCCAGACGTCAACCAGGCAGTCTTGCATTACCAAGCAAGACTTGACGAGGGCTTTCGATTATAGCGACGGTGATAAGGCTTGTAAGCAAACCATCATGACCTCGACAAGCACCAAGCAGGAAGTTAGGCTGGAGTGCGATACGCCCGGGAACAAGACCGTTCGCACGGTCAAAGTGGAGGCTGTGGACTCCTCCCACTTGAAGGGCTTGGTGCTCTCGACAATCGGAAATAACGGGCGAAACATGGAGATGAAAGTCAACATCTCCGGCAGGTTTCTCAACTCATCGTGCGGTGATGTGAAGCCGAGTAGCAAGCAAGAGTAATTATTCCCGCCACGCGCGACCCGCGATCAGCCACACTGCCGCGGGCAGCAGCATCAGAACCCCCGTGGCGATCGCGACCGTCCGCACATCGATTCCCCGGTCGACGGCTTGTCCGGCGGCGAAGCTCGTGATGGAGACAGCCAGCATGTTGAAGGCAAACTCCGCCGAGAACACGCGTCCGCGAAAACGGTCGTCGGTACGCGTTTGCAGCAGCGTGCTCGATGCGGTCCAGTTGGCCGACGCGCCCGCGTGGGCGACCACCAGTGCGACCAGCGCCACCGCCATCGATCCAGCCGCGCCCAGCGCGATGTAGCCCACTGCGATCATCGCGAATCCCGCCAGAATAGTCCATCGCAGGCGGACTTTATCGATCCCCGCGAAATTCCCACCCAGAAACGATCCCAGAATCGCACCGAACCCGCGCGACGTGAACAGCATGCTCATGCCCAGCGCTCCGGCCTGCGATGCGCTCAGCCCATGCCACTGGACGTGAAATACGCGCTCGCCCAGCACCGGAAGGATCACCAGATTCGATCCCATCAGCCCAATCGCGCCTTTCACGAAAATCGTCGCCCGCAGTTTAGGATCGCGGCGGACGTATCGCATGCCCTCGGCGATCGGCGAAAAGTAGACCAGGTCGCGAGCGCGCAAGGGCGGCAGGTTGTCGGCGTGAGGCTCCGCGAATTTCATGGCGCGGATCAGCAGCGCCGACGCCACGAAGGAGAGCGAATTGACAATGAACACCGTCTCGCGCCCGAACGTCACCAGCACCAGTCCACCGAGTCCGGCTCCCACAGCGAAATTGATGGACCACGTCGCCGACGCAAGCGCGTTCGCCACCGGAATCTCGTCGCCCTTGGTGATATTCGGCACCACCGCGCGCGGCCCCGATTCGAATAAAGCCAGGCAGACGGATTCAAGCAGTAGCAGCACAAACAGCAGTGGAAGAAGGCCGCGCGTGCGGACCAGCATCATAAGGATCACGATGCCCGCGCGCGCCCAATCGGCGAACATCATTACTTTACGGCGGCTGATGCGGTCGTTGATCACGCCCGCGGTAGGCGTCATCAGGCATAGCGGCAACACTTGCATCAGGAACGCAAACGCCACCACCTGCGCGCTGCCGGTGAGTTCCAAAAGAAAGCTGAAGATGGCGACGGAATAAAACCAATCGCCGATTTCACTGACGATCTGCGCGGTCCACAGCAGGCGAATGTTGCGGTTCCCGCGCAGCAGATGCCAGTAGGACGCGAAGGTCACGGCGTATACAAACCCATCGCGCGTTTTGCTTTTTTCACCGTGTCGTTCGCGATGGGCCGGACCTTCTCCGCTCCCTCTTCGAGCACCCGCGCGATGTAACCCGTCTCCGCCGTGATCTCGCGATAGCGCTTCTGAATCGGTTCGAGCGCGGCGATCACCGCCTCCGCGACGGTCTTCTTCAAATCGCCGTAACGCATACCGCTGAACTGTGTGCGCAGCGCTTCGTCGGTCGATTCAGTAAACGCCTGGAAGATCGCCAACAGATTGCGAACGCCAGCGCCCGCCGTCTCGAAATCGACCGCCGGATTCGAATCCGTGGTCGCCCGCAGAATCTTCTTGCGAATCACATCCGGCGGATCGAGCAGGCTTACCGCGTGTCCGCTGCCGGCCGCGGATTTGCTCATCTTCTTTTCCGGTTCGTCGAGGCCCATAATGCGCGCGCCGACGGTTGGCAGCCGCGTCTCGGGAACAACGAATGTATCGCCGTAGAGCGAATTGAATCGCTGCGCGATGTCGCGCGTCAATTCCAGATGTTGCGATTGATCGTCGCCGACCGGCACAATCGCGGCCTGATAAATCAAAATGTCAGCAGCCATCAGCACCGGATACTGCATCACGCCGGAGCCGATAGATTCCTGCGCTTCAGATTTCGCCTTGAACTGCGTCATTCGCTCCAGCCAGCCGATCGGCGTGACGCAAGTCAGCATCCAGGCAAGCTCGGCGTGCGCGGCCACCGACGATTGCACGATCAACGACGAATGCGTTGGGTCGATCCCGATCGCGAGTAGCACGCCCGCAAGCTCTTCGATTTTCGCGCGCAGCTCGGCCGGATCCTGATACACCGTGACCGCATGCAGGTCGACGATGCAGTAGATGCTATCGTAGTCATACTGGATCTTGGCCCAGTTCTTCAGCGCGCCGAGATAATTTCCAATGTGCGGGCTGCCCGTCGGCTGAATGCCTGATAATACGCGTGGTCTCATTATATTTGGGGGAAACTTTCATCTTAAACGAAGTGACTCGGGAAGTAACAATAGACAAGTGGGTTTATGGCGGCGATGCCATGGCTCGCATCGAAGGCCGCGTCGTCTTCGTGCCGTTTGCATTGCCGGGGGAAATCGCAAAAGTAAAGTTGAAAGAGGGCGACATGCACGCCGAGCTGGCGGAGATTGTCCAGCCTGCCTCGGAACGTGTCACCGCGCCGTGTCCTTTATTTGCCCGCTGCGGCGGCTGCCACTATCAGCACGCGCCCTACGAATTTCAGCTCGCGCGCAAAGTCGAAATTTTGCGAGAGCAGTTGCGGCGCGTCGGAAAAATCAAGTTCGAAGGCGAGATCGCGACAATTAGCGGACCCGCGCTCCGCTATCGCAATCGCGCGCAGTTTCATCTGGCGAATGGAAAAATCGGTTACCTCGCGCCCGGATCGCACGATCTGGTGCCCGTCGACGGCGAGTGTCCCATCTCATCGCCGCGATTGAACCAGGCGCTTGCGGAAATGCGCGACCGTCTGCCGGACCGGCGCTTTCCCAATTTCGTCCACTCGATCGAGCTGTTTACCGACGAGACACAAGTGCAGGTCAACGTTCTCGAAACCGACCGTCCCGTCGCGAAATCGTTTTACGATTGGTGCCAGTCGACGGTGGCGCTCGAATACGCAACGACGTTCGGAACATTTCGCGTCAGCCCGCGCTCTTTCTTCCAGGTCAACCGGTTTTTGATCGATCAGTTGGTCGAAGCCGCAATTGGCGACGCCTCCGGCGCAACCGCGCTCGATCTGTACGCAGGCGTCGGACTCTTCGCGCTGCCGCTCGCGCGAAAATTCTTGAAAGTAGCCGCGGTCGAAGCGGGAGTCACAGCCGCGCGCGATCTGGAAGTCAACGCGCAGAACGCGGGCCTGGTGATCCAGCACGTGCAAGGGCGCGTCGAGGATCATCTTGCGCGCCTCACCGCGACTCCCGATTTTGTGGTCGCCGATCCGCCTCGCGCGGGGCTCGGTAAAACGGTGGTGTCTCATTTGGCGCGCCTGAAACCGCCCAAGCTGACGATCGTCTCCTGCGACCCCGCAACCCTCGCCCGCGACATCGCTGGGCTTACCGATTATTCGATCGACAAACTGACATTGATCGACCTGTTCCCGCAGACGTATCACTTGGAGACAGTGGTTCAGTTATCGCGTCGCTAAAGCACGCCTACCGAGCCGTGACCACAGGGAGCGGTGTAGGGGTTTCGAGTCTGACTGCTGGTAAACTGGAAGCGGTCCAATGCTCACCGGCACATCTTCTCAAACGGATCTCAGCGCACTCCCCACCAGGCTCGGGCGCGACGAACGGATCCACGCTTTTCGCATCATGTATCTCTCCCGCCGCATCGACGACCGGGAGATTCTTCTCAAACGCCAGAACCGGATTTATTTCCAGATCAGCGGCGCGGGTCACGAAGCCATCGGCGCAGCGGCCGGGCTTGCGCTACGCCCCGGTCATGACTGGTTCTACACTTATTATCGCGACCGCGCGCTGAGCCTCGCCCTCGGCGTCACGTCCGAGGACATGCTGCTGCAAGCCGTCGGCGCGGAGGCCGATTCTGCTTCGGGCGGGCGCCAGATGCCTTCCCATTGGGGATCGCCCCGGCTGCATCTTGTTAGCGGATCTTCGCCTACCGGCACCCAGTTCGTGCAGGCTGTGGGATGCGCGGACGCGTGCCGCCGGCTCGATCCGCAATCGGACGCGATCACCCTCGTCACCACCGGTGACGGTGCCACCAGCGAAGGCGAATTCTGGGAAGCGATGAACATCGCGTGCCTCGAAAAACTCGCCATTGTTTTTCTCGTCGAGGATAACGGTTACGCCATCTCCACGCCGGTCGAGCGGCAGACGCCCGGCGGCGATATTTCGAAGGTCGTCAGCGGATTTCCCAATCTGAAGATTTTCAATTGCGATGGCACCGATTTCGACGCGAGCCACGCGACCATGGTCGAAGCCGTCGCGCATTGCCGCCGGGAGCAGTCTCCGGTGCTGATTCGCGCGACTTGCATCCGCCCTTATTCGCACTCGCTTTCCGACGACGAAAAGCTCTACAAAACCCAGGCCGAGCGGGCGGACGAAGCAAAACGCGATCCCATCGTGACGTTTTCGGAGCGGCTGATCGCCGATGGCGTGCTCGATCGCCACGGCCTCGAGCTGCTGACCCACGAAATCGACATGGAGATTCAAGAGGTCACCGACCGCGTACTGAAAGCCGCGCCGCCTCCCAAGGGTTCCGCCCTGCGCTTTCTCTATTCCGAGCGCGTCGATCCCACGGCTGAGGAGTTCAACGCCGCGCCGAAATTATCCGGTGAACCGCGCACCATGGTCGACGAAATCAATCTCACGCTGCACGAAGAGATGCGGCGTAACGCGCGCATGATAGTGTTCGGCGAAGACGTGGCCGATTGCAGCCGCGAGCTCAGTCTCGCCGAAGTGAAGGGCAAAGGTGGAGTTTTCAAGGCGACGCAAGGCCTTCAGATCGCCTATGGTTCGGCGCGATGCTTCAACACGCCCATCGCCGAAGCGGGCATCGTAGGCCGGGCCACCGGCATGGCGACCCGCGGCATGAAACCGGTGATCGAAATTCAGTTTTTCGACTATATCTGGCCCGCGATGATGCAGATTCGCGATGAGCTCGCTTCGCTGCGATGGCGCTCCTACAACGGATTCTCCGCGCCCCTGGTGATTCGGGTGGCCATCGGCGGATATTTAAACGGCGGCGCGATTTATCACAGTCAGTCGGGCGAATCGATGTTCACGCACATCCCCGGCCTGCGGGTGGTGTTCCCGTCGAACGCGCTCGACGCCTGCGGCCTGCTGCGCACCGCGATCCGCTGCGACGATCCGGTGCTGTTCCTCGAACACAAGCGCCTCTA
>PNAJ01000090.1 GCA_003170295.1 Bryobacterales bacterium | reverse complement strand
TAGTTGGTACAGTCCACTAGTAGTCATGCCCACCGAGGACCTCCACGCTTACCAGCGCCACATAACATCTTTTACAGACGAGTATCACCCCAAAGGCGCCACCGAAGCCCATCTGGTGCAAGCCCTCGCCGACGCCTCCTGGCGCCTCAACCGCGTCGCCGTCCTCGAAGCCAATCTCCTAACCCTAGCCGCAGCCAACCAGCCCGACCCTCTAGCCGACGCCCCCGCCCAAGTTCAGGCCGCCATGGCGATCGTAGCGCCCCTAGAAAGCCAATCGAAAGCGTTAGCGAACCTCAGCCTCCACAGCCAGCGCCTCTCCCGTCAATTCGAAAAGACCGTCACGCAACTCCGCGAGTCTCCAGAAAACCCGCCTGACCAAGGAAAAACACGAGCTGAACGACCTTCTCGACATCATGAAAATGTACAAATCAAAAGGAGAAACCTATCGCCCATCCGACGATGGCTTCGTTTTTTCACAAACCCAAATCAACCACGCAATCCTAACCGGCAATCGCGAGCGCCTATTAGAAGAGGCCTACGAATCCGCCGCCGCGTAGGAGCCCCCTAGCGTCAGCTTATCTTCGCCACGCAGCGACTCAGGTAGAATAATCCCTGCATGGCGAAATTTCCCGGGGTGGATTACCTGCTCATCGATTCCCAGTTGAACGAGCAGGAGAAAATGGTCCGGCAGACGGCTCGGCGATTTGTCGATGAGCGGGTGATTCCGCAGATTCGCGATTGCTTCCGCGACGGGCGGTTTCCCACGGAGCTGATCGGCGAAATGGGGCGGCTGGGATTTTTCGGCGCGAATCTGGAAGGCTACGGCTGCGCCGGGATGAACAACGTCGAGTACGGGTTGATCATGCAGGAGCTGGAGCGCGGCGATTCCGGCATTCGCAGTTTCGCCAGTGTGCAGGGCGCGTTGGTGATGTATCCGATTTACGCTTATGGCAGCGAGGAGCAGAAACAGAAGTGGCTGCCGAAGCTGCAATCGGGCGAGGCGATTGGATGCTTCGGACTAACGGAGCCGGGATTCGGGTCGAATCCGGCGGGCATGCTGACGCGGGCGCGTCGCGACGGGTCGGATTGGGTGCTGAATGGCGAGAAGACGTGGATCACCAATGGATCGATCGCGGACGTCGCCATCGTGTGGGCGCGGGCTGAGGATGGGATTCGCGGGTTTCTAGTGGAGAAAGGCACGGCAGGATTTTCGTCGTCGGAGTTGCACGGCAAATTGTCGATGAGGGCGTCGGTGACGGCGAGTCTCGCGTTGAGCGATTGCCGGGTGCCGGAGGGCGCCATGCTCGCGGGCGCGAAGGGTCTGAAAGGGCCGCTGGGGTGCCTGTCGCAGGCTCGTTACGGAATCGGATGGGGTGTGTTGGGCGCGGCGATGGATTGTTTTGAGACTGCGCGGTCGTACTCGGTGCTGCGGAAGCAGTTTGACGATAAGCCGATCGCCTCGCATCAACTGGTGCAGGAGAAACTGGCGGACATGATTACGGAGATCACGAAAGCTCAGTTGCTAGCGCTGCATTGCGGGCGGTTGAAGGATGAGGGCAAGATCGAGCCGTGGCACATATCGATGCTGAAGCGGAACAATGTGCGGATGGCGCTCGATTGCGCGCGGCAGTCGCGGGATCTGCTGGGCGGCAACGGGATCATGGACGAATATCCGATCATGCGCCACCTCTGTAATCTGGAAACGGTGAAGACCTACGAAGGCACGGATCATATTCATACCTTAGTCATCGGCGAGCGGGTGACGGGCGTGGCGGCGTACAAATAACCGGCGTGGTAAAGTGGTTGAGGAGAGCCTCGCGGAATTTCGTATGATTTACCTGCTGACAACGATACACGTGATTGTGTGCTTGTTCCTAGTGGTTGTGGTGCTGCTGCAAAGCGGCAAGGCAGCCGACCTCGCCGGAGCGTTCGGCGGCATGGGCTCGCAGACGGTATTTGGCCCAAGAGGGTCGGCAACGGTCCTGTCGAAGGCGACGACTATTGCCGCGACGCTGTTCATGGTGACGTCGTTATCGCTGTCGATCATGGCGACGCGGAGTGGCGGAGCAGTTCCGACGATTTTCGAAAAGAAGGCCCCGGCGCAGCAGAAAAACGGCGCGCAACCGCCGCCGGTGGGTGCGACGGTGCCGATTCAGGTGACTCCGTCGGTGAACGGCGACAAGTCGCCAACGCAGACGATTCCGGCGCAGGTGCAGGCGACGCCGACGCTGCCGAGTCAGTCAGCGCCTCAGAGTCAGAAGAAGTAAGAGTTTTCCACCTGCGGAGGTGGCGGAATTGGCAGACGCACTAGCTTGAGGTGCTAGCGGGAGCAATCTCGTGGGGGTTCAAGTCCCCCTCTCCGCACCAGTTTTTCTGTTTTTTTTCATTAGTTTACGGGCTCCGTTTTTTCGTGTGACTGCGGTGTGACTGGAACTGTAACGGGCGCGGTCCGAAAATGGGCAATCATGAGCCGGTCGATGTTGTCCTGACGCCCCTTTGACCACTTGCCGTAATGCTTTCGGACGATGTCCGGCGTGTTCCCCAAGATGTCCGCTACCAGTTCGAATGTGGCCCCTTCGGCAAGTAGCCGAGTCGCCAGCGTATGCCGATAGCGATGGGCATGCGCGTTCTTCACTCCGGATTTCTTAAATACGGCCGATAGCGTTCGCTCCGCGATTCCAACCACGGCTCGACGCGAGGTGTGCCCGTTCCAGAAGCAGTAAGGGCAATCCTGGGGAGCGTTCCGCGGTAGCGGAAGCGCATCGACGACGAGTTTCAGACCCTCCGGAATTGGCAGGAAGATCGGCTCACCGTTTTTTTGGGCGCGGATAAAGATACGCCATATGGACTTCTCCGGGTCCCACGAGATGGCATCCCTTCGAAGGGTGCAAACGTCCGAAATGCGGAACGCGGTGTGGCGGAGCAGCAGCACCATGGCGCGGGCTCGAAGTCGCTCGTACACCGCTGCTGTCCGTTGGTAAGTCGCTCCGCCGACTCTATCGCAAGCAGCCAGGATTTCGCGCTCCTCCCGCAAGGTGTACGGCACCACCTCGTTCGGCTTGATATTGCGGGGCGCCTTCATTTCCTTCGCCGGGTTCACCGCGATCCATTTGCGGCTGACGAAATAACCGAAAAACGTTCGTAGCGCTTGCAACTCAACTTTCCAGGTCACCAAGCCGACCTTCCGCGTTCGACGAAAATCTTCGAGCCCATCGAGAGTCACGTCGCCAAGTTCGGAGATGCCCTCGGCATCGCAGAACGCACGCAGCAAGGAAAGCTTGGTCCGGTACTTCCGCCAGGTGCCGTATTCGACGATGCCGCTAAACGTCCGGTCTTGCTCCAACTCGCCGTGGTTTCTCAGGAACCTGTCTACCGCTTCCGAAACCGTCCGCTTTGCCGTTCCCACGCTGTCATTCTCGGCGCCCTCAGCCCGGCGCTGCTCATCGAGCTTTCGGATCAACGCTGCGAGCCTGCGGTCGGCAAGTTGGCGGCTCGTCGTTCTAAGGGATTGACGGACGCGTCTGCCGTGATGGAGGCCATCGACGTGAAAGGGACAATCGCATTTGTCCGGTCGGGCTTCCCGGCCGCCCCGGCCGAAAAACTCGCAGCGACGGAGGTGACGACGGAAGGGATATGGTTCGTTTTCTCTTTTCACGTGTTCACATTACCTCTGCCATCGAACAATCAGTGGATCGACTCCTTGCCTGTTCGCTTCGCGTAAACGCGAGCCGCCGCGGTAGCCGACACCGTGATCGTGGTGTAGTCCCGCGTGACCCGGCGCCCGGTATTTGGCTGGCGCAGAATCCCCGGCCCGTACTCGTCGCGGAACCAATCCCGGACCGTCTTAGGGCTGAATCCCCACAGGGTTGCCCAATACGCAACCGGATAGTGCCGTTCTTCGCACGCCTGAGGCGCCACAACCGAGACCGTGCGATCGCGCGGCTCAATCGCCACGTTGTCATCGCCTCTCACAGGCGAACTCCCGTAAGAGACAGGCCAGCCTCCTCAGCTAGCTTCGCAAGGTGTCGCCGGGTCTCAATGATCCCGTTGATCGCGGCATCGATTCGGTGCAAATCCTCAGGAGTCGCAGTTATGTTTTCGCGCTCGATGTCGGAAAGTCTGGCCCTGGAGATCCCGGCAACCTGACAAACCGCATAACCAGCGATCCCAGCAGTTACTCTCTTTGCTCTGATGTTCGTTGCCTTCACGCGCTTCCTTGAAGAATTTTCTTCAAGCTTACTGGCGTCTGGTACACCTGTCCATTTGAGAGTTTTTGAGGAAATTTCAGGAAATTTGAGAAGCTCCGCTAATGCGTTGTATCTGCTCGATTTCGGAAATCGAACGTTTACTTAGGTACATCCGAAATATCGCAATCGAACGCGCTGGCAAACTTGCCCTTAACGTATGTCTCGCGCGTACTCTTCTGGCCCGAACGATAGCGTTGGATCGTGTTGTACGTCGGCCTCCGTTGCCAACGATATCGGCATCGGAACTCCATCTCTTTAGTTCGATTTTCGCGTCCAGCCAAGTTGACCTAGACCTCCGCCGTTTCGCCTGCTCCTGGTCGGAATTAGCTTCCCTTGAGCGCGCGATCGTCTGACGCGTTCTTTCCGCTTGTTGAGGATCATGAGCCCGTTTGGTTCGCGATTTAGGAGCGGGCGGCGCGCCGGGCACACCATGAGGGGCTGAAGACGTGGGGAGCGCAGGAGTCTTGATCTCGACCTCCAGCACGCTTCCGTCCCGTATCGCGAACCTGAATGTGTCCGTGTCGCGAATCCAAGCTGGGACCAATTGCGGGCCGCTGCCCGGTCTGACGGTGATCTGCTCGCCACCGTATCCGTCCTTCAGGAAGGTCAGCGGCTTGTTCGCGATGACGTGGATCTTCCCGGGCCCGGACTTGCCGTTCGGCAGGACCGTTTGCTTTCGTGGCGAATGTGTCAGCAAGTTCTGAAGAATTGCCAGAGTGACCGCGCCGCCGCCTTGGGCTTGAGTCATCGCGGCATTCCACCGGTCATCGTTGCGGGCGAGTTCCGCGAATTCGTGACCGGCGACCGTGAGATTCGAGACGGAATCGAAGGGCAACCGATGGCCCAGATTCCGCACTGAGAACCCTTCCGCGAGGCCATTGCCAATTAGCAGATGCGCATGGTAACCGACTTCCTCCTGGGATCTGCCGACAATATCCGGCAGGCCCGCAGTCGATGAAGTCTCAACTGCGAGAACGATTTGCCGCATCAGATTCCAGTCAGCTTTCATGCTTCATTACATTCTATGGGTCATCAATAGCAAGGGGGAAGCCTTGCGAGCGTTCTTGTTGGAAATTGCCGATACTCCCGTCCACTGGTTCGTCGAGCGGCCCCATCAGGCTCTGCATAGCCTCGATCATGCGCCCGCCGCCCGGCTCCTCCGCGGCCACGCACTGGCGGATGAGATCGAGTTGTGCGGCCTCCGTCGGACTGAGGTCCCCGCCACACACTCCTGAAAAAAGATCGAGTAGGAAATAGCGGCGGCCGGTCAATATTTGCGTGCTGCCATCGGCGAAGCGGAGGATCACCGGATCCGAAAGCATTTTGGACTCCAGCGCTTGGATGCGCTTCTCAAGGCTCCATGGCCCCCGCCCTTCTAGTCGGTCTTCGTCGCGACGGGCTCCAAATCAAAACATAACACTTCGCAAATGTTGTTGCCGATAATGAGAAGGATTC